>CALWUO010000037.1 GCA_944384745.1 uncultured Butyricicoccus sp.
GGAAACCGCGTAGTTCCGGGGTTTTTGACCACTTTTGATAAAGTTTAGCGCTTGCTGAACTGCGGAGCGCGACGGGCTGCCTTCAGACCGTACTTCTTACGTTCCTTCATACGAGGGTCACGAGTTAAGAAGCCAGCAGCCTTTAGGGTTGGACGGTACTCATCAGAGTCTGCTTGAAGCAGAGCACGAGAGATACCATGACGAATAGCACCAGCTTGACCAGTAAAGCCACCGCCAGTTACTGTGCATTCGATATCGAACTTACCTAGGGTATTAGTAGCCTCTAGTGGCTGACGAACTATCAGCTTTAAGGTTTCTAAACCAAAGTAGTTGTCAATAGTACGGTTGTTAATTTTGATTTCACCGGTACCACCTGGGAACAGACGAACTCTTGCAACAGAGGACTTTCTTCTGCCAGTACCGTAGAAATATGCTTTCTTAGGTGTATACATTGATTATTTCCTCCTTACAAGAATTACTTATCCCAAACTACAGGCATCTGAGCAGCATGTTTATGCTCAGCACCCTTGAAAATCTTAAGACGTGTAGCAGACTGACGACCAATGCTGTTCTTTGGTAGCATACCCTTAACAGCGAGTTGCATAGCCAGTTCTGGCTTTTCAGCCATCATTGTGCGGTACTGAACTTCTTTCAGACCACCAACCCAGCCAGTATGATGACGATAATATTTCTGCTCTAACTTCTTACCAGTAAGAACAGCTTTTTCAGCGTTAATGATGATTACAAAATCACCGCCATCAACATGAGGGGTGAAAGTAGGCTTGTGCTTGCCACGTAGTAACATAGCAGCAGTAGCAGCTGTACGACCTAGTGGTTTACCAGCAGCGTCGATGATATACCACTTACGCTCAACACTATTAGCATTTGCCATAAAAGTAGACATAGTGCATTTCCTCCATAATATATTAAATCTAATGATTTACAAAATTATTTACAAATTTAAAACCTTGCTTTTTTTAAGCCTTAACTATTAAACCACAATCAAAAGCTAATGTCAACCGATTTTTTTAATATTTTAATTTAACCCCAAACAAACTCTTTTATTCTCTTATATTCTTATAAATACTCTTAAATACTCATTTTCAATTTTAAAATTTTTATTTGCAGTTTTTTTAATTTTCTGTTATATCTATATAATAATACTATGATATAAAAGATTATTAAAGAGGATTATGTATATGCAAAAAATGTTATCATTGGTACGTCGTGCGATTGACCATTATCATATGATTGAAGATGGCGACCGTATAGCCGTAGGTGTGTCTGGTGGTAAGGATTCACTTACACTTTTGACAGCACTTGCAGAACTTCGTCGTTTTTACCCTAAAAAATTTGAAGTGGTCGCAATCACATTGGAAATGGGATATAATGACATGGATTTTTCACGTGTTGATGAACTTTGTCGCAGATTAAAAGTAGAATATATTAAAATTCCAACTCAAATTAAACAAATTGTTTTTGATATTCGCAATGAAGAAAATCCTTGTTCACTTTGTGCAAAACTTCGTCGTGGTGCATTGCATGATGCAGCTATTAAGGCTGGTTGTCATAAAATAGCACTTGGTCATCATTTTGATGATGTTGTAGAAACATATATGCTGTCATTGTTTTATGAGGGCAGAATTTCATGTTTTAAGCCTGTAACATATCTTGATAGAATGGACGTTACACTTATTCGCCCGCTTTTATATGTACCTGAAAAGAATGTTAAATCATTTGCAAGACGTTATAATATGCCTATTGTGCATAATCCATGCCCTGCTGATGGTAATACAAAACGTGAAGAAGTTAAAATACTGCTTAAAGATTTAGAAAAACAATACCCTGCATTAAGAGAAAGAGTCTTTGGTGCAATACAACGTTATCCACTTGATGGTTGGGCACCTGACCGTTCACGTTATAAATAAAAACACAAAACGAGCTGAGTTTTTACTGTTCAGCTCGTCTTTTTTTACGCTCTATTTTCTTACGCTCTCTTAAATCTTTAAAAAACTTTTTTAGTATATCAGCACATTCTTCTTCCATAACACCAGAAACAACTTCAGGCTTATGATTATATGGCAAATCAAATAGATTTACAAGTGTACCACAAGAACCCGCTTTTTCATCTTTAGCACCATAATATAATGTTTTAATTCGTGCATTTATAATTGCACCTGTGCACATTGGGCAAGGTTCAAGCGTCACATATAAATCACATTTGTGAAGTCTCCAACCGCCTAGCTTTTTACAAGCCTTTTCTATTGCCTCTATCTCTGCATGATGAATTGCACTTTTTTTTGTTTCTCTGCGGTTTCTGCCACGTCCTACTATTTTTCCCTCATATACAACAACCGCACCCACAGGCACTTCGCCCTCATCTGCTGATTTCTGTGCTAGTTTTAAAGCAGCTTTCATATATTTCATTTATATTTTCCTCTTTCGTTCTTTCTCCTTATATTAAAACATAAATTTAATCTAGGGAGGATATCTATTTTATGACATTACTTAATCAAATACGTTATACACTTTGGGGACCTTTTACTGTTCTTATAATTTTACTTACAGGTATATATTTAACATATTCATCTAGTTTTGTACAGCTTTGGTGTTTTCCGAAATTGCTTAAACTAAAAAACAATAATTCAAAAAACGGCATTTCACCATGGCAAGCACTTTGCACCTCTCTTGGCGGTACTCTTGGTGTAGGAAATCTTGCAGGGGTTGCAATAGCAATACAGTTTGGTGGTGCGGGTGCAGTATTTTTTATGTTAGTTGCCGCTTTTCTTGGCATGGCGACAAAATATTCTGAATTACTGCTTGCTGTATACTATCAAACTAAAGATAAAAGTCCTGTTGGTGGTCCTATGGTCTATTTATCAAAAGGTGCAAATTTACCACTACTTGCAAAATTTTTCGCTATATTCTGTATTATCTCAGCAGTTGGCACAGGTGCAGCCGCTCAAGGTAGTGCAATAGCCGAAGCTATAAGCAATGTCTTACCAATTTCTAAAATATCTATTGGTATTATAACAGGGGTTTTGCTTTTACCTATATTATATGGTGGTTCAACACGAATTGCAAAGGTTTCATCAATAATAGTTCCTTTTATGACAATTGGTTATTTAACCGCTGGTGTAATTGTGCTTATAATTCATAAACATGAAATACCAAATGCAATTTTAAAAATATTTTATGGTGTTACTGAACCATTTGCAGCCAGTGGTGGCTTAATTGGCTTTATAACAAGTAGAGCAATTTCTGATGGTTTTGCAAAAGGTGTATTTTCCAATGAAGCTGGTATGGGTTCTGCACCTATTGCACATGGTTGTACAGTTGGTGCTAAACCTTGCCAAGAGGGTATGTTAGGTGCTATTGAAGTTTTTATTGATACATTTATTGTATGTTTAATGACCTCACTTGTTATACTTGTCACTGATGCTGATAATAGTAATTTACATGGTATTTCTATGACAAGTTTTGCTTTTTCCTCACTTTTTGGAGATATTGCAAATGAATTTATATCAATAACTGTTGTTTTTCTTGCTGTATCAACCGTGCTTGGTTGGAGTTTTTATGGGCTTACTTGTCTTAAATGGCTAAATATTAAAAATACATTATTTTATCCTTTATTAATTGCTGTTTCAGTTGCATTTGCAAGTCATTTTCCACTTATTGATTTACTTGTTTTATGTGATATATCCTCCGCACTTATGGCACTACCCAATTTATATGGTTTATGGATTTTAGCACCAATAGTAAAACATCAAACTGATATTTTTCTAGGCATAAAAAAACACACCGACTAAAAAAATCAGTGTGTTTTAGTTTTTAGTTCATCATTTGACGTCTACGAGATAAATTCATAGTGCCATCTTGCATTTTATCGAGATTTTCAAGACAATTTCCAGTTCCAAGTGCTACACATGAAATCGCATCTTCTGCAACTCTAGTTGGTATACCAGTTTTAGCGGCAATAAGTTTATCAAATCCCCAAATCAATGCACCGCCACCAGTCATAACAATACCATTAGTTGAGATATCACCAGTTAACTCTGGTGGAGTACGCTCAAGAACACCATGAATAGCTTCAACAATAGTTGCTGAAACCTCATCAAATGCACCCATAATTTCATGTGACTCCACTGTAAATGTGCGTGGTAAACCAGTCATCAAACAACGACCTTTGATTTCCATTGATGATTCTTCTGGTCTAGGATATACACAGCCAATTTCTCTTTTAATAGATTCTGCTGTTCTATCTCCAATAAGCACATTATGTTTTCTACGGATATATTTAACTATTGCCTCATCAAACTTATCACCTGCGATTTTAATAGATGTAGACTCTACAATACCACCAAGTGAAATTACAGCTATATCAGTAGTACCACCACCAATATCAACTATCATATTACCGTTAGCTTTTGAAATGTCAATTCCTGCACCAATAGCCGCTGCAACAGGTTCTTCAACTAAAAATACTCGTTTTGCACCTGCCTGAGTGCCTGCATCAATAACCGCACGTTCTTCAACTTCGGTTATAATTGATGGAACACACATAACAACATTTGGTTTAAATAGACGCATACCCAAAACCTTACGTATAAATTCTTTAATCATACGTTCGGTCATTTCATAGTCAGAAATAACACCTTCACGCAGTGGACGAATAGCGATAATATTCCCAGGGGTGCGACCAAGCATTTTTTCTGCATCATCACCTACTGATAAAATTTTACCTGTGGTTTTATCCACTGCTACTACTGATGGTTCATTTAAAACAATGCCTTTACCTCTGACATAAACCAGTACTGATGCAGTACCAAGGTCTATTCCCACATCATTTGAAAAAAAGCAAAAAGAACTTCTTTTTCTTTTTGGCTGATTTTGTGTACTCATAATTTTTGTAACCTGCTTTCCAGAACTTTTCCTTTAGATTTATTATACCTTATTCATGCCGTATTGCAAGAAACAAAATAGTAATATTTTAAATAAGTTTTCTACAAGTTTTAAATTTTTTTGGACTTTATAGGAGTTTTTGTCATACTTACTACAAATATCTTTTTTGCTCCTGCATTACGTAGCACATTAGCACAAGAGCAAATTGTAGCACCAGTTGTTATAACATCATCTATAATCAAAATTCTTTTGTTTTTTACATCTGCATTTTTGGTTATTTTAAAGGCATTTTTTACATTTTCTGCCCTTTTATTCTTATCATTTATATTTGATTGTTTCTTTATAAATGCACGTTTTACAAGCGTTTTTTTAATAGGTAAACCAAGCTTTTTTGAAATAATTTTTGCTACAAGTTCAGATTGATTGTAACCTCTTTTAAACCATCTGCCAAATGATAAAGGCACATAAGTTATAAAATCTGGTTTCCAAATATCAAGCTTGCTTTGTATACATTCTGCTGTAAATCCTGCAAACCAATCTGCATATGAGCGTTTACCATTAAACTTGTATTTATGCATAGCATCACGCACAAAATCACGATAAACAAGCGGTGCATCTGCATCATCTATATTATCAAGTTTAAGAGATTGATAAAAATAATAATCGCCTTTTTTAAGGCAATCATCGCACAATATATCCGCATCTTTACCACAAATTTGGCATTTATGTGGATAGAGTAAATCAAACATTTGATTATTCCTCCATATTCATGCGGGCTTTTAATGCACTATATCTTCTTCCTTTGTTATTAGTGTTAACCATAATACTAATAGTTTCCTGTGAGCCTACTATAACAAGCAGTTTTTTAGCTCTGGTTATAGCTGTATATAATATATTTCTTGTTAAAAGTCTTTTACTAATACCGTTTGATAATGCAACCACAACCGCTTCAAACTCGCTACCTTGTGCCTTGTGTACAGTTATTGCATAAGCAAGCTCTAATTCATCTAACATATCAAATGTATAAGTCGCTATTTTATCATCAAATTTAACTATTAAACACTCTTGCATAGTGAAAATCTGCAATATCTCGCCCACATCACCGTTAAACATTCCTGTTCCTTGGTCACTTCCGTCAACACGTTCCCAAACAATATCATAATTATTGCGAATTTGCATAACTCTGTCACCCTCACGGAAAACAATATCCCCAAAGCGTTTTTCACTTTTTTCTGGTGACTCTGGATTTAATGCCTCTTGCAATGAGCGATTGAGCTGCATTGTGCCTGCTCCCTGTCTGCGTGATGGCGAAAGCACTTGTATTTGTGATGGGTTTAAACCATAATAACTAGGCAATCTATTTTTACAAAGCTCGGTAACTGTTTGTATAATACTTGCTGTATCTGATTTACGCATAATAAAGAAATCGCCATCTTTACCCGATGGAATTGGCATTTTCCCTGCATTTATCGCATGAGCATTCATAATAATATCACTTTTTTGTGCCTGTCTAAAAATTTCTGTAAGTTCAGTAACTGGCACTTTTCCAGATAAAATCATATCTCTTAAAAAATTTCCTGGCCCTACTGGTGGGAGCTGGTCTGCATCTCCTACTAAAATAAGTCTTGCATTTTTAGGCATAGCTGCAACAAGAGCTTGCATAAGCGATATATCAACCATTGAAACTTCATCAAGCACAACAACATCACAATCAAGCGGGTTTGTAAGTCCACGTTGAAAACTTAATCTTCCCCCATTGTTATAACCCGCTTCAAGCAAACGATGTATTGTTTTAGCTTCCATATCACAAAGTTCAGACAAGCGTTTAGCGGCTCTACCTGTTGGTGCTGCTAAAACAACATAAAGCCCTAATGCTTCAAATAGTTTTATCATTCCTCGCACTGTTGTACTTTTGCCTGTGCCAGGACCACCTGTTAATATAGAAACTCCACATTGTGCTGACTGAATAATAGCCTTTTTCTGAAGTGTTGTGTATTCAACATCTGAATTTTCTGAAAGTGCAATAAATAAATCATCTAAATCAAACTCATATTTATAATGTCTGGTTGCTAAATGTTTTAAAACAACCGCTAAAAAATCCTCTGCTTCATACATTTGTTTTAAATAAACTGCATCTCTACCTGCTATTTGTTCCCTTACTATCATAGCTTGTATTTCCAGTCTATTTATACTGTCTAAAATATTTTCAGGAAATATTTCAACTTCATCATCAGATAAAAGCGAACATGCGGCAACGACCAATTTTTCAATAGGTATAAAAGTATGACCATTTGAAAGGTTAAATGTCATAGTATAAAGCACACCTGCGTCTATACGTTCATCAGAAACCCTTGAAAGCCCTAAATTAAGTGCTAAAGTATCAGCAATTTCAAAATCTATTCCATAATATTCATCACATAACAAATATGGATTTTCATTAAGTGCGTCCATTGCATCTAAACCTAAACGCTTATAAAGTCTTGGTGTCAGCCAAACAGGCAAGCTATTTTCAACCAAAAAATCCATTAAAAGTCTCATTTCGCTCATTTCTATATATTGTGAACTTATAAGTTTTGCTTTTTTAGGCGTTATGCCTCTTATTTTGCATAGCTTTTCTGGCTCATTTTGCAGTATATCAAAGGTTTTTTCACCAAAAGTATGAGCTATTTTTTCCGCAAGTCTTTGTCCAATACCTTTTATAATACCTGAACCCAAATAGTCGGCAATACCTCGCACCGTTTCAGGCAAATGTCTTTCAAAACTCTCAACTGTAAATTGTTCGCCATAAGATGGGTGTGTAATCCATTTTCCATAAAGGGTTAGTTCTTCACCAATCCCAAGAGCAGGCATACAACCTGTTGCAGTTATTTCTTCACCATTATCTGCATTTAAGCGTATTACAGCATAGCCATTTTCTTCATTTTGAAACACTATTTGTGATAATCTTCCACAAACAACTTGGTATTCTGTCATTTTTATTCCTCTCTGTTTATATATACCATTTGGTACTTTTGAGCCATACGTTTTGCAGGCGTTGACTCTAATATGTTATCTTCTATAAATATTATCTGCATTTTATTAAAATATTTTTGACGAATTAAAAGTGCTTTTCTAAGCATTATTTCACTTTTTATTCCATCACCATTTATAATTAAAACTATATTATTTTCATCATTTACACAATTTATCATAATTATAGCATACACTTCTTTTAAAATGCAAATAACACCTAAAGCCGCTAGTATACTGATTATAATATCCATAAACTGTCACACCCCTTTTATGATATTTTATGAACATAGATATTAAGTTGACATTTAAAATTTACTAATATATAATTCAAATATAGTGATTTTCGAGGTGTGGCTCAGCTTGGTAGAGCACTTCGTTCGGGACGAAGACGCCGCAGGTTCAAATCCTGTCACCTCGACCAAGCATAAACCGTGGACGATTTAATATCTGCGGTTTTTTTGTGTGTAAAACAGCCATACTTGCACTTTTAGGGCTTATTTGATAAAATAAGCTAAGACTATTATTTTTCTTTTTATATAAGGAGCGTATTAAATATGAGTGGACATTCCAAATGGCATAATATTGCCAAAAAAAAGGGTGCAAATGATGCAAAAAAAGCTAAAATCTTCACTAAAATTGGTCGTGAAATGGCTATTGCTATTAAAGAGGGCGGTTCTGCAAACCCTGATAACAACTCCCGTTTAAGAGATGTAATCGCTAAGGCTAAGGCTAATAATATGCCTAATGATAATATCAAGCGTTCTCTTGACAAATATTCTGGTGCTAATGGTGCTATTGAATATGAAGCAATCACTTATGAAGGCTATGGTGTAGGCGGTGTTGCTGTTATCGTTGAAACATTAACTGATAACCGTAACCGCACAGCATCTGATGTACGTCATCTGCTTGATAAATACGGTGCTGGTATGGGGGCTACTGGCTGTGTAGGTTGGCAATTTGACCGCAAGGGTGTTATCATTATAGAGCGTGGAGACCTTGACGAAGATGAAACTATGATGATTGCTCTTGATTCTGGTGCTGATGATTTCCAAGCTGATGAAGAAACATTCCAGATTTATACTGACCCTGCTGACTTCGGTGCAGTTCGTGAAGCTCTTGAAAAGGCTGGATTTGAATTTGCATCTGCTGAAATTGAAATGGTTCCTCAAAACTATATTTCACTTTCCAATGAAGATGATATGGCTAAAATGCGTAAACTGCTTGATAATCTTGAAGACAACGATGATGTCCAGTCAGTTTGGCACAACTGGGAAAATGAAGACGATTATGAAGGCTAATAAATAAGCAATTACAAAACATCTTTTTTACTTTTGTTTTTAAAGTAGAGAAGGTGTTTTTTTAAACCCTTTATTCTTTACAATGCATTTAACAAAATAAATAAATTGCAGCGTCTGCACAACAAATCAATATAGCATCTGAGCAACTTCACAATCATTTTGAAAAACTAAATCAAATGTAAGTAAACACAAATGCCCTACATAAAAATGTAGGGCATAATCTTTTATTTATTCCACAATATAGGCGGATAAGCACTTCCAAAAATACCAAAATTTAATTTAGCTTCGTAAAGTGAAATATTATGATTGCTCTCACTTGGAATATATAAATCTTCATTTGACTTATCATCATATTCCCATGAGCAGTCAGGGCATTTTAAAATATTAGTTGGATTTTCCACACCACAACATTGACAAGGTTCACATTCAGGTTCATATAGATAATTAAAATCTAAATATTCTGAATTATCATTTTGTTCATATAAATATAAATCTGGTCGTTCAAAATCATTATTTTTCATATATTTCAAGCAGCACTGGACAATGGTCAGAGCCATAAACTTCACTTAAAATATCAACTGATTTTATATTATCTTTAAAACGCTCTGATACAATAAAATAATCTATACGCCAACCCGCATTATTTTTGCGAGCATTAAAACGATAACTCCACCATGAATACTTATTTTCTAAATCTGGATAAAAATATCTATATGTATCAATAAAGCCTGCATTTAAAAGTTCAGTCATCTTGTTTCGTTCTTCATCGGTAAAACCCGCATTTTTACGATTTGTTTTAGGATTTTTTAAATCTATCTCTTTATGAGCTACATTCATATCACCACAAATTATAACAGGTTTAATTTTATCCAGCTTTTTTATGTACTCTCTAAAATCATCTTCCCATTGCATGCGATAATCAAGCCTTTTTAAACCATCTTGTGAATTTGGAACATAAACTGTAACCAAATAAAATTTATCATATTCAGCGGTTATAACTCTACCCTCATGGTCATGGATATCTATATCTAAATCATAAGTTATGTTTAATGGCTTATTTTTTGAAAAAATAGCTGTACCTGAATAACCTTTTTTATCTGCTGAATTCCAATATTCATAATAATTATCAATCTGTGGTGCTTGTTCTGGCTGTAACTTAGTTTCTTGTAAGCACATAATATCTGGATTTTCCGATTTTAAAAACTCAAAAAATCCTTTGTTTACACATGCTCTTAAACCATTTACATTCCATGAAATCAACTTCATTTATTTTCTCCTTTTTTGAGCAAACCGCTTTTATCAATTCGGCTTACCACCTCTTTCATACGCTCTGGTGGTACAACAAGTGCAAAACGTATATATCCCTTACCCATTTGACCAAAACTTTCACCTGGAACAGCTACAACCCCCGCTTTATCCATCATTTCAAGGATAAATTCAGCAGATGAATTATAACCATCTGGGATTTTCGCCCATACAAACATTGTGCCTTTGCTGTCTGGCACATTCCAGCCTATACTGCGAAGTCCAGAACAGAGGGCATCTCGTCTTGCTTGATAACCCTCCCTATTGCGTTTTACTATATCTTGATTACCATTTAAAGCCGCTACCGCACCAGCTTGCACAGGGTAGAACATACCATAATCAATTTGTGAACGAAAAGCTCTAAATTTTTCTATCATTTGTTTGTTGCCAACTGCAAATGATACACGCATGCCTGTTAAATTATAGGTTTTTGAAAGTGAATTAAACTCAATACCAACATCTATTGCACCATCAATAGATAGGAAAGACAAGCCTTTTTGACCGTCCATAACTAAATCTGAATAAGCATTGTCATGTATAACCATAATATTATGTTTTTTTGCAAACTTAACTAAATTTTCATAAAACTCTACATTTGCAAGTGCAGTTGTAGGGTTATTAGGATAAGACACAATAATTATTTTTGCTCTATCAGCCACATCTTCTGGAATATCATTAAAATCTAAAATCCAGTTTTTTTCTGGATATAATGGATAAAGTCCAAGTTCTGCACCTGTCATCATAGGACCAAAACTAAAAATAGGATACCCTGGGTCTGGAGCTAAAACTAAATCGCCCTCGCCTACAAATGGAAATGCTACATGAGCTATCCCCTCTTGTGAACCACAAACAGACATAATCTGTTCTTTATCCAGTTTTACATTATATCGTCTTAAATACCAATCTTGCACAGCTTTATTTAATTCATCTGTATCATACATTGAATATTTATAATTTTCTGGATTTTTTGCAGCATCAGAAACTGCTTGCATAACAAAATCATCAGGTTTAAAATCTGGTGTGCCAATAGATAAATTTATAACATCTACACCTCGCTCTATGAGTTCTCTTTTTTTCTCATCAAGCTGATTAAAGATGTTTGATTCGGTTTCATGACCGAATTTAATAAACTGCATTTTATTTCACTCCAATTATAATTTATAGGTTTAGTATATCACAGAGGTCAAAAAAAATCGAGCCAGTATAAAACTGACTCGACTTGTAAATTTTTAAATTACTTTAGGTTGAACCAAGCGTCACGACCTAGGTACTGAGCAACTTCACCTAGTTCCTCCTCAATGCGGAGTAACTGATTGTACTTAGCAACACGGTCTGTACGGCTAGGAGCACCAGTCTTAATCTGACCAGCGTTAAGAGCAACAGCTAGGTCAGCAATTGTTGCATCCTCGGTTTCACCAGAACGGTGAGAAACAACAGCAGTATAACCAGCACGGTTAGCCATCTGGATAGCGTCCAGAGTCTCAGTTAGAGAACCAATCTGGTTAACCTTGATAAGGATAGAGTTAGCAACACCCAAATCAATGCCCTTCTTTAGACGGGTAGTGTTAGTAACAAATAGGTCATCACCAACAAGCTGAATCTTGTCGCCAAGAGCCTTGGTAAGCATTTCCCAGCCTTCCCAATCTTCTTCAGCCATACCATCTTCAAGAGAGATAATTGGGTACTTCTCAGCGAAGTTCTTCCACATGTTAACGAGTTGCTTCTGAGTCATCTTCTTGCCAGACTTAGGCTGAACATAGCACTTCTCCTCGTCGTTCCACCATTCGGAAGAAGCAGCATCAATTGCAATCATGAAGTCCTCGCCTGGCTTGTAACCAGCTTCTTCGATAGCCTGAACGATAACCTTTAGAGCGTCCTCGTCCTTCTTTAGGTTTGGAGCGTAACCGCCTTCATCACCTACACCAGCAGCTGGAGTGCCATTTTCCTTTAGAGTCTTCTTTAGAGTGTGGAATACTTCTGCACAACGACGAAGAGCCTCACGGAAAGATGGAGCAGAAACAGGCATAATCATAAATTCCTGAATTTCTACGTTGTTAGTAGCGTGAGCACCACCGTTTAGAATGTTCATCATTGGAACTGGTAGAGTCTTAGCATTGCAGCCGCCAATATAGTTGTAAAGTGGCATGCCTAGAGCTTCAGCCGCAGCCTTAGCAACAGCCAGAGATACACCTAGAATAGCGTTTGCACCAAACTTAGTCTTGTTTGGAGTGCCATCAAGTTCAATCATAGTCTTGTCAATAGCCTGCTGGTCTAAAGCGTTCATACCGATGATAGCTTCAGCAATTTCACCATTTACAGCGTCAACAGCCTTTAGAACGCCCTTGCCCATGTAACGGTCTTTGTCACCGTCACGTAGCTCGCAAGCCTCAAAAATACCAGTAGATGCACCAGATGGAACTGCTGCACGGCCCATATAAGCACCAGTGTCAGCCTCTACATAAACCTCAACTTCAACAGTTGGATTGCCACGGGAGTCCATAACTTCTCTGCCAACTACGTCAACAATTTCAATGTAACCCTTCATATTATATCTTCTCCTTTGAATTTATCGTAAATAGCATATTTAGAGCTATATTACTTCACAAGTAAGCTCTTACCAGTCATTTCTGCTGGTTTGTCAAGACCTAACAGTTCAAGCATTGTAGGTGCAAGGTCTGCAAGTACGCCACCTTCTTCAAGTGCCTTAACATCACTTCTACCAACTAGAACCAGTGGAACTGGATTGGTAGAATGTGCAGTAAATGGAGAAACTCCATCATCTTCAAGCATTTGGTCTGCATTACCATGGTCAGCTGTAATCAGTGCTGCACCACCCTTTGCAAGGATAGCATCAACAGTTCTACCAACACATGTATCAACAGTTTCCACTGCCTTAACAGCCGCATCAAATACACCTGTATGACCAACCATATCACAGTTAGCATAGTTTAGAATGATAACATCATACTTATCAGAGTTAATGCGTTTAACAACCTCATCAGTAACTTCAATAGCAGACATTTCTGGCTTTAGGTCATAGGTTGCAACCGCTGGTGATTTGATAAGTGCACGGTCTTCATTTTTATATTCCTGCTCAACGCCACCATTAAAGAAGAAAGTAACATGAGCATATTTTTCAGTTTCAGCAATACGAAGCTGGGTTAAACCCTTTTCCGCAATGTATTCACCGAAAGTATTTGTAAGTGATTGTGGTTTGAAAGCAACTTCAACATTAGGCATAGTTGCGTCATATTGAGTCATACAAACATACTTAACCTGTAAATTGCCATTTTCACGAGCAAAGCCATTGAAATCAGGGTCAACGATTGCACGAGTGATTTCTCTAGCACGGTCTGGGCGGAAGTTAGCGAAGATGATAGCATCATCTTTCTGAACATTTGCACCCTCTGTAATAATCATTGGCTCAATAAACTCGTCTGTCTTGCCATTTGCATAGCAAGTTTTAATAGCTTCAACAGCATCAGCATATACTGGACCCTTACCACGAACGATTGCATTATAAGCTAATTCTATACGGTCCCAGTTTTTATCTCTATCCATAGCATAGTAACGACCAGAAATGGTAGAAATACAGCCAATACCAAGCTCATTCATTTTGTCTACAACCTTTTGTACATAATCTGCACCAGAGGTTGGAGGAGTGTCACGACCGTCCATAAAACAGTGTACACAAACCTTAGTTAGACCATTTCTCTTAGCAAGCTCAAGAAGTGCACAAATATGGTCAATATGTGAGTGAACGCCACCGTCGCTCATTAGACCAAAGATATGCAGAGTTGAATTAAACCACTTGCATTGGTCAACAGCACCCTTAAAAGCTTCATTTTCAAAGAAGTCGCCATCTTTGATTGCCTTTGTAATTCGGGTAAGTTCCTGATATACAATGCGACCTGCACCGATATTAGTATGACCTACTTCAGAATTGCCCATCTGACCATCTGGCAGACCTACGTCCATACCTGATGCACCGATAAGCACATTTGGACATTCCTTCATATACTTATCTAAGTTAGGTGTTTTAGCCGCATGAATTGCATTGCCCTTGTCGCTATCACGATGGCCGAAACCGTCCATAATGATAAGTGCAAGAGGCTTTTTAGCTGCACTTGCAACATTTTTTGTTGCAGTTGCTGTTTTAGCTGCCTGAGTCTTTGTAGTAGCAGTTTTACGAGTACGACGAGTTGTTGTCTTTTTTTCCACTACTGCTTCCTCCTGCTTTGTTTTCTTCATACTAAATTAAATCTCCTTTAATGGCAAAAGGGGGATAAAAGCGATATTAGCTTTCCCCCTGCTGCCCAATAAACGTTAAAAAACGCTAATTATTAGTTCTGATTTGCTGCGTCTACAATTGCTGCAAAATCTGGAGCTTTCAGGGACGCACCACCGATAAGACCACCATCTACATCTGGCTGTGCAAGTAGCTCTGCTGCATTCTTAGCATTCATAGAACCGCCATACTGAATGGTGATTGCACGAGCTGCACGAGCACCATACATCTCACGTAGGCAATCACGAATTTTAGCACAAACTTCACCAGCTTGCTCACTAGTTGCAGTTTTACCAGTGCCAATAGCCCAAATTGGTTCATAAGCGATAACTACTTTCTTTACCTCATCAACAGTTACACCCTGAAGTGCAATTTTAACCTGCTTGCGGATAACTTCCATAGTTACATCTTGCTCACGCTCTGCAAGGCTTTCACCTACGCAAAGAATTGGACGAAGACCATTCTCGATTGCAACCTTTACTTTCTTGTTGCAAGTTTCATCTGTTTCATTAAAGTACTGACGACGCTCGGAATGACCGATAATAACATACTTAACGCCTAGTTCTTTAAGCATATCAGCAGAAATTTCACCAGTAAAAGCACCTGACTTTTCAAAGTGCATATTTTCTGCACCGATTGCAATCTTGCTACCCTTAGCCGCCTTTACAGCTGCCTGAATATCAGTGAATGGAACACAAAGAACAACTTCACACCACTTTGTCTTAGAAAGCATGCCCTTCATTTCTTCAATAAGAGCCTTGCCTTCACTAGGTGTTTTGTTCATCTTCCAGTTACCAGCGATAATCGTCTTACGATATCTGCGATTCATATTGTTAATACCCCTTTCGTCCTTAAAGCATATGCTTTTAAGGGCTTTTTATATAAATTAAAATTACTTATCGTTTAAGCAAGCGATACCTGGTAGCTCAAGACCCTCTAGGAACTCAAGAGAAGCACCGCCACCAGTTGAAATGTGGGTCATCTTATCTGCATAACCAAGTTTTTCAACAGCTGCTGCAGAGTCACCACCGCCAATGATAGAAATTGCATTAGATTCAGCGATTGCCTTAGCAACAGCCTTAGTACCTACTGCAAATGCATCAAATTCAAATACGCCCATTGGTCCATTCCATACAACAGTACCAGCGTCCTTAACAGCCTCAGAGAATAGTTCAATTGTCTTAGGACCGATATCAAGACCCATTAGGTCTGCTGGAATTTTGCCTGCTTCACAAACAACTGGAGTTGCATCAGCGGCAAATTTATCTGCACAAACAGTATCTACTGGCAGAAGTAGCTTTACGCCCTTATCTGCTGCCTTTTTAAGCAGGTCGTTAGCAAGGTCTAGCTTGTCAGCTTCACATAGAGAAGTTCCGATTTCGCCACCCTGAGCCTTGCTAAATGTATAAGCCATGCCACCACCAATGATGATAGTATCACACTTTTCAATCAGATTGTTGATAACACCAATCTTATCGGAAACCTTAGCACCGCCAAGAATTGCAACGAATGGACGAGCTGGATTAGCAAGAGCCTTACCCATGATAGAGATTTCCTTGTTGATTAGGTAGCCACAAACAGCTGGAAGATAATCAGCTATACCAGCAGTTGTAGCATGTGCACGGTGTGCAGTACCAAATGCATCATTTACATAGATTTCAGCCATAGATGCTAATTCCTTAGCAAATGCTGGGTCATTCTTTTCCTCTTCCTTGTGGAAACGAACGTTTTCAAGTAACATTGCCTGACCTGGCTGAAGAGCTGCTGCCATTGCCTTTGCGTCCTCACCAATAACGTCCTTAGCAAGCTTTACTTCCTGACCTAGAAGCTCAGTTAAACGCTCAGCAACTGGAGCTAGAGAATACTTCATTTTGAACTCGCCCTTTGGACGGCCTAAATGAGAGCAGAGGATAACTGCTGCATTCTGCTTTAACAGATACTTGATGGTTGGCAAAGCGGCTACAATACGCTTGTCATCAGTGATTTTGCCGGTTTCGTCCTGTGGCACGTTAAAGTCGCAACGTACAATTACTTTCTTACCAGCTACGTCGATGTCTTCTACATTCTTCTTATTGTAATCCATATTGACTCTCCTTTGAGCAAATAATTTTATCAAAACGGACTGAAAGCGGAAGGTTTGTCCGCTTAGAGCAGGCATTGTGCAAACACTGCTTCCTAAGACAGAATTATACTTGTTTTATCCTTAACAATCAATAGAATTTTTGAAAAAATATCACAAAAAATTAGATTGTTTAGTATTTTTTTAATTTCACGCCTAACAAAAATGTATTTACAGTGTTTTTTTAATAACTTCTACACAAAACTATCCACAGACTTTTCTGTTTATTATATCCAATTTTACATAAAAGTTACTCTTTGTCAGTTTAAATTATTTTTAGTTAAAATGCAAGCCCAATATCAACTGGGAACACTCCAGCCTGTTCAAGACCTTTAAATTCTGTTTGTCTTAAAGCCTCAAAAACGGTTATTGCAACTGAGTTTGAAAGGTTTAGACTTCTAGCACCCTCACGCATTGGTATGCGTATACATCTTTCAGGATTTTTTATAAGTAAACTTTCTGGCAGTCCTTTTGTTTCCTTGCCAAAAAGCAAATATGCATTATCATTAAACTTTACATCTGTATAACTATGCTGTGCTTTTGTTGTAAGATAGAAATATTGACCATCTGGATTTTTTTCAAAAAACTCATCAAGATTATCATAATATCTAACATCAAGCAAATGCCAATAATCAAGCCCTGCACGTTTTAATTTTTTGTCATCTAGTTCAAATCCAAGCGGGCGGACAAGATGAAGTATAGAACCTGTGGCGGCACAAGTACGAGCTATATTGCCAGTGTTTTGAGGAATTTCTGGCTCAACCAAAACGATATTAAACATATATACCCTCTTTTCATGGTTACACATCTATTCTATTTGATTTTTTTTACTTTTTCAAGCATTTTTGCATTTTTATTATAAAAAATTATCCCCAGATTTTAAATCTGAGGATAAAACAGTTCAAAATATTCTCTTGTTTGTTCTACATTTTTCATTATTGCTTTTTTAAGTTCATTTACATCTGTAAATGCTTTTTCTGGACGCAAAAATTTATAAAACTCAACATGAATAAATTTACCATATAAATCGCCTGTAAAATCAAGTAAATGCGGTTCAATAGTAGGAGCTCCGCCATCTTCAAAAGTGGGTTTTATACCTATATTTGTAGCCGCTGGATAGCCTTTACCATCGACCACCACAAGAGTAGCATAGACACCATAAGGCGGAAGCACCATTTCTTTTGGCAAAGCCAAGTTTAAAGTTGGTACACCTAATGTACGAGTTCCAACCTTTCTTCCATGCTGAACAACTCCAGATACAATATACGGGTGTCCTAAAAACTTAGTTGCTTTTTCCATCTCACCTTGTGAAATAAGCTGACGAATATATGTTGATGATACTGTTATACCATCAACCTTTACATCAGGTATACAATCATATCCTATGCCCGCTTTTTTACATTCTTCAGCCATTCCTTCAGATGTGCCAAGCCCTTTATATCCAAATCTATTGTTATGACCAGATATTATATATTTTGCATTGAATTTTTCTATAAGCAGTTTATGAATAAAGTCTTTCCAGTCCATTGTGCGTAAATTATCATCAAAATGCCCGAAAATAACTTCATCTACATTGCCAAACTTTTTTATCTCATCTGC
>CALWUO010000038.1 GCA_944384745.1 uncultured Butyricicoccus sp.
TAAAGCATGTAAAGGGCAATTTGAAATAAATATACCAGAGCCAAGAGCCATTGAGCCAAGAGCCGATTTACTGTGATTACGCATATTGATTGTGTGGTTACGGTTATCGGCTCTTTTTATTTTGCCTGAAAGGAAGTGAATAATATGCAGGATTGGGCATCAGAATTTTATCACTCGAAAGATTGGTTGACTACACGCAAAGCCTATATTTCTCAGCGTGTGGCTGTTGATGGTGGTCTTTGTGAAAGATGTCAAAGGCGAGCTGGTAAGATTGTTCATCACAAAAAATATTTAACTGAGAACAACGTGAATGATTCAGCTGTAACGCTTAATCATGATAATTTAGAGCTGTTATGTCAAAAATGTCACAATATCGAGCATATTTCACAGGTAAAACGTAGTATAACACTCGAATGTAAGTTCGACGGGTACGGATATCCACTCCCCCCTATTTGAAAAAATTTTTACCCCCGTACTGACCGAATCGCCCCTAACCTAAATTTTACTGGGTGAAAAACTGCTAAGGGGGTGTGGTGAAAAGACTGGAGGTGAGAGTGTGGGAAGACCACCAAAAAAATGGGATACAAGATATAAATGCGTGCGTGAGGAGCTCGATGAGATTTTCTCCGAGCTGGACGCAAAAACCAAAAAAATAACGCTGAAACTCCTAGATAATGCCGCATTTATTGCTCTGAAGCTTGAGGATTTACAGGCGGAAATCAACGAAAAAGGCATGGTGACTGAGTATCAGAACGGGGCAAACCAGTATGGAACCAAAAAAAGTCCAGAAGTGGAAGTGTATCTGTCGATGATAAAAAACTACACTTCCATTATTAACACACTGATGAACGCTTTACCTGATGGCAGTTCCGCTGGCTCGGCTGCCAATAGCTTGATTGATTTCATAAGTCGAGGAAACAAGAGTGCTGGCAGCAGCTGACTTAAACAAGAAAAGGCAAAAAAGGCAGCGGCTCATCAATGCTATGATTCGTGAGGCAAAGAAAAATCCTGCACCAGAAGGGCGGTTCTATCTTGAGCAATATTGCGTTCTGGTTCTTACGGGAAAAATTATTGCTTGTAAAAAAATTATTGCTGTTTGTGCAGTTTTACTTCACAAGCTCAGATTTCCTGAAAAATATTATCCATATATTTTTGACGTTGAAGAAGCTAACAGGCATATTGACTTTGTAGAAATGTTTTGCAAACAGCCACAGGGCAAGCTTGGTGCACCGTTAAAACTTGAATTATTTCAGAAAGCTAGATGGCAAGCTATTTTTGGATTTATCCACGCTGAAAAGCGTACAAGGCAATACAGTGAATGTATGATTGTCGAAGGTCGTAAAAATGGCAAGACAACCGAAATTGCAGGTATTGAGCTTGATTTGCTTATGAATGACCGTGAAGGCTCACCAGAAATTTATAATATTGCAACTAAGCGTGAACAGGCTGCAAAAGCCTTTAATGCTTGTGTGAATATGCGTTTACAATCGGCTGAGATTAAGAGCTTAATTAAAAAACGTCAATCAGATTTATATTTCCCTTACAATATGGGATTTATCATGGTGCTTGCGTCTGCGACAAATAAACTTGATGGTTTAAATGCTCATGGTGTGCTTATTGATGAGCTTGGGGCAATAAAAAACCGTTCGGTTTACGATGACATGAAACAATCAATGTCATCAAGAGAACAGCCTATATTGTTTTCTATCTCTACAAATAACTTTATCAGAGAAGGTATTTTTGATAGTCAGTATGAATATGCAGAAGGCGTACTTGATGGCATTATCGAGGACGATACTTTTTTAGCTTTTATTTATGAACTTGACAGCCGTGAGGAATATAAAAAAGAAAAATACTGGATAAAAGCTAACCCTGGACTTGGAACTATCAAAAAAATTGAGTTTTTAAGGCAGATGGTCAAAAAAGCAAAACAAGACCCTAGCTTTTTACCAACTGTTTTAGCTAAAGACTTCAATCTTAAAGAAAATTCTGCTGTCGCTTGGCTTACTTGGGCGGAAATTTCAAACCCTGAAAAATTTGATATTAAGTTTGATTACTGCATAGGTGGCTTTGATGCTGCGGACTCGGTTGACCTGTTTGCGGCTACTGCTCTTTGTATGCGACCAAATGACAGCAAGATTTATAGACGCTCAATGTATTGGATACCACAAAAAGTTTTAGACATTGCAGCTTTAAATGGTGACCGCAAAGAACGTGATAATGTGCCTTATTCTTTGTGGGTTAAGCAAGGCTTTATGAGAGCGTATCCAGGGCATAAGGTAGATAAAAGGGTTGCTCTTGAGTGGTTTAAAGAGTTGCGTGAAGATGAGCTTTATGTGCTATATATAGGCTACGACAAATGGCACATTGATGATACTTTGCTTGCTGAGTTTAAGGCTGAGTTTGGTGAACGTGCAATGATACCAATTATCCAAGGTAAGCGAACATTGTCACAGCCTATGCATGATTTAAAGGCAGATTTAAGAGCGGGATTGTTAGTCGATAATAATAATCCAATAGATAAAATGTGTTTGCTTAATACCTGTGTTGATACCGATATTAACGGCAATATTCAGCCTGTAAAGACGATTGACCCACGCAAACGCATTGACGGCACTGTTGCTTTAATATGTGCTTATAAAGTCCTTAATGATAAAAAGGACGAAATTTTAAGAATGAATGAGGAGGCTCAGTAATGGGGCTATTTGATAAGATTTTCCCTAAAAAACGATATCCCAGTGAACAACAACTCACAGGATATTTTAAAACGCTCACGGCTTACCAGCCTGTATATACAAGCTATGAGGGCGGTCTTTATGAAATGGCTCTAACTAGGGCTGCTATTTCAACTTTTGCACGGCATTGCAGCAAGCTAAAACTTGAGGTTGTGGGCAATGCTAGGCATGACCTAGCGAATATTTTACAAAACAAGCCTAACCCTTTTCAGACTTCTAGCCAATTCTTGGCAAGAATTGCAACGATTTATGAAATTGAAAACAATGCTTTTGTCGTGCCGCTTGAAGATGAATTTGGTCGTATAGTCGGTTTTTACCCAGTTCTTCCATCTCAAGTGAAGGTTATTGATGTGGGCGGTGTGCCATATCTCCAATACTCTTTTTCTTATGGTAAAAAGGCTGCTATTGAATTTGAAAAAGCGGGTTTGCTTGTACAGCACCAGTATAAAAATGATTTCTTTGGTGATACAAACTCCACTTTGTATCCTTTAATGCAAGTAGCTCACACTCAAAATGAGGGAATTGTAAATGCTATCAAAAATTCAACTACTATTAGATTTATGGCTAGACTTGCTAGTGTTTACAATAAAAATACTATTTTAGACGAACGTAAACGCTTTGCAGAGGAAAATCTACATAAAAATGATACTTCTGTAATGATTTTTGATAATAAATATGCTGATGTCAAGCAAATTGAAAGCTTTGCTCAGGTTGTAAATCCTAAACAGCAAGAATTTATTAAAGAAAGTGTTTTTGAGTATTTTGGTACAAATGAGAAAATACTCACTAATACATACAGTGAAAGCGAATGGAACGCATATTATGAGGGCAAAATAGAAAGTTTTGCTATAAATATATCACAAGTTTTAACAAACATGGTGTTTTCACCTGCTCAAATTAACAGAAAAAATATGATTGTTGCTACTACTAACCGCTTACAGTATGCGGAAAATGGTACAAAGATAAATATTGTTACTAATTTATTTGATAGAGGTTTTATCACTCATAATATGGGACTTGAGATTTTCAATATGTCACCTATTCCAGACGGTGACAAATATTATATAAGGCGAGAATACACAGAAGTACAAAATATTGATTTAGATAGAACAACTCCAACAGACGGGGAGGGAGAAAACAATGGCAATGACACCTGACACAAGGGAATATAGGCAGTTTCAAATAACTGAATTTAGGACAGAAGGCGAAAACTCTTATCAGATTGAAGGCTATGCCGCTAAATTTGAAAGTGAAGCTGTACTATATGAGATTGATGGTATTAAATACAAGGAAGTTATCGACAGAAACGCATTTACGGGAGCGGAAATGTCTAATGTCGTACTTAATTATAATCATAGCGGGAAACCCGTTGCACGAACTCGCAATAACACGCTAACGCTTACAGTTGACACTGTGGGACTTAAAGTTAATGCGGATTTAGGCGGTACTGAAGAAGGGCGGAGGCTCTTCGAAGAAATCAGGGGCGGGTATCTTGACCAGATGAGCTTTGCTTTTATTGTAAACAGGAGTGAGTATGATAAAGCAAACCATTTAAGACGAATAACAGCCATTAAGCAAGTATTTGATGTTGCTGTTGTGGATTTTCCTGCTTATGATGCAACCGAAGTTGCAGCGAGAAGTTGGGCGAAAGCGGAGGCAGAGCTTGAAAGACGTAACGTAGCTAAGGAAAAACTTTTACTTAAAATTAAACTTACTAAAGGAGATTAAAAAATGAGTGTTGTAACATCAGAATTTAGAAAGCGTTTAGGCTTACAATTCTTTGCTGATAATATGCCAAACACTATTGAAGAAATAGAACAGCGTTTATCTGCTATTCAGGTGGAACTGGAAAGCCCAGAGGCTAACATTGAGGCTCTAAATGGTGAAGTAGATAAGCTGATTGCAAAGCGTAATCAATTAAAAGCTAACGCTGAAAAGCGTAGTAATTTATTAAATCAGATTGCAAATATCACAGGCGGTACACCTTTTCAGGGTTTAAATCCTCCACAAATACCAGAACAGCGAAATAATCAAGAGTTTACTGTGGGTTCTCCAGAGTATAGAAGTGCTTGGCTTAAAAATTTACACTGCTCTCAAGTCTATACACCTAGTTTAACCGAGCAGGAAAAGCGAGCTTTTACAACTGTTACTGATTCGGCTGGTGCTGTTGTGCCTACTCAGGTATCAAACACAATCATAACTAAAGTTAAACAGTTTGCTCCATTACTGGATAAAATCAATCTGCTTAGAGTCCCAGGGAATGTTACTTTTGCTGTTGAAAAAGAAGTTAAAGATGCTAAGGCTCACACTGAAAATGAAAATATTACACCTGATGCTGATACTTTAACCAAAATTACATTATCTGCTTATGAAATTACTAAGCTTGTACAAGTATCTAAATCTGTAATTATGATGAGTATTTCAGCGTTTGAAAGCTGGCTAACTGATATGATTGCTCGTAAAATGGCTGAGCAAATATCTAAAGTTATTATATCTGGTGCTGGTAGCACTGAGGGCACTGGTATTGAATCAGCTGCTGCTTGGACTAATGACACAAACGCTGTGGAAGTTGGTTCTGCTGCAAGTCTTGCAACTAATGATGTTTTAAAGCTCATCTCTTTACTTCCTGGCGGTTATGATGCTAGAGCTGAGTTTTTAATGAGCAAGAAAACTTTATTTGTTGATTTTATGCCGCTGCAAGACAAGAGCAAAAACAATATTGTAACAACTGAGGGTAAGGACTATTACATATATGGCTATCATGTTGTACTTGATGAGCGTATCAAAGAGCATGAGGCATATTTAGGCGATTTATATACTGTTGTAGGCAATATGCCTGAAGATGTGACTATTACAAGTGCTTTTGATATAAATACTAACTCTTATAAGTTCCTTGGCTGTGCGATGTTTGATTGTAAACCTAGTCAAGCTGATGCGTTTGTAAAGCTTAAAAAGGCTGATGGGTAATGATTACTATTGCTGAATTTTGTGAGTTCGCTCGTATTGATGTGCAAGACGATGACGGCACTATTGCTGCCATTCTGACCGCTGCCGAAACCTATGTAAAAGAAAAAACGGGCAAGCGTAGACCAGATGGCGGTGATAGCTCACTTTATGACAATGCTGTTAAAATGCTTGCTGCTCATTGGTACGATAATCGCACTCCAACTGGTACTGACACTAAAGAAATACCTTATACCTTATCTGACTTAATAAGTCATATTTCACTCGTTTCGACTTATCCAGAGGTAGGTGAGAAAATTGAGCCTTACTAATGACTTAAACTTAAGGATTGCAGTTTACAAACCAACACTTAAAAAAACAGATTTAGGTGATATTAAGCCTACTGTTGAGCTTTATAAAAAAGTGTGGGCTAGTATTCGTGTGACTGGTGGGAATTTATCAACTCAGCCTGCGGATATGACACAAGCTAAACTTGCACATAGTATTATTGTGCGTGCAAATGCCTTAAAAGATATTGCTGAAGATATGTTTTTTGTTTACAAAGACCGTAGATATAACATAGACACTTGGCGACCTCATTATAAACACCCTGACAGGCTGGAAATTATATGCACTATGGATAATACTCCATTTAATGGGGGTGTTGCTTATGCCTAGCGATGGTTTTAACGCTTACCAGATAGAACAACTTTCTAAACAATTTGCAAAAGTTGCTCATGAAAACCCAAAAAGAGCGAAAAAGTTTTTAAATCAGCAGGGTACTAAACTTAAAACTGCCACAAAAAGAGTGGCTAGAAAGAAAGTTAAAAAGCGTACTGGCGGTTATTTAGATAGCATTAAGCGTGGTAAATATTACACTTATGGCGATAAGGAAACACACTCTATTAGAGTTTATTCGGGTGCTAAACATGCTCATTTGATTGAAAATGGTCATGTTATCGTGTCTCATGGTGCAGAGGTAGGATTTAGAGAGGGAAAACACGTTTTTGCAGATGCTAAACGTGAATTTGAACCTAAATTTGTAGATGCAATAGAAGATTTTCTTAATGAAATTGCAACCGAGGTTGAAAAATGATTAAAAGTGCTGATATTTATAAGGCTTTAGTGTCTACTATTACAGCTGCTACCACTGCTCATAATATAAATGCTCCAGTGGTAGCTGATGACCTTGAAGAACCTATTATACGACCATCAATTAAAATCCAGATTGATGATGATACTGCAAATAGAGATACAACTCATTTAGATTTACGCTCTTTTTTGTGCAGGATTTATTATTTTCCACCAGACAGGCATTCTTACAGAAATGAACACTTTGCAATGAAAGACTGCTTAAGTGAATTTTTAAAGGATACGCTATGGATTGGAAAATTCAATATAGATACTGTTGATGGTATTAGTTTTTCTAAAACTGATGGTGTTTTAATCGCTGAACTGAGCTATGAATGGTACGAAGAAAGACCAATTATAGATGATAGTGAAGATATTGAAACCCTAAATATGAATATTTAAAAGGAGGTTTTTAATTTATGGCAACTGTGCCTAGTATTACTGTTACTTTTATTCAACAGGCTGGAACTTTAATTGCTCGTTCAGAACGTGGTATTGCTACGTTAATTATTAGGGACGACACAAATCAGGATTTTGATATTAAAAAATACACATCTGCTGCTGAGCTTACCGCTGATGAAGCGTTATACAGTGAAGATAATTATTTACAGATACAAGATATGTTATCTTTTTCCCCTTATTTTGGCTATGTTGTGCGTATTGATAGCGATGGTACTCTTGCAGATGCTCTTGCTATACTCGAAAAAAACGTAAAAACTGGCTGGATAGGCGTTGCAAATGGTACATCAGAAGACCAAATAGCCTTAGTCAGTTGGATAAAGGCAAAGGAGCAAAGGCAGATTTATTATCGTGCTGTTTGTTATAAGGCAAATGCACCAGATAACAAGCAGATAGTTAACTTTTTCAATGAAAAAGTTACTTTTAATGACGATAGAGGCGAAAAAACAGGCGATTTTTATGTTGCAAGTCTTATCGGTATACTTGCCTCACTCAATATTAAAAGCAGCTCTACTAACTATCTTTGCAATAATTTGATGTATGTAACAGAGCTTGAGGACAGCAGTACTGCTGTTAATGATGGTAAGTTTGTCTTAGTTAATGATGATGTAGACGAAGTGCGAATTTTAAGCGGTTGCACGTCACTTACAACTACAAATGGCTCAACCTTAACTGAAGATATGATGTACATAGAAACAGTTGAGGCTATGAATATGATTTCTGATGATATCAGAAGGACTTTCAAGGAAACTTATTTAGGTAAATACAAAAATAACCTGGACAATCAAATGTTATTTATAGCGGGTGTTAATGCTTATTTCAAGACATTAGCGGCTGTTGGTACTGATGTGTTAGACCGTGAATATGACAATGTATGTACGGTTGATATTGAAAATCAGCGTAATGCTTGGCTGGGTACTGGTAAGGCTGAGGCGGCTGACTGGGATGATGCCAAAGTTAGAAAAATGACATTTAAACGCTCGCTTTTCCTGCTTGCTGATATTAAGGTACTTGGCAGCATGGAAAATTTGTCGTTTATTGTCAATATGGCGTAAGTGGGGTGAAATTATGGCAAGTAACAAATTACCAGCGGCAATATTAAATCAGATACTTAAAGGCGGTCATGCTCAAATTTGGTTCAATGGGCTAGAACTTATGACAGCTCAAAAATTTGAACTTAAAATGTCTGGTAACGTTGAAACAATAGAAGTTATTGGCTCAATGTCTGATTACAGCATTTATAATGGCTGGAGTGGTTCTGGAACCCTTGAGCGTTTAAAGATTGATAGCTCAATAGTTAAGCTGATTGTTGATGCTTTTATGTCTGGTGTCATGCCAGAATGTGAAATGGTTGCACTGATTGATAATCCTTCTACTGGTCAAAGGGAACGCTGTCGCATTGGTGTTATCACATTTACAGAGGTAACTATTATGGCTCTTGATAAAAGAGCAAACATAAATGAAAGTATTCCTTTCAATTTCTCTGATTTTGAATTCTTAGAAACTATTGCTGCTTAAAAGGAGATTTAAAACTATGAATACAATGAATTTTGATGAACTACTTGCTAAAAGAACTGAACGTGAGCAGAGTAAAACAAAACAATGTGAAATCCCTGTGCCTAACACTGATAAGTGTTTAATCGCAACTATGCCTAGTGATGCAAAAATTATGAAATGGCTGGGGCATGTCAGAAATGGTGATACTGAAAGCCTTTTTGAAGCCATTGACGATGCTCTTTATACTTGCTGTACTTCACTGCAAGACCAAAAACTAAGAGAGCAAATAGGGGCTAGAGTTCCTACTGACGTTGTGCCGTTTCTTTTTAGTGTAGATGAACGTAATCAGATGGGTTATGATATCCTAAAATTTGTTGGTGTTTTTAAAGAAAAAGAACAAAATGAAGATGATGGAGAAAGTGAAGATATCATAAAAAACTAATTGAGCGTGACTGGGTTTTATCTTTGGCTGCTTGGTATGCTCCAAGAGGTTTAACCCCAGCTCATATTTTAGCTGCTTCTGAAACTGAGCTGATGTTTTTAGTTCACGCAAAAAACGAATATATAAAAGAGCAAATCCTTACTATAAAAACCGCTGTTCTTGCAGCTTTTGATAAGGATATAGCTAAGGAGGTTACGGAAAAGTATGGCTAAAGTTATACATACAATACTGAACCTCAAGGATAATATGTCTAAAGGTCTGCTTGATGCCGCAAAAAACACTCAGGGTGTAAGTAAAGAAATGCGAGATGCTACAAGGGAAGTTATAGCCTTTAAAAATAAAGCAGGAGATGCTATAAAAGGTTTTGCAACCACTGCTGCAAAGGCTTTTACTGGCACTGCAACTGCTCTTGCTGGCTCTTTTGTGGCTATGTCATCACTTACTGAGGAATATAGGGCGGAACAAGGTAAGCTTAATGCAGCTTTTGAAACTGCTGGGTATTCTGCTGAGGTTGCGGCTGAGGCATATAAAGACTTTTTCAAGATTACAGGTGATAGTGGAACAGCTATTGAGGCATCACAGCTACTTGCTGAACTTACACAAAACACTCAAGATATAGCAACTTGGGTTGATATTGCTGCGGGGGCATACTCAAAGTGGGGCACTGCAATGGACACCGCTGGGCTCATCGAATCCATAAATGAAACTCAAAAAAGTGGCACTGTGACGGGGTCGCTCGCCGATATGCTCGTTTGGGGCTTTGATTCGGCTGAAAAGTTTGGTGTAGCTCTTAGAGCTAATACTGAGGCTAACGAGGAGTGGAACGAGGCTATAAAAGCAGCTCAAACCACAGAGGACTTCTTTAACCTAGCTTTGCAAGAGTGTGCTAATGAGGCTGAAAGAAATAAACTCATTATGGATACTCTCTCTGGTGCTTATGGTTCGGCTGCTCAGGCTTTCTATGAAAATAATAATGCACTTATGCAGACCAGAGATAGACAAGCTATGATTGCTGAGGTCACTGGTAAGCTTGGTGAGGCATCTGCTAACGCTCAAAATCAAGTTTGGAAACTTTTTGGAGCTGAGGAAGATGGAAGTGTTAGAGCTGGCTCGGCTCTTGACTTTGTACTAACAAAAGCTGATGAATTTACAAACTGGGTTAATTCTCTCGATTTAAGCACTTTACAGACAGAATTTGACGCTAAGTTTGCTGTTGCAGTTGAAACGGGTGCTGAGGCAGTTGATAAATGTGTAGATGCTTTTAACTGGCTCAAAGATAATAGCGATGCTGTTATTACTACTCTTAAAATTTTGGGCGGTGTGTTTGTTGGCTCTAAAATATTAACTTTTACAGCTGATACTGCATCTGCTATATCTACTTTATATAATTTTAATAAAACAATTTTTACTGTTGCTAAAGACAGAATTCCAAAGCTTGCAGAGTCTTTAAAAAAGACTGACTGGAATTTTGCTGACCGCATACATAATTCTGCGATGTCTAAGTTTAACAAAACTGGGGCTGCTGTTAGCAAATTTGGTACTGGTGTTGTTAATGTTGGTAAAAAAGTCGGTACTGGTGTAGCATCAGGAGTTAAAACAGCTGGTGGTGCTATTAGCAACTTTGGTAAATCTGCTGTATCTGTTGGTAAAAATGTTGCCACTGGTGTTGGTTCTGGTGTTACTAAGGCTGGTAGTGCTATTGGTAAGTTTGGTAAGGCTGCATTGTCTGGCGGTAAAACTGTTGCTAAGGGTTTAGGCTCTAATATTGTTAAAGCAGGTACTGCTGTTGGTCAGTTTAGCAAGTCTACTATATCAAGTGCGGGTAAAGGTTTAGCTACTTTTGGTAAATCTGCTGTTTCAGTCGGTAAAACCGCTGCTACTGGCTTGGGTTCGGGTATTGCTAAGGCAGGTGGTGCTATTGCCTCTTTTGGTAAACTCGCTTTTGGCTTTGTTTCTGCTAACCCTATTGTGTTATTTATTGGTGCTGCTATCGCTGCTGGTGTTTTACTTTATAAAAACTGGGATACTGTTAAAGCTAAAGCTGTCGAGCTTTGGGATAAAGGCAAAGAGGTATTTGGTGGAATAAAAGATACTATTGTTGGTGCTTTTGATTATGCTAAAGAAAAAGTTGGTGGATTTTTCGGCTGGCTTGATGAAAAAATAGAAAGCATACCAATTTTAGGTGATTTATACAGCGGTGGCAAAAGTGCTGTTAGCTGGTTAATTGATAAAATCGGTGGAAATGCAATGGGAACTAGCTATTGGCGAGGTGGTTTAACTGCTGTGCACGAGCGTGGCGGTGAGATTATTAACCTGCCGAGTGGTACTCAGATAATACCGCATGATGTAAGTTTGAGCATGACAAAAGACTTTAATTCTAAAATTGCAAACCGTACAATATCGCCTGTAAATCTACAAAAAGCTCCTGTTTCTGCTCCAAATATCAGCATTAACATTACTGTGCAAGGTAATATGATAGGCAATAAAGAATACGCTAAGCAATTAGGCGAGGAAGTCGCTGGTCAGATACTAAAGAAAATGGAAAACATAGCATAAAAGGAGTGAAAAAGTATGGTTGAAACTGTTTTTAGTGCGAATAATCGTGAAGAGGTTTTTGTTTTGCCTTACACTCCTCCAGAACTTCTTGTTTCCAAATCACAAAATAACTCTGTTTTTGATGGGCTTTCGAGGGGTAGAGGTACACCTGGCACTTTACAACCCACTATAATATCTTTTTCGAACAGATTTTATAAACATCGTTTAGGCTGGATGCACCCTATGGCAACGCATCAGCCCTTAGAATATGTAGATTTTTTTAATCGGTGGTGGGAAAAATTAGTACCAATAAGGATTACTGTAACCGCTCCAGATAGAGAAATTTTAAATATGGCTGTATTGATTGACAATTTTGAATGGCAAATGCACAAAACTACAGATATTTTATATTCCATATCCCTTAAAGAGTATAAATTTATCAATTAAGGGGCGGTATATTTGGACAAATACAAAGTTTTTTTATATCGCTCTGGTTCTTGGATTGATATTACTGATTACATAGGTGACTTACAAAGCACAGATGAACTTAACACTCTAAGTGTTGAGGTGACTTTTACACTTTTACAAATTCCGCTTGATAAGTACAACAAAAAGTTAAATTTAGCTTGTGGAGATAAAATTCAGATTAAAAACAACCAAAAAGAAATTTTTTCGGGATTAATTACTCAAGATAGCATTGATTTTAGTTATACAGCTAATGATTCAGGTTGGTATTTAAATGAAAGTGAGTTAGTTGTTCAGTTTAACGGTGTTTCGGCTGATAAGGCTGTAACTATGCTTTGCAGTAAAGCTGGAATACCTCTCGGTGAAGTGCCGTCTATGTCTACGGTTATTACTGCTGTTTATCTTGGAGAAACTTTTGCAAGTATTTTCGAGGACATATTGGAGCAGGTGTCAACGGCTACTGGTCGCACGTTTTTATACAGAGTTGAGGGCGGCAAATTATGGCTTAAAGATATGCCTAGCGATGTGCTTACTTTAAGTCATAAGCCTTTTGACAATGTAAAACCCTTTGACCCTACATGGGCTTTAGGACAAGTTTCGGGCAGTCGTTCACTATCAAACCTTAGAAACTCCATTGTGCTTGCGAAAGAAGAAAATGACACCGCTTATATACTGGCTACGGCTGAAAATAGCGAAAGTGTGGAGAAGTTTGGTAAGCTACAAAAAGTATTAACTGTTGATGATAATATGTCTGGCAGTACAGCAAGCATTGTACAGACTGCTTTAGCTCAATATAACAAATTATCTGGTGAGTACAGTGTGACTATGTATGGTGATGATAATGTTAAAAGTGGACGGTGTGTGCGTTTTAATTCTGGTGCTTTTGGTCTTGTTGGTGTTTATAGAGTGCAAAGTGTAACGCATTACTACTGTATACCCCATTTAATGGACTTGACTGTTGTTCCTGTTGATGTGGACGAGGAAAAACTAACTAATAGTGGCGGGGCTGTTTATGAAAACAATTCGACTGCTAACAAAGTTGATGTAATTATAAGCGAGATTTCTCAGCTTGATGATAGCTCTAGTAGTAGCTCATCGGGCGGAACATCTGGAACGAAAGACAAGTTTTTAAGCATTGCAGCGGGCGAAATTGGCACGACTGAAAATCCGATTGGTTCCAATAAGCAAAAATACGGGTCTTGGTTTGGAATGAATGGCGTTTCATGGTGTGCAATATTTGTTTCTTGGTGTGCAAGTCAAGCTGGTGTTTCTTCTCTTGTGCCTAGTAGTTTTTCCGCTGTGTCCCAATTTCAAAGTTGGTACTCAAACAAGGGTTTATATCGCTCTAAAGGCAGTTACACACCAAAAGCGGGAGACATTATGATTCAAAAAAGTGCTGGTGCTAGTCATATAGGAATTGTTGAAAGCGTTAATAGCTCTGGTTTTACCGCTATTGAGGGGAATTCATCAAATAGGGTGCAGAGAGTTACTTACAGCTTTAACAACTCAAAAATTAGCGGTTACGGCTGTCCAGATTGGAGTTAAAAAAAATGAGTAATATAAATAAACTTGCAAATAAAATAAAAAATCCGCCTAAAGCACAATTACAATGGACATTAGGAGAAGTTCAAGAAATTTCTCCTTTAAAAATTGCACTTTATAGCGGAGAAGTTATTGTAAGTGTTGATGATATATTACAACTTACTGATAAGTTGGTATGTTATGATTTTTGGCGTGGCGAAACTATTCTTTGTTTAGTCAGTAAAAACAAAGTTATTGCGGTTGATATGGTGGTGTGAGTATGGCGGATATTTTCCCAACAATGCCTGAAAGCTCAGCAGAAGATACAAATGCACCTGTTGCTGTTGAAAATATAGGCTTGTCCTTTGTCTATGACCATGATAAAAAAGCTTTTATTATGGTTGATGGTTCGCCCAAAGAATGTAATCAGGTTGAGGCGGTCAAAGAATGGATAAGCATGATGTTAAGGCTTAACAGAAACTCATGTAAAGTTTTTGAAAATATCAATATAGGAATATCGAAAGATGAACTTATAGGCTCAAGGACATTGCCTGCTGGATTTGCTCGCTCTGAGCTGATAAGAGAAATTCAGGAAATGCTTTTATTATGTCCTGCGATAGAAAGCAGTTATAATTACGAATTTAGGCGAAATAAAAGGACAATGGAAATTTCTTTTATTTGCGTTTTATACACTGGTGAGAATTTGGAGGTGGTTGAAAATGTCTGATGTTTTGCAAGAACTCTTAAATGAAATACCCGATACGTACCAGAAAACGGTCGGTTTTCCAACTTGGATAATCTTGAAAGCTTTTGCATTGGGCATTGAGCAAGGTTTAGAGCTTATAGCTAAATCTTATTTGAGACTAAATCCAGAAAATTTAACTGGTTTAGACCTTGATACATACATTTACTATCGCTCTGATATAAGCCGTACGCAAGCGGTTTTTGCTGGCGGTGTGGTTACTGTTTATGGCAATGGAACGGTCAATATAGGCGATATTTTCGCCACTGAGGGCGGTGTTAGGTTTGTATCTGGGGAAAAGGTCGCTGTTGATGGTGAGGCTGATGTGCTTGTTTCATGTGAAGTTGCGGGCACTATTGGCAATGTTCCAGCCGAGAGTGTAAAAATTATGCCTGTAACCATAGCAGGAATATCTAGCTGTATAAACAAACAGCCTATAACTGGAGGCTATAACGAGGAAACGGATGAGCATTTATTAGAGCGTTTTGTTTTAAATCTGCAAAAGCCACCAACTAGCGGCAACATATGGCAGTATATGCAATGGGCTTTAAGCGTTGATGGTGTGGGAGATTGTAAAGTATTTCCGCTTGGGCATGGAGCTCATACTGTTGATGTTATTTTACTCGGCAGTGATGGTAAACCAGCTAGTGATGATGTAGTTTTAAACGTTCAAAACTACATTGACCCTGATAGTTCAGGAACTGGAAATGGAACTGCACCAATAGGGGCTAAGTGCTTTGTATCGGCTGCTGAGGCTCTTAATGTAAATATAGCTGTAAATGTACAAATGCTCTCCAGCGGTGAGCAGGAGGCTGTAAAAGAGGGAATACAAAAGGCAATAGAAAATTATTTTGCTAACATTGCTTTCAAGCAAGACTATATAAGCTATGCGAGAGTTGGTGAGGCGATACTAAATGTTATAGGTGTAAAGGACTACTCAGAGCTAAAACTCAATGATACAAGCGGTAATTTAGAGGTTTCTGAAAGGCAAGTGCCTGTGCTTGGTCAGCTTGAGGTGAATTATGGATAAAATTATAAATAATTTACCTGCACCATATAAAAAAGATGGCTGGATACAAGCTATTATGCAAGCGGCTCAAGTTGAGCTTGATAAGCTGGAAATAGATGCTATACAGCTTGGGAATGAGCTTTTATTAAATCTCACAAGTGAAAAGCAGCTACAAGTTGAGGAAATGCTTTGCGGGTTTGAGGCTAGCGAAAAAGATAGCATTATAAGTCGAAAGGCGAATGTTTCCGCAAAGTGGAAAGTTAAGCCTATTATCACTCTTGATACTTTGCAAGCAATAGCTAATAGTTGGAACGATAATATTATAGCTACATATCCAAATGCTGAATATTTAAAACTTGATTTTGGGTCAAATGTTGAGGCTTATCCTAAAATGCTTGAAGCTATAAGAGAAACTATGCCAGCTCATATTCCACTTTTTGCATCTGTACTTTATGATATCAAAAATAATCCTATTTATATTGGCTTTACCACTCAAATAGCAGATACAGTTAATATATTTACTCCACCAGCTGTTATAGATGATACACAATTATTTATAGGTACTACTGTGCAAATAGCGGATACTATCAATATTTCTACAACATCAAATATTGATATTGCAGTTAATTATTTTGGGTTTGTCACTCAGATAGCGGATACTGTAAATGTATTTACTCCACCAGCAACTATAAAGGATACAGGTATATATATAGCAACTACCGTACAAATTGCAGATTTTATTACTATTTCTTCAAATAATGAGGTGATTTAAAAAAATGGCTGATTTTAGTTTAAAACTTACGCAAGGTGGTGCAAAACTTCTTGCTAAAGCCAAGCTTGGCAAACAGCTTAATTTTAAATATATAACTTTAGGCAGTGGAGTTTTTGAGGGTAATCCGCAAGAGGCGACTTCACTTGTTAATAAAATTATTGATTTAACTATACAAGAAAAAACACGCAAAGATACAGTAGCATTTTTAAAAGCCACTCTTACATATAACGCTGTGCCTGATGGATTTGTTTGGACTGAGTTAGGAGTTATCGCTATTGACCCTGACACGCAAGCAGAAGTGTTATATATGTATGATGCTATTGATATGGGCGAGGTTATTCCACCTGCAACATCTGCAACTCAAATAGAGAAAGTTATACAAGTTGCATCTTATGTTAGTAATGCTCCAAATATTACAGCTGTTATTGATGAAAGCCTTATAAATATCCCAAAAAGCGATATTGGCAAGCCGAATGGTGTTGCTCCTCTTGGACCTAATACAACATTGGAAATAGAGTATGGCGGTACAGGGGCAAACAACGTGCAGGAGGCTCTTTATAATATCGGGGCTAAGCCTAATGAAAATTTGCTTATCAATCCTGATTTTTCAATAAATCAACATGGTAAAAATACATATAGTCAGGATAATTATTCGAATCTCCCATGTTTTGATGGTTGGCTTTTAGCATTTAATATATCTATTACCAAAAATGATTCAGGAGATATTGTGCTAACAAATACATCTAGTAATGGCGAAGTAAGTTATCTTGTTCAGCATGTAGAAAATCCTATTTTTGATGAAAATATTATATTCTCTGTTATCGCCAATGATAAATTGTATAGTGTTGTTACTGCGATGTCTTCATCAGACCCACAAACAGTATATTACTACCCTCCTTTTGGTCGTATTGGCATTGCATGGAATGCAGAAAAAAAAATGCAAACTGTAAATATATTGCTAAACGAAGGTCAATCAATTACTTTGCCAACATCAAAAGGCTCTGTTGCTAAATTTGAGTGTAGTTCAGTTCAAACTCTCGCAAGGAAACTAGAGGATAATACATGGAAATCACTTGAAAATCCTAATCATACAATAGAACTTGCAAAATGCCAAAGATATTTGCAAGTGTTATCTGCACAATCCAAATGGAGTTGCATTGGATACGCAGATTGCAATGGCACTACAAACTTTGTTGCTAATATAATACTTGCAACACCATTACGTATAATGCCATCTATTAAATTTAGTGGATTAGTCGTAAATAATATTAAAATAATGGACTTACAGCCAGGACAAATGAATTATACAATACTAAAATTACAAGG
>CALWUO010000039.1 GCA_944384745.1 uncultured Butyricicoccus sp.
GACAGGGTAAAGGGCAGCTTGTCCGGCTGGGGATGGCCCAGGCTGATGGTCAGGCTGCCTTGCGGGTCTCCGTCGATCAGCAGCACTTTCTTTCCAGCCTGTGCCAGTCCGATCCCCAAGTTGGCACAGGTCGTTGTCTTGCCAACGCCGCCTTTCTGGTTGGCGATGGCGATAATTTGTGTGTTCACTTTGCAATCACCTCGTTTCTGTTTGGTGTTGTCATGTGCCTGAACAGCAGTCCCGGAAATGACAAAAGCCGCCACTTGAACAAGTGACGGCTTCGCTTAAATCTAATATTCTGTTGTGTTGGGAATCAAAGAGCTTTGAGTTCATTTCTGCTATTCATTTGTCGTTAATGAAACACCCCCTATAATTCGACTTGTTTCAGTATGATTTTTCGGTTTGGAAAAGGATGAAAAACCAGACTGAAAACCTCAAAACCCTTGATTCTACGGGGCTTTTCCGGTTTGTCGTAATTATACCGTAAGGGCATAGCCATGCATCTATGCTAATTGAAATGGGTTACTCTCCCCTTTTAATTGCAGAACGACTTGGACATGAAAATGTCAAAACTACACTACAAACATACAGCCATCTATATCCTAATAAACAAGAGGAATTAGCTTCAGCAATAGACAAATTAAAAAAATGCTACGATTCTGCTACGCAAGAAAATTCGTAGCATATAAAAATAAACCGTATGACCTAGTTAGAACGCAAATTCTAATAAAATCATACGGTTTTAGCATTTAATTTTAGATTTTAAAATCTACTACTTAATGCAGAAAGAATTGCAGTCAACACACTGACATTGTGTTGGGTTTGCTTCATGAGTTCCGATTGATACAGTATTTAGTGAACAGTAACCGCTTGCACAATGATTTGCACACTGACTTACACTACAATGAATTGCTTTGTTTTCCATAATAAAAAACCTCCTTTGTGATTGTATATTTATAATTCCCTGTTTTTTTATTTATATTCAGGATATAATAAATTTGTACTTGACTTATCTTTATAAGGAGTATATTATAAAAACAAGAGTTATTATCATTCTAATTTATAAACTTAGGAGGAATTTTATCATGGCTAATTTAAAAGGCTCTAAGACTGAAGCAAACTTACTCGCTGCTTTTGCAGGTGAATCACAGGCTCGTAATAAATACACTTATTATGCATCTAAAGCAAAGAAAGACGGCTATGTTCAAATTGCCTCTATTTTTGAAGAAACTGCCAAAAATGAACAGGAACACGCTAAAATCTGGTTTAAACTTCTGCATGATGGTCAAATTCCATCTACTATTGAAAATCTAAAAGATGCTGCTGCTGGTGAAAATTATGAATGGACTGATATGTACGCTACTTTCGCCAAGCAAGCTCGTGAAGAAGGTTTTGACCATATCGCTTTTCTATTCGATGAAGTGGGAAAAATCGAAAAAGAACATGAAGAACGTTATCGTAAATTGCTTGCAAATATCGAAGGTGGTCTTGTATTCTCAAGAGATGGCGATATGATTTGGCAATGTTCTAATTGTGGTCACATTCATATTGGTAAAGATGCCCCTGAAGTTTGCCCTGTTTGTGCTCACCCACAAGCTTATTTCCAACTTAAATCTGAAAATTATTAACAATATGCCACTTGATTTTTATAAGTCAAGTGGCTTTTTATATCTTGTAATAAACTGTTATTTTGTTTATAATTATGTAGAATAAAAAAATAATTTAGCAGGTGAAAAAATGGCAAAATATAAAATTTTAGCTCTTGACCTTGATGGTACTTTACTTAACAAGGAAAGTATGCTTCCAGATGAAAATAAACAAGCTGTAAGACAAGCACAACAAGCTGGTGTACAAGTGGTATTATGTACAGGTAGAAACCCAATAGAAGCTAAGATGTTTTCTGATGAACTTTTATCTCCAGCAGATTGGCTTGTAACTTCAAATGGTGCTTATATTTGTAAACCTGATTTAACCCAAAATATTTTTGCTGATTATCTATCAAATGACGATTGTAGATTGCTTTTAAATATTTGTGAAGAATATGGAACTGACCCTTGTCTTTATAATGATTGTCATCTGTTTTATGGCAATGCATTTAAACGTTTCTTTAGAGAATTAAATATCCGTAGAAACATGAATCCTGATACAAAACGCAATCATTCATCTTTTATAGCAAACAATGAGGAATGGGAAAAACTTTTACAAACATCTAAAAAACCATTTATTAAATCAATTTTATACCATGATAAGCCTGAATTAGTTGATGAAATCATCAAAAAATTAGATGATACTGGACGTTTTGAACTTGCACCTTCAGTTTTATTTGGCGGTTTAATGAAAAATGTAGAAGTAAATTGCAAAGGTGTACATAAAGGCAATGGACTAAAAAAACTCACAGAGTACCTTGGTCTTACAATGAACGATGTTATGGCTATGGGTGATAGTGATAATGATTTAACTATGCTGAAAATGAGTGGTCTTGGTATTGCAATGGGTAATGCTGAAGAACATATAAAAGAAATTGCAGATGAATGTACACTTACAAATATTGAATTTGGTGTAGCTCATTCTATTAAAAAATATTTATTATAAAAAAATTAACCACCGATATAAAATCGGTGGTTTTAGTTTTAGCTTGCAAATATTCCTGTGCAAAAAAGCGGAATTTCACCATTCCATCTAACATCAATTTTTAACACACCATTTCTTCTTATTCCGTCTATTTCAACATCATAAGGAAATGCAAATTGTTTTTGTTTGTTATCTAATAGATATTTCCATTTTTTTAAAAAATCTTCTCTTCTATCCTCTGATAAAATTACTGACCATGTTTCGAGCAAGCAACAAACCATATTACTTTTAGTTTTTAGTATATCCCTTAAACTGTCAGATAAATAATAAATATTCCCCTGTAAATCACCTACAAAAACATTTAAACCAAATGAAGCTTGCATCATTGCTTTAAAAAATGCCTCTGAATGGAAACCATGTTGTTGCATAAAATATTCATGCACGCCTACTAATAACATATCTTTATCTGGATTATGATTAGTATTGCGTTTTTTCAAATTTTCTTCATGGCATCTGCGTTTTTCCTCATACATAAGCTGGTCAGCTTGGACGATAAGATTTTCTATTTTCTCATCGCAAATATCTTTCCAAATATAACCAAGTGCTATTTTAGCATCGCTATGCTTCATATCCTTTGTCATTGAAGCAATTTTTTCTTTAAAACTTTCATGGCTGATACCACTACATATAACTACAAACTCATCTCCGCCTATACGAAATACATCTTTTTTATCAAAATATCTACGAAGATGTTCATAAGATTTTAAAAGTAGCTTATCTCCCTCCAAATGTCCTTTTGTATCATTTGTATTTTTTAAATTCATTACATCGCCATATACAATTGCTATGCTTTTATTTAAATCTACTTGAGTTATAGACTTATCCATAGCATAACGATTTCCTGCACCTGTTAATCTGTCATAATAGCTTATATCGGTCAATTTTTTAAGCAATTCACGTCTGTTTATTATTGACACTATAAAGCTTGCCATAACATTTAACATAATCATAGTATTATCTAAATTATCAACAGGCGGATTGTCTATACCATAAAATCCTCTGATTTTTCCCTGATAAATCAAAGGGCATACAACAAGAGTTACTATATCTTGAGGTTTTAATATTTTATAAATAGCTGGGCTTGTATCTTTTGTATCTTCAAGATTTTTAATAACAACACTTTTATTTTGTCTAAACTGATTATACCAATCCTCCAATTTTTCTACAGGTATGGCAACTAAATTTTCTATTTGTACACTTACACCATTTGCACACCATTCATATGTATTAGCTACAAATTTATCAGATGTTTCTTCAAATATATATGCTCTTTCGCCATTAAAAGCTTTACCTAAGTATTCAAGTAAAACCATTATTGATTTATCTGGACTTTCTTCAACTAATGAAATTTTAAGTCCCTCATTTATAACCATTTCATTATTGACAAAAGACTGAATAAGTTTTTTCTGATGCTCCTGAACAGTCATGTCAATAGCCATTTCCATTCTATATTTTTTATTACCTTCAACAAAAATGGTATCTTTTAAAGCAAATTTAGTATCAATAACAGGATTATAATATGTCCATTCGTAGAATTCTCCAACTTTTATTTTATCGTTTGTGCATATAGCACAAGGTGCATTACAACCTTGGAGTAAACTATAACATTTTCTTTTTCTAAGCTCTTCAATTGATACATTACCAAACATTTCACGAGCTTTACGATTCATATATATAAGATCATATGTATCCACATCTGAAACATACACAATCTCATTTAGATTTTCGTAAACCTCCCACATTTTTTCTATCATATAGCTTTTATTCTCCCGTACTGAATTGTCACACTGTAATCAGTATATCATAAATTAAATTAAATTTCTATTAAATTTGCACAATATATAAAAATAACTTATATAACTAAACTTAAGTTTCCATTTATGAGCCATATCAATTATATATCATTGTTTGATTAAAAATTTTTGTATTGACATTTCACTATATTGGTATTATTATAAATAAAAATAATTATTATTCTTAACCTTATGGAGATTTACAAATATGGATATTAAAGGTTCTCAAACTGAAAAAAATTTATTGGCTGCATTTAGTGGTGAATCAATGGCACGAAATAAATATTTATTTTTTGCTGAAAAGGCCCGTAAAGAAGGAAATGATAGTATTGCAGAATTGTTTGAACGTATGGCACAAAATGAAGGTATTCACGGAAAAATGCTTTTCAAATTTTTAAATGGCATTAAAGATTCCGCTTCAAATTTACAGAGTGCAATCGCTGGTGAGTATGGAGAGTGGACTTCTATGTATCCAGAATTTGCAAAAAAAGCTCGTGAAGAAGGTTTTGAAGAAGTTGCAATGCTTTTTGACAATATTGCAAAAATCGAACAAGACCATGAGTTTAGATTTATGACTGCACTTTCTCAGCTTTATTCAAACGATGAAAAATCTGCTGACATTCCTAAGACTGAAAGAACTGTAACTGCTACTGGTTACCGTTGCATATTCTGTGGTGCTATTTATGATGAGCGTCCAGATGTTTGCAATGTATGTGAAGCTATTGGCTCATTTGAAAAAACTACATATCAAAAGACTGTTTAACAGTAAAAAAAACGTGCCGTTCATCGACACGTTTTATAATTCAAACTTATAGATTAGTTTTTATACATTTTTTATTGCATATCTACCTTTATGTGATTTTTTAATTTCATATAAAACACTATCAGCTTTTTTATACAGTTCAGTAAATGTATTCATGCCACTTGTACAAATACCACCAAATGACACACTTGAATTGCTTTCTGGATAATTTTCTTTTATCATTTTTGAATAATCATGTATAATTTTTTCAATTTTTTCTTCTATTGGTTTTATATCTGAACAATACGAAATAAATATAATAAATTCATCTCCGCCAATTCTACAAACAGTATCAGTTTTTCTAAAACAATTATTTAATTTATCCGCAATAAAGCAAAGTGCTTTATCACCTTCTGCATGTCCATAGATATCATTTAACATTTTAAAATTATCCAAATCAACCATTATAAATACATACTTTTCTGATGAGTTATGTAGACTATTAGCAATTCGACTTTCAGCACCTTTTCTGTTATATATACCAGTAAGGCTGTCTTTATTGTTTTGGTCGATAAGATATTGTGTTTCTTTTACTTGGTCTGAAACATCAACAAGTATACTTACTATTACATCTCTGCCATCTTGAGCCACAGTTTTTCTGCCTATATTATAAACCCAAATATATCCACCATCTTTTGTTTTCATGCGATATCTAACTTGATATTGATTACTTTTTGCAAGTGATTTCGCCACAACATCTGCAAATATCTGGCGGTCATCTTCATATATAGAATTTATAACAAGTCCATCTGTATCTTTAACAAAATCATCATATGAACTATAACCTGCCATTTTAAGCATATATTCATTTATTATATAGAGTGGAAAACCCTCTTCCATATATCCGCCGATAATACCCCCTGGGAGCATTTTATACAATATTTCCCAGAGGTCATGTTTAGCATCTTTATCAAGATTTTTTGCTTTTTTTGATGTAAATTTAAGGGGAAAAATTTTACCTTCTTCTTGATAACTGCTTGTCTTTGACATATGGGATGAATGAACAAGCATTTTTCCATTTTTATTACAAACACAACCAGTAAATCTTGTACTGTGATGTATTTTACTGCCATCTGACATTTTTAAGATGAATTTCATATTACAAAAGCAATAATAACAGCCATCTGCTATGCTTTTATCATAATAATTATTAATTTCATACTCAATAAACTCTGGCAATATTTCAATTTCTTTTTTTAACAATTCGGTAAATTCAGCTTTACCTATTGCAATTTCATCATCACCTATACCAATACTATAAATATCATCAGAAACCACAGATAATACTTTATCAACATTTCTTTCATTTAAATAATAATCAAAAAATTGCTTTATTGTGTTGTATACCGTATTATTCATGTTTCTTCCTTTCCCTCATATATATTTTTTCAAACTCTTTTGCACTTATAGGCTTACTATAATAATATCCCTGTCCAAAGTCACAGCCAAGTTGTTTTATCATTTGTTCATTTTCTTTTGTTTCAACACCCTCTGCAACTGTGTACATATTCATTTTTTTAGCAAGCACTATTATCTGCTCCATTATCAGTTTTTGTCTATATCCATCTGTATTTGAAGCTATCATCAAAAAAGTTTTGTCTAGTTTTAACTCGTCTATATCTAAATTTCCTAAAGTGTTTAATGATGAATAACCACTTCCAAAATCATCCATAGATATTTTAAAACCTTGCTCTTTAAGCTTTTTAATTTTATCATTTAATTGATTAACATTATTAAGTGCCAAACCCTCCAAAATTTCAAGCGTTATTAAACTTGGTGGAATGCTATATTTTTTTATTATCTTGCATAGACTTTCAACATAATTTTCCTTATAAAAAAGAAGTTTAGACTGGTTCACAGATATATTTATTGGTTCATAACCCTTATCAATCCATCTTCTTAGATATTTACAGGCTTTTTCAACCATGTAAAGGTCAAGTTTTGTACAAAATCCGTTTTCCTCAAACAATGGTATAAATTGGTCAGGAAAAATCATTTTATTGTCACTTGTTACCCATCTTACAAGAGCTTCTGCACCATATAGCTTACCATCTTCAAGTTTAATCTTAGGCTGTAAAAACAGTTTAAATTCTTCAGAATTCAATGCCTCTTGCATGTGGCTTTCAATATAATTTTGCATTTGCTCAGTTTTATGAAGTTCTAAATCATAAAATCTTATATTATTATTTTTACAGCTTAGTTTTGCACGATTGAGTGCAAACATAACACGAGTCATAAACTGCTGTTTCTCACCAGTAAAATCAGATGTGAATGCTGCACCACAATAAATACTAATTGGGTACTGTTGATGTTTATTTAAAATAATATTATTTATTTGAGCAATCAAGCAATTTATCCTATCAACAATTTTTTGTTGTTCATCTTCACGCATAAATATAAAGAATAAATCTGCATTTTCTCTACAAAAGAACTCATCTTTATTGATATTTTTATCAATAATAGTTTTTATATGGCACAATAATTTATTTGCCATATCTTCACCGAAAATTTCATTTACAAATTTAAATTGCTTTATATCTATTGCCACAACTGCACTTTTTTTATCTTCTTTATTCCAAGCCTCATTTAATAACATATTAAACTTTTCCATATTATATGCACCTGTTAGTGAATCATAATATGCAAGTTTTAGAAGATTATCATTACTTTTTTTAATCTGTCTATAACCACAAAAAATACATATTATAGCTAGTGCAAGAGGTATGATACTTGTAACCCTTGTTATATGCATATTTTGATACATAGACTTATTTACTCCAGTTGCATTGTCAATCACCACTAATGACCAATCACTAATTCCAACTGGTTCGACGATAGCATAACATAAAGATTTATTTATTTTAAGAGTTATATTAGATTGTTTTAAATTCGATGCACTTAAAATTATTTTATCTTTTGTTTTATCATCTATTAATTTTAAATCATTTATATTTTCTATATTCTTACTTGAAAAATTAGTAGAACCTGTCAATAATTTTCCATTTTTATCAACAAGCATCACAATTCCATTATCACTTAAAATACCTTTAGTATCCACAATAGGTGTAAATATATTTATACTTTGACTTGCTGCAATTACACCCTCTATTTGATTATCCTTTTTTACAGGCACAGCATAGGCTATAACATTTTGTTCAATGCCGTCATCATAGTAAACATCAGAAATAGATGTTTTACCGTCCCATGCTTCTTTTATTGATTTTTGAATATTTTCATTTATATCTTCTAGCTTTATATTTCTTTCTATATCACCGTTTGTAGTTACTCGTATGCCAGTCTTATCATTATTAAAATAAACCATTCTAAAAAAAACAGATTGATTATTTGACTCATACAATGCATTTTCAAAAACTTCTGGTTGTATATATTCACTAAAGCTCATCAAACTGTTTAAGGCATAAAGCGTCTGCAATCCGCTTTGCACTTTTCTATTTATACTATTTTTATATTCAACTGCTTGAGCATTTATCTGTTGATACATTGTATCTCTAAATACTTGACCTAGTGAATATGATGCAACCGCACCAAAAGCAAATATGAGAAAACTTATTATAACAAAAAATATGGTTATTTTTTTTAAGTTTTGTTTAAGTTTTAGTTCGTTCAAATACGTTTCTCCTTTACTATTGATACTGTTAACAATAATTATACGACACAAAATTTTTCATGTCAATAAAGCTATAAAGTTATTTGAATTATATAGATTTTTTGTAAATAATTTCACCATTTTTTATAGTTTCAAGTACTAATATATCTTTTATTTTATCTGGATTAACTTTTATTGGGTTTTCATTTAAAATTATAAAATCAGCCTGTTTGCCTACCTCTATACTGCCCTTTATCCCCTCTTCAAAATACTGATATGCTGCATTTATTGTAACTGCTTTCAAAGCCTCAATAACTGAAATTTTTTGATTTTCGCCTAAAACTATACCCGCTTTTGTTTTTCTATTTACAGCACACCATATAGTTTCAAGCATGTTAGGCTCAATAACAGGGCTATCCTGATGAAAAGTAAATAATATATTATTTTTGAGTGCAGAATTTGCACAGCTTATTTGACTTGCACGTTCTATACCCAAATTTTTTATATGTGTATCGCCCCAATGATATACATGAGCTATAAAAAATGAAGGTATCATTCCAACTTTTTTAAGGCGTGGAAGTTGGTCTGCTCTAAGCATTTGTGCATGAATCATAACAGGTCTTATATCCTTTTTACAGTTTAAATTTTCAAATACTGTTAGATATTGTTCTGCTGCTGCATCTCCATTGCAATGTGCTAATATCTGTTTATTTTCATTTATCGCACGTTTTATATGTTTATATAACATATCATCTGTTAGTGTAGGATAACCGCAATAATCACTATTTTTATATGGTTTTGTGAGCCATGCAGTTTTTGCTTGAGGTGAACCGTCTAAAAACACCTTATAACCACCAATTTTGAAATGTTCCCTATATTTGTTTATATGCTCTGAAAACATATTTAATGTTTTATCACAATTTCTTAAATCCAAATAACCTATTAAGTCTATTTTAAGCAATTTTTTATTGCACAAAAGCTCAAACATACCGTCCATAGCGTCCATTATCATTCCCTCTTGTGCCGTTGTTATTCCATAAGAGGCGTAACGCTCTTGTGCTTTTAAATATGCTTCCTCTATTTCTTCCATTGTAGGCATTGGCATTTTCTGCATATATGTTATAAGTGCATTTTCTTCAATATATCCTGTCAGTTTACCGTTTTTCTGCTCTATTTTACCGCCTTCTGGCACTGGTGTATTTATATCTATATTTAGTTTTTTAAGTGCTGCACTATTAAAAACACCTGTATGACCTGATTTATGCTCTAATAAAATCGGGTTTTCAAATTTATCCAAAATATTACAATCTGGATAACGTTTTTCTTTAAGTTCATTTGGGTCAAAATCTTTTACTGTTATCCATTTATCTTTTTCTATATTATTTTGTTTTATATAACTATCTATAACATTTAAAATATCATCAAATGATTTACAATTAGACGCTGATGGCTGCAAAAGTGAAATAGCATAACTTGAAAAATGACTGTGAGCATCTATAAACGCTGGAATTACAGTTTTACCGTTTAAATTTATCTTTTCATCTGCATTTTGTGATAAATCATTATAATCACCAACCGCTATTATTTTGTCATTTTCAATTAACATTGATTGTACATATGGTTTTTTATCGTCCATTGTGATAATATCTCCGCCAAAATATAATTTTTTACTCATATTTTCGCTTCCTTTCAAATTACATAATGCCATATGTGTTAAGTATATCCTTTATTTTATTAAACATCACCTTATTATTTAAATTATCCAAGTTTTTTATACTTGCAATTTGCTCCTGAATATATAAAGGTGGTACTGGAATTTTTATATCCTTTATTTTATCAATAGATGCTCTATTATTTCGTGAAAATTCACACTCATAACCAATAACAAAAAATACCAATGATAAATAATATGTGTTTATTTCGTTTGTATTTACTCTTAACACTCCACAATGGTCTGTTGGATAGAATTTTATATTTGATGGCATATATTTTACAATCCAATCTCCATCTATACCCCAGAGTATACTATCCTTTTCAAAATCTTCTATTAAAAGTTCATCTATAAAACCAAATGGCTGCATAACATTTGCACTATATACTGGTATATTACCTTTGTTTTTTGTCTGACTTATCTTTACTCTTTTACCTATAAATAAAGAAAAATATTTTTTATTATTTAAACCTATAAGCTTATATTGGCTTGATAAATTAAAATTATTTATTTTAAATTCCTTGTTCATGCTTGGTTTTGTAAAATCAAGCAAATTTGATGTTTTTACAACATTTATATAAGGTTTTAAATCATGATTTATTTTAATATCTTTATTATAAAATGCCTGTTTTATAATATAAGCTAATGTATTTTGTGCATTTCTGTCATTTTCACAATACATTTTACCACCTAAAGATAAAATTTTTATACCTTGTGAGCCTTTGCGATTAGACCAATCATATCCTAATATTTCTTTTTGTTTATCATCTGGAATATTTATTATAATAGTTTGTTGATTATTTGTTATATTAAAATAAAACACTTTTTCTTCTTCAATATCTTTAACGAATTTATAAAATCTTTCTTTTATCTCGTTTTTTTTATCTTTTTTGTTTAAGAGCTTATATCTTTTTGATTTAATCAAATTTTTTATCTCTTTTGTTTGCATTAACTCATTATAATACATAGTAAAGTATTCTGAATAACTTTCTATATCACTTATTCCCGCTAAAAATGTTTTATATTCGCTTTCTGTTACATTTATTCTTTTTAAATATTTATCAAAATCATTGAAATATATATTATATTTTTTCTCTAAAAATAATATAACCGTGTTATTAGATGTATCTGAAAATGTTTTACTTGTTAACCTAACAATCGCTTTTATATGAAAATTCTTTAAAATTTGCTCTCTTGCACATATATAACTTTTTAAATCCTTATTTAATAAACTTAAAGGTAATATTATAGCCGCTATACCATTTTCTTTTAATAAATTTATCATTCTTTCAACAAAAAGAACTTCAATTTCTCCACCATTACCACTTATTTTATCTATTAGTTTTAAATCAATATTTTGTAGATTTAAATAATCTTTAAAACCTGATATTGAATATGGTGGATTTGATACTAATATATCAAAACTATTATTTTTAATCTGATTATGGTTTTCAAGTCCATCTCCTAAAATAATATTAGCATTTACAACCGATTGAATAAAAAGTGTTATTTTTGAAACTCTAGCTAGTCTATAATCCTTTTCTATACCAAAAATATATTTATCATCTGATAAAATTTTTGATATTTCAGTTAGAAAATGCCCTGAACCACAAGCATAATCTATAACTTTAGGATTTATAAATTTTTCTAATGGCAAACTGTATAATATAAATTTTACAATTGGTATAGGGGTGAAAAATTGACCCTCATCTTGTTTAAACCCCTTATCCAATAATTTTTCAAATAAATCCCCCAAAAATTGTTGATTAGAATTGCAAATCAATTTATAATTTTGAAATAATTTTACAATATCAACAAGTATTTTGCCATTTTTATCAAAGCTCTTTTTATCGTAGATTTCTATAAATGCAAGATGATTATTAGAATAATATTTAAAACTATCTAAATCTGGTATTGGTTGATTTAAAATTTTTTCCATGCCAATTCTATAAAGTTTATCTAAACGGTTATATAAAATTTCATATGTATCAGTATTTTTAAACTGAAAATCCAGTATATCATCTTTATCTTTTGTGGTTTCATCTATAAGTTTACAAACAAGGAGTGATATAAGTCTATTAAAAGCATTTTCTCTATCACTTATATTATTAACTCGTAATATTTTTTCAAATTTATCTATAATTTTAATATCGTTAGTAAAATCAATTAAATCTTTTTTAGATAAAATCGAATACATAAATACTCCTATAATAATGAATTTTATATAATTATATCATATTTTTACTTATTTTTCATTATTATATCTGAAAAGAAATTGTCAAAATTTAGTTTATAAAAAGCTCTGCATGGTTTTTATTTTCCATACAGAGCATTGTTTTTTTATCTAGCATAATTTTCTATATTACCATGGAAATTAACAACTATAAAACTATCACCTTTTAGCAGCTTGGTATTTTTGTAATATTAACAGGGGTGCAGACTAGCTAAACAGCAACCCACACCCCTATTATCATATTTTAAAACACTTCTTTTAAATGCTGTTTTCAATAAAACGCATTAGAATTGTAGCGACTTGAGCTCTTGTTGCCTCGCCTTGAGGGTTTAAAGTGTTGTCACCCATACCAGAAATTAATCCGTTTTCAACTGCCCATTTCATGCTATAAACTGCCCAACTGCTAACGCTTTCATTATCTGTAAAAGTAGATATATCTCCAGATGTAGCTGGATTTTTACAATAACGATATAGCATTGTTGCAAGCTGTTCACGGGTTAAACTCTCATTCATATTTGAACCATCAGAAATACTATTTTCAATAGCCCATTTTTGACCAGCTTCATACCATGTATCACCAGTAGAAGTGTCAACACCATTCAGACGAGCTAAAACAGTGACAATCATGGCACGTGTCATGGCTGTATTAGGTGAAAAATTGGTGTCACTTGTACCGTTAAATATTTCACGGCTTGTTACAAAATCAACTGCGTTAGCTCCCCAGAAGTTATTGGCCACATCTGTAAAATCTTTTCCATTATTTATGATTTTCACTGTATCTCCATCATTAAGAGTTGCAAAAACACCATTTTTAGTTGTAACAGAGTTTTTTATAATTTGCTCTGTACCATCAGCCTTAACAAGAACCACAACTGTGTTAGTGTCTGCGTTTTTAACTGGTATTTCTACCTTTGAAGTGCTAGGCATATTAACAGTTATAACTGGAGCTGTATTTGTGCTAGATGTTGCGTAAACCGCTGGCATAGGAAGTGTAGTGTTGTTTTCTGTTATTGTGACTTGGGTTTTCACTTTACCAGTGGTATCAATAGTAGTTTTTGAACCAGAACCGTCTTTATTTGTAACAGTTGTAACACTTGAATCGTCAGTATTTTCTATAACTTCGGTTTTATTACCATTTTTATCAGTATTTATTGTTGTAACTGTGCCATCTTTATCGGTTTTTACAACTTCTTGTGAACCATCTTGATACTTTGTGGTTTCAGTTTTTGAGCCGTCTGGTTTAGTTATGGTTGTAGTAGTTGAACCATCAGGGTTGGTTGTAGTTTCGGTTTTATTACCGCTAGATGACGAGCTGCCAGAAGACGAGCCACCAGAGGACGAACTTCCCGAGCTTGAATTAGTGACTGTAATAGTACATGTATCAGTAAAATCTCCATCAGTTGTTTTTACAGTGATTATAGCTGTACCAACACCAACAGCTTTCACAGTACCATTTTCATCTGCTTTAGCTACTTCGTTATTGCTACTCTCCCATGTAACAGTTTTATAAGTAGCAGTGTCAGGTGTAATAATATAAGTTAAATTAGCACTATTTCCAACAGTAAGAGACAATGTTTTCTGCTTTAATTCTACACCTGTTACAGGAATAACCTTATTAGTTAAATTATCAATTATTGCTTGTGCAATTAGGTCATGACCTGTTTGGTTTGGATGGAAGTCTAGATTTAAAGCAGGAGGCATACCCATATTCACAGATGGATTGCAAGGATTAACATTTGTTGCTACCGCATCATCAAATATTTTATACACATCTACAACATTACAATCCTGCTTTTTGGTATTTATTACACCATTTAACGCTTTTACGCCAGTGTTAAAAGCATTTGAAATTGTATTTGCTTGCTCAAACATTGTACCATATGTTTTAGCTAAATAGCTGTATGGATTATATTGAGTGGTTAATAATATATCTACATCAGAATTTGCACTTTTGATAGTGCTTAAAATTTCACCTAGGTTTGTATTAAATGCACTTAAAGCAGAGAGTGCTTGCTGTGAACCTGCAAAGCCAGATATTACACCTGATGCAAAGAAAAGAAATGTAGTATCTCCACTCATTAGCTTGTCTTTCGCATCATTAGCTGTGATTTTTTCCTGCGTGTAATTTTCTGCTAAATATTCATATAATGCATTCATAACATCATTGCCGCCGATTGTGATTGTAATTAAATCAGCGTCACTAATTTCACTGCTCAAGCTGTTTAGTTTGCCTTTTAATGTTTCTGTTGTTTCACCGTTCTCAGCCTTATTAGTTAGCTCATAACCAAAATTATCTGCAACTTGGTTCGCAAATGGATTGTCAACTTTGCCATTTGGTGCATATCCAGTGGAGATACTATCACCCAATGCTAGATATTTTTCATTTAAGGCTAATGCACTGGAAGGTAATAGTGTTAGACAAAACGCTAACGCACAAATTAAACTAAGTATTCGTTTTTTCATTGTTTTCACTCCTTCTTTTTTTGGATAATATTTCCAATTATCTAATTTACAACCTTTTATAATAACTATCACCACCTTCATTAGTATGAGAACAACCAGAAAACACTTGTCAATTATATTTTATAATTTTTTTCTGATATCCGCTAGTACAAATTATTACATTTTAAACACAAAAACTTGTACTTGACAAATTCACTTCTTTGTGATTTACACATGAATTGACTCTATTCATTTTGATTATCAATCTTTTTTAACTTTATTTAACACTATAATAGCAAACAAAATATCAGACTGATACCGAACTAAACTCAAATGGTATAACCATACGACTATTAAAGCATGAAATATATAAAAATAGTGTGTTAGTTGACTTAACAGCAAGCGAATATAAACTACTATGTCTATTTATGAAAAATCCTAATATTGTTCTTTCCTTAGAACAAATTTTGAGTAAACTTTGGGATTGCGAGGAAAACTATATTGACAGCAGCACCATGACAGTCTATATTCGCAGATTACGCATAGAAATTGAAGATAATCCTAGCAGTCCAAATGGACTGTAGTCAATAAAGTGGACAAGTAAAATTAATTAAAGAATAAAGATTCCATTTGATTAGGAGAAAGTCCGTTGTTATGAGAATGAGGTCTGATAGGATTATAAAAACCATCAATATATTTGACTAAACTTAGATTAAGTTGGTGAATGGATGAGAAAGAGCGACAATTTAACTCTTCTTTTTTAAGATATTTAAAGAAACATTCCATAACAGCATTATCATAAGGGTGAGCTTTAGCAGAAAAAGATTGAATCATATTAAGAGAATCAATTAATTTTCTAAAATAATAAGAGGTAAACTGAGAACCCCTGTCAGT
>CALWUO010000040.1 GCA_944384745.1 uncultured Butyricicoccus sp.
AAAAGGAGTGAAAACTATGGACTATAAAAAGGCTTATTTCATTTTATTTAATACTATAACAGATGTAATTGAAATATTAGAAAACGGTATAATATTCCCGAATACAAATGATGCAATAAATAAATTAAAATTAGCTCAGCAAGACACAGAAGAAATGTATATAGAAAATATATAAGAATATCTAAGCTCCAGAATTTATATTCTGGAGTTTTTCTATTCTAAATCATATAAATAAGTCAAAATGTTATATATGCTTTTTAATTTTATTCCATTTAATGGTAATCCTTGTATTTTTGTTTTAATTTCTTATATATATTTTTTTAATTATATATATTAGCTTTTTTTGATTTTCTCTCCTTAGGAATTAAAAAAGAATTACAAGAATTACAAAGTATAATTTTAAATTATAATAAATGCGTATTTTTCATAGTAAAATAGAATTTAAAACAAATAAAAGTTAATTTTTTTGATTTAAGAATTACAAGAAGAATTACAAGAAGAATTACAAGAACTACAAGAATTACAAGAAGAATTACAAGAACTACAATGAGATTTACAAGATAAAGTAAATATTTAGTATTATTTACTTTATATGGGTTGTAAAAGTTGAGAAGAATTACAAGAAGAACTACAAGAACTACGAGAAGAATTACAAGAATTACGAGAAGAATTACAAGAATTACAAGAAGAATTACAAGAATTACGAGAAGAATTACAAGAAAAAAAGGGGGGAGAACCCCCCTTAAATGTTATTTAATAATCTATTTGTTTTGGCATAGAGTCTGAACCATAAATATATCCATATTCAAGTTTTGTATCCATTGATAATGTATAGTCTTTGAAATATGTGTGTTTTGCACCACGATAAATTGCCTTTTTTGAATTATCATAACCAAAATGAGTAATAAATGTATTTCTAAATGTATATTTACCTTCTGCAAATAGTCTATTTTCTTTACACCATTCTTTATAGACATCATACATAACTTTAGTAGTACAATTATCAACAAAACCTTCTATTGGTCGCTTTACTACACATTCATCAATAAACATAAGTACACTGTCATTTTCTTTTTTAAATTCATAAAGGCTTTGTTCTGCACTTTCTGGCACTTCATAATCATAGCCAGCATCTATAACTGTTTTTAAAGCAAGTACACATTTTCTGATTATGCCTTTTCTTTCAGCATACATCTTTTCTAATAGTCGTTTATCTTGTTTTTCTTTTGGTATGACGTTTTTACAGTCTATAAATACCATACGATTATATACCCAATCGCCTTTATCTCCGCCAAAATGTGGCTTTTGATTGGCACAGAACCATAATATGCCTTTATATTTAAAGCTAAAACCATCTCTGCCCTTTAGTTCACCAAATAATGAGTCACCGCCTGTGGCTTGTTTAAATATTTTCAGCTCGTTTATTTTCATAAATCCCATATCTGATGAGCCTGCAAGACGTTTTCTATATAGATTTGCTGTTCCAAAACGTCTTTCTAAACCCTCTAAATCAATACTGCAATAGTTTTCAGTACCTAAAATTTGTTCTAAAAGTTGTTTATATTGGCTTTTTCCGCAATCTCCAGCACCAACCATAATAAGGGCTTTCTTCATTCTATAACCATATACATTGGATAAAGCTACTCCTGCATATTGTTCTAAAAAATGCTGTACTTTTTTATCTCCATCGGTTAATGTGGTGATAAAACTATCATAAACAGGGGTTTCTATATCCTCAAAAGACCATTCACAAGGAAGTTGTATAGTGCTTTTTATATCTGGACTATGTGGTTCTAAGGTCATTGTATCGAGTTTTAATATGCCATTGGTGAAATTTATAATATTTTCATCGGCATCTATTAAATCACTTTTAATAAACACTATATCAGTTATAAGATTTTGAAAGACTTCGTTTATATCTTTCATTTTTAATAATTTTTCGTTATAATCAGTGATACATTTTTTTATATAGCCTTTAAATTCATCATCTGTAACTCTGCGATAGCAGCCATTTTTATAAACATAACGCTGTATATCACTTATTGCATCGTCTTTTACAAAAAAATAGTGCAGATTATTTCGTATATGCTTTGCAAGCAGTGGTGGAACAACCTTTTCTCCTATTTTCTCACCACTACGGTTTAAGATTGGTTCAATAAATATAGGCTTGTCCTGTGTTTCTGCTTTTGACATTGCTTGTGCATAGGCTTTTTTATCCTCTTTTTCATCAATTCCAAGAAGTTTATATTTAAACTTAGCTATTGCTTGAGAAATAGTAAGATTTTCTGTATGTTGTAGCCACTGAACAATTCCAATACCTTCTAAAGCTAAACAAGATTTATTTCCAAAACTATGAAATTTATTACCTGTTATATGTAAATGGTTATTATGCCCGCAAAATGGACAAGGATTTACAAAAACACCATTACTAGCAGGTTTAAATTCGCTTTTAGGGTATGTGTTTCTTATATAATCAAGCAAATTATAATTATCTATTTCTTTTTGTAAGTCAAAACCAGATGTATTATTTGTTTTTATAGATGTTAATTCAACTGTTTTACAGTTTTGATTATATAAATCTAAAAAAATTTGTTTATCTGCGGTATTGAAAGGGTCAATACTTCTTGCTAAACCTTTATTTGTGCCTAAAAAACGTTGAACAGCTGCAATCGTAGCATTATCAATGTTTTCACCGAAAAGCGATTGATAACCCCTTATAATTTTCTTATACTCATCTTTATTGGTTATAGTTTGTTTTAAAGCGGTTATAACTCTAAAACGTTCACCTTTTTCACCATGAGAGTATGTATAATAAACTATATTTGCAGGAATATTATACTTTTTCAGGGTGTCTAATACTTCATTAACGGTTAATTCGCCATCAAAGTCTAAACCAATTAAATCAGAAGATACAAAATTTTTATCAGCTACACCGCCTTTAGCATAGCTTACTGAGAATGTGTGACCATTTGTAATATAATCTCCTAGCTGAATTAAATCGACTATGTGGACGTTTTCTGGAGCTGTCATACGTTTTGTAATAGCCCCCATATATTCTTTTGGTTTAATGTTATATCCTGTATTGTCAATGATAATCTTGACTAGTTTTTTTGTATATGATACACTGGTATCAGTATAAAATTTATTGTTTATCATAGTATAAACATCCTTTCGGACTGCTGTTACTCCCAATAACAGCAGTCTTTTGTTTTATTTTTTTAAAAACTCAATATTTAGTTGTGGTGGTTCAGGTTTTAAATTTTGATTTTGAAGTATTTTTCTAGCATCTTCTAAATCTTTTTCTAAATCTTCAAATTGCAAACGATAAGTAATCTCTTTTATGCAAGTTGCAATTGTAGATTGAGATACATTCATTAGTTTAGCTATATCAGTTTGACGATACTCAAATTCTTTATTTAATATGTAAGCCATAAATTTATGGCGATATGACATTTTTGCCACGCTTTCTCCTCCCATTAGAATTATTATATTATATATTATCAGATTTTATTGGTTAAGTAAACATTATATATTCTTCTTTAAATTACAATTTACAATTTTATATTAAATTTAACATAATAATATAAAGTATTAAAAAAAAGACTATATTTTTTTAAAATAAAAAAAATATAGTCTTAAATTTAACGGTTATCAGAATTTATATTATACTAGAAATAATAAAATTATACATATTTGATTTTAACCATTATAGATATTTTTATCTAGCTCATGTTCTTTTGAACAGATAATAACATTTGTAGCAGCATCACCAATAACATTCAAAGTTATAACAGCCATACCTGGTGGATAGTTCATAGCTAAAACAAGTGCATAACCAATCATACATAATTCGGAATTAAATCCTAAACCATTTAGTATTGCAAATACCATAGTAGTTCCTGCAACAGGGATAGCAGGAGTACCCATTGCCGTACAAATTGAAAGGAATGCTGCAATAACTAATTGAGATGGAGTTATATCTATACCAGCTGAAGTTGCAATAAATGTAATAGCCATCATATGCATTACTGTTGTTCCGTTCATATTTATTGTCATGCCAGTAGGTAATACAAAATTGGTAATTTCATCACTACAGCCAAGTTCTTCAATACAAGTTTTCTTATTTAAGGGCAATGTAGCTGCTGAAGATTGTGTAGCTGCTGCAAAGATACCGACTTTTAGTATTTTTTTTATAAATATTATAGGATTTAATCCAGTTAATATAACAACTGACAATGGATATACTGTAAACACAAGTAAAATACAAATAAATATTGTTGTAAAAATCCAAGTCAATGCAGGTTTAAAGTATTCTATTCCATAGGTTGCAAATGTTCTGCTTATCATACAAAACATTGCTATTGGACTTACTTTATTGATTAAAAATTCCATATATATACGAATCATTTCATTTAAGCTTTCTAAAACCTTTTTGAAAGGTAAGGCTTGTTCACCTAGAGTATTCATCGTAAGTCCAATAATTACTGAAATAACTACAACCGCAAGAATACTAGTATTTGTGATGAATGCAGAGAATATATTATTTGGTACTGCATTTGTTATTGCGGTTAATGGATTATATGAGTCCATAGTAGTTACATTTGAAGTATCAGCAGATGGTAGTTGAACAGAAAACCAACCAATTTCTTTTATAAAATAAGCAAAACAACCACCTATAAATGCACATACAATATAAAACATTAAAAAACAAGCTATGGTTTTTCCAGTAACTTTACCGAATTTTTTTGGATCAGACATAGTACAAAGTGATAAACTTAATGATACTAAAACCAATGGTACTATTGCAAGCTGCAATGCATTCATAAATATAGTGCTAATGATATAAAAAAGACCAATAGATTCAAAGCCTTTATCTTTTGTTATATCATTAAACAGAATTTTTTCAATAACATTCCAAACATTATTTAAACCATTTGAATTTAGATATTCTCTTAAAAATAAAAATCCGATACCAAATAAAATGCCTCCTAACAAGGCAAAAGCCATTTTGTGTACAATCGATATTTTTCTTTTATCTTCTTCTTTCATACTGTGTAAACCTCCTTTTATATTTTTACAGGATTTTATTTTCAAAAGATAAGTTGTATATTGTTTTCTTTACAAAATTCAATCCATTTTTCATCTGGTTTGCAATCAGTAACTAAATAATCAATATTATCCCAATCAGCCAGATGAACAAATGCAGTCTTATTGAATTTAGAATGATCTACAAAAAGAGCTATTTTATCTGCTTGCTCTATCATAGCTTTTTTTACATCTGCTTCAGATTCTTTTGAATCCATAATGCCTTTTGCTAAATTTATACCTTTACAACTAATCAGTGCAATATCTACATGATATTTTTTTATAGTATCTCTTGCAATTTTTCCTTGTAAAGATAAAGTGCTTTTATCAAATATTCCACCAGTTGAAATTATATTTATATCTGTACAAGCCATTTCATTGAGTATTACAGTTGATGTTGTAAGAAGTGTAATATCTTTTGTATTATTTAATAATTTTACTACTTCTCTGACTGATGTACTTGCATCGGCTATAATTGTTGTTTTATTTTCTAAAACATTTTCAAAAAGTGTTGCCATTTTGCGTTTTTCAGTTAAATTTATAGTCGCTCTTTGATAAAAATGAATACCTTCTCTTTGATTTTCTATATTCAGTACAGCTCCGCCAAAAGTACGATTTAATATTCCTTCACTTCCTAATTTTTCCAAATCACGTCTAATAGTTTCTTCTGTGACACTAAATAGCCCACTTAATTCTGATACAGCCACTTTTTTCTCTATCTGAATAATTTTTTTTATTGACTCTAGTCTATCCTTAGCAGCCATCATTTACACTCCATTCTTTTATAAAATATTTTTTATGAAATAATGATAGCATGAATAGCAAATGAAGCAAAGAATAAAATTTTATTTATACGTTAGAAAATGATTCACTTATAGTGCCATCTTGATATAATTTTAATAACTTTTCAAGCTCATTTATCTTGTTACGATAAATTTTACCACTATCGGTATCAGCTACTGTCATTCTGCATGACATACGTTCAATTATATGTACAGTAGATTTCATCTCTGCAAGCGGATGATTTTCATCTGCCGGTTTGAATGGCATATGCTCTGCAAGTTCTATATCATGTGAGTTGTAAATAAGTGTATAACCAGCAATTCCTGTTTTTGATTGATATGCTTTTGAGATTCCGCCATCAATTACAAACAGTCTGCCACCTGCTTTAATAGGATTTTCACCATTTTTTACAGGAACATGACCGTTTACTATATGTGATTTAGTAGGGTCTAACCCAAATTCACGCAAAATCTTTTCACTTTGTTTTGGGTCATCATAATTATGATAATATGGGTTCATTGGCTCAGATTGTAAAGTTTTATCTGCAATAAAACAGCGTTCAAATGTTGTCATTCTATCTTTGCCGAATACAGGCGATTTAGCACCACACCATAAATACCACATTAAATCGACACAATCTTTATCACCAGTGTAATATGCTTTTCTTACACAAGTATCAAGATAATCTAAAAGAGCCTTGCCCGAATATGCTCCGCTTGGCAGAGTAAGCTTATCAAATTTTCCGTTTTGAGTCATTGGAATACAGCCATGATATAATAAATTGTTATTAGAAACCTTATACATACCACCATGAGTGTAAATATAATCAATATGTCTGCGGAGTTTGGCACTATGTCTAAATGACGCAAGTGTATTTTCTACAAGTACTTCTTCGGCTTCAGTGAGCTTATATGGATCAGCTGGGTCAATAGTAGGGAAGTTAGTATCAAGCATTTGATACTGTTTTCCGTTAAGAGTAATGATACCTTTTTCAAAATTTACTTTATCTAAAAGCAATCTGGAATTCATATGATACTCAGGATGACGTTTAATAAGCTGTCCTTCGAGTTTAAATAAAATAATAGCTGCTGCTTTATGCATTTTTGCAGCAAGTTGAGGGTCAACTGGGTCATATTTATTTTCATCAAGGACATGAGGCTGAAAACGTTCACATGGGTCATTTTGATATGTTTCGGCTGCAAACATACTTAGCGGACGTAAATTTACACCATAACCGTCTTCTAAAACATCAAATGAGTTATAACTTATTGCGATTTTTAGTACATTAAATAAACATACTTTATTACCACTCATTGCACCCATCCAGTTTATATCATGGTTACCCCACTGTATATCTACATCATGATATTTCATAAGCTCATCAATAATTTTATCTGCACGAGGACCTCTGTCAAAAATATCACCTATAATATGTAAGTGGTCTATAATCATTTGCTGAATTAAATGACAAAGAGCGATAATAAGTGCATCAGAACTGCCAGATTTAACCAAAGATGCTATAAGTGCTCGGAAATATCTACGTTTATCTGGGTCTGAATCATCGGTTTGTAGCAGTTCATCCATAATATAAGCATAATTAGAATCCATTGCTTTATGTACACGACTTCGTGTATATTTTGCAGAGACATCTCGACAAACTAAAACTAATCGACCAATAGTTAATTCTGACCATTCAAAAAAACGTGGACATGAATTACGTTTCTTTATAAGCATTTGTTTAGGATAACATATTAATGCTACAAGTTCTGCTCTATCTGATTCTAATATAGACTGAGAAAATAATGTTTCTATTTTTTCGCCTATTACACCAGAACCAGAACGTAAAAGGTGAATAAATGCTTCATGTTCACCATGTAAATCACTGAAAAAATATTCTGTTCCTTTTGGTAAACAAAGTGTAGCTGTCATACTAACAATTTCACTTGAAACTGATTCAATTGTAGGATATTGTTCGCTTAAAAGTTTATAATATTGTAAATTTTCCATATTCTTTAGATTATTTCCATAAGTAATAAATAAAAAATTAAAGATAATCCCCACACCTTGTAATAAGATGCAAGGGCGGGGATTATTCAAGAATAGATTAGTAAAAATAATAAATTTTTATATTAATTTTATAAGTTTTCACAGCTTTTATTATGACTTTATATAAAACTGATTATCTTGGGAGGTGTATCAATAATTTTATATGGATTTTAATCATCTATCATTTTTGCTTATAAAAAATTAATATATATTACTTACTTATCTATTGCTTCTGCCATATCACGCATAAGTTGAACATCTTCTGGATCAAGCTCAATTTCAGAAGATTTTACATTTTCCTCAATTTGTTCTACTGTTGTAGCACCACTTAATAGGTTAATGAAATCTCCTTGAGCCAGAATCCAAGCAAGTGCAAGATTAGCAATGGTACAATTGTATTTCTCACAAAGAGGTTTCCACTTATCCATCATATCCATAGCAGCTTGCATATTATCTGGCTGGAACCACTTCTTAGGAATCTGTGCACCGACTGGCTTATAATCTCTTGGCATTGTACCGGATAGAAGTCCCATTTCCAATGGAGAGTATGCTTGAATAGTTACGCCATTTTCACGACAACAAGGAATAATTTCATCTTCAATTCTACGATCAAGAATAGAGTATTTAGCCTGAACGATATCAAGCTCGCCCCATTTCAGATACTCTTGGATATGGTTAATATCTACATTAGCAGCACCAATAGCCTTAATCTTGCCCTTAGCCTTTAAATCATTAAGAACTTCCATGGTTTTTTGAATAGGTACGAAATATTCAGAACCTTCAGTTGCCTGCCAGTGAGTCATATAAACATCGACATAGTCAACACCAAGTCGTTCTAAAGACTCTTCGATTTCCTTCTTTACAGAGTCGCTGTTGAGGTTTTTATATAGCTGTATGCCATTTACAACATTGAAAAGGTCACCCTTCATTTCCTGATCCCAAGTTACACCACACTTAGTAATGATAACAACATCATCACGATTCATGCCTTCTAGTGCTTTACCTAGGATTTTTTCACTATTACCAAAATTATATCCAGGAGCAGTATCAATTAGATTAACACCAACCTTTGGAGCTTCTCTAATGGTATCGATAACAACTTGAAGTTCATGGTCTCCGCCCCATGCAGAGCCACCACCGATTGACCATGTTCCAAGACCAATTCTAGAAATATCAATTCCTGTTTTACCAAGTTTCATTGTCTTCATGAATATATGTTCCTTTCGTACTCATATCTGTTTATTTAATATTATCAATTGTAATCTTTTTGATATTTTGCAAGCATATTATCGACGATTTCTCGATTTTTTACGCCACCAGTTGCACCAGTGTATTGAACAGAAACAGCAGCAGTACAGTTAGCATAAACTGCACATTCAGATAACTCCTTACCTTCTAGCAAAGCAGTGATAAAACCTGAAGCGAAATTATCACCTGCACCAATTGTATCAATAGCAGTTACACCTTTACAAGCAGGTACAATCATAGAGCCTCCTGAATTTCTTATATAACAGCCACGTTTTCCAATCTTCATAATAACGTTTTTTACACCGCAGTTATAAAGAATATCCGCAACTTTTGCTTCATCGGTTTCACCTGTCATATTACTAGCTTCTTCATAATTAGGGAAGAAGTAATCAACATAACTTAAAGCTGGTTTAATATCTTCAAGCTTTTCGTTAAGTCTAGGAGAAACCATATCTGCACAAATAATCATTCCTTCTTCTTTTGCCTTTGAAAATAGAGTTACAAGTGCGTCATTATCGAATAAAGGATTGTTAAAAATACTTGCAAATGAAAGAATTTTTGCATTTTTTAGTGCATTTATGTCTAAATCATCTAAACAAAATTTCCATAAACTGCCCTGACGATTAGTAATAAATGTTCTTTCTCCATCTTCAGCTACTAAGCCAACATTAATAGATGTGTCTTTCTTTGGATCTTGTTTGATGTGAGTTGTATCAATGTTATTTGATTTGCAGTGGTCCAGTATAAATGCACCTGCTATATCATTACCAATACAACTCATTAAACCAACTTTATGACCCAAACGTGTAATAATAGTTGCTTCATTTAATGCATCACCACCGATGGTCATGGCAATTCCATCAACTGGATAGGATACTACATCAAACACTTTTTTACTTACTGGTCGTAAAGGCAAGTCTACTATTGCTGCACCAATAATAATAACATCTAAATTTTTATTACTCATCAGCCTTGCCGTCATCTCCAAACAGTTTAATCTTATACATTGCACGTTCCTTTATAGCTTTTCTTACTTCTCTCTGAAGTGCTAGGAATGGTTTATCCTTATGTTCATTGATAGCTTCCATAGCTGCTTGACAAAGTTCGGTATGAATATTAATCTTTGCAATACCTAAAGAAATTGCCTTTTTAATATCTTCATCACCAATACCAGATGCACCATGAAGAACCAGAGGAACATCTACAGTCTTTGCAACCTCTTCAAGAATATCAAATGCTAGCTTTGGTTCAGATGAATAAACACCATGTACATTACCAATTGCAATAGCAAGAGAGTCACAACCAGTTCTTTCTACAAAGTCCTTAGCAACCTTTGGGTCTGTGTATTCATAATCTGCTAAAGCTTCTTCATAAACGGTTTCGTTACCAACATGACCTAATTCAGCTTCTACTGGAATATTGTATGCATGGAAATAATCTACACATCTCTTAATTTCTGCAACATTCTGTTCATATGGAAGAGCTGATGCATCACGCATAACAGAATTCATGCCATGATTTACAGCATTATGTAGGATTGTCATATTGCGACCATGGTCCCAGTGTAGAATTACAGGAACACTAGCATTCTTAGCCATAGAAACCATCATGTTGCTAAAATCTTCAAAAGAAGTATTGCCAACAAAACCTGTACCAAAAGAAATGATAACTGGTGCACGCAGTTCTTCAGCTGCATCAATAACACCCATTAGCATTTCAGCATTCCATACATTAAAATGTGGAATTGCATAACGTCCTTCACTTGCTTTCTTTTCCCAATATCTGATATCTGAAATCATTTTTTTATCTCCTTTTTGATATAAAAATTTACTCTGCTACCTTAACAACGCCTTTGACCATATCAAGTTTCTTAACAGGGTCAATAGCTTCTTCGAATGCTGTTTGAACATCCTTATAATCGTAGATATTTGTTACCATATCCTTAACATTAAATCTACCAGTTGCAATTGCCTCTATTGTCTGAGGGAAATTGTTACAATATCTAAATGCTGTTTGGATTGTAACTTCACGGTTAATCTTTAAAAAGTCGATTGGTACAGGTTTAGACTGAGTACCAACCATCATAATTTTACCGCCACGAGCTACAATCTGCACTGCTTGACCTGCTGTAAATGCTGAACCAGCAGCCTCAAATACTAAATCAACGCCATGGTCACCATATAATTCATTAGATCTTAGAACTTGAACAGTATCCTGTTCCTTACCGTTTATTACTCTCTTAGCCCCTAGCTTTAATGCAAGCTCTAGTCGCTTAGGGATAACGTCTACAACGGTGATATCAGTAGCACCAAGGCTTAAACATGCTTGCAGTACCATTAGACCGATTGTGCCACCACCAAGAATTACAATGCTTTTACCTACCTTAGCTTCACCAAGAATAGCAGCATGCATACCAACTGCCGCTGGTTCAACCAATGCACCTTCAAGTGTAGTCATTGTTTCTGGTAAATGATATGTCCAATCTTCTGGATGTGTCATATACTGACATAAAGCACCCTTATAATTTGGCTGTGTTGCCATAAAATCTACGCTTGGACATATATTATAACGACCAGTACGACAGTATTCACATGTATTATCTGGTACACCTGGCTCTATAATAACTTTATCGCCAACCTTGAATTTTGTAACCTTAGAGCCAATGCCAACTACTTCACCAGCTACTTCATGTCCAAGACCAATCTTTTGATTAGGGTCTTTAGGTGGAATAAAAGGACCAAATTCAAAACCATGAATATCTGAGCCGCACATGCCTACATATTCAACTTTTAATAAAACTTCATTTTCTTTAGGTTCTGGCATAGGACACTTTTGAATTTCAAATTTCTTAGGGGTTACCAGAATAGCCTCTGAATTCTTCATAACAAATCACCTCAAAAAAACCTTATTTATTCTTATTAATTACTCAATATTACCAATATCTTCTACTGATTCTCCTCTTGTTTCAATGCCCAAGAATAGAATACATACTGCAATTATTACTGCAACAATGGAAATTAAAACAAATACACCACTAGCACCCATACTATTTGCAACATATGTTACAAGGAATGGGAAGAAAATATTACTTACACGTCCCATAGCATTACTAAAGCCAGAACCGGAAAGTTTAGCAGAAGTTGGCCACATTTCAGGTACATATACAGCAGAAGCATAGCATACATACATATAAATTATAGTATTTAGTAAGAATGTCCATAAAATAAGACCATTCATTGTGGTTTGCTGACCAGTAATAACACCAAGTACAGCCATTAAGACAAGAAGACAAACACCCATTACCTTTCTAGGCACTTTATCCATAATAAGAGATGCAATAAAAATACCAAATGGAGCACCAAATAAACCAAACATAGTCATAAACTGTGAGTCTGATGTACTATATCCCATAGATGATAACATAGAAGGCATCCAGTTCATTAATGTATACTGAATGGTATTCATACCTATAAGTACAAGAGAACCTACAATTGTTCTTTTTAGAAGTTTGCCCTTAAATAGTGCAGAGTAAGGCAACTGCTTAACAGCTTTTGGCTCTACAGTTACTTCTGGAAGTGGTTTACCTGTAGCAGCTTCTATTTCCTTTTCAATCATAGTCATGATACGGTCAGCTTCTTCGACTCTTCCTTGAGATTCTAACCATCTTGGTGACTCTGGGAATTTTTTATATACCCAAATACTTGCAATGATGGAAAGTATAGAAGGAATCATGTACTGTATTCTCCAGTTCATATCATAACTTGCAACTGTCATACCAACAACAAGTGCAAGACCATTACAAATTGGATGTGCCCAGTTTCCGAGGAAAGATGTACGACTTGACCATGTGCCACGGTTTCTACCTGGAACATATTCGGTGAAACCTGCAAAAAGAACTACTAATAGTGCACCAAGACTCAGACCTTGAAGTAATCTAAATACATAGAGTACGGTCACATTAGGAGATGCTGCACCGCCAAGCATAGCAATAATATGAATCACTTCATATAGTAAAATAGACTTTTTACGACCGATTTTATCACCAATAGGTCCGCCTATTAGTGCACCAAATAACTGACCTATGGTATAAGTTGTACCCCACATAGCCAGAAGTGTTGAACCAGGTTCTAACCAATGTACTTCATTTAATAAAATATTTTGTACTGCACCGCCTATACCATTTGACCAACACACCAAAAGTGCAAATGCAGTTACCAACCACATTTTAACATGCCAAGATGAGTTTGGAAGACGGTCTAGTCTTGCACCTATATTAGCTGTTTTTGCATTACTCATTTATTCTCTTTCCCTTCGATATTCTTTATTGTTTACCAAATATTATGAAATGCAACTATCACGTTTAGCGTCTTTTAGTTCATTTGCCAGCTCATTCTCCATGATATCCCAACATTTAGCGAAATCTTTATCTTTGTTCCAAAGTGCTGGAGGTCCAAGAACAACAATATCAGCACCTGCTTCATAAAGTGGTTTATATAGGTCTTTATTCATTGAACCATCAGCTTCAATCAAGAAGTTTAGGTTTCTTTCTTTTCGGATTTTTGCTAATTGTTTTATTTTAACAAACATTTGAGAATCGACTGGCTGACCAGCAATACCTGGATCAACTATCATTATTGTTACTTTATCAAGAAGATGGAGATAGTATTCTATGGTTTGAAGTGGAACCGATGGACTTAAAGCAATGCCGGCTTTACAGCCCAACTCTTTTATTTTACGAAGGGTTACAAATGCATCACCTTCTATACAATCTGTGTGAGGAGTAATATATGCAGCTCCAGCCTTAGCAAATATTTCTAAATATTGTTGAGGGTGTGCAATCATAAGATGTGCATCCATTGGTTTTAGGTTGTTTACATGCTTATTTAAGTAATCTAGAAAATCAGGACCTATTCCATAACTAGGAACATATACCCCATCTTTTATATCCATGTGTAAGATATCTGATTTTTCATTTATAATTCTCATCTCTTGTTCGACATGGAACAGGTCACAGCAACCTAATGATGGTGCAATCATTAACTTTCTCTCCATAACTATCTCCTTCTTGATAATATTTATTTGAAAAACTGTATATATCGAATACAATTTTCCCCATAGATAATAAAGTAAAATGGTGCAAACCAATCTAAAAATTAATTAATCTAATTACTTACACAATATTAAATAGAAGTTTGCACCATAATTACCATTAAACGTGAAGTTTTAATATTATAAAATACTATCCTATTATCAATTAATCTTCATAATCATATGTAATAATTACCTTGATAGCTTCCTTATCTGCCATAGCTTGGAAGCCCTTTTCCCACTCAGATAGACCAATTCTATGTGTAATCATAGGCTTAACCTTAATAGCACCAGACTTTAATAGACGAATAGCATTTCTCCAAGAAGTAGAGTCATAAGCCATATGACCGATAATGCTCTTATTCCATGAAGTAATATCATTAATAGAGAATTCAAGTGGCTTAAAGCCCATACCAACACGAACGATTTCAGCATTTGGTCTGGTCATTTCGATTGCCTGCTTCAGTGCGATATTTGCACCAGAACATTCAATAACAAGACCTAAATTATCCTTGCCACAGATTTCTTGACAACGCTTAACAACATCTTCAGTAGAACCATTTACACAATGTGTAGCACCAAGTTCCTTAGCAACGCCAAAACGTACTTTGACATCTTCTTCAAGACCAACCATTACGATGTTAACAGCACCCATAATACGAGCCATCTGTACTGCAAATAAACCAAGTGGACCTGTACCAAATACAACTACATCTTGACCAGGCAGCAGATGAGATTGTTGTGCTACAGCCTTATAAGCATTACAAATTGGGTCTAATACTGCAGCTTCTTCATATTCAACACCTTCTGGGATTTCCCAAATTGCATGCTTATGAATTCTTAATATTTCGCCTGGGATTTTACAATACTTTGTAAATCCACCACCCCAACGGTTGTTATCCAAACCAAGGTTTACTTTTTCTTCACAACATAGGAAATCGCCTTGTTCACATGCTGGACAAACACCACATACATGACCACTATTATCAGATACAATTCTTTGACCTACATGCCAATCTTTAACTTCTGAACCAACCTTAACGATTTCACCTGCAAATTCATGACCACGAATAGAGTTAAACTCATCAGAGCCATTTTCAACTTTGAAGTGTTTCATATCAGCTCCACAAATTGCAGCAGCCTTTACTTCCATGATAATATCTTCTGGTCCACATTCTGGCACTGGAACATCAATCATTCTGTATCCGCCAAATTCCTTACCATATCTTGCTAATGCTTTCATTTTAATTACCTCCAAAAAATAATCTTAATTCATTTTGTTGTAAACAAAAATTTAAACTGTTTTTTTGTTTTGCAAACTTAGTTTAATCCTTTATTTTCTGTATTTCAAGATATTTTTTGTGGAAAACAAAGATTTTATGATGTTTTACAAAATAATATTTTTGTTTTTGTGCATATTTACTATTTCTAAATTTATTAGCTTTTTTGCTAAATAAAATATAAGATTTTCAGAGATATCATCATATTTTTTAATTAAATATATTTAATTTTTTACGGTTTACACGTTTATAGCTTATGAACGGGTAAACCGTTATAACGCTTTTTCCCCTTTATATATTGTGTTATATTTTTGTTTATGCTATAATGATTTCATCATAAATTTATATTTTTAAAGAAGTATTTTTTTATAAGTTGATACCCTTATTTAA
>CALWUO010000041.1 GCA_944384745.1 uncultured Butyricicoccus sp.
TCCAAGATTGGCACAGGTTGTTGTTTTTCCTACTCCACCTTTTTGATTAGCTATTGCTATAATTTGTGTTTCCAATGATTTTTCCTCCATTAACTATTTACTGAATAATATAAACTGAGTAAATTACTCATTGGAACATGGCTTTTTATTTTAAAATTAATGTGTGATTATAGATGTATTTAATAATGTTGTGCATAAAATAATGTTTCCCTGTCTCCCTTTGGACCTCTTGGACCAGTTGGACCTGTTGCCCCCCTACAACAACATGATGAACAACCGTCATTTTCGCCGCAAATTCTATTTATTAAATCTTCAGGCGGATAACACCCACCAAAATGATTATAATCATTCATAATTTTGTGTCCTCCTAAATATAATTACCGAATTACTCGGTAATACATATTATGCAAAATTATTTTAAACTGTTAAAATAGTTTCTATTAAATATAACTGCTTCTGAATCTGGTTTAAATATCCCAGCTCTTTCATTCCAGTAATTAGCACTTTTTTTATCACCCAATTTATCATAACAAACACATAGACCTATACAAGGTAAATAACCATAACAATCTAATGATATAAATCCTCCATTCTGTGCATCAGGCATGCAATTATATGCGATTTCATACCAAAATTTAGCTTGATTATACTTATCTAACTTTATATATATCATAGCTAAATCACAACAAGTTTCTGCCCTTGGCATATCTAATTCTAATGATTTAATTAAAATTTCTTTTGCTTTATTAAATTCAGATTTGCAAATATAACATGAAGCTAAATTCCTATAAGCCTCTAATTTATTTTCTATCCATGCATTTTTATCTTCTAAAAAAGTTTCAAACATTTTTATAGCTTTATCTATTTTTCCATGAGTTAAAAGCTCTCTTGCATAATAAAATTTACCTCTTGTATCCAGTGTATTTTCATTTTTTTCATATATTTTTAAATTTCTATCATTGCTGTTTTTTATTTTTTTATGCTCTATTGCAGCATCTAAATATATAATTTTACCGTTTGGCTGTATACATTCATGTACTGCACCTTGCCAAGAAAAACCTTTTTCCCTTTTTAATATTCGCTCTCTATAATAAATAAAGTTTTCATTTAATTTATATGGCAACATTACAACATCAGCATCACTTTTATTTTGTTTCCATTCCATAAGTTTTTTTAATGATTTATCTGGTACAATATCATCAGCATCAAGCCACATTATATAATCTGAATTTGCTTTTGAAAAAGAAAAATTTCTTGCCTTTGAGAAATCATCACACCAATCAAAATCATAAACTTTGCCATATTTTTCGCATATTTCTTTTGTTTTATCGGTTGAACCTGTATCAACAATTATTATTTCATCAACAAATTTATAAATGCTTTTAAGGCATCTTTCAATAACATTTTGTTCATCTTTAACTATCATACAAAGACTAATAGAAACCATTTTTCACACCTCTCTATGGTTTTTATTATCAATATATGCAATATTTATTATATATGACAAATAATCTTGTTAAGTTTTTAGCTTTTCATAGCATTAAATGACTGATATAATTGTAAAGTTATTGTAAAATAAATTTAAAGGGGATTGAAATATGAGAGATTTAACTAAAGGTCGACCGTTATCGCTTATATTATCATTTGCTGCACCAATTTTGCTTGGAAATATGTTTCAGCTACTTTATAATATGGCAGATACAAGAATTGTCGGCACTTTTCTTGGCGAAAATGCACTAGCGGCAGTAGGTGCAACGGGTTCAGTAAATAACTTACTTGTAGGACTTATTATAGGTATGACAAACGGTTTCGCAATACTAACTGCTAGAAGATATGGTGCAAAAGATAGAGATGGAGTAAGAAAATCCATAGGTTCTATTTTTATTTTAGCTTTTATCACTGCCATAATAATAACAATAGTTGGACTTTTATGTCTTGAACCGCTTTTAAAATTACTTAATACACCAGATGATTTAATAAATACATCTATTAAATATTTTAGAGTCATTTTGCTTGGTTCAACTGTAACTATGTTTTATAATGTATGTGCAACTGTTTTAAGAGCTGTTGGTGACTCTTTAACTCCATTACTTTTTTTAATTTTATCCACATTTTTAAATGTAGTTTTGGATTTAATTTTTGTTGTTCCTCTTAATTTAGGCGTTCAAGGTGCTGCACTCGCTACTGTCTTAGCACAACTTATATCTGTTATTCTTTGCTTTTATGTAATGTATAGTCGCTTTTATGATTTATGGCCAACCCGCTCAGATTTTCGTTTACAATTATCTGTTGCAGGTCAACTTTATGGCACAGGTATTTCTATGGCTATGATGTATTGTTTAGTCAATGCAGGTTCGGTTATTTTACAAGGCTCAATAAACACTTTTGGTCAAGATATAATAATTGCACATACAGCCGCTCGCAGACTTACTGAATTATTTATGATGGTGTTTTCTGCTCTTGGTGCTACAATGGCTACATTTACAAGTCAAAATTTTGGTGCAAAAAAGCCTGAAAGAATAAGAGAAGGACTAAAAATATCATTTCGTATTTCGCTTTGTGTGTGGGTTGTAATTGTGATAATTACATATACCGTATCACCATATTTAGTTTATCTTGTAACAGGCACTAAAACAGAAAATATATTAAATACTGCTTCACTTTATTTAAAAGTTGACACTCTTTTATATTGGGTTACAGCAGGTATAACAATTTTAAGAAATTCACTTCAAGGTGTAGGAGATAAAAAAACGCCTCTTATTTCAAGTACAATAGAACTTCTTGGCAAAATAGGTGTTGTTATTTTACTAACCCCAAAGTTAGGCTATTTTGGTATAATCCTTGCAGAACCTATCGTCTGGGTGCTTATGGTAATACCGCTTATAATTCAGGTGCTTAGAAATCCAAACTATAAAGATATAAAAGTTTAAAAAAATTTAGGGTATCTTCTCTTATATGAGAAAATACCCTTTTTATTTATCCACCTAACATATTAGCTATTATATCGCTTTCTTTTAAAAGTGGAGCTTTAAGTTGTTCTATACGTTCATCAGTCATACGGCTAAGCTGTGCAGAAATTGATAAAGCATAGTTTGCTTTACCGCTATAATCTTTTATTGCAACAGCGATACATCTTATATCAAGCTCGTTTTCTTGGTTGTCAAGTGAATAACCCAGTTTTCTTATTTTAGCAATCTCTCTAAAAAATTGGTTTTCATCTACTATTGTATATGGTGTAAGTTTTTGTATGTCACTTTGCTCCCATATTTTTTTAATTTCTTCATCTGACCATGTAGCAAGCATTGCTTTGCCTACACCAGTACAATAAAGCGGTCTACGCATACCTATACGGGAAACCATTCGCATACCACCTGTTTGACCTTCTACTTTGTGGATATAAACAATATCATTTTCATCTCTCATAACAAGATGTACGGTTTCACCTGTTTGTTGAACCAATCTTTCCATAGGTGCTCTTGCTCTGTCTATTACGTCCATATTGTCAGTTATATATCCACTAAGTTCACATATGTGCATACCTGCATGATAAATGCTGGTATCTAAATCCTTTTGCACATAGCCACGACTACACATCGTTGCAAGCAGTCTATGCACTGTGCTTTTGTGAAGTCCTGTTTGACTGCTTAAAGCTCTAATGGATAAACCGTTTCTACTTTTGCATAAAAGCTCTAATATATCAAATGCTCTTTCTAATGATTGTACAGAAGATTCTGCCATTTTTGATTCTCCTTGTTTCACATTATAAAACCTTGTTTCATTTTAATATAATTTCTACAAAAATTCAAGGTATTTTTTTTACAGATTGTTTTGTATTTTCTCTTGCATTTGTTACAAAAAACTTTATAATAATTTACATAAGATATATTTTGTGAAACACTATTTCATATTATGAAACGAAAGGCGATTGATTATGAACAAGCTTACTGAGCAGATTTCTTCTATTGGTGTTGTTCCTGTTATTAAATTAAATAACCCAGAGCGTGACGCAGCTAACCTTGCAAAGGCACTGTGTGCTGGCGGCATTCCAGCAGCAGAAGTTACTTTCCGTGCCGCAGGTGCTGACAAAGCTATGGCTACTATGCTTGAAACTTGCCCTGATATGTTGGTTGGTGCTGGTACTGTATTAACTGTTGAGCAGGTTAAACAGGCTCATGCAGTTGGTGCTAAGTTTATTGTGTCCCCTGGATTTGATGCTAAAATAGTTGAGGCTACTTTAGCTCTTGATATGCTTCCACTCCCAGGTTGTACAACTGCTACTGCTATCCAGATGGCTTTAGCTTATGACCTTGAAGTTCTAAAGTTTTTCCCAGCAGCTCAATCTGGCGGTCTACCTATGATTGAAGCTCTACATGCTCCATTCTCTATGGTTAAGTTTATGCCAACTGGTGGTATTTCACTAAATAACCTTGCTGAGTTTATCGCATCTCCTGCTATTGTTGCTTGCGGCGGCACTTATATGGTTAAGGACGCTCTTATTGAGGGCGGTAAGTGGGACGAAATCACTGACCTTTGCAAAAAGTCCGTTGAAATTGTTAAGGCTACTCGCAACGGCTAATATAAATTAAACTTCTACATTCTTCTTATATTCTTTTTATATTCTTCTTATATTTTTTATCACGCTTGGAGGCGTAAATTATGAAAAAAGTTGTAACTTTTGGCGAAATCATGCTTCGTCTTGCTCCTAACGGCTATTATCGTTTCTTTCAAGATGACCAGCTTCAAGCTACATTTGGTGGTGGTGAAGCTAACGTTGCTGTTTCACTTGCAAACTATGGCTTAGATGTTTCTTTTGTAACTAAGCTACCTAGTCATGCTATCGGTCAGTCTGCTGTAAACTCCTTACGTAAATATGGCGTTGACACATCTAAGATTGTTCGTGGTGGCGACCGTGTAGGTATTTACTTCCTAGAAAAGGGTGCTTCCCAGCGTGGTTCTGTATGTATTTATGACCGTGCTCACTCTGCTATTGCAGACGCTCAGCCATCTGAGTTTGATTGGGATAGCATTTTTGAGGGCGTTGACTGGTTCCATTTCACTGGTATCACTCCAGCTCTAGGTAAAAACATGGTTGAAGCTTGCCGTCAGGCTTGTATCGCTGCTAAAAAGCGTGGCGTTAAAATTTCTTGTGACCTTAACTATCGTGGCAAACTGTGGACTCGTGCAGAGGCTCAGGAAGCTATGACTGATTTATGTCAATATGTTGATGTTTGTATCTCTAATGAAGAAGATGCAAAGGACGTATTTGGTATTGAAGCTGAAAACACTGATATTTATGGTGGTAAACTAAACAAAGACGGATACAAAAGCGTAGCAAAACAGCTTGCTGATAAGTTTGGATTTGAGAAGGTTGCTATCACACTTCGTACCTCTATTTCTGCAAATGATAATGATTGGGCTGCTATGCTGTATGATGGTGAGAACTATTGCTTCTCTAAAGAATATCATCTGCATATCGTTGACCGTGTAGGCGGTGGCGACTCCTTTGGTGGCGGTCTGATTTATGCTCTACTAAGCGGCAAAGATAGCCAGCAAGCCATTGAATTTGCTGTTGCAGCTTCCGCATTAAAACATTCTATTGAAGGCGATTACAATATGGTAACCGTTTCTGAAGTAGAAAAACTAGCTGGTGGCGACGGTTCTGGTCGTGTACAGCGATAATTAAATTTTGATATCCTCACCCTCTTATTTTAAATCTCCTAATAGCGAAAAAGCAGAAGGCTTGACCTTCTGCTTTTTTATTTTTTTACTTCTTAATTTTAAATTTGTTTGTTAAATTTTTAAGCACATTTGCCTGACCTGAGAGTTCTTCACTTGCAGCCGCACTTTGTTCTGCTGTGGCTGAGTTTGTTTGAACTACTGATGAAATCTGGTCAACTCCTATACTTGTTTGCTCTATAGCCTCATTCTGTGATACAGAATTTTGTGAAACTTTCTTTGTTTGCTCTGATAGCTTTAAAATAATATCTGATACATGTTCTAATGATGTAGCAGTTTCATCTGCAATTACTTTACCATTTTGTACACTTTGTAATGATTTTGAAATAAGTGAAGCAGTGTTTTTAGAAGCATCTGCTGTATTAGAAGCCAATCTACGAACCTCGTCAGCAACTACTGCAAAACCTTTTCCAGCAGTACCTGCTCTAGCAGCCTCTACCGCAGCATTAAGTGCAAGAATGTTTGTCTGGAACGCAATATCTTCAATACTTTTTATAATTTTTTGAATTTCATTTGAACTTAATGCTATTTCGTCCATTGCTGCAAGCATTTCATTCATTTTCTTGCTGCTTAGTGAAACTTCTAAAACAGTTTCATCAACACTTGTTCCAACCTGTTCAATCAAATGAGTATTTTGATTTACATTATTAGCTATATCTGTTAATGTTGCAGACAATTCTTGTATACCTGAAGCTTGCTCTGTTGAACCTTGACTAAGTGCTTGAGCTCCATTTGCAACTTGCTCTGCACCAATTGAAACTTGGTCTGCAGATGTACGAATTTGATGAATGGTATCGCTTAAAGCATTTAATAAGTTATAAAGTGAATCTCTAAGTATAGAATATTCACCATTATATTTATTATCATCTTGACTTCTTGATTCAAAATTGCCATTTGATACATCACTTAAAATTCTTTGCAAATCTTTGGTTATAAATATTATTCGCTCTATTGTATTTGTGATTTTTTGGCTGAGTTGTCCAAATTCATCTTTTGAATCATAATAAACCTTTGCATTAGTAAAATCACCTTTTTCAAGAGCTTCTGCACCATCTACTAATTTTTTCATTGGGTTAATAATATAACGTAACATAAGTGCAGTTAATATCATTACAGATGCAAAAGATAGCATTAAAATGCCTATAATTAAAACTCTTGATATTGTTCGTGCATTTCTAACAAGCGTTTCTTGGTTATTTGCTGTTTCATTTATTTTATTATTTAAATCAGCAATCATATCAGCAGCTTCATCAAACGCAACCGCATATTTATTTAAATAAATACTATATGCCTGATTATATGCTTCCTGATTTCCAAATTGTGATGATAATTGCATTATTTCATCATTATATACTTTTACACTTTGAAGCTTATTTTTTATATCATCAACTTGATTTTGATATTGTTGCATAATCTGTGCAATTTTATCTAAAGAATCATATAAAGCTTCTGTATCATCATTCATACTTTTGCTAACTCTTTGATAATCTTCTGATGTCTGTGTTATAATTGCATTCAATAGATATCTTCTTATTGATATCATATCTCTTTTACAAATCCGATTTGTTCAACTGCTGGTAAAATTTTTTCCGAGTATTTTATGGTTTGATTTGTCATCATGTTGGTAACAGATATAGACGATAAACCAAGAAGCAGAACAAAAAAGAAAATAATTCCATAAGAATAAAAGAATTTAACTTTTAAAGGCTTATTTTTCATGTTGAATTATATACCTCATATATGTAATGTTTATTTAAGTTTAAATTGTGAAATTTGTTCATACATTGATGTTGCTTGTGCTGATAATTCCTCACTAGCGGCTGCACTTTCTTGTGCTGTTGCTGAACTTGTTTGAACTATATTTGCAATCTGGTCTATACCACTTGAAATTTCAGAAAGTTTGTTAGCTTGTTCGTGATAAGCTACTGATACACCATCAATAGTTTCTACAATATTTCTTGTATCGGTTGCAACGGCTGTTAAAGATTGTGCTGTTAATTGAGTCAACTTATCTCCACGGCTTACAGCTTTAGATGAATTTTCAATAAGTTCATTTGTTTTTCTAGCGGCTTCTGCACTCTTTCCTGCTAGATTTCTTACCTCATCAGCTACAACCGAAAAGCCCTTTCCTGCTGTTCCTGCACGTGCTGCCTCTACTGCTGCATTTAATGCAAGAATATTGGTTTGGAACGCAATATCATCAATTGTTTTTATTATACCTCTTATGGTTTCAGATTGAACGCTTATATCCTGCATTGCAACTCGCATTTGTTCCATTTGAGAATTACATTTTTCAACTTCCTCTTTGATATGTTCAAGAAAGTTCTTTGCTTCAACTGCTTTATTAGACTCATCTGTTGCCTGTGTAGACAATTCTTGAACTGTTGCTGCTAATTCCTGAACAGATGAAGCTTGTTCTGTTGCACCTTGAGCCAACGCCTGAGCACCATTTGAAATTTGTTCTGATTCAGAATTAACCATGTCTGCTGATTCTGTAATAGAAGTTATTGTTTGAGTTAATGTGTTTCTAATATTAACAAGTGCTTGCTTAACTTTAGCAAATTCTCCTTGATATTGGTGTTTTAAAGTAAATACTAAATTGCCTTTACCTATTTGATATAAAACATCAGATATTTCATTTATATATAGTATATATTCTTTTAGTCTGTTGACTATTTTAATTACATTTTCTCCAACATCACTTACTTCATCTCTACTATTACACTTAACCTCAACATTAAGTTTGCCCTCTGCCAACATACCAACGGCTGTATTAAGCTGTTTAATTGGTCTAGTAATTGATAAAGCTATAACTACACATATTACTGCTAAAACAATACCACAACTAAAAATTCCTATCACCAGTATGCGAAGTATAGAATGTGTACTTTGAGTAAATTCATATTCAGGCATTACACCTAACATAGTATATCCTAAGCTGTCTATACTTGTAACTGTGCCATAGTATTTTTGATTGTCAAGTGTGTATGGAACTGCACTTGCATTTTGTTTATTTTTAATAATGCTTAACATATTTGAAGAATAATTCACATCTTCTATATTGGAACTTATAACGCTGTCATCTGGGTGATACAATATATTATTTTCTGAATCATACAATGCTATATAACCATTATCACCCACAGAAATTGTGCTTAGTATTTCATTCAAATGTTGCATATTTAAGTCTACACCAACAATACCCTGAATACTATCATTTACAAACACAGGGCTTGCCACTGTAACCATAATATCATTGGTATTTATGGACACATACATTCCAGTTGCTATTGTTTGTTTTTTATCCATAACAAGTTTATACCAATCTCTAGTGGATATATCAACAACATCTTTTCCATATATTCCACCATCGTTTTGTAGAACTTCACCTGTTCTAAAATTGGCTGTCCAAACAAATGCTATGTCATCTTTATTATCTTGTTGTATTAATCTAAGTGTTTCTAAAAGGCTACTAAATAATCTATGTGTAGCAATTCCTCCTTCTGTCTGCTCTGAAGTTGTATCCTTAACTATTTGAGTTGCAGCCAAGCATTCTGTAATTCCATAATATTTCTCAAAAAATGCATCTACATTGCTTGCTGCATTACTTGATTGTGCATCTAACTGTGCACTCATTGAATTATCAACTGTTTTTGATACTTGTATTCCTAAAAAAACGCTCATAATAATTAGCACAACAAACAATGGTACTAATATGCTTATTAGTAGTTTTGGAAGAATACCAAATTTAAATTGTTTTTTCCGGTTTTTATTATATTTTCTTTCATATTCTTGCCCCCGTGGATTTACAATATATAAATTGCATGTTATAAAATTTAGTATATTTTATCAAAAATTTACTCTCTCACTCCTATACAAATTCTACTATGACAACAAAAATTATATCATTATACTATATAAAAGTCTATATTTTTAATAAAAAATCAAAAAACATTGTTAAAAAGTGCATTATATATTTAGTAAAAATAACGTTTATAATAAAAAAGTGTAGTAACATATGTTACTACACCGAATCATGTTATAATATTTTTTAATTATATTCTGCTATTTTCTTTTCATTGTAAACATCATGGTCAAGTTCACCTAGCTTACTTGCTACAAGCATACCAACCATAACATCAACATCAACGTTCATAAGTGTACGGAACATACCAGCAAACCAGTCAATACCAATTAAAACAGCAATACTTTCCATTGGCAAACCTAAAGAAGAAGCAAGGAATGTATAAACTATAACTGAACCACCTGGAACAGAAATTGTTCCCATACACATTAAACAGGAAAGTAAAATCGCCATACCCATTTGATATGTGGTCATATTTATACCTGTTGATTGTGCCATAAAGAATATAGCAACAACATAACATTGAGCTGCACCACAGCTATTCATAGACATAGTGATTGGACCTGTGAAATCTGCTACTTTGCGGCTAACACCAAATTTTTTAACTGCATCTTCCATTTTTGTTGGTAAACATATAGCACCAGAAGTTGTTGTTATCGCCATAATAGACATTTTAGCGAATTTCTTTGGCATTTTAAAAGGATTTACTTTGCATAATACAGCTGTAACTGGTGTAAACACCAAAAACTGAATTATATCACCAACAAGTAAAATACCTAAAAATTTAAGCATAGGAATAATAACTGCAAAGCCAGTTGAACCCGCTACATCAGCAAGTAAACAAAAAATACCGATTGGTGCAATATTCATAACTATTTTAATAATATTGGTTACAACAGCATTTACACCTGTTATAAAGTCGGCAATATTTCTATTTTGTGTCTGCTTTGTATATTGACCTGTTGCAATGCCGAAAAACAGTGCAAACACAATACATGGAACCATTGAACCATCTGCCATAGCTTTAATAATATTGGTTGGAACAAAATTTGTAAGTGTTTCCTGAAGAGATGCAGATGCTATTGTTGTTTCTGTCAATGTTTCTGCACCTGATAAATCAATACCTAAACCAGGTTTAACTAAAAGCGATAATGCAACACCCAAAGATGCAGAGAAAACAGTAAAAATAATAATCCATTTAAATGTATGTAAACCCATTTTACCTACATCTTTTGAATCTCCACTTCCCACTGCACCTGCAACAGATGACATTACAAGCACCACTACTGACATCTGAATAAGTCTTAAAAATATATCACCTATAAATTTAAGGTTTGATGCCCACTCACCAGCCAATGTACCAAATACTAAACCACCTATTGTGGCAATTAAAATTTGTGTTGTTAATGAAATTGAAAACTTTTTCTTTTCCATTTTTTTCTTCCTTTTTGCTTTACTTTTCTAATATTGTTCCTTTTCTAAATCTTTCACATGATTTCATATATTTCATACATAAATAATATACAACCGCTGTTGGAATAAGGCTCACATACCACGATAACTGCATAATAAACAATGAACACACAGAGCCAACAATAATTGCAATAATTGCTGCTATATTTACACCCTTAAATATTCCATGCTTATCATAAATCTGGTTAACATCAAGTTTTTTCTTTCTTAAAATAAAGTAATCCACAGCCATAACCGCAAAAATAGGACCTAAAAATGCTGAATAGAACTGTGTAAACAGGTTTAAACCAGCAGCAGATTCTTCAGTGACCAGTTTCCAAGGCATACAGCAAACAGATAACACCCCTACTATAATAGTTGCATAAGACCATTTTACATTAAACGCTTCCATTAAAACGTAAGATGGTGGAACAATATTATTTAAAACATTGGTAGTAACCTGTGCAAAAGCGATAAATAAAAGTGTAACAATAGTTAAAAATTTACTGTCCATTGTGGTTGAAAATACGGTTACAGGGTCACTATTACCTGTTGCAGCTGTAACTAAAAGACCAATAAGTCCCATAAACAATGTAACTGGTAAAACTGCAACTGTATAAATACTACCAGTAGTTACAGGACGTACATTTTCCTTTAAATTTCTTGAATAGTCAGATGCATTTATAATCATAGTTGAATAAATACCTAAGAAAGATGTAGTAGCTGCCCAAAATGGCATACCCCATGTGCCTTCAATGTTTGCAAACATATTATCTATTTCGGTTCCAAACTGTACTTTTACAATATATAACATATAAATAAGTATTGCAATGATAAACACACATGAAATGTTTTCCATCCATTTAATACCTTCAAAACCCTTAATGGCTAATGCTACCTGTAAAATTGTAAATAAAATATATACAATAAACAGATTATTAAAACCAAACAGTATATTTAAACAACTATTTATAGCACCAGCACCAACCCAACTCTGGAAACCAAACCAAATAATAGCGGGTACACCTCTTAAAAGTCCTGCAACTTTTACACCACTTGTACCAAAACTGCTTCTAAGCTGAATTGTAAATGGTATACCATATTTATGACCACATTCACCAATTACAACTAATGCTGCTGCTATTACCAAACAACCTATAACCATTGCAATTATAGCTTGCTGAACGGTAAGCACACCAATCAAACCTGCACCCATAGAGAATGTGCCTATTGATACACAGCCACCCATAAAACTAGCCGCATATGATAAAGGTCCCATAATACGTTTTTTAGTCGGCTGTAAGTCCTTATCTATATTTTTCGCAAGCTGCTCATTTAAAACCTTATTCTCTGTCATACTTTTTCCCCTTATTTTAATTTTTTAATCAACTGACCATAACCCTTTTCAGCTACAATTTCACCATTTTCCGCAACTACATTTCCACGAATAATAGTGCATACAGGTAAACCTTTACCCTTCATACCTACAAATGCAGAAATTTTATTTACATATTTTAGTGAATCTTCTGTTATTGTCCATTCTTTATCCTTATCAACAATTAAAAGGTCAGCATCAAATCCGATTTTTATATCGCCTTTTCTACCATAGATACCAAAAGTTTTAGCTGGCTTCACACTCATAGCATTTGCAAGTGCACATGGGGAAATATTTCTTTTTACACAGCCTTCATAAAATGCAACTTGGAAACCACTTTGTATACCGCTTATTCCGCCCCAAACATCAAATACATTTTCTATTTTTTTGCCCAGAATTTCATTAAATTTTTCATCGTAAGAACATGGAGAATGGTCACTTGCAATGCCGCTAAAAGTGCCATCTGCAACATATTGCCACATTTTATCAACATCTTCTTTACTTCTAAGCGGTGGAGCACATTTTAATAATGCACCTTTTTCAATAACATCTTTATCTGTTAAACTTAAATAATGTGAACAGGTTTCTGCTGTTATATCATAGCCTTCAAGCTGAGCTTCTTTGATTTTCTGTGCAACTACTGGACTACTTACATGACAAATATGTGTTTTACAACCTGTCTCTTTTGCAAGCTCAATTATTACCATTGTTGCTACAAGCTCGGAAATAACTGGTCTTGAATCAAGAAAACCCTGCCAATCTAAACGGTTTTCCTTTTTTATTCTAGCTTCTTGATGTTTAATCATAGCAAAATCTTCACAATGAAAACCTGCTCTACCATCAAACTCTTTTATTATTTGCATAGCTTCATAAACCTGACCATAATTTAATGAGCTATAATCTGGAGATACAGGACCTATAAATGATTTAAATGCAACACAACCTTTTTCATCAAGTCCTTTTAAATCGTCAAAATTACCATTGATTAAACCTCCCCAAAAGCAGTAATCTGTATATGCGTTAGGTGAAACTTTTTGATATTTTTTATCAAAAATATCTGCATTTGAAAGTGCTGGTTCATTTTGAAGTGGCATATCAATAATTGTTGTATAACCACCGATTGCCGCTGCCATTGTGCCATGTTTGTAATCTTCACGCCATTCATAACCAGGGTCATTTAAATGTGCATGTGTATCTATTGCACCAGCAAACACATATTTTCCATCAGCATCAATTATTTTTTTTGCACTAACAGTTTCATCTTGTGCTAGAATTGCTGATATAACACCGTCTTTAACTGCGATATTAACATTATCAATACTTTGTGATGTTACGACTTTGCCATTTTTAACCAATAAATCGTACATATTTTACCTCCCTAAGCCAAAAGCTTTTTTACTATTCTATCAAAAAATTTTTCTATTTTTTATCCTTTATGACATACTCTATCATTATATTTGTTATATGTAAAGAAAATTCTTTCATAAATATTCTATATACTAAATATTTTTTTATTTTGTTATTCTTGATTTAAATAAATCAGTGAAAATGTTATATAATAAAAAGGAGATTTATAAAAAAGTGGAAACTAAATATATAATAAACTCAACAAACTATGCTATTGACATTTTAAACTTAAATATGTCTGCTAAAATTCATTCAGTATATGAAAATACTGTAAATCTACTTATAAATAATAAGATTTTGGCATTACAAACTTATAATACAGTTATTTCTCCTATAAGCCTTATTACAAATGCTAATTTTTTTAATGTAAATCTAAACTCAAAAGTACATATAAATGATAGCTGTATTTTTATTGATGATTTTACTTTTGATTACTCCAGAGCTAAAATTATTGACTCAAAAATGCATAAAAATACATTTAAAATATCATGTGATATGCTAAGGAACGCAATAAATAAAGCGGATTTTTGCAGTTTTAACACTATTTTTTTATCAAATATAGATATGCAAAACAATTTTTTAATATTAAATGCAGCAAAAAACAAAATAGACAACTGTACATATGAGATTTTAAATAAAAATTATGAAAACGCAGTCAATGCACTTTCAAGTCTTATAGGTCTTGGAATAGGATTAACACCAAGCGGTGATGATTTTCTTTGTGGTGTGCTTGCAGGTTTTATATTTGATAATTTAGAAAAACATATTTTTGTAAAAATGCTAAAAAAACAAATCAAAAATAATCTACAAAACACCAACGATATAAGCAGAACTTTTTTAAGCTGTGCATTAGATGATAATTTTAGCAGTCCAGTTTTAAATCTACCCTATTTTAAATCTTCAGATGAAATTTATAATAATTTTAAAAAAATTGGTCATTCATCTGGAATTGACACAATTTGCGGAATTTATTACTGTTTAAACACTATATCCCCAATACTAAAAAAAGACGCTTAAACCCCTAAAGTTTAAGCGTCTTTGCTTATACATAAAAAATCAGCTATTTGCTTTATAAACATCAAGTGCAGCATTAACAGCTTCGCCTGTTGTAACCTTAGCACCATTTCTCTTCATAACTGCTTCTAATGCACCTAGAAGAATAAGAATATTTCTCTTTTGGCTTGAATAGCCCATATTACCAATTCTTAAAATCTTACCATCAAGTGGACCGAAAGATGTAGCAATTTCAATACCAAAATCATCAAGCAACATTCCTCTGATTGCCTTACCGTCTGTACCTTCTGGGATATTGATTGCAGTTACTACTGGCATTTTATGCTCTAAATCACCGAAAATAGTAAGTCCCATAGCCTGTAAACCTGCGATAAGTGCCTTATCATTGAGTTTATGTCTTGCAAAACGTGTTTCCAGTGTTTCATTTACAATACAACGCAATGCCTCATGCACAGCATATTGCATACTTGTAGCCTCTGTATGATGGTTTAATCTGCGTGGGCTCCAATAATCTTCAAGCTGACCTAAATCAAGATAGTTGCTTGGAATTTGTGCAAGCTTACCTTGTACATCAGCATCTGTGCGGATACCCTTTTCAACACGCTTTCTAGCCTTTACAATTTGCTCGATTTGCTCGTTATAAGTGATAAGTGCTGAACCAGATGGTGCAGAAACACATTTTTGAGTACCAGAAATACAAGCGGATAGTTTCCAGTCATCAACCTTAACTTCAGCACCGCCTAAAGTTGCAACAGCATCAACAATTAAAAGTGCTCCATATCT
>CALWUO010000042.1 GCA_944384745.1 uncultured Butyricicoccus sp.
TTCATGGAACTGTCGGCAGACTATGAGCAGGAACAGCGGGAACTGAAAGACCGCGCCGCCGCTTTGCAGGAGGAACTGGACAAGTCGCAGGCCGCCACCGTCAACGCGGAAAAGTTTATGGGTATCGTCCGAAAGCACCTTGCCTTTGAGGAACTTACCCCCACCCTCTTGCGGGAAATGATTGAGAAAATCGTCGTGCATGAGTGCAGTTATGACGAGAACGGCACCCGCAGGCAGGACATTGAGATTTATTACAGCTTTGTCGGCAAGATTGACTTGCCCGAAGCCTAACGCCCGACCTATCCGACACAATGGCCAAGTGCCGGATAGGAACGGCAAAATTTTTTACACTTCTATTACTTCTTTATCGCACATCAACAAATGGTGAGGGCGTAAAGTAAAGGTTACATTTCAACTACACAAGAACTATCTATATTGACACTATCCGACAAATAGAGTATCCTTAAATATGCCAATATCAGCTAAATTATTACTAAATATAGCGGGTGTAAAGGCATATAACAGAAAGTGAAGTGTATAAAATGAAAGTTCTTTACAAGCGTATTTTATCTTGCATTAGTGCAGGTGTTCTATGCTTTTTATTAGCTGCTTGCCAGCAGAATAATGATATAAATAATGATACATCAACAGGTTCTCAAGGTGGTACAAGTAGTGCTGTATCATCGGAAGTTGAAGAACCAAAAACACTCAATGATTTATCAAATACTGCTATGCTTGGCAATTCATATCTTTATGGTTTTGATACATATTCAGTTTTACCTGAAACCGATTGTTTTTATCGTGTGGGACTTAATGTTAGAACGGTTTTCACTGAAACTATGTTAGATGGTGAAGTACCTGTTATAGAAGAACTTAAAAATGATAAAGAATATGCTCAAGTCCTTTTGATGTTTGGAGAAAATGAACTAGGTTGGCCAAATGAACAGGCTTTTTTAGATGGCTATGGTGAAGTTATTGATACAGTTCATGAATATCAGCCAGAAGCAACTATTTATGTACAATCTATGTTGCCAGTTTCAAAAGAAGTGTCAGATGAAAATAAAAATGGTATAAATAACGAAAATATTCGCAAGAGAAATGAAGATTTAAAGACTTTAGCAGAAGAAAAAGATGCTGTTTATTTAGATATTGCCTCTATTATGGAAGATGATAACGGAGATTTGCCAGAAGATGCTGCAACAGACGGTATACACCCAAGTATTAGTTATTATAGACAATGGGCAGATTTTCTAAAAGAAAATGTAAAGTAGGAGATTTTAAGATATGAAAAAATATATTATTGGGCTTAGTGCGGCTTTATTATTGTTTTCAGGCTGTTCAAGTAATAAATTAGAGATTGACCCAACCACTGCGGTAGAGCAAATGAGCGAAGATATAACTTTTACAGACCAATTTGCACCGCTTGACTCAGAAAATGCTAATAGAGTTTATGGCGTAGATGCGGATTTAGTTGAAGATAGTACAGCTATGGTTGGTTCTGGTGCAACAGCAGAAAGTATTGCAATGTTTAAAGCAGTAGATGCAAAATCCGCACAAGAAATAGAAGAACAACTTGGGGTTTTTATAGATGGTTATATTGAGGGTTATTCCGATTATAAACCAGAGGAAGTGCCAAAACTGGAAAGTGCGATAATAGAGCGTAAAGACGTATATGTTGTGCTTTGTATTTCAGCAGACAATGACGCTGCAAAGTCAGTTATAAGTGATATATTAAATGGATAAAGGCGGTAAATTGTGAGTTTTGCAAGTTTAACGTTTTTATATTTCTTTTTACCAATAACACTTTTTGGTTATTGTATTTTGCCACATAAAGCGAGAAACATATTTTTATTATTAGCTAATATTATATTTTATGGTTGGGGAGAGCCATCATTTTTAATTGTAATTTTACTTACAACAGTTATAAATTTTTACGCTGGAAAGATTATGCTTTCCAAACCTAAATATAAAAAACATGCGGCTATAATCGCCATTTTAATAGATTTAGTGTTGCTTTTTGTGTTTAAATACACTACATTCTTCTTGGATATATTAAGACCACTTGTATTTTGGACTGAGCTTCCTTATATTGAGATAGGTTTACCGTTAGGCATTTCGTTTTATATTTTTCAGGTTTTATCATATATTATTGATGTTTACCGTGGAGATGTTGGAGTACAACAGAAATTCACACGGTTTGCAACATATATGACTTTGTTTCCGCAGCTTATTGCAGGTCCTATTGTAAGATATCGTGACCTTGCTGACCAGCTTGAAGACAGAAAACAAAGTGTTAACAAATTTGGTGAAGGTGTTATGCAACTGCTTATAGGACTTAGCAAAAAAGTTTTACTTGCTAATAATATGGGTGCATTATGGGAAGCTTTAAAACTCTCACCAAATACAAATGGTGTAATTGGTGCGTGGGTTGGTGCTTTGGCATTTACACTGCAAATTTATTTTGATTTTAGTGGTTATTCAGATATGGCTTGTGGTTTGGGCAAAATGTTTGGTTTTGAATTGCCAATTAACTTTAATTATCCTTATATCTCAAAAAGCATAACTGAATTTTGGAGAAGATGGCACATTTCACTCAGCACATGGTTTAGAGATTATGTTTACATCTCTTTAGGCGGTAGCAGACAGGGAAAATTTAAAACTATGAGAAATTTATTTGTAGTTTGGTTTTTAACTGGTCTTTGGCATGGAGCAAGCTGGAATTTTGTAATCTGGGGGCTTTATTACTTTGTTTTGCTTGTAATAGAAAAGATATGGTTACTTAAACAGCTTGAAAAAACTCCTAAATTTATAAATCATATTTATACCATGCTTTTTGTGGTAATCGGTTGGGTTATTTTTGCATTTGATGATTTTAAACAACTTGGATTGTATTTTAAAGCCTTATTTATTTCAGAAAATGGAATTATTAGTCATCATGCTATGGTATTGTGTATCAGCTATTTACCGATGATTATTATTTCAATATTAGCATGTCTGCCAATAGGAAAGCAGTTATTTAATAAGATAACAACCACTAAAACAGGCTCAGTTGTCACAGCTATATTGTGTATAGGTGCGGTTATGCTTTGTACTGCCTCACTTGTTGCACAAAGCTACAATCCATTTTTATATTTTAGATTTTAAAGGAGGAAAGATATGAAAAAAACTAACCTCCTAATAAGTGTTTTATTTTGTATCTTTTTTGTTGGCATGATGTTTTTATTTTTCATTATGCCTAAAAAGGATTTTTCACAAAATGAAAAACGTGTACTAGAGGAATTTCCTAAATTTTCAATAGAAAGTCTTGCTGATGGTTCATGGTTTTCCAAAATGGACACATATTTTTCTGACCACTTTTTTGCAAGAGATTTTTGGGTTGGACTTTATTCTTACACAAATCAAGCAGTTGGTTTAAATGCAACAGGCGATATTTATAAAGGTGAAGATGATTGGTTAATTGAAAAACCTATACTGCAAAATTCAACTTGGACAGAAAATATACAAACTATTGAGCAGTTTGTGAAAAACTATAATAATGTTTACTTTATGGCTGTACCAACTAAAGGATACATTATGGAGGATAAATTGCCAAAACTACATGATGACTATCCAGATGAACAGTTATTAAACCAGTTAAAATCGCTTTTAAGCGAGGAGGTAAACTGGATTGATGTTTCAGATGTTTTAAGTGAAAATTCAGATGTTTATTATAGAACTGACCATCATTGGACTAGCAAAGGTGCATATATAGCATATTCTAAAGCGGGCGAGCAGATGGGATTTACTGCCACACCTCAAACAGAATATGATATAAAAAACTATGATGGATTTTATGGAACGTCTTATTCTAAAAGCGGTTTATGGTCGACTCCAGCAGACACTATTTCACTATGGAAACAGCAAAATTTAAATGTATCTGTAAGTATTACAGATGAAAACAGACCATTCCCAGTAGAGTATAACAGTATGTTTTTTACAGACCATTTAGATGAAACTGACAAATATCCTGTGTTTTTAGATGGTAATCATGCACTTGTAAATTTAAAGTCAAATGCAGAAAATAATAAAAAACTGCTTATTATAAGAGATTCATTTGCACATTGTTTATCACCATTTTTTGCTAGTGAATATAGTGAGATAGATTTGATAGACCTTAGATATTTTAAAAAGCAAACAGTATCCGAACTTATAGAACAAAATAATTATAATGATATATTATTTGTTTATGGACTGGATACTTTGGCAACAGATAGAAGTTTACAGTGGCTTAAATAAGTAAAACCCGCCTAAATGGCGGGTTTTTGGTTTATGATTTAGAGCCTGTAATAGCTTTTCTAATTAAATCCACTGGTATCATAGTAAATGCCAAAATAGCGACTACAACCCAGCCAATAACAGGGAATGGAACACAACTAAACATACTTCCAATAAAACTTAACTGTGGTATAATGCTTGCATTTACAATGGCAGCCTGAATTAAAACAATAGCAATAAATACTTTCATAAAACCAGTGTTTTCATTTAGACCTTCAAAAATATGGTATCCATCGTCACGAACATTAAATCCGTTAAACAATGCACTCCAAATAAACATTACAAAATAGGCGGAGAGTTTTTGCTCATTATTTACAAAGAACTGGTCAAAAAACTCAAGCTTTAAAAATACAAAGCTTAATACAGTTAGCCATACACCCATTGTAACAATTTGCATCATCATAGCACGATTTACAATGCTTTCATCACGTTTACGAGGTTTTTCAGTCATATAACATTCTTTAGCTGGTTCATTACCAAGCATAATTGCACCTAAACCGTCCATAACAAGGTTTACAAACAGTAAATGTGTTACTTTGAGAGGTTCTTCAACGCCAAAGAATGGGGCAACTGCACTAACAACAACCGCAGCAACATTTATTACAAGTTGGAACTTACAGAATTTTAAAATGTTATGGTAGATAGTACGACCATACCAAATAGCGTCTTTTATAGAACGGAAATTGTCATCAAGAATAACAATTTTACCAGCTTCTTTAGCAGCTTCTGTGCCGCTACCCATTGCAAAACCTACATCTGCACGCTTCAAGGCAGGGGAATCATTTACACCGTCACCAGTCATACCAACAACCAAATTCATTTCTTGACACAGACGAACCATTCTTGATTTATCAGTAGGTAATGCACGAGCGATAACACGAATTTTAGGGATAATCTTTTTAACTTCTTCATCACTCATACTATTAAGCTGACTGGAAGTTAAAGCAACTTCATTATCATTTTTTAGTAGGCTTGCATCTTTAGCGATTGCAACTGCAGTTTCAAGGCGGTCACCAGTTATCATTACAACTTGAATACCTGCTTTTTGAACTTCACGGATAGCATCTCTAGCTTCTGGGCGAACATCATCACGAATACCTACAAAGCCAACAATAACTGTATCATCGTGTAAAGTGTTTTCGGTCATAGGTTTTTCAGAATAACCAAATGCAAGTACACGCATAGACTTTTCAGCAAGTGCATCAATTTTTGCATTTAGTACATTCATATTTATAGGTTTAATCTCACCATTTGCATCAAGATAATTTTTAGATACTGCAAGCAGTCTTTCAGGTGCACCCTTATAAAATGTCTTGCCAAACTCAGCTAAATAAGCCTGACTAAATTTGTTTGCAGAGTTAAAGCTTTGAGAGTCAGTGATAGTGTAACGGTCATGTAAGCTGTCAAAAACTTCTTTGCCAATAAACTTCATTAAAGCTTGGTCAGTAGCGTTACCACCTATAACACGACCTTCTGCATCAAACATAGATTGGGTGTTTTTGCCTATTGCTAAATCTACAAGTTGTTTAGTTTTAGTATGATTTGAAAGTTCATTCATAGGAATTACAGTTCCATCTGCTGTGAAAAACTCTACAACTTCAAGATGACCTTTAGTAATAGTGCCTGTTTTATCGCTGAATAAAATATTTAGTGAACCAGCGGTTTCAATACCAATAGCTTTGCGAACCAATACATTATGGTCAAGCATTTTACTTGTATTCTGCATAAGCACCAGAGAAATCATAAGTGGAAGACCTTCTGGAACAGCACAAACAATAACAACAACTGCAAGTGAAACCGCTTCAATAATATCCTTTATAATTTCGGCAGAGCCAAGAGCTAAATATGCATCTACACCGCCAGCACTTATTATAAAGTAAATAAAGTACATAACAGCGATTACAATAGCACCTATATAACCAAATTTGGAAATCATACCAGCAAGTTTTGAAAGTTTGACTGTAAGAGGGGAGTCAGGTTCATCATCTTGCATTTCTTCAGCCATCTTGCCCATCATAGTGGAAAGACCGACTTTTTGCACGTCCATTACACCTTCGCCATCAAACAGCACTGCACCACGGAATAGTGAATGTTTGTCAACGAAAGTATCGCCTGTGATTTCATCAGCCAAACGGAAATTTTCATCAGCGGCAGTTTTTGGACATTCTTCAGCTTCACCATTTAAAGCAGAGTTATCAACTTTAATATGACCACTTATTAAAACACCATCAGCGGGGATTTTATCACCCGATTGCAATAGTATTTTATCACCTACAACAACATCATTAACATCAATTACAGTTACAACACCATTTCTGTAAACCTTACATTGGTCTTTTTTGGTACTGTCTTTAAGCTGACGATATTTTGTGTCGCTTGCAACCCCTGTTTTTGCGGATACAAACGCTACAATAAGCACAGCAATAATAGTTCCAACTGGTTCATAGATGTCTGAGTAACCTAAAAAGAACATAACAATCATAAGTGCTGCGATTGCAAGCAGAATACGAATCATAGGGTCTTTAAAGGTTTCTTTGAATTCAGCCCAAAATGTAGTTGGTTCTGAGTCTGGAATAATATTACTACCATATTTTTGCCTAGACTCAGCGACTTCTTTTTCGGATAATCCGTTAAAGTTCATAATTTTCTCCTTTTCATTTTTTATATCATAAAAAGGCGAGAAAGCCTCGCCTTTAAAATGACGAATATTTAATTAACCTTGAAAACGTGCAAGCAGTTCTTTTAAACTTGAATCAGTAGTTCCCTGACCAACAGCATTGAACTTCCATTCCCCGTTATTTCTATAAAGTTCACCGAAAATCATAGCAGTCATGCCAGTATAATCATCGGATAAATTAAATCTGCAAAGCTCTGTATTATTTCTTGAGTCTACAATGCGGATAAAAGCATTTTTAATCATTCCAAAATGTTGATTTCTTTCATCTGCTTTATAAATATTTGCAACTACAACAATACGGTCATAGTTATCAGGAACTTGAGCCAAATTTACTATAATTTGTTCATCATCACCATCACCATCACCAGTTAAATTATCGCCTAAGTGGGTAACAGTGCCTGTGCTATGTGCGAGATTGCCAAAATAAATTACATCTTGAGTTCCTGCAAGTTTGTCGCTTTTTAGCATAATAGCTGAAGCATCACAATCAACACTTTGATTTGCGGAAGAAAATAGAGAGCTTAAAAATCCGCCTGATTTTTTAGGAGCCGCGTCCCAACCAAGACCAACAAGCACAGTATTTAAACCGCTGCTTGTTTCTTTAGTTAAACTTACTTTTTGACCTTTTTTTAGAGAAACAGACATTATTGTTTCCTCCTTACTCAACTTCAATACCAAAGTTATTGCATAGTGCCGCTAAACCGCCCTGATAGCCGCTACCAATAGCATTAAACTTCCATTCACCATTGTTTTTATAGAGCTCACCAAAAACCACAGCGGTTTCAATAGAGAAATCTTCACCTAAATCATAACGCATAAGTTCAGTGTTTGTGCTTTCATCAACAATGCGGATAAATGCATTATTTACTTGACCGAAATTTTGTCTACGTTCATCAGCCTCATAAATTGTTGCAGTAAATGCAATTTTAGTGATATTTGCAGGCACACGTGTTAAATCAACAATAATTTGTTCGTCATCACCGTCACCCTCACCAGTGCGATTATCACCAATATGTTCAACACTGCCAGATTTATGTTTTAAATTTCCATAGAATACAAAATCATCAGAAGAAGTGGCTTTTCCATTATCCGCAAGCAGAAAAGCGGCTGAATCAAGGTCAAAAGCCCCACCTGTATCAAAACGGTTGATATCCCAGCCAAGACCTACAACAACTTTTGATAAACCAGGGTTATCTTTTGTAAGACTTACTTTTTGTCCTTTTTTTAAACTGATTGGCATAATAAAACCTCCTTAATTTTATGCAACTTCTATGCCATAGTGACCACACAAAGCTGCTAAGCCGCCTTGGAAACCACTACCAATAGCATTAAATTTCCATTCACCATTATGACGGTAAAGTTCACCAACTACAATAGCGGTTTCAATAGAAAAATCTTCACCTAAATCATAACGTATAAGGTCAGCACCTGTTATCATATCTTGAATATGAATGTAAGAATTGCTTACTTGACCGAAATTCTGTCTACGTTCATCAGCTTCATAGATGGTTACAGTAAATGCAATTTTATCAATATTTGCAGGAATTTTTGTAAGGTCAATTTCTATTTGTTCATCATCGCCATCACCTTCACCAGTGCGATTATCGCCCATATGCTTTACGCTTCCACTTGAGTGTTCAAGATTGCCATAAAATATAAATTCTTTTTCTGTTGGACATTTGCCATTACTTCCAACCATAAAAACAGAGGTGTCAAGGTCAAAGGCAGCACCAGAATCAAAAGCGTTTACGTCCCAACCAAGACCAACCAATATTTTTGTTAGATTTGGGTTATCTTTTGTTAAGTCGACTTTTTGTCCTTTTGTTAGATTGATAGGCATATTTGTAACCTCCTTTTATTTGTTTTGAGGGTTTTGTAGTGGTTTGTTATAACGTTTATAAAAATCCTCTTTAATAGCTTCCAAGCGTTTTTGGTCATCAAGACGTTGTTTTCTGGCGTTTTCTTGGATTTGTCTGGTTTCATCAATACCAGATACAATAGTTTGCCATGTACGCTCTAAAGTTTCCATTTTAATTGAACTACCAGATGCCATTCTTGCAATCATTTTGGATTGTTCAGCGGTATTCTGAGCATTTTTAATAAGCATTTCATTTGTTTTCTCATCAAGAGCCGCCATCGCATCAGCTTGGAGTTTTTGACGTTTTAACATAATAGCTTGAGTAAGAGCCTGTTTAAATACAGGTAAGGTTATAATAAATGCAGAATTTATTTTACGAACAAGGTTCATATTGCTAAACTGCATGGTTTTAATCATTGGGATAGATTGAATAGCTACATTTTCAGCCGTTCTTAGGTCTTGCGTACGTTGTTCAAGCATTAAAAGAGCTTGATTTAATGTAGTAAGTTCAAACTGAATAGATTGGTCACCAGTTTGATTTAAATCATTTTGACGTTCAGCAATATAGGCTTCAAGTTCACGACAACCCTGTTCACCAGCCAAAATGTATTTTACAAGTTCATGGTAATAACCAACATTAGCTTGAAACATTTCTTCAAGCTTGCGGTTAGACTGCTTGATTTCTGCTTCATATTGCTTAAGTTCAACATAAATTTTGTCAACTTCATCACCCATAGTGTGATATTTTGCAAGTAGTTTGTCAACCTGTTTTCTTAGGTTACCGAAAATTTTACCAAAAAAATTAGGTTCTTGTTTGATTTCCTCTAAATCAAATTTATCCATAATTTTTGTTAGAGTGTTTAGCATAGTGCTTGAATTATCAAGCTGTGACATATTCATACTATTTAGCACAATATCAGAACATTTTGAAATTTCTTCAGCCGCTTCAGCACCAAAAGAAACAATAGTTTCAAGGTTGTAAACCTCAATTTGACTTGCAATTTTATCAACCTCAGGTGAGTTAACAAGAGTTTGGTTCATGTGTTCACGGTCTGCGGCAATGTCATATTGTTCATAGACCTCAATTTGATTGTTATTTGAAACAGTTGGGGTAATAGCAGAGTCATCTGGTCTACGAAGATTTAATCCCATAATTTAAAAACTCCTTCCAAAACGTTTTAAAATAGAGCTAAGAGTGCCTTCATTTACCTCATTAAAATTAGGTACAGACAAATCATAGACATAATCACCGATTTGATATTCATTTATAATTTGCTGATTAAAGTGTTGTTCTATACATTGATAACCAGTAGGCACAAAAAACAGTATATCAAAACCGATTAAATGAAGAAAAGCTGCCATTATACTTTCTTCTAGTGAAAATGTTTTTTCAGTGGTTAAAATAAATAATAATTTTGGATTTTTCTTTGTAAAATCAAATTTTTGAATTGCACGAAGTAAATTTTTATCGAGATTTAATGCAGTAGCAATTATTGTGTATTCTGTGCCGTTTTGATATGTGCCACAGATTAACTTTTCATCAAGTAAAACTTGAATTTTATCTAATAAATGTTCTTGCATTTCATTTCTTAAAATATTATATGGATAATTTTTATGTGATTTAATTTTATTTTTATTTAATTTGCCATTTTGTAAAAACTGAGTTGAAAACTGTTTCATTGGGCTAAAACTTGAAACCCAAGGCAAATTATTTATAACTATTGTATCATGGGTGATTAGTTTTTTTATATTTAACCAATAATCAGAAACTTGTCCATCTTTCACACCTGAAACCTTGCTAAATATCACAGGTATACTTACATTATCTTGATTGGCAGAAAAGCCAGTGCGATATTTAAGTTCTTGCTCCCAAAGTATAAAAATTTCTTCATACATTGTTTGTAAAGTTATAATGTCCGCTTTTGCATATTGCTTATCACGATACATTCCAGAATTGGAGTATAAAAGCGTGTCCATTTCACGTTCAGCTTGATATGCGGCTGTGCTTACTTTCATCTTAGCGGGAGCAGATGGGAAAGCGGTAACAGATACCGAATTTGTATATCTTATTTCAAGTAAATTTTCACCTGAAAAAGTGAAAGATTGACTTAAATCAGGCATAATTACAACAACATCAACAGGTAAATTTGAAAGAAAATTTAAAAACAATTCTTCATTTGCTGAAGGGGACGGGTGAAAAAGTATAAAAACAGCGGGTGAAGAATTAACATTCCAATTTGAGAATAAATCTTTTTGATATCTTTTAAGCCAACAAAGCAAATAAACAGCTTTACTTGTAAGTTTTTGAATTGTGTTTTGTTTTTGATTTTTAAGCAAAATATCAATAAAGGCTTTTTTCATTATTTTTTCCAGTTCTTTATTGTTTGGATAGCTTATATTTTGGCTTAAATGACTTGCGAGCTGTTCAATATTTTGATAATTAGTGCGTTTTATAGCGTTTATTTCATCAGTAGATGGAGGAACAATTTGATTATTTATAACAAGTAAATTTCTATTTTTTAAATTTTGATAAAAGTTACACATATCACTTGAAAATAGAAGTGTATCTTCAACACCATATTGAACTATAAAAGCATTATAGAAAAATTCTTTATTATCACCACGATTTGTTTTTAAAATCTCTGAAAGTTCTGTTTTTTCTAGCCAAGCATTTGTGCAAGGTTTTAAATTTGGATTTTCTCCCAAAATACGCTGATGATTTTGTTCATCACTTATAAGCTTTTCAATTTGTTTTAAATTGAAATCTTTTGGAAAGTCACAATTTATATTATAAAGCGTAGAAAATTCGCTTTTTGGGTCAAGTTTCAAATAGGCTTGCTCACCAGCACCATTTAAAAGCAAAACATCTGCACCAGCTCTTGAAAGAGCAATCAAAAGCTGAAGTTCATATTGAGATATTTCGCCCCAATATAGTATTTTAGGCAAATTATTTTCACCTAATTGACCGACTATACGTTCAAATTTATAATAAAGCCAACACATATATTTAATATATGCGTTTTTAATTATATTTTGGTTTTTACCTGCTTTAAGCATATCATCAAATGTGGAAAAAATAGCAGAGCAAATGTTATTTCTTTGTAAATCTGACATGCGAGGCAGCCATTTTTTTAGCTTTTTATCTAAAAAATTTTTATCTAACATAAAATCAGAACCAAGCATTTCAGATAAGTAGTTTAAATTTTCTGGAGTAGGGTTTGGAATACGACCATCTATTATAACTCCATTTTGCTTTGCGGACATATAATATTGTTTGATAAAATGCATTATATCATTTGAAATACCATTAAGGCGGTAAAAAAATACAAAGTCTCCCTTTCTATCATTAAGGGAAAGAAAAAAATCATTCAGTGAAAGTAAATTTATATTTTTAAACATATATACAGCCTCTCTTTCGAGGACTAAATTATTTATACTATTATAATACATAACAACCAAGTTTACAATAATTTGACTATAAATAAAAGAAAAAAACCAATTATATTTGCGAAATTTTTACAAAGAGAAAAGCCCCATTTTTGTTATGGAGCTAAAAGTTTATATGTTATTTTCCGTTAAATAGATTTGCGGCACTTTGTACACCATTAGCTATTATTTGTTCAGCCGCTTTCATAGCGTTATCACAAGCTTTGTTAATATTATCTTGCTCATCACTTGTAAAATGGGAAAGCACCCAATCAGCTAAATCATAATCTTTGTGAGGTTTTGCACCCACACCGATTTTAACTCTTGGAAAGTTTTCAGAATTTAACTGATAGATAATATTTTTTAAACCATTTTGACCGCCAGCAGAGCCTTTTGCCCTTACACGTATACGTCCAACATCAAGTGAAATATCATCGGATAAAACTATTATATTCTCAGGCGGAATTTTATAGAAATTTGCAGCATCTCTAACAGCTTCGCCAGATAAATTCATAAAAGTTTGTGGTTTCATAAGAAGCACACGTTTTCCCGTTAGTGTAGTTTCTCCAATAAGTGCTTTAAATTTCATTTTATCAATTTTAACACTTGTTTGTTCACAATAACGTTCTAAGGCTCTAAAACCTGCATTATGTCTTGTGCCGTCAAATTTTGAACCAGGGTTTCCAAGACCTACTATCAGCCAATTTATTGGCTCATTGGATTTTATTTCACGCTCTTTTTCAAGCTTTGCAAAGATATCAAAAATAGACATAATTCACCTTTTAAAATTTATTTTTAGACAAACGATAGGCAGGGAAGAAAAAACTCCCTGCCTAAAATTTTATTCTACTGAAACAATGTAATAATAAATTGGTTGACCACCATAAACAACACTTATTTCAAGACTGTGATTTTCCTTTTTAAAAAGTTCTGCAACTTTATTTGCATCATCTTCAGAAACACCATCACCATAGATAACAGTAGCAAAAGCATGATTTGGTTTAACCATTTCTTTTGCAAGTTTTTTCATGGCATCAAGTGGCTTTTTAGTGTTTGCACACAGTTTGCCTTCACAAAGGGAGATATATTCACCCTCTTTAATTTTTTTGCCGTCAAATTCAGAATTTCTTGCCGCATAAGTTAGCTGTCCAGATGTCACAGCTTTAAAAGCCTCAGTCATTGCACTAACATTGTCTTCAATCTCACCATAAGGGTCAAAAGCTAGAAGTGCAGACATACCCTGTGGAATGCTACGAGTAGGAATAACAATAACTTTTTTATCAGACAGTTCTATTGTTTGTTCTGCTGCCATAATAATATTTTTATTATTAGGGAACACAAAAACAACTTCGGCTGGTGTTTCATCAATAGCATAAAGAATATCATTTGTAGAAGGGTTCATTGTTTGACCGCCTTGAACCACAACATCACAGCCTAAATCAGCAAATACATCTTTTAAGCCATTGCCAGCCGCAACTGCAACAAAGCCATATTTGCGTTCTGGCTCTTTTATCACACGTTTTTTAGGTTCAGTGCTTTCAATAACCTTTGCGGTGTGTTGTTCACGCATATTTTCAATTTTTACAGTGAGCAGAGGGCCAAATTTTAGACCTTCTTCAAGCACCTTGTTTGGTTGGTCGGTATGCACATGAACTTTTACAATATCGTCATCATCTACAACAACAAGGCTATCACCGATTTCATTTAAAATGCCACGCAATCTGCTTATATTTCGACCTTTGTTCAGACGTTGTGCAATAATTTCTGTACAATATGTGAAAGTTATATCTTCATCGGATATTGCAGAAAAATCAGCAGAAGTGTTTTCCTCAGCAATATTTGTATATTCATGTTTAATGCCTAAAAATGCATCACGCATGCCTTCAAGAATGGTAAGCAAACCAAAAGCACCTGCATCAACTACATCAGCTTTAGCAAGTACAGGGTTTTGCAGTTTAGTTTCAGAAAGTGCAGTTTGACCACGTTCCAAAATTGCTTCAAACACATCAGCTACCGAAAGGTCTGGTTCAGCTTGACAACGCTCAACCGCATATTGTGCAGAAACTCTTGAAACGGTTAAAATTGTGCCTTCTGCGGGTTTCATTACTGCTTTATAAGCGGCATCTACACCTTCACGCATAGCAAGTGCGAAATCACGTCCACAAGCTTCTGTTTGAGTTTTAAGCTTTTTAGCTATGCCACGAAACAAAAGGGAAAGAATAACACCTGAATTACCTCTTGCACCACGGAGCAAAGCAGAGGCAGTTGTTTCTACTGCTTTGGCAAGAGTTGGCTCATGAAGTTTTTCCAGTTCTTTTACAGCAGATGACATGGTCATAGCCATATTTGTGCCTGTATCTCCATCTGGTACAGGAAAAACGTTCAGTTCATTTGCTCGCTCTTTTTTATCAGCAATAGCATATGCACCTTGTATTACCATTGACTGGAAAAGTGAGCCATTGAGTTTTTGCTCTGTCATTTTTATAAATTTCTCCTTACTAAATTGAAACTCAGTC
>CALWUO010000043.1 GCA_944384745.1 uncultured Butyricicoccus sp.
GATATTTTCTTACTGTATTTAGTGTAGTTTATTTCATTGGGTTAATTCCATTTACACAGTTTATTTTTCAGACTCCATGAACCTGAAAAAGCTGGCAATGTGGGCTTGATATACCCCCATATTACCAGCTCTTTTTTGCCTTCTTTCATTATTTAATGAAAAAGAACTGCTATTTGCATTCTTAAAACAGCAGTTCTTTGACAGCCTGAAGCGAGGTTATTTCAACCTCGCTTTTATATATGCTTGTAGTTCTTTTAAATCTTTAGGATAGTTATTTTCATCACTTATACTCTCAAAAAGCTTAATAATAATTGGTTTTTCAAGATTGGTTTTATCAAGTATATCATTGTTTGTAAAAATATCTATTGGTTTGGCTTGCATTATAACCTCACCATTGTCAAATAAAATTATTTCGTCAGCCCATTCATAAGCATAATCTACATCATGAGTTGACATAATTACAGTTAAACCGCTTTGTGTGAGTTTATTTATAATTTCATGTACGATTTTTATATGTTTAGGGTCAAGTGCGGCAGCAGGTTCATCAAATATAATAATTTCTGGTGACATTACAAGTATATCAGCTATTGCAACCTGTTTTTTTTGACCTCCGCTTAATGCATGGGTAGGTTTGTCACAAAAACTTTGTATATTAAGTGCTTTTATAATATTGTCAACTTTTAAACGTGTTTGCTCCTCGGAAAAACCCAAATTTAACACACCAAAAGAGATTTCCTCATATACACTTGCACAAAAAAGTTGATTATCGGGTTCTTGAAATACAATTCCTATTTTACTTCTTAAATTTAAAAGGCTTTTTTTATCATATTTTATCTTTTGATTATTAAAAAATAAATTTCCTTTACATGGTTTTAAAATTCCTGCACAGCACAGAAAAAAAGTGGATTTTCCACTGCCATTCGCACCCATTAAAGCAATTTTCTGACCTTGTTTTATACTTAAACTTACATCTTTTAATGCATAATTGTCATTATCATCATAAGAGTAATATAAGTTTTCACATTTTAAAATTATATTTTCATTCATAGAAAGAATTTACTCCAAATACTAAATATCAAAAGAAAACTATCAAATAAAATAATCATAATAATAGTTTTAATTTTTGGTTTTTCTTTTTTACTTGATAAAACATTTATATTATCATCATAACATCTAGCCTGCATAGAAATATATACATTTTGTGAACGTTTTATAGCTTTTAACATTAGACTTGAGCCTAATATACCAAATGATTTAATTGCAGTTTTATAATTTATATTGCCAAGACGTGCTTTTTGTGCGATAGAAATAGCATTAGCAGTATCAAGCAAGATAAAAATAAAGCGATAAGTTAAAAGCATAAGTTCTAATATTATCTTAGGGCATTTTAATCTTTTTAGAACAGATAAAATATCCATTATAGTTGTGGTGAAAGCCAAAAAATATAAACATGATACCGCTGAAAGCGATGTTAAAATTAAATTTAAAGCATAAAATACAGCGTTTTTATTTATGGTTATATAAAATGGTTTAAAGTCGAAAATAATAGCTATTGTGCTTAAAAATAAAAATGCAAAAGGAATACATAAAAATTTTAGATAACGCAAAACAGGGACTCCGCTTTTTATAGTAAGAATCCCTGTTACTGCTAAAACTATAAACGCTGTTGCAGTCGAACGACTAATTACACAAATCAAAAGTGTAATAACTGCAAAAGCAAATTTTACTTCAGCATTTTCATATCTAAGCTTTGAATTATAACTAAGCTTATCAATAATCATATGAAAATACCCTTTATTTAGTCCATTTTTTACGCTCTACTAAACGCCCCATAATAAAAGCGATTATTCCAACGCCTATTCCGGTTTGTATACAGAAAAATAGACTTTCAACTTCAGATGGAATTTCTCTGCCTAATATTTTTTCTAAAATAGGTGTTTCCCATGGGGTATACTCTGAATTTACTTCTTCAACCATTGTTCCAGCAGCATCATCTGCACCGCCAAACTCAGCGTTTTTTAATACAAAAAGCGGCACAAGTGCAATAAGAATAACAGCAATAATAGCCGCAATGATTTTCTTTTTCATTTTGCCTCCCTCAAATATCCGATTTCTTTTAATTCTGGTGCAGCATAATTTTCAAGACCAATTATTATTATAACGGTTATTATGCCCTCAATAATTGCAAGTGGTATTTGTGTAGGTGCAAATATTATTAAAAATTTGCTAAATGCGTTTAAAAAGCCTGTATCTGCATGATGTGCTATTGCAAGTTGTAAAGCGGTTATACAATATGTAAATAAATCACCTAAACAAGCAGCAATAAAAATAGATGTTTTTTTATTTACATTTAATCTGCTTAAAAGTTTGTAAATTCTATAACATACAAAAGGCCCTGCAATCGCCATAGAAAAGGTGTTTGCACCAAGGGTTGTTAAACCACCATGTGCAAGTAAAATCGCCTGAAATAACAATACTATAAGCCCCAAAATAGACACAGATGTTGCACCAAATAAAATAGCACCTAAACCAGTACCAGTCATATGTGAACAACTGCCTGTAACCGATGGGATTTTAAGGGAAGATATTACAAAAATAAATGCACCAGACATTGCAAGTAAGGTTATTAAATTTCTATGTGCATTTAGCTTTTCTTTTATAGATTTTAGCCCATAAAAGAAAAATGGAATACATAAAATTCCCCATGCTATGCAGTAACCAGCGGGAAGATAACCTTCCATAATATGCATAGCACTAGCTGTTGGCGTTATGCTTAGAAAAACAGCAAATACAGATATAATTCTAAGCACTAATTTTTTTTTGCTCATTTTGATTACTCCTTTCATTTAATGCTCAAAAAGCAAAAAAGCCTGTTAAACTATAACAGACAAATAGGAGAACAAGAGGGCATTAGAATTGAAAATTTTTTAACAGCCAAACTTGTTCTTACACATGGTTATCGTTCGTCACCTTGTGTAAATCTTATATACAAGGCAGGTCTTCTGACTTAGGTATCATTACTATGTTTTGCCTTCCCAGTTTCCCAGTGACATAATTAAAACATAATTACCCCATTACAGCGGCGTGACCGTGTGAGAATTACACTCAACTTTCCTATTCTCTTACCAAAAGCAAGCACCATTGTATATTCAATTCTATGAATATAATATAGATATAAGTATAGTTTGTCAATAAGTTTAAATAAAAAGCTGGAATAATATCCAGCTTTATTTGCATACCATAGTTAAATTTGTATCAGTTAAAAAGTTTTTAAGTGAAAACAGCATAACAGCATGGTCTATATTTTGACTATTTACATAAGTGCTAAGTGGCTGTTTAAAATATCTCGCATCGAACATATGAATTTCTGAAAAATATGGGATTAAAAAAGGTACTAAACTATCCGCATAGGAGTCTCTAATAAGCAATAGTTTTCCGCCATCATTGCCCGTTCTTAAAATTGCAAGTGGTTGATTTCCGCCTAAAAACATTGAATATTTATCTTTTTTATCTAGATATGAAAAATCATAGAGTGAACTTTGTTCTGGTGAGCCATTTCTCCATGATTCAACCTTTGTTTTTCCCTGCTCTACATAAATATCAATGCTGTCAGGCGTTACAGAGCGTACACCAGAGGAGGAATATAAAGTGCCGTTAAAATCTTCAGTAACCGTTTTAATATTAAAATACTCCAGCGGTGCAATTTGATAACCCATAGACTGCAAAAGGGCTTTAGCTCCATAATATGCACCAAGACTTGTCCAGTGATGGTCAGTTCTGTAATATATATATTCGTTTTTATGCTCATGCATTGCAGAACTTATATTTATCATATCTATATCAGCATTTAAATTTTGTGATATAAAAGATAATAATTTTTGCTGATTTGCAGTAGGTGCACCGTTTGGCAGAGTATCTTTATATATATCGGTAGCAGTTGGCACAAGAGCAAGTGATAAAGGTATATTGAGTGAATTTGATAAATCATTTACAGCTTGAATATTGATGTTAAACTGCTCAGTAGGTTCGTCCATACGCTCTAATAATTTATCATCAGCTAAATAACAGCCATTAAATTCTTTTTTTCCAAGTAAAGCTTCCGTACTGCTTTTTAATGTTACACAGCTATCACGCAATACAAACTGGTCAGATAAATATTTCTCTGTCTCATCATCTAAATTTCCACTAAGAAAATTTTCAAGGGTAAATTTAGGCTTTTGTGCAAGCGTTCGGTTTTCAATTTCTGAAAACTCTTTGTCTGGTATAAGAAGTGTACTTGCAAGCCCAAACACCATTATACCTCCAAATAAAATAACGCTGATTTTATCATTTAATTTGCTCATTAAAGTTCACCTCCTAAAATCTAAAATATAAAAATGGGTTGTAACTATCCGATACTAAGAAAGAAATTGTCATAGCTATACCACAAACCATTAAAATAGTGCTTAAACTATCTTTGAGTTTTTCAGGCAGTTTATTAAATAATTTTTTAGGCAAAGGAGTGGCAGAGATAGCCAAAATAATAAAGGTAGGCAAGTAACTTATTAAATAATATTCGGTTGTTGCATTAAAAAATGGAGCATTGCCAAACATCTTTGAAAGGTATTCGGTAAAATACTGAGGAGTTGCAAAAATTGCCATGGAAATGACAACTAAAACGAGGGTGTATATATGCTGAATGAAATCGGGCAGTTTAGGCAAAAACTTCATAAATATTTGCTTTTCTAAAATCAGTAAAATTCCAAAGTATATGCCCCAGACAAGAAAATTCCAGTCCGCACCATGCCAAAAGCCAGTAAGTGCCCAAACAACCATTATATTAAAATATTTTCTAAAGCCATTTACACGGTTACCACCAAGCGGAATATAAACATATTCACGGAACCAACTTCCAAGTGTCATATGCCATCTACGCCAAAAGTCAGTTATAGATTTTGCTATATATGGATAGTTAAAGTTTTGTGGAAAAGTAAAGCCTAACATTCTACCTAAACCACAAGCCATATCACTATAACCTGCGAAATCAAAATATATTTGAAATGAAAAGGCGATTGCACCAAGCCAAGCACCTACAACAGATAAATCGGGATTTGTCTGTAAAACCTCCCATAGCTTGCCTATGCTATTGGCTAAAAGTACCTTTTTGCATAAACCAACGGTAAAGAGTTTTGCTCCATCACTTACATCTTTTATTCTAGGTTTTACACACTGTGTAATTTGGTCAGCAATGTCTTTATAACGTACAATAGGGCCTGCTATAAGCTGAGGAAAAAGAGTTACAAATACACCGAATTTAACAAGATTTCTTTGCCTTTCAGCCTCACCTCTATAAACATCAATGGAATATGACATAGTTTGGAATGTATAAAAAGAGATGCCAAGAGGAAGAGGAACACCTAAAACAGGTAAACCAAATTGTGAGGCTAAAAAGTCCCAATACTTAAAGAAAAACAGCAGAGCTAAATTAAAAATTACCGATGACGCAACAAATTTTCTTGCAAGCTTATCATTATAACGATATTTTTCAATTAAAAAGCCATGAATATAATCAATCAGTATAGATGCAAACATTATGATTATATATTTAGGCTCGCCCCAACCATAAAATATAAGGTTAGCTATTAAAAGCATTGGATTTCTAAGCCATAAAGGACATATATAATATAATGCAAGAGTTATTGGCAGATAGGCAAATAAAGATGTCATACTGCTAAAAACCATATGGATAAAACCCCCTATAAAAATAGGGCGGACAGCAAGCCCGCCCCGTGAAAGATTTACTTTGTCATGGAATTAAATGTTTCAACTGCACTAGAGGCATTTTCACCTATTACAAACAGCACATAATTGCCATTTGCAACAAGTTTATAATTTTTAACCAGTTCATATTGTTCTGGAAGATACTGTTTCCACTGTGCGTCAAGGTCTGCTTGACGTTTTAACATGCCATTTTTTACAGCGTCAACTTGACCATCAGCCGCTTTTACTACTAAATATTCAGTGGCTTTTACATTCATCATTGGAAGTTTGCCTACAAATTCAGCCATACTTGATGAACTAATACCATAATTCATAGAGATATCATCAGCAGAAAATGACATAAAACTATCATCTACACCTAAAGCTTTATCAATAGCGTTTGCAATATCGCTAACGGCTGGAGATTTAGCTGGCGGAGTTTGTGGAGCTGGTGCAGGTTGATTAGGTGTTATTGTAGCTTGGTGTTGCATATTATCGTCATTTGTAGCTGGAGGAGTTGTTTGTTGTTGCGTAGGTTGTTGCGTTGTGGTTTCATTTGACACTGGTGTATCTGGATTTGTTTGTTGAGGAGTTTCAGTTATAGATGATGTTGCTTGATTTTCCTCTGGGTTTTGTTCTTGCTCAATAGGTGCTTCTTCAAGGTCTTCAATAACAGATGAAACTATATCATCATTATTATTAGATGAACTAGAATTTAAATTTGATTTATCATTCTCGTTTTTTTCATTTCCACAAGCAGTTAAACCTGAGGCTAACATAGCAATGATTAATAAAAATACAATTTTCTTTTTCATAATAATTTCTCCTTGTTTTATAAGTAAAATATATGGTTTTTCCTTGTTCTGTTTATATAGACGAGAGTAATTTTATAAAGTTCCATAAAAATAAAAATTCCCACATTAAATGTGGGAAAGATTTCATTCAATAGAATCATGTATAGTGATATCCATAGGAGCATTAAAAGGCTCATCGTAAATATTATGACCTGTTTCAAGCGGTTGACCGTCAACAGTTAAAGTAAGTGATGCAGGTTTAAAGTATTCCCAAACAGTATTTATAAGACTGCCAAGCATTATTGTTTCTCCTGTTGAGCCTGTATTTAAAATACCATCTGCAAAAGCTGTATTAAGGTCTAAAGTTACAGCGGGTGCATCATCTTTGGATACAGACCATTTTTCTACTTCTGTACCAGCAGGCAAAGCCTTTTCAGTTACAAGGGCTTGCACAAGTTCGACCATTGGTTCATTATTTTTTTCTATTTGAACCTCTTTGCCGATTAAACTTTGACCATTTTCGTCAGGAAGATAAATAACCGCTTTTTGATATTCGGTTGCAGGTGTAGTTGTTTGCGTGTCAACAACATTTGATTTGTTAGGTTCGCCGTTTTGTGGCATACAACCAGATGTAATTGTAAGTGTGCAGGCAATAACAAGAGCCATTGTCTTTTTTTTCATATCAGTCACCTCATTTGTAAAGAACATATTATCTAACGATATTGTATCATGCAAATTTTAAAATTACACCTAAGTATGGTAGATTGTAACCTATATGAAATCAATTACTTCAAATTGTAACATTTAAACATTTTGTGCGGTAACACACCATAAATGAAAAGTGCTCTTAATGCACAGTATATGCTGGCAAACATTATAAATAACCATAGATAAATTATATCATAATTTTTAGTATAAAATATTACTGCAAATAAAATTTAATTTTACTTGATTGATTATCCACTAAAAAACATAATATTTGCATATTTTTTCACTTAAAATGCACGTTTTACTATTGAGTTTTACAAAAAATTCACAATCATATTGACAATATAAATTGCGTATGTTATGTTACTTTACAGTAATAAAATTCATACCGACAAAAGAAGTTTGTAGGAAAAAGATACAGTTTTAAAAGCTGTATTTGCCGAAGGAGTAACACTCTCAGGTGTCATATATGACGAAGACTATAAACAGATGTGGCTCTGGAGAAGCTCAAATACTGAGTGCCGAAGGTGCAAGGCGTTAAAGTTAACGTTAATCTCTCAGGCAAAAGGACAGAGTTTGGAAAAATTATTATATTGTAATTTTTTCGATTTCCAAGCCAAATCATGTTTTTATCATGGTTTGGTGTTTTTTTTCGTCGGAGGGGGTAAGAAAGGAAATCAAGTATGGAACAATTAACAACACAAATAAGTATGATAAGCGACTTTATATGGAATAACTTATTGCTATTTCTATTAGTCGGCACAGGTATTTTTTTTACAATCCGTACACGTTTTGTGCAGGTTCGTAAATTTGGTGAGGGTATGCGTCGTATGTTTGGCGGCTTTTCGTTAAACGGTGAGCAGGCAAACCACGAGGGCATGTCATCATTCCAAGCACTGACAACAGCTATTGCAGCTCAGGTTGGTACAGGTAATATTACAGGCTGTGCAACAGCTCTTTATTCTGGTGGTCCAGGTGCTATTTTCTGGATGTGGGTATCCGCTTTCTTTGGTATGTCAACTATCTATGGTGAAGCAGTGCTTGCACAGAAATTTAAAACAACAGATAACACAGGTCATGTAACTGGCGGCCCAATTTATTATATTAAGGCTCGCTTTACTGGTAAGTTTGGCAAATATTTAGCAGGCTTTTTCTCACTTGCGATTATTTTTGCTCTCGGTTTTACTGGTAATATGGTGCAATCTAACTCAATTGGTGCAGCTTGTTCAACTGCTTTTGGTATTCCAAAAATAGTTATAGGTATCGTTTGTGCAGTTATTGCAGGTTTTATTTTTATCGGTGGTGTTCAGCGTATAGCATCAGTAACCGAAAAATTAGTTCCTATTATGGCGGCTTTTTATATTGTTGGCTGTATTATTATCCTTATTATAAATCGTGAGAATTTAATAACTGCAATACAATCTATTTTTATTGCGGCTTTTCACCCACAAGCTATTTTAGGCGGTGCAGCAGGTATTTCTGTAAGAGAGGCTATGCGTTATGGTGTTGCCCGTGGTCTGTTCTCGAATGAGGCTGGTATGGGTTCAACTCCTCATGCACATGCTCTTGCAAAGGTTGAGAAACCTCAAGACCAAGGTGTTATTGCTATTGTAGGTGTATTTATTGATACATTTATTGTGCTTACATTGACCGCACTTGTTATTCTTACATCTGGTTTACTTCAGCCAAATGTTAAAGGTGCATTACAAGGAACTCAGCTTGCTCAGGCAGCTTTCCAACATGCATTTAGTAGTTTTGGCAACTTTGGTAATATATTTATTGCTATTTGTATGTTATTCTTTGCATTTTCTACTATTATCGGTTGGTATTTCTTTGGTGAAACTAATGTAAAAGCACTTTTTGGCAAAAAAGCAACTAAAATTTATGCAGCTATTGTAGTTGTGTTTATTATATTAGGTTCTAATTTGGAAGTTGAACTTGTTTGGAAATTATCAGATTTATTTAATGCTCTTATGGTATTTCCTAACCTTATTGCTTTACTTGCACTGTCTGGTATTGTTGCAGCAGCAGCAAAGGACAAAGACATATAAAATATTATCTCACCTGCAAAAAAACAGGTGAGATTTTTTTGACATTTTGTAGTGTAAGTGTTATTATCTAAAAAAATAAATAGGGGTGATAATTTTGGTGAAAAGACAGATGTCAGAATCATTTAGAATAGGTGCATTATTGGCAATAATAGGCGGTTTTTTTGATGCATATAGTTATTTATGCAGAGGTGGTGTATTTGCAAATGCACAGACTGGTAATATAGTTTTACTGGGTGTAAATATAGCAAATGGTAAATATGATTTAGTTATGCATTATTTAGTGCCTATTATTGCTTTCGCACTTGGTGTTTTTATAGCTGAAGTTATGAGAAGATTTTTTGGTAAATATCAAAGTAAATTTCACTGGCGACAAGCGGTTGTAATTGTTGAAATTTTTCTTGTAATTATGGTTGCATATATGCCACAAAAATATAATATGATAGCAAATACTTTAATTTCATTTATTTGTGCATTGCAGGTTGAAACATTTAGAAAAGTTCATGGAAGTGCATTTGCTACAACCATGTGTACAGGTAACTTACGCTCTGCAACCGAACAAATAGCCAAATGGTATATGGATAAAGACAAACAGGCGATTTCTAAAGCTATAAGATATTTAATGATTATTTTTTGTTTTATAATAGGTGCTATCATTGGTGTATTTGGAGTTAAATATTTTAGTGAACTTTCGGTTATAATTTGTTCTTTAGTGCTTTTAGTTGTATTTGTCATGATGTTTTGGGAAAATGAGTTATAATATATTTGAAAGACATGGTGTTTCCATTTCTGGCAGATGAAGTAACATCATATTAAGCTCTCTAATTTGTGAAAGAGCATCATTTTTATCTTGATTTAATACAGCTTGATTTGCACGTTGAAATAATCGTTCTATATCATCAATTTCATTATGTCTGCAAAGACTGCTAAGATATGATGAGCTATCAGACCAATGATTATAAACTTTTTTCATTTGTTCATTAGCTAATGAAAAGTTATCTGCACTTACAGCTTTTGAAGCATTGTTAAGATGTTCTGAAAGTTGATGTGTTTTATCTGTAATATAGTTATAGGATAAAAAACAAGCTATAATAAGAGAAAAGAATAAAAAACACGCAATTATAACTCTTTTCAAAATTAGCACTCCTTTCTTTGAATAAATTCATTTCCACAATCATCAAGTGTCATTAAAAACACATCAGATATAGATGGTATATTTGCTTTTTTAACACGTTTTTCTATATCTTCTTTTTCGAGATTTAAAAGACGTAAATTTCCGTTTATAATTTTTCCATCTGATATAACTATAAGCGGAAGTCCGCTTGCTTGTGGTTCATAGCCTATCATATCAGCGGTTACAGGTTGATATTTTGGATAAAGCACATAAGATAATTGACCGCTTGGTTCAATTAGACCATATTTCACTTCAGCGGGTGATGAGATATTATTTTGTCTTAGAGCTTCCAAAACTTCATCAGTTGTAAGTCTAAGGTCGCTCATTTTTTTTGTTTCAAGTTTGCCATGACGTATAATTACAGCCGAACGACCATTAAAAACTCTTCTAGCTTTTCGGCTTTTTAGGCAGACAAAAGAAGTTAAAATTTCAATTGCAACCAGACAAAACATAGGAATTACGCCTGCAAAAAGTGGTACTGTTACATCTTGCATGGGAATTGCGGCAAGCTCAGAAATTAAAATTGTAACAACAAGTTCACTAGGTTCAAGTTCTCCAATTTGTCTTTTACCCATAAGTCTTAAAGCCACAGTCACAAGAAAATATAAAAGAAGTGTACGGATAAGTGAAATCGCCATATATAAAACCACCTTAATATATACAGATTTTATATAAGTATTGGCTAAAATAAGGTAAAATATGCAGCTTATATATTGCTAGTGTAAAAATAAAAGAATATAGTTGACAATTCAAAGCTTAGTGATTATAATGAAAATAATTACAGATTATAAATGTGATGACCGAGTAAGTAACATAATAACTTTAGTTTGCAGAGAGCCATCGTTGGGTGTGAGGTGGTAACGGTTTTGTGTGAAAGTCGCTCGTGAACGGCTGGGCTGAAAAGATAATTTTTCCTACTAAGCACAGACGGCTTACCACCGTTAAAAGGTATACATTCATTGTTTTGAATGTTGTTGAGAGGTCGTGTCTGGCACGACAATGAGAGTGGTACCGCAGAGCTTTTAGTCTTTGTCTCTTGAGAGACAAGGGCTTTTTTTAGAAATAAATACTTCTTCTGTTTATTAGAGTAAAACGGTATCATAAAAAAGAGAGATGAATGCGAGGAGTGAAGGTTAGACAATGAAAATGAATGGTTCACAGATTTTGGTTGAAGTTCTGTTAGAACAGGGTGTGGACACCATATTTGGTTATCCGGGAGGTGCAGTTTTAAACATTTATGATGCACTATATATAAACCGTGACCGTATTCGTCATGTGCTGACCGCACACGAACAAGGTGCATCACACGCAGCAGATGGATATGCAAGAGCTACTGGTAAAACTGGTGTATGTTTAGCAACTTCTGGTCCTGGTGCCACAAACCTTGTAACTGGTATCGCAACCGCTTATATGGACTCTATCCCTATGGTTGCTATAACTGGCAATGTAGGTTCTACACTTATTGGCAAGGACTCTTTCCAAGAAGTTTATATAGCAGGTATTACAATGCCTATCACTAAACACAACTTTACTGTAAGACGTGTAGATGAACTTGCAGATACTCTGCGTGAGGCTTTCCGCATTGCTCAAACAGGCAGACCAGGTCCTGTGCTTGTTGATATTACTAAGGACGTTACAGCGGCTGAATATGAATATACTCCTAAACAGCCACTTGATACAAGCGTTACTTTTGATGTAAAACCTGAGGAAATGCAACGTGTTGCAGATAAAATAAATGAGGCTAAATGTCCCGCTATTTATTTTGGTGGTGGTGTTCAGACTTCAGACGCAGGTAAAGAGTTATTGGCTCTTATGAAAAAAGCAGAAATTCCAGCCTCTGGCACTATGATGGCAATTGGTACTCTACCAGTAGATGAGCCTCTTTATCTTGGAATGGTTGGCATGCATGGCAAGGTTTCTTCTGGTTTTGCACTTGATAAAGCCGATTTAATTTTAGCTATCGGTGCAAGATTTTCTGATAGAGTTGCAACTGACCCTGATAGATTTGCACCAAATGCAAAGATTATTCATGTTGATATAGATGCTGCTGAAATAAATAAAAATATGCAAACTGATGATTCAGTTGTTATGGACGCAAAAACTTTTCTTACAAATATTCTGCCATATGTAAATGAAAATAAACATACTGAATGGCTAGAACAAATTAAACAGTGGAAAGAAAAACTGGATTACCGTCCTAAAGATGATGATAGTGTATTAAAACCACATCAAGTTATGGGCGTTATCGCTGATATGATAGGTGAAGATGCTATTATTGTAACAGATGTTGGTCAACATCAAATGTGGGCGGCTCAATACTCAAGAAGAAATAAAATTCGTCATTTTCTAACTTCTGGCGGACTTGGTACAATGGGTTATGGTTATGGTGCGGCAATCGGTGCAAAAATGGCTCAGCCTAACAAAAGAGTTATTCATATAACTGGTGATGGTTCATTCCACATGAACTTAAACGAGCTTTGCACTTCTGTTTCCTATAACTTACCTATTATAACTGTTGTTATGAATAATAGAGTTTTGGGTATGGTTCGTCAGTGGCAAACAATGTTCTACAATAAACATTATTCAGCAACTGACCCAGAGCGTAAAACAGATTATGTAAAACTCGCTGATGCTTTTGGTGCTGATGGTTATCATTGTGAAAACCTAGATGAGTTTAAAGCCGTTTTTAAAAAGGCAATGGAAACCACTGATAAACCAAGCATTATTGATTGTGCAATAGATAAAGATGAAAGAGTTCTTCCAATGGTTCCAGCAGGTAAATCTGTTCGTGATTTTGTAATTGACTAAGGGGGTAAGACGGATATGCAAAAGTATATATTATCAGTGATTGTAAAAAACAATTCTGGTGTACTGGCAAGAGTGTCAAGCCTATTTGGTCGAAGAGGTTTTAATATTGACTCACTTACAGTATCCGCAACAAGTGACCCAAAGGTTTCAAGAATGTCTATAATTGTTCAAGGTGATGAAAAAACACTAGAGCAAATTATAAAACAGGTTTCTAAACTTGAAGAGGCAATTTGGGTTGAACAGCTTTGGGAAGAAGAAAGCTATTGTAAGGAATTGTTATTCGTAAAAATTCAAGCGAGTGATGCGGCTGATAAAGATAGCATAAGAGAAATAGCTGAGGTTTATAATGCTGTTGTTGTCCAAAGTAGTTCAGACAGTATTATTGTGGAACTTACTGAAGTTCCAAGCCGAATTGATGCGTTTTTAAATGTAATCTCACATTTTCATATTATGGATATGTGTCGCTCAGGCGTAACCGCTATGATGAAATAAAATTGCTATATAAAAATTTATATAAAACCCATATTTTAGGAGGAAATTAAAATGGTAAACATGTATTATGATGCAGACTGTAATCTATCTGTGCTAGACGGCAAAACAGTTGCAATTCTGGGCTTTGGCTCTCAGGGTCACGCTCATGCAATGAACCTACATGATTCTGGTGTAGATGTTGTTGTAGGTCTGCGTCCAACTTCTAAGCACGTTGCTAAGGCTGAAGCTGCTGGTCTTAAGGTTATGGGCCTTGAAGAGGCTGCTAAAGCTGGCGATATCATTATGATGTTACTGCCTGATGAATTACAGGCTGATATTTATAAGGAAGTAGTAGCTCCACATCTTACTACTGGTAAGTGCTTAGCATTTGCACATGGTTTTAATATTCATTACAAGCAGATTATCCCACCAGCAGATGTTGACGTTATTATGATTGCTCCAAAGGCTCCAGGTCATACTGTTCGTCGTACATATGTAGAGGGTAAGGGTATTCCTGACCTAGTATGTGTTCATCAGAATGCTACTGGTAAGGCTATGGACATCGCTCTGGCTTATGCTGCTGGTATCGGCGGCGGTCGTGCAGGTATCCTAGAGTCTACTTTCCGTGTAGAAACTGAAACTGACCTATTTGGTGAGCAGGCTGTTTTATGTGGCGGTGTTTGTGAACTGATGAAGGCTGGTTTTGAAACTCTAGTTGAAGCTGGTTATGCTCCAGAAAACGCTTACTTTGAATGTGTACATGAAATGAAGCTTATTGTTGACCTAATCAATGAGGGCGGATTTGCTAAGATGCGTTATTCTATTTCTGATACCGCTGAATATGGCGATTATCGCACTGGTAAGCGTATCATCACTGAGGAAACTCGTAAGGAAATGAAGAAAATCCTTAGTGAAATTCAGGACGGCACTTTTGCTTCTGAATGGATTCAAGAGAACCGTGCAGGCGGTCGTGCAAAGTTCCTTGCTACTCGTCAGGTTGA
>CALWUO010000044.1 GCA_944384745.1 uncultured Butyricicoccus sp.
GGATTAGTCGTAAATAATATTAAAATAATGGACTTACAGCCAGGACAAATGAATTATACAATACTAAAATTACAAGGCACGCTGGAATCATCTGTTCCAAAAGGATTGTATGGAATATATCAGGACGGCTCAGTAGATAGTTTCCTTGAGTTATCAGCTGAACTTTAATAGTGGGGTGAAAATATGGACTTTATACAACAAAATTATGAGGTTTATGCAAAAATAGATGAGAAAAACAGCATTATTGCCATAAATTCAAGTGCTTTTTTAGATGATATATCAGGTTGGATAAAAATAGATGAGGGGCTAGGTGATAAATACCATCACGCACAAGGCAATTACTTTGACAAATCTATTTACACTGCTGACGGTGTGCCACGCTATAAATTAGTAGATGGCAAGGCGGTGGAAAGGTCTGAGGAGGAAATTGAGGCGGACAAGCCTGAACCGCCTAAACCTCAACCAACTATAAACGATTTAATAAAAGAAAATGAGCTTTTAAAAGCTCAAATTCAAGCACAGTCGGACAGAAACGACTTTATGGAGGACTGTATAGCTGAAATGGCTATGCAGATTTACAGTTGATGATTAGGGCTATTCTTAACGCTCTTATCAATAATATACTAATTTTTTTGTCATCGAAAGGAGATAAAATTATGATGACTATGTTCTTTGCTCAGAGAGTTATTCTTGGAAAAACCACTTTTGAAGATGTTCCACCTACATTACAAACTGGTGTGGCTGAAAATCTAATTGATAGCGGTCTTGATTTTCTTGTTCCTCAGAAGTTTGGCGGCACTAAAGAAGATAGTGCTGCATAAAAAAATCGCTCTCTTTAAACAGAAAGCGATAGTAAAACTTGATATAGGGCAGACACTTGTGTTAAAATAGGTCAGGTGCTGTCGATACCAGCGGTGGCGGTTAGCTCACTCTCCCACTTGAAGGGAGGTGATAGCTTTATGATGATGAAATTCTTTAGAATTTTATTATGTGTAGCTTTTCTGCTACATATTTTCATTATAAATGCAAAATAACCGCTTCACGTTCCAGATAAAGCGGTTATTAGTAAAAAAATAATCTCAAATACTGGAGCTAACCGTTCACCGACAGCACCCTTTTTCTAATTCAATATTAACACGTGGTCTGCTCTAAGTCAAGAGTAGGCTATTTTTTTATAAAATTTTAGGTGATTTAAATTATGGAAAATAATATAATTTTGACTTTTAAAATTATATGTGCTGCAATCGGTGGCTTTTGTGCTACTCTTTGGGGTTCATTAGATGGTGTTATGATGGCTTTGCTTGCTTTTATTGCTATCGACTACATAACAGGCTTGATGGTCGCTATTGCAAATAAAACCCTTAATAGCTCAGTAGGCTTTAAAGGACTTGCTAAAAAGGTTTTTATACTGCTTTTAGTCCTCATTGCTAATATACTCGATACTCATGTTATGGGTGGTTCTGGTGTGGTCCGTGGGGTTGTGATTGCGTTCTACCTTGCTAATGAGGGCATAAGCATACTTGAAAACGCTGGTAAGCTTGGCGTTCCTTATCCACAAAAGTTGAAAGATGTACTTGAGCAACTGAAAGAAGAAAAAAACACAAAGATTAGGTGATATTATGGCAGAGTTTAAAATATCAAATAACTCTTATATTGTGACAATAGCAAATGATGAAATTGAAAAAATAGATATAGTACAGCTTGGCGGCTTAACCATGAAGAAATGGTATGACAAGCAAGAAAACAAGCCTGATTATATGATAAACGCTAGTTTATGGGACGATAAGGGAGCAATAGGCACTATATGGCAAAATGGCGAGCTTATACGCAATGAGGGTACAGGCTATGGCTTTGGCATAAATAAAAGTGGCGGTTTTGGATTTGGCGACCCTTGGAACATAGATTGGCAAAATTACATCACTGGCTATCCTGCACTGATTAAGGACGGTCAAAAAACTGTTGATAGTGTGGATAGCTATGTTATGACTTCTAAAAGCCAAAGGAGTATTGTTGCTAGTGCTGGTAATAATATTTATTTGATTGCTACAACAGGTATGACAGTAGCTCAGTTAAAATATTTTTGCTATAACAAGGGCTTTTACAATGCTATAAATCTTGATGGTGGCGGTAGTTCAAGACTTATGATAGGCGATAAGGCTGTAAATAGTCCAACGGACGACAGAAAATGTCCAAATGCCATTTGTGTTTGGCTTAAAAAAGATAATAAAAAGGAGGATAATAATACTATGACTACTAAAAAAGTGTTTTTAGGTGTGGGACATGGTGGCTCTGACCCTGGAGCTGTTGCAAACAACATGAAAGAGGCTGATATAAATTTAAGTATCGCTCTTGCTTGTTGTGATGAATTAGTTCGTAATGGCGTTGAAGTAAAGCTAAGCCGCATGTCAGATGAAGATGACCCACTAACAGAAGAAATACAGGAGTGTAACTCTTATGCTCCAGATTTAGCAGTTGATATACATACTAACGCTGGTGGCGGTTATGGCTTTGAAGTTTATCATACTATTTATGGTGGAACTGGTAAGACTCTAGCCGAAAATATCGAGGCGGAAGTTATAGCAGCAGGGCAACTCAGCAGGGGAGTTAAAATTCACAAGAGTGAAACAACAGGTAAGGACTATTATGGATTTATTAGGGAGACAAGCTGTCCTGCTGTAATCTGTGAGATTGGATTTATTGATAATAAGAGAGATTTAGCACAATTTGACGAAAAGCCTGAGCAGATTAAGTTTGGTAAGGCTTATGCTCATGGAATTTTGAAAACTTTAGGAGTGGAAATTATGTCAGATACTACAACACAGACACCAGAAAAAGATGAAACAAAGCATTGGGCTTATGTAAATTATGAATCTCTCAAGGCTCAAGGTGTAGAGCTAAGCGAAATGAGATTTGATGATAAAATCTCCAGAGGCGAGGCTTTCGCACTGGCGGACAAGATTATTAAGGCTTTATGTGTTAAGGCTTAACACATAACTAGAATAGGCGGTATGTGTTTATCCTATCGCCTATTTTTTATTATTATGATTATATTTAAGCAATTGTGTCGAAATTTGATATATAAAAAATGTTGCTTTTTCCATAATAAACATGTAATATACAAATATATAACTATAAAAGAGCAAATCCAGAAATTTGCACAAAAATATTGGCTAAAATCTTTGTATGAAATACAAAGTTGTATTATATGTCCATTAATTGAGGACAATTTGTGCATTTTTTCATTTTTGCTAATTCATAGTATATAATATATTTTTTATTAAAAAAGAAAGGATCTAAAAGATGTTAAAAAAAACAATAAAATTTAAAGAGAAAAATTATCCTATATCTTATAAATACGATTACAAAAAAATACAACCACAACAATGTCGTGCAACTATCATTGTGAACGGAGAAGAAATCTATGGTCTTGGAGTAAATGAAGAAGTAGCATACATAGACTTAGAAGGCATATTGAAAAGCAGAGTATAGTATGATATGAAATATATCATTAAAAAATTATATAGATAGTCCATACTTGTATTAGAATTTTATTGTGTTCACACGAGTTAAGAGAGAATTGTTTCTGTTATGGTTTCAATTCTCTCTTTTTATATGAATTTGCAATACATATTTATTTATAAAAAAATTTTCAAATACTATTACTAAATATATCAAAGACTTTAGTTTATCACTAACGAAAATTTCTTTATTTTATGCTTATTTTATAAATTTGTATTAAATCTAATATTATTTATTAAAGTATTAAAATCAAAGGAAATAAATGAATTTTGACAATCAAAAACTTAGTTTTGCAAAATACAGCCTAAAAATTACGTTTTTTCATTTCTCAAAAGCGTATTATTGTAATATTTTATAAAATTGTAACAATATTTTAGAAATAAATCTAATTATTGCATTTAAAATATTTTCGATATCGAACAAATAAAAACAGTATTAAAATAAATGGTCATTTGATTTTATATAAAAAGGCGATAAATAAACCGCCCTTGCAGGCGGCTTGAAAATTATTCATTTATTATATCTTCGATTTTGCAACTAAGGGCTTTTGCAAGTGCTGCAACCGTGCAGACTCTCGTCTGCATTACATCAGTAAATCCAGACTCTATCTTAGATATTACTGACAGTGCTATACCGCTTTCGTGGCTTAATTGCAATTGGCTTAAGCCTTTTTCGGTGCGGATTTTTTTTAGATTATTCATTATTGTTGACCCTCATTTTTAAATATTTTCAATAGATACCATCAATGCTTCTATTTTTTCTTGAATTGTCGAATTTTTATTGGTTTTTCTTCTAATTTCATTTCTTTTTTTAATGAGATTAGAATTTATGGGCAATATTTTGCCCTTAATATCCCTCACTTGCTGAAGTTCACTAATGAGTTTATCAGCCTCAGTCTCTGATACTTCATCAATGTTTATTGTGCATAAATTTTGCTCCATAACCTTTAATCCATTACATATGAAGCTAATTTCCAGCAGTTTAAAATTATAATTGATGTTTAAATTCTCTATCAAATTTAAAATAACTTGTTTTTCAAAAAGTCTACCATCAATTTGCTGTTTAGTTAACTCAATGTGCTGTTTTTTTTCTGCTTTATTTTGATTTTCTTTGTGCATTTTTAATAAGCTGTCAATTCTTTTTAGTTCAAAGACTAGAGCTTTCTTCACAAGCTGAATTTCATGTTCAGAAAATATATTTGTTTTCATAAGTCATTCTCCTTTTAGTTTGTCCAGTTGTTTGTGTATCTCTTTTAACTGTCTATATTATATCATTTATATTATATTCTGTAAAGAGTATTCCTTAAAGAATATGCACAAAAATTATAGCTAAAATTTGTATGTTTTAATTTGTTTTAAAAGGAGTTAAGTATTATGAAAAGAAGTCATTTGTTTTTAGGCAACCTTAAAAAGCCAAACTATAATTTATAATTTGGGTGGGTTGATTTTTGGGGTTGCAAGGGGCATGAATGCCCCTACTTTTTTGAATTAGTCCGTGCTAATTCGTTGCTTGCTAATACTTAGTCCAAAAGACTATATCAGACTTCTAAAAGTTTGATATTCAAAAAGCTATATCAATAATTATCAAACATATCTGTTATTTGTTTTTCTATTCTCTTTTGACTAAATTCTTCAAGAATTTTTTCATATTCGTCTATTTTTTCTTGACTGTAAGGTTCACCAATTTCTTTATGATGTTGCATTATTTCCAAATACCATTCCACTTCCCATTCTTCTAATGGCTTGTCTACTGGTTCTGGTGCTTTCTGTTCTGCTGGTTTTTCAGTCTGATTATTTTGATTATATTGCGTTAAGTATAATATAAAGGCTTCTGGGTTTTTAGCTTTAGTTTTAAATGCTTTTTCAATAGCTGCTTTTATCGTTTCTATTTTTAGATTATTTTCTTTTATTCTTTTTGATATTGTTTTTCTAAACGATTTATCTGGTTTTCTACCGATAAATCGTTCAAAAGTTTCTATTATATCTCTTACTTCTGGATTTTTTTCTTCTATGTTATTATTTACATGTTCTTTTGATATTTCTTTTTTTAATGTCTTTTCAACACTTCTTGATATATCATGCTTATTATTTTTTTCATTAGCCTTAGAAATATCTTTTTTATTATTTTTTTCAGTATTATATTTTTTAGATGATTTTTGCATATTTTCTATATCTTGTAAGTAAATTTTTGATGGCTTGCCCTGTCCTTGACGTTTTTTAGTTATTAACCCATTATTTTCAAGTTCTTTTAAAACATTAACAGCAGTTTTTTCACATACACCAATTGACTTTTGGATATCAACTAGTGTAAAATATATATATACATTACCATCTGCATCAATCCATTGATTTTTTTGGGATAGGCTGTAACGGTCAAGCATTAGTGTATATATGTACTTGGCGTTTACGGAAATTACTGTTGCGTCTATATCAATTAAATTCTTAAAAAGTTTTGCATATGGTGTCATAATTTTTAAATCCTTTCTATAAGGGTTAATATCCGTTCTTGCTTTGGTCGGCAGGGGGACGGATATTTTTTTTACCCGTTTTTATTATCTTCTTTAATTTGTTTATATCCTACTGCAACTAAAAATTCTATTGTTTCACTTATGCTTAGTAATTTATCGTTAGCAACTTCATTTAGCATTTTGTGTACTTCTGGTTTTAGTGTTACACATATTTGTTTTTTATTATTCTTTCCTTTTGGTCTTCCACGTGCCATTGGATTAACTTCCTTTATATCATAAGTTCGTTTAACATAATTTTATTATAGTGTATAAAATAAAATAAGTAAAGAGTTTTTTTTCGACGTCGTATTTATTTTTATTTTTTTATTCTTATTCGCTTATTATTATTACCCTGTAATTTTTACAGTTTTAGACCTGTATTTTTTACAGTTCTAGACCTGTATTTTTTACAGTTCTTAGATTTTTAAGACCTGTAATTTTTACAGTTCTTAAATACAGATAATAGCATAAAAAAAGCACCTCAAAGGGTGCAAAAAAGTGGTCCAACTTGGACCACTTTTAAATTTATTCTTCAACTTCTGGAACAGGCTCTATTTCTTCAGCTGTATAACCTGCTGATATTAAATATGCTTCTCGTTTTTCGTCAATATCCATATTATACATTTGGAAATACTGAATTTCCTCTTGCATTTTACTTGCAGCCTCTACTGAACCTGTATTTGCATATTCCATTACAGCTTTTGCAAGCTCTTTACTGGTATAATAAAAAGAATTTAAACTTTTACGATATTCAAGGGAGTATTCATCAGTCATACCATCAAGATTTGAATTTATATCTGTTTCTGTCCATGATTTGCAATAATTATAAACATCAACAAGTGAGGCTGTGCCTTGGTCAACTTGTGTAGTTAATTCCATAAGGTCTGTATAAAATTTTCTAATATATTTTATATTCACTTGTAAAGTTGCATCACGTCCAGCCGCTTCTTTTTTTGTTAATGGCTTTTTTTCTTCAATAACTTCAGAAGAAACTGAACTTGATACTGATTTTTGGGCTGATGCTTGCTCATCTTTAGTACCTTCTCCACCACAGCCAGAAAGCAAAATAGCTGAAAGTATACTAGCTAATAAAATTTGTTTTTTCAATACAATTCCCCCTAAAAGAAAGTGGTCCAACTTGGACCACTTTTTATTTTTTAATTGTTTTGTTGTTTTTATGTCAAAATTTTGGTAAATCTTTAGGAAAGAAGGAATTACCAATGACGAAAGAACAAAAAGAAATGTTCAAAATGCTAAAAATGGCAAACTACACACTAAATCAAAAAGATAACAATGCTTTTACTGCTCAGAGTCTTTTTGAAGCAAAAGCCACAGTTGATAACGAGCTTGACGAACAAGTTCGCCCTGTTGCTCAGGTGTTAATTTGCCCATTAACTCAATAATTTCTTTTTGCGTATCTGTCAAAGAGTTCCATTCTTCTAGAGTGGGCTCTTTTTCATCAATTTTCATTGGTGAAATTCCCTTATTATCACTATAACCAAGTAAATAATCAATAGATACACCAAATAAAGTCGCAAGTCTGTATAGTGCTTCGCCACTAGGTTCAAACGAGCCATTTTCCCAACCTGAAACAGTTGCTTGACTAACATTTATCTTCTTTGCAAGGTCGCCTTGAAGCATATTCATAGATTTACGCAATTCTTTAATGCGAACCATTATATCACCTCTTGCAAATATTAGTATATCTTATATTTTAAATAAGCACAACCAAATATAAATAAAACTGAAATTTTATCTTGACAACCCCGAAAATATAAGTTATTCTTATATCATAAAACTAATATAAGAAAACTAATATAAAGGCGGTGAGAATTATAGAACAACAGTTTTGGGAATGTGTTGCACGACACTTTGTTGAAGCATATGAAAGCAAGATGACAGATACACCTGTTACAAGCAATAAAGTTTGTAGTAAATGTTCGTTTGTCTATGAATGTGTAAAATCAAACAAAGGTTATTGGGAAACAGCCAACGCCATATTGAAAAAGAAAACAGGCATTGGCTGTCAGATTGCAAGAAAAGATTAGTAAACAGCTTTCTTATAAACTGGACATTCAAAATCATCATCAGTTGAATGTGTACATAAGCCTAATTGATGAAGATTGCAAGAATAACCATCTTTAAGAAAGTGTGTATTAGTGTCTCCACATACTTCAATCTCATCAAAAGACACTTTTACATTTGCTTTTTTTCCTTCAATGGGACAGATAGTTGTATAATACTTTTCAATCATTTTCTACACCTCCTTTCCCTCTGATTTTATCATAGAGGGTTAGGGGGTACAAGAAAGGCAGGTGATAATATGAAAAGTTTAAAAGTGCTTAGAGAAAGCAAGGGTATTAAACAATCTGATATGGCTAGAGAACTTAATGTTACACAGCCTACTATTTTTAACTGGGAAACTGATGACATTTACCCACCAGCTAAAAAACTACCTGAAATTGCAAAGTTTTTTAATTGCTCTATTGATGACTTGTTTAAGGGTATCAACTAATTATAATATAACTTAAAAATGAAAGGGTGAACAGTATTGAAAACGACAGCTAATATTTATAAAACTGCTCGTGAAATGACTACTTTCACACAAGAAAGTGCTGCTGAGCAACTACATATTAGCGTGGAAAGCGTTCGAGCTTACGAAACAGACAAAAGGCGTCCAGCAGATGATATTGTTGCTTTGATGGTCAAAATTTATGATAACAAATATTTGGGGTATCAACATCTTAGGTCAAGTCCACTGAACAGCATAATTCCAGAAGTGGAGCTATGCAGTATACAGCAAAGTGCTATGAAATTACTTAGGCTACTAAGGCACTTCGCTAAGGACGAAAGAGTTGAGCAATTATTGGAAATTGCAGAAGATGGCATTATTGATGAATTTGAAATGCCAATTTATCTCGACATTATGGATGAGCTTAACGACATTGTTCAGACCGTTCTTAGTCTGGATTTTGGCATAAAAAAATCGCCTAACTGCATAAGGTCAAAACAGTTAGACGAAAAGAAAGAAGTTTTTTAAGTTTTCTGAACTTATTATAACATTTTATAATAAGTTTGTCAACAAAATCCACAGATTTATGCACAGACTGGCGGTTTTTGCTAGGCTGTGCGTTAGCATACCAAAAAAGAAAGAAGTGAGTTTAAAATGGCTGAAAGAAGAATGTTTTCAAAGGCTATCATTGACAGTGATGCCTTTCTTGATATGCCAACCAGTACAAGGCTTTTATATTTTGATTTAAGTATGAGAGCTGATGACGATGGATTTGTAAATGGTCCTAAGAAAATTATCAGAATGACTGGTGCTTCAGATGATGATTTAAGAATACTTATAGCTAAAAATTTTATCATTCCATTTGACAGCGGGGTTATAGTTATAAAGCACTGGAAAATCAATAATTATATAAAAAAAGACCGCTATAAGGAAACAATATATAAAAACGAGAAAGCCATGTTATCAGAAAATCAAAATAAAGAATATATACTGGTTCCAGATGGGTTCCAAATTGGTTCCATAATGGATACAGATTGTATCCAAACTGGTTCCACATTGGATACACAGGTTAGTATAGGTAAGAGTAAGGATAGTATAGGAGAGAGTAAGGCAACAGCGACTAAGGTCGCTGAACTCTCGCCCCCTAAATTAACCTTTGGTGAGTTTGAAAACGTTAAGCTCACGCAGGCTGAACTAGACAAGCTTAATAAACGTTGGAAACCAGAACAGGTAGTAAGTAGCATTGAAGACTTATCAATCTACTTGAAAAATACTAATAAAAAATATAAAAGCCATTATGCTACATTGCTTAACTGGCTGAAAAAAGATTACCCAGAAAATCAGCAAGCCGATGAACAGCCAAGCAAAACAACTCTGATTGAGGAGGCATGGTGCCGTGGTTAGTAACGAAAGATTATTGAGCGGTGAGACTGCTGTTTTAGGGTCGATGCTCATTGACCCTGATATTTGTGGTGAAGTCTTTTCAAACGTACATGAAAATGATTTCATCACTGGAGAGTACAAACATATATTTTTAAGTTCTAAGAAATTGTATCTGCAAAATAAGCATATTGATGCGGTTACAATTTGTCATGAAGCAGGTGGTGACGCTTATCGTGACATTCTTATGCAACTTATGGAGATAACTCCAACTTCTGCTGGTTGGAGAGAATATGCCGAAGTCCTAAAACAGGAAAGCAGATTATATAAACTGCAAGAAATAGGGGCTAAAATAATGTCTTGTCAATCTCTTGATGAGGCATCTAAGATTTTAAGTGAGGCTCATAGTTTAACTGCAAGTCGATTAGACGTTAGAATTGTACCAATGGCACAAGGTGTCATGAACTTCATGCAAGACTTAGAAAGTAAGCCTGAATATATATTGACTAGCATAGGCAAGCTTGATGAAAAATTAAATATTTCAGCAGGTGATTTTATAATAATTGGTGGCTATCCATCAGCGGGCAAAACTGCACTTGCTTTACAGATAGCTAGTTTCATGGGTATAAAGAAAAAAGTTGGGATTTTTTCTCTGGAAACCAATGATAGAAAAATTTATAACAGACTTATATCGCAACTAACTCTAACGGACTTCAGAAAAATTAAAACACATAATTTATCTGAAAAAGAGTTAATGGATATTGCAAAGCAAAACAAAATGCTTTGTGACATTAAGGTTGAAGTTATCAATGCTTCTGGTATGACTGTAAGCGATGTTATAAGTAGAACTTTTGAAAGAAGATATGATATTATTATCATTGATTATTTACAGTTGCTGGTTCCTAGTAATGTAAAAGTTAATAGAACAGAGCAGGTTTCTCAGATTTCAAGGGATTTGCACACTTTTGGTCAGAATAGCAAAATAACTATTATGGCTCTAAGTCAGTTATCACGACCTGAAAAGGAAAACAAAGTGCCAAAAGCCCCTACAATGGCAAGCTTACGTGAGTCGGGGCAAATAGAACAAGATGCAGATGCAATTATGTTATTGTATTTGTCCGACCCTGAAAATCCTTATAGTGACAGAATTTTAAAGCTCGTTAAAAATAAAGATGGCGAGCTTGCCTATATGCAACTTAATTTTGATGGAAAACATCAAACATTTCTTGAATATATGGACAAAGAATGTACTCAAATTCAAAGCTATCAATCATTACAAGAAAAAATAGCGGGTGCATAATGAGAAAAATAAATATTAAAGGTAGAACAGGTAATATAATCTGGATACACCCTGAAAACCGTTTTGTTTTAATTGAATTTGAAATACAATCACGATTTGGAGTTAAAAAATATCGAGAGTGCTTTAAGATAGGTGATATAAATGAATGAAGGAAAACTAATTATGCCTGTTTCTTGTTTGCAATGCGAAAAAATATTAATTCGTATGCATGTAGGTACTAAATGCAATAAAATTAGAATTAAGTGTGATGCTTGTAATGCTGACTTCATTTTTCGTGGTCGCAAAACATCTGAAAAGAGTTATGAAATATCTCAAAAGCGTGTTGGTGAATATGCATTATCAAAATATAAAAACCCTGTTGATATAAAATGTCAAACAAAGGGCTGCAACCATACACTCTTTATTGCTTACAAGGGTTTTAAAGTAACTAATCTAGAAGTTTATTGTCAATCATGTCATGAATGGTCAACTTTTGACTTTAAAATATAAGATTTATAGCGGGTTAAGTAAGTAAAAAACTTTTGATACTTAATTTCGAGTTGAAAAATTTAAGCGATAATGTAAAATTAGTATTATAACAAAAAAGAAAGAGGTTTAACTATATTATGAAAACAATAGCTATTGTTAATTTAAAAGGTGGCGTTGGTAAAACTACAACAGCTATAAATATGGCTGCTATTCTTGCAGAAAAAAATAAAAATGTATTGTTAATTGATGCAGATAGTCAGTATAATCTATCAATGCACATGAAAGCTAAGACAGATGGTATTAATCTGTGTGATTTAATTTCGGGTGATATTGATGATGAAGATGCTCTTATACAGAAAACTTACTTGCGTAACGTGGATATTGTAGCGGGGTCTATTGATTTAATGGACTTTGATTTATCAGCGTTAAGAGCTGGTGAGGTAAAAGAAACATCTATCAGAGATTTTTGTAATAACCTTAAGCAAAATAATACATATGATTATGTAATTATAGATTGCCCTCCATCATTTTCCGCATCTTGTGCAGCCTCTATTTATGCTGCTGATGATATTATTATCCCTACGACAATAGGGGTATACGAATACGAGGGTATCCGAAATATCGTTAAACAAATTAACGGTATGAAGACTATAAATAGCAACCTAAATATAGCGGGTGTCTTGTTGACACAGTACCGCAAAGACGATATTTGTTTACAAGGTGCTGATTTATTTAATAGCAATTTACCTGTTAGAGTATTTAATACGAAAATTTGGAGGTCAAATGCTGTAAGCGAAAGTGTTTTTGCAAATGAGCCTTGTGTAAGTTGGTCACCAACTTCATGGGCTGCGAAGACTTATCGTGCCTTCATTGATGAGTATCTAGGCGGTGACTGCTGATATGAGAAAAAGAAGATTAGACCTTGCTAGTAATTTCAAGCAAAATATAGTATCAAATCTTAATACTTTAGACGTACTGCAAATACGCTGCTCAGATATTCAAGTAAATACTGAAAACTTTTTTGAAGTATCAGGTATTGAAGAACTGGCTGACAGTATTGATTTAATAGGTTTACAACAGCCTTTAGTAGTTACTAAAAATGATAATGGCTATCTTTTGATAGCAGGTCATAGAAGATTTGAGGCTGTTAAAAAATTAGGTTGGGACACGGTACCTTGTATAGTGTCCAAGCCTATAAATAGTGAGTTGGAGATGTTAGCTCTTATACAAACTAACACTCAAACTAGAGATTTATCTTATTCCGAACGTATGGAGGCTGTGAAACGTACAGAAGAAATATTATTATCCCTTAAAGAAAAAGGATATAAATTTTCTGGACGTTTTAGAGATAAAATAGGCGAAATTGTTCATGAAAATGGTACTGAAATTGCCCGTATGCAGGCAATTGAAAAAAATCTTACTTATGAAGGTAAGGAACTGCTTAAAAGTGGTCACTTATCACCTAATGCTGCATACGAAATGCAGAAGATACCAGATGTACAACAAAAAGAACTTGTATCAAAGTTTAAAAAAGAACAAAAATCTCCTACTGTAAAAGATATAAAGAAATTTAAAGAAGAAAAAAATAAGGTAATTGATGAAGATGCAGTTGAAGAAATGCCAATAAATTTTAATTGGAAACGAGTTAGTGAAAAAACTCAAAAACCTTGCAATATTCTTTTCGCTAAAAAGCAAGATGGTGATTGGGTATATATACATATATCTATCACAGATATAAATGAATTTGATGATTGGGTTGCAGGTTGGAACGCTGAATATTGGTGTGAAATTCAAAATCCTAAAGAAAAATAAAAGTGGTCCAACTTGGACCACTTTTGAAAGAGGTGCAAAATGGCTAGACGTAGAAAAATAGTTACAGCTGGTGAATTGGTATATGATGTTATCTTTACAATGCCTACTCCTAAAATGGAGCGTAGTAAATTAAAAGCTGTAAAACAAATATCCTCTGAGGCTATGGCTCAATGGAATTGTAAATCAGCTGCAAGAGAGCTAGAACTAAGAATTGCATCTGCATTTAATTATTCAGATTTAGTTGTAACAGTTACATTTGATGATGAACATTTACCAGAAACTCAAGAGCAGGCTAAGAAATGTTTGCAAATATTTTTTAGACATTTGAGAAAACATAGAAAAGCAAGAAATCAAGAACTTGTATATATTTATGTTCCTGAAGGATTACATGGAGATAGGCGAAGACATTTTCATATATTCCTAAATTCTACTGGAGAAGATTTAGAGATAATAAAATCACTTTGGATATGGGGAACACAAATAGATTTATCATATGTTGGTGATAAAGGATATGAAGGTTGGGCTACATATTTATCTAAAGAAAGACGAGAAGCACCGTTAAACGGAAAAAAGATGTTTATTACTTCCAAGAATTGTCCAAGACCTAAAATAGAATATCAAATAGTTGATGATGGTGCTAGTATTGAAGCACCACCAGGGGCTGTTGATATTGTGGATAGTGCAAACAGAAATGAGTATGCTTCATATCGTTATTTGAAATATAGAATGCCGTCAAAAGTTAACAAGGTTTCCTTTTTTTCGGGCTTGAAGTTACCATTAACAGTTGGTAACGATGAGAGAAAAAAGCGAGCGAGCTTGCGAAAACGGGGAAAAAAGAATATAATAACTAAGGAGTAATAATAGCATGATAAAGAATGGTTGGTATTGTTGCCCATGTTGCAAGAAGAAATTATTTCCTGTTGCAATAGAAACTAAAATTTGTAAATTGCCTTACAAGTGTAAAGCATGTAAAGGGCAATTTGAAATAAATATACCAGAGCCAAGAGCCATTGAGCCAAGAGCCGATTTACTGTGAT
>CALWUO010000045.1 GCA_944384745.1 uncultured Butyricicoccus sp.
TCTCCTTTCTAATATATTAACATAAAAAAATGATGGTAAACACTTTTTTGTGTCTACCATCATTTTATCATTTCATTTTTAAACAGTCCCTTTTTAGCGTTATGGGGCAATATATAAATCACCATTTTCTCTATTTTCATCAAAGTTTATATACATAAACTCCATGCCTAAAATATTATCTAAATCACTACAAATTATATTTCCATCAACTATTTCAGTTATAACCTCTGTTTCTAATACACTATTAGGAAATTTTATAATAGTTGTTCCAATATTAAGTATTGTTGTTGTTCCATTATAAGTAATGGTGACAGTTTGAGCTTTTTCATTAAAAGAGAAGGTAGCACCTGTTTTTTCACATACTTCTTCAATGGAAGGAGTAAAACCACTAACAGTGGAATATATATCATAAGATATAAAAGGCTCAAATAATATTTCATTATCTAACTTGTATGGCTTGCTTTTATCAAGAGGATATACCATATTATCAATAATAACAGCCTTAATATTATCAAATTCCATAATATTTTTAAATGTGAAGATACATTGTTCATAGTCACCAATGCTTTTAGACATATTATGTTCTAAAAATTCACCTTGACCATGTATAGAACCATCATTCATCATAAAAGCTATTAAGTTAACAGGTCCAATAGATGATATTTTGTTTTTTGGTTTGTATTCTAATGTAAAATCAAATGGAGAAAGTGAAAATTTTCTTATTGTTAAATCAGTTGTTATATCTTCAATAGAATTTTCACCTACATCACAAAGTGCACAATCAAGCACAGCATTTGAAACTTTCTGATTTATTTTAAAATCTAGTGTTTTTATTGAGTTTTTAACAGGTATACGCATATATAAATCTGGTTTATCAATAATGTTAGGATAAACAAGTAAATCGGAATTTTCAGGGTTCTCTGCTGTATATTCAATAGCTGTGTATTTTTTTCTGCCGTTGTTAAGTTCAGGTAAATCACGAGATGAAAAACCTTCTGATATTTGACCATCATATTTGAATGTAAGCCCTAAATTAAATATAAATCCGCCAAAACCTGCTGGGTCATTTTCCATTTTTTCAAAAGCCTCATCTGTTAACGCCTCAATAGATACAATAAAATAAGATGTTGTTTCACTAAATAAGGCTTGTTCCAAGGTGACTAAATATTCACCGTCTGAAATACTTTTGTTTATATCTTCAACTTCTGATGATATATTATCTGGTGCTTTATCATCAAAAATATAGTGTATAATCCATGAAGAATTGGTAGCAATAGCAGTTGTTATACAAAATGCAGCAGCAATTATAATTGCAACAGTTGCCTTTTTATATCGTGGTTTTGTATATACATCTTCAGTTAAATCAAGCTTTTGACTTACAAGCAGTTTTACACGTTCACTGCTTACACCTGTAAGTTCTTCAGCTTGTTTTTTGTTAAATAAGTTCCTCATAACCAATACCCCTTTCATTAAAATATTTTTTAAGCTTGTGTTTTCCTCTGAAAAGTTTTGTTCTCACAGTTGCATGTGAAAGTGCAAGAGCTTTTGCAATTTCATTTGTTTTTAAACCATCAAAATAATACATTTTAAATATCTCGTCATCAGGAAAACCAAGACTATTTATTGCGGATAATAACTGATTATGTTGGTCATTATGTATAGAAATATCAGATGTATTGTCATTAACCAAGATTTGAATATTGTTTATATTTTCATTTAATGGTGATAATGAACGTAGATAATTTTTTGCTTTATTTCTTGCGATAGTTGCAAGATAACCAGATAAATTATTACCCGTTAAAGACTCAATATTATACCATAGTGCTATAAATACATCTGAAGTTAATTCTTCTAAATCCTCTTTTGAAGCTGTTTGATTTAATGTGCGGTATAAAATCACACTGACATATGGTGTATACTTTTCAATAACAGTATAAAAAGTTTGTTTATCATGTGATTTTAATTTTTTTATCAAAAAGAAATCATTCATAAAACCCCTCCTTTTAACCTTGGTCATATATATAGACACATAAAAAGCATTAAATGTTTCAGGGCAAATAAAAAACCTGCCCTAAATCAAGAGCAGGCTATTTTCTTATGGAAGAACGAATTCTTTTAAATATTGATTGTAGCGTTCAGCAAAATCAGGGTCTTGACCGCTTTTAATACGGCTTAGATATTCATGTGTATCATAAGCACCATGTTGCAGCTCAATCATGCAAGCCGCAATATTAGAACAGTGGTCAGAAACACGTTCAAAGTTTGTCAGTAGGTCAGAGAATATAAAACCTAGTTCAATTGTGCAAAGACCTTCTTGTAAACGTGTAATATGGCGGTTTTTCATAGAAGCACGTAGATGGTCCACAACTTCTTCAAGAGGTTCTACTAAAACAGCGGTTTTAAGGTCGCCTGTTTCAAAACAGCTTATAGACATTTCAAGCACTTTTCTTACAGCAGATGAAATAACTTTTATTTCACCGGTTGCATCATTTGAAAAATGAATATGTTTATCATGCATTTCTTTTGCCGCTTTTGCAATACCAACTGCATGGTCACTAATTCTTTCAAAGTCACCAATTGTATGCAGAAGTCTTGAAACTTCACGGCTGTCATCTTCTGAAAGACTGTGAGAAGAAAGTGTTACAAGATAAGAGCCAAGTCTATCTTCATAAACGTCTATTCTGGCCTCAGTATCTCTTACAAAAGAGTAATCTTCTTCATCATATTTATCAATTAAGCTCAAAGCTTTATACATAGCATCTTTGGATTTATCAGCCATTCTAATAGCAACTTTGCGACACTGTTCAATAGCGATTGGAGGGGTAACCATTAAACGAGGGTCAAGCAGAGAAAATTCATCTGCGGTTTCTGTTTCATCAGGAATTGTAGCACAAGCCAGTTTTTCAAGCACACCAGCAAATGGAAGCATAACAGCAGTAGCCACAATATTAAAGCAAGAATGAACAACTGCAATACCAAAACCGTTGATTGCTTCATTTACAAATTGAAAATCAAAGATAGCTTTTAGTATATAGAATATAGCTAGAAATACAACTGTACCGATAATATTAAAATAAAGATGTACAAAAGCGGTACGACGAGCATTTTTATTTGTGCCGATGGAAGAAAGCATGGCAGTTGCACAAGTACCGATATTTTGACCCATAATAATAGGAATAGCACTTCCAAATGTTATGCTACCCGTTGCAGAAAGTGCCTGTAAGATACCAACAGAAGCCGAAGATGACTGAATAATAGCGGTGAGAATAGCACCTGCAAGCACGCCTAAAATAGGGTTAGAGAACATTAAAAGAATATTTGTGAATTCTGGAACGTCCTTTAGTGGTGCAACAGCTTCACTCATCATATCCATACCGAACATTAAAACTGCAAATCCAAGTAAGATAGAACCAATGTCTTTCTTTTTGTTATCCTTGAGAAAGGCATACATAACAATACCGATTGCAGCGAGAATTGGTGAGAAAGATGTAGGTTTTAACATTTGAATAAAGAAACCATCACCTTGAATGCCAGAAAGGCTCAAAATCCAAGATGTAACAGTAGTACCTACATTAGCACCCATAATAATACCGATTGCTTGACGTAAACTCATAATGCCAGAGTTTACAAAGCCAACAACCATAACAGTTGTAGCTGAAGAAGACTGAATTACAGCAGTGACTGCAAGACCTAGCACAAAACCTTTTAGCGGGCTAGAAGTCAGTCTTTCAAGAATAGTTTTTAGCTTGTTGCCTGCACTTTTTTCAAGTCCCTCACCCATGACACTCATGCCAAAAAGGAACATTGCAAGGCCACCAAGCAGGGATAGCACATTAAAAATATCCATACCTCTTAATCCTTTACTTTTTACAATATTTTTATTTTTGCTACATACAATACTATTATAACATGAGTATTGACTATTCCAACCTGTTTTTATGTAAAATATGAGTAAAGTTTTACATAGATTTTTCAACAATTTATGGATATGTAAAGTTTGTCAAGCACAAAAAAACATTCCCCAGAAAATTTTTAGAGGAATGTTCTGTTATAATTTTGCAAATTTTCCTTGAAAACTATCACGTCTTAAAAGCTCTTTATCAATGGAATTTAATACTTCACGTTTTCTTACAGTCCAAAGAGGAGCAAGTAATTTATCTCTAGGTGCATCGCCAGTAAGTCGACCAATAACAATATTACTAGGCAAAACTTCAAGCTGATTGCATACAATATTTATATATTCATCTCTATCAAGTGCAAAATGCTTATAATTTTTTGCAAAGCTTGTGTCTTTAAGAAAATAAAGCGTGTGTATTTTAACCCCATTTATATTCATTTGTCCTACAACTTTAGCTGATTGCAGCATCATTTCATGAGTTTCATATGGTAAGCCATTTAACAAATGTGTCCAAACAGGTATTTTTATATTGTTAAGCAAATTAACAGCCTTTTCAAAGTCAGAAAAATATTCACAACGGTTCATAAGTTTATTTGTTTTGTCGTGAATTGTTTGCAGACCAAGTTCTATTGTTATATCAGTTTTTTGTGCAAATCCAGCAAGTAAATTACAGATTTCAGAGTTAATACAATCTGCTCTTGTTGCAATCACCAAACCGCAGACATTAGGCAGACTTAAACATTTATCATAAATAGATTTTAATTTATTTATATCTGCATAAGTTCCTGAAAAAGATTGTAAATAAGCTAAATATTTAGCATCTTTCCATTTGGATAGTTTTTCTATTCCTGCATTAAACTGAATTTCAATAGATTTTTCTGGAAATACAATTTGCTCACCGCTGCCATCTTCTGAGCAGAAAAGACAACCACCAGATGAAAGAGTTCCATCACGGTTAGGACAGGTAAAACCGCCATTGAGTGGAACTCTTGCAACTTTGCAACCATATTTATGTTTTAAATAATAAGAATATGAGTGATAACGCTTGTTATCATCTGAATATGGAAAAGGGTTCATTTTTATTCTGGTTTTCTAACAGGTCTGCGTCTATCCATAAATTGTGGTAGTCTGCGACGTGCTTCAAGCCTGTAAATTCTAAAGCCTTGAGAGGAGAATTTTTCTTCATATTCTGTCATAATATTGTCTTTAGCAAGTTCAGAATTGTGTAAATCAAGAGAAATATTCTGCACTAACCAACCATATTCACAAATAGAGGATATAGACCACTCAAATAAACGTTGATTATCTGTTTTGAAACACAAATCACCTGTTTCACATAAAATATTATTGTAAACATCAAGATAATCTGCATGAGTTAAACGACGTCTGCGTTGTCTATTAGGTGGCCATGGGTCAGAAAAGTTAAGATAAATTCTATTTACTTCCTCATGCTCAAATACATCACCAAGTTCAGCGGCATCAAAGCTGATAAATTTAAGGTTAGAAAGCTCTAATTCTCTTGCTTTTTCAGTAGCCATAATTAAAGCACCCTCTTCACGCTCAACCGCTACAAAGTTAATATCTGGGTGACGTTTTGCCATTTCCATAATAAATCGACCTTTGCCGCAGCCAATTTCCAAATGAATTGGGTTTTCATTTGAAAAAACTTCATGCCATTTTCCTTTATGCATTTGTGGCTCAGTAATCATTACATTTGCACATGCTGCAAAGCGGGTGTCTAAATTCTTTTTCTTACGCATTCGCATTTGTTATTGTCCTCACTTAATAATAAAGCTAACTTTTTTTATAATATTATAACTGTTTGCACACCATTCAACAAGATTTAATAATATATATTGTGTGTTTTTACAATAGAAAAATTTTATAAAATACATACATTTTGCGAATTTGACAAATTCGAGTAAATATTTTATAATATTATTGTATTTATTTACGAAAACATTAACTGTGTGGAGGTCGTCTTTATGTTTGAGCGTTCCAGCGGTGTGCTTATGCACATAACATCACTGCCTTCCCCATATGGTATTGGCACACTGGGGCAGACTGCATTTAATTTTATTGATTTTCTAAAAGAGGCAGGGCAAAGATATTGGCAAGTGTTACCACTTGGTCATACGGGTTTTGGTGACTCGCCTTATCAGTGCTTTTCTACGGTTGCGGGCAACTATATGTTAATAGATTTGGATTTACTTGTAGAAGATGGACTTTTAACTAAAGAAGAAGTTTTGGAGCATAAACAAAAAAATCCAGATAAAGTTGATTATGAACCACTGAGAAAAAGCAGAATGGAGCTTTTTAGAAAAGCATTTACAAGAATTGATGTGGATATGCGTCAGCAGATAGACGTTTTCCGCAGACGTAATGATGAGTGGATTGAAGATTATACTTTGTTTATGTCACTCAAAGAAGAAAAGTTCAATGATGCACCATTATGGCTTTGGGAGGATAAAAAAATCCGCAGTAGAGATAAAGAAGCACTCAAGGCTGTAAAAGAGGAATTGAAAGAAGAAATTGATTTTAGAGTTTTCTTGCAATATATTTTCTTTACACAGTGGAAAGCAGTTCATAGTTATGCTAATAAAAATGGTGTGCAAATAATCGGTGATATACCTATTTATGTTTCACCAGATTCCGCTGATGTTTGGCAACATCCACAGCTTTTCCAAGTTAAAATGGATTATACACCTAGAAAAGTTGCAGGAGTTCCACCAGATTATTATTCTGCAACAGGTCAGTTATGGGGCAATCCTGTTTATGATTGGAAAACTCATGAGGCTGAAAATTATCACTGGTGGGTATGGCGTGTAAGACGCAATATTGCCATGTTTGATGTGCTTAGAATAGACCATTTCAGAGGTTTAGAGTCTTATTGGGCAGTAGACGCAGGAGAAGAAACCGCTATAAATGGCAGATGGTGCAAAGGTCCTGGAATGAAACTTATAAGAGCATTAGAACAACAATTAGGCAAACTGCCTATCATTGCTGAAGATTTGGGCGTTATGACTGATAAAGTTAGAGCTTTACTTGCAAAAAGCGGTTTTCCAGGAATGAAAGTGCTTATTTTTGGCTTTGATGCTTATAATGATAATGAACATCTGCCTCATAACTATCAGCCTAATATGATTGTTTACACTTCAACACATGACAGCCAAAGTATTTGTGAACAGATTATGGATATATGCAATGAAGAAGAAAAACAGTTTGCATATAAATATTTAAGAACTTCACCAAATGAGGCTTTAGGTTGGAGTGCTATAAAAAGCGTTTGGGCATCAAGTGCAAGAATATCTATGACTACAATGCAGGATTTACTTTCTCTTGGTGCAGATGCAAGAATGAACATTCCATCAACTGTTGGCGGCAACTGGGCATGGAGAGTTAGACCAGAGGGCATAAATTCAAAGGTTGCTGAAATGTTAAAGGAAATTACAGTGACATATAAGAGATATTGTCCATATGTTCAGCCACAAATTGAAATTGAGCAAAACGAGGAAGAAAATGAACTATAAAACAGTGGTTTTTGATTTAGATGGTACACTTTTAAACACCTTAGGGGATTTGACCGATGCTGTAAATCATGCGGTCGACCCTCTAGGGGTTAAGCCTTCTACTGAAGTACAAATTAGAACAAGAGTTGGCAATGGTGCCGCCAAACTTCTTCAAAGAACATTAGATGCTAATAATACAAGTGGAAATATAGATGAATGTTTCAAACGTTTTAGTGAATATTACCGAGAACATATGACTTGTCGCACAGTGCCATATTGTGGAATAATGAATTTACTTGAAAGATTAAAAAAAGCAGGAATTAAAACAGCTATTCTTACAAATAAATTCGATTTAGCCGCAAGAGAAATTGCAAAACATTATTTTGGTGAACTTATCGACTATACACAAGGCGAGCGAGCAGACACACCAAGAAAACCCGCACCAGATGCATTATTTAAAATTATGGACATGTTCGGTTCGGATAAAGACAGCACTCTTTATATAGGTGATAGTACAGTAGATATACAGACGGCAAAAAATGCAGGTGTGAAATCTATTGCTGTCAGTTGGGGATATTGTGATAGAGAGCGTTTGCAAGATGCAGATATTATAGTAGATAGGACATATGAAATTGAGAATATAATTTTTGGTATTGATTTTAAAGACCTTGAAACTAATTTTATAAAAAGAGGTTTTGAATTTAAGTTATTTGATACCAAAGAGCAAGCAACAGATTATATAGTTAATCAGTGCAAGGGTAAAAGTGTAGGGTTTGGCGGTTCTAAAACACTTGAACAAATGGGAGTTTATGAAAAGCTAAAAGAAAACAATATAAATGCACATTGGCACTGGAAAGATGAGCCTATATATATGGACGGTGAAGTTTATTTGACCTCTGCTAATGGTCTATCTAAAACTGGTGAAATAGTAAATATAGATGGAAATTGTAATAGAGTGGCTGCAACACTTTACAATACAAAGCATTTAATTGTGGTTTGTGGTGTAAATAAGCTTTCAGCAAGTTTGGAAGATGCTATTGATAGAGCAAGAAATATTTCTGCACCGTTTAATGCAAAAAGATTAAATAAAAAAGTACCTTGTGTAACCACGGGCAAATGTGAGGATTGTATGAGTCCTGAGCGTATTTGTAAAGCTATGGTTATACTTATGAACCCACCTACTAATATGAAGTGTGAAATTGTCTTAATTAAAGATAATTTGGGTTATTAAAAAAATTTTTATAAAAAAAGATAAAAAATGCTTGACGAGAGTACATTCGCCTGTTATAATAAGTATCGTTCTGAACGAACAAATGCGGATGTAGCTCATCTGGTAGAGCGCCACCTTGCCAAGGTGGAGGTAGCGAGTTCGAGCCTCGTCATCCGCTCCATTTTAAGGACGCTGTCAATAGACGGTGTCTTTTTTTATTGTCAAAGGGGAAATCATGTAGTTTGGTTTCCTCTTTTATATTATATAAAAATATGCTATAATAACACAGATATAGTCAAATAAACACTAAAAATAGTCTAAATATAGCATAAAAGGAGAGAAATTTATGCGAAGTATTTTATTTACAGCTTCTACATACTCGCATATTGTAAACTTTCATTTGCCATATATAAAAGAGTTTAAAAGACAGGGATTTAAAGTAGATATAGCATGTGGAGGAAAACAAATGGGGATTGATTATGCTGATAATGTGTTTCACATAGCATTTGAAAAAAGCATAACATCACCTAAAAATTTTAAAGCAGTTAAACAACTAAATAAGCTAATAAAAACAAATGATTATACTATTGTAAGTTGTCATACATCGTTAGCCGCTTTTTTTACACGTTTAGCAGTAATGGGGATAAAAAAACGCCCGCTTGTGGTTAATACTGCCCATGGATATCTTTTTAATGAACTGGAGTCAAAAAAGAAAAATATGCTTTTAAGCAGTGCAGAAAAATTAGTAGCTCCAGTTACTGATATTCTTATGACCATGAATAGTTGGGACACTGAATATGCAAAAAAGCATAAATTAGGCAAATATATAACCTATATAAAGGGTATGGGTATAGATGAAAATAAACTGCAAAGACATACAAGTGAAGAAATCAATAATTTAAAAAATGAACTAGGTATAGAAAAAGATAAATTTATTTTGGTTTACGCAGCAGAGTTTTCAAAACGCAAAAGCCAGCAAATTTTAATAGATGCAATGCAATATTTACCACAGGATATAGTGCTTATACTAGCGGGACAAGGAGAATTACAAGATAAATGTAAACAATATGCTTATAGTTTAGGTTTATCAAATAGAATATATTTCCCTGGACAGGTCAAAATACCATTATATTATTCTATGGCTGATTTAGTGGTTTCAGCTAGTAAAAGCGAGGGTTTGCCTTTTAATATAATGGAGGCAATGTATTATGGACTTCCAATAGTGGCAAGCAGAACAAAAGGACATACAGATTTATTAGAGCAAGGAGCAGGATTATTATATAATTATGGTGATTTTGAAACATGTGCTGAACAAATACTTAGAATATATAATAATAAGGCATTAAAAATTCAGTTGGGAGAATATGCAAAAAAGACAATAGAACCTTATCTATTAAAAAATGTGTTTCCTGAAGTTATGAATGAATATAAAAAACTGTTGCCAGAGTTACAAGTGCAGGGGGACAAAGTATGATAAAAGAAAATCAAAGAACATTAAATTATATAAATATAGTTTTAGATGCACTTATATTGTTTATATCCATGCCAATTTCATTCTGGACTCGATTTCATTTATTTGACAATGGTGTAATTACAGTTCCATTACAAAGTTATATAAAATTAGTGTTAGCCCTTATACCAATTCATTTGGCAATACTAGCAACAATGGGTTTGTATGAATCGCTTAGAAATAAACGATTACACTGGGAGCTATGGAGGCTGTTATTGGCTTGTATTTTGGATTTTATTCTGGTGCAAACAGCTTTATTTCTTTATAAAGAGGTTCATTTTTCAAGAGGTACACTTATCCTTTTCTTTTGTATTTCATTTTTTATATCCAGCATGAAAAGAATAGTTTTAAGATATACACTTCGTTATTATAGAAGTAAAGGTTATAATTTAAAACATGTCGTACTTGTTGGCGATGGCAAAATGGCACTTGACTATGCAGAAAAAATAAGAACACAAAAAGATTTTGGATATACAATAGATGGTTATGTAGCTGACAAACCATTTATAGCTAATATATTGTATTATGGTAAAATAGATAATTTATCAAGAATAGTATCTAAAAATCATACAGATGAAGTTGTTGCTGCACTCTCAGCAGAACAAGTATTATACACTAAAAATATTATAGATGTGTGTGAAAAAGAGGGCGTTAAACTTTCACTTATACCGTTTTATGCTGAATATATGCCATCTAATCCAGAGTTTGATAATATAGATGGTATACCACTTATGAATATAAGACATATACCATTAGATAATTGGTTAAATGCAGTATTAAAACGTTTGGTTGATATAATCGGCTCGCTAATTTTAATAATTTTAACATCGCCTGTTATGCTTTTTGCGGCAATAGGTGTGAAAATTTCATCTCCAGGGCCAATAATATTTAAACAAGAACGTGTAGGTCTTAATAAAAAGACATTTAAAATGTATAAATTCCGTTCTATGAGGGTTAATAATACGCAAACAACAGGTTGGAGCAAAAACAAAGACCCTAGAAAAACTAAATTTGGTGCATTTATTCGTAAATGTTCAATAGATGAATTTCCACAATTTTTTAATGTATTAAAAGGAGATATGAGTTTAATTGGACCACGTCCTGAGCTTCCTCATTTTGTGGATAAGTTCAAGGAGGAAATACCGCTTTATATGGTAAAACATCAAGTTCGCCCAGGGATTACAGGCTGGGCTCAAGTTAATGGCTTCAGAGGCGATACTTCTATTAAAAAAAGAATAGAATATGATATATATTATATCGAAAATTGGACTTTCTTTTTTGATGTAAAGATTTTATTTATGACTGTTTTTGGTGGCATGATAAACAAGGAAAAGTTATCGTAAATATTTGGTTATAAATAGACTAATATGTTAAATTGTGATATTATGACATGTAGTATTATCATAGGAGGGGAATATAAAAATGAACGAAAACACAAGTTCATCAGCTATTAAACATAAAATAGAACCTAAAAAAGTCATCTTACTTATTTTAGGCATAGTTGTATATTTTGCTATTATATGTTTAAGCAGTGCCGCAACAGCAAAAACAGTATCAATTTTAACTTTAATATGTGCTGTAATTGTTATGTTTATAAAAGTTGATACTATAAAAAATAGGCTATCTTTGCCATTTATAGCACTTACTCTATGGGTGGCTATGAATGGAATATCCACATTTTATGCTGTGTCAGGTAAATTTGCACTTAAAGGATTTGTATTGTTACTGACATCATTTAGTATAGTAATATTTGTGCTTGCGTTTGCAAACGGTGAAAAGAAAAAATTAGGTCGTGGGTTTGCTTCTATTCTTGGTGGTGTATCAGCGTTTGCAGGTCTTGTAAGTATAGATTTTTTATCAACACATATTATTAGCACACCAATATTAAGTTTTTTAGGAATATTCACACAAGATTATACTAATATATCACCAGTGGAAGAGGGAATAAGAATGTTATCCATCTTCCAAAATCCTAATGTATTTGCTGGGTGTATGGGTATAGGTGTATTTATTTCATTGGGATTAGCAATTTCATCAAAAGATACTTATGAACGTATATATAATGTGATATGCTTATTCTTAAATGCTTTTGCATTTTTACTTGTATTCTCAATGGGTGCAAGTGCTATGATTATGTTAGGGTTTATAGTGTATCTTGTTCTTGATAGAAATAGAGGTTCATCTCTTGTATTGATGGTTGAAACTTTTATTTTATCACTTATAGCAGCTTTTGCAGTTTCTGCAACATCATTTACTGCATGGACAGAACCAAGACCTGTTCCATTAATATGTGCGGTTGCAGGTTCTGTTGTGCTTTGTTTATTAGATAAGTTTATAGGTCAGAAAATTTCTGAAAAACTACAAAAACATATAAAATTAGTTCCTATAATTATTGTAGCAATATTTGCATGTTTAGGCGTATTTGCAGTTGTGGCTATGAATGTTACAGGTTCGGCTACCCTTAATATAGGAGAAACACTTCGTCGTTCAGCATATCCTGATGCTGGTACGTATACATTATCTGTTAAATCTGATGTTCCAGTTAATGTTACTATTGAGTCACAGAACAAAGAGGACACTATGATGCATACTAATACTGTAATTTATCAAGGTGTTGCAGATGGTGCAGTTTTTGAAGTTCCAGAAGATAGTATTGTAATTTATGCTAATTTCAGCTCTGATGTTAATGTAACTATTGAACAAGCAGTATTTAGTGATAACTCTAATACATATTCATTCCCACTAAAATATAAATTATTGCCAGAATTTATTTCAAACCGTTTACAAGGTTTATGGGCTAACCAGAACGCAATTCAACGTACCGTATTCTTTGAAGATGGTATGAAATTATTTAAACGTAGCCCTATAATTGGTTTGGGTATGGGTGCATATGAAAATGCTATTATAAGCGTTCAAGAGTTCTTTTATGAAACCAAATATGCACATAATCACTATATACAATCACTTGTTGAAATTGGTGTAATAGGTTTAATTCTTTTTGTTGGTGTTTTGGGTACATCAGCGGTTGCAGTTATACAAACAAGAAGAAAACCAGAAGCTGAAAGCAATCCATTAACAGCAGCACTTGGCGGTGCATTAGTATTTATGGCAGGTCATGCAGCGGTTGAAGTTGTATTTTCTATGTATTCATATTTACCAATGGCATTTGGTGTTTTTGCTCTTATATTGCTTTGCTGTGGAGACACATTATATTTAAAAAAGCTTAGTGACGATATCAAAAAAACTATTGTAATTATAATTGCTATTCTTATGGCGGTTTATGGCGTTTTGATTTTAGGCAATATGTATGCTAGATATAAAGTTGATACAGAACTTAAATTCGATTCACTTGTAACAGCTATAAAATTAGACCGCTTTGAATGGGCTGACCATATGGTATCTTATGTTTATAGTGCAATAGATTTGGATAGTTCATATACTGATATTCAATATCAAGCCAATAAATATGCTGAAAAATTAGAAAGTGTTGATTCAAATACAATACCAAGTATTTTAGCACAATATTATTTTTCAAAAAATAAACCAGAAGATGGATTTAGAATGATAGAAAAATATGTTAAATATACTATTGCAGATTCAGAAAACTGGGAAGAGGCTTTTTCAATTATGCTAGCATATTATGATGAAAGTCAACAGTATATAGATGGTATGCAGAATATTTATAATATTTTAAAACAGTGGAATAGCGAAAATATGGGACAAATTACATTGTCTGAAAATGTTATGAATTCACTTGAAAGTTTGGGAATTTCATAATAATAAATAGAAAAGTATCACTTTAGGGTGAAATAGTCAATAGTTAGTAGACACAAAAAAAGAAACTAAGCTATCAGTTCAATTCTATATTGGACTGGTGGCTTT
>CALWUO010000046.1 GCA_944384745.1 uncultured Butyricicoccus sp.
GAAAAAGATTGAATCATATTAAGAGAATCAATTAATTTTCTAAAATAATAAGAGGTAAACTGAGAACCCCTGTCAGTATGAAATAAAATACCATTGGATACTTTTCTGGATTCAACAGCAGATTGTAAAGTTTTAATAGCTAAATTAGTATCAATATGATTAGAAATGCTGTAAGCAATAACTTTTCTGGCATATAAATCGAGAATAACACAAATATAGCCAAAACGCTGACCAATTTTAACATAAGTAAAATCACAAACCCAGACTTGATTTGGAGCAGGAACATTAAAATTTTGAGCCAATTTATTTTCAAGAGTTAGGTTTTCGGTATTCTTATGTTTAAATTTAGTAGGTTTTACAGTACTCATTTTAGGAAAATTCATTTGTTTCATCAGACGATACACTCGACCAGTACTGACGAATAAGCAATATTCATTTTGAAGACAGATTTTAATTTTATTTACACCTAAACGTTTATCTGTTTTAGCATAGAGTTCAAGAATTTTTTTCTAAGAATTAAATTTTCCTGTTATCTATTTGAAGGTTTATGATTTATATACTTTTAGTAAGTGCTGCGATTTACATTCAAAGCACGACAAAGAATAGATATTTTATGTTGCTTAGATAGAATTTCTATCGCTTTTAATCTCTGTCTGAGTGTGGCGTGAATATTGCAATCGTTTATTTTTATATTTTATCAGTGATTATAAATTGCTTATACTATCTTTCATACTTTTAATATATTCACCTATATAAGATGGTGCATCTTTGCCATGTTTTTCTAAAAGCTTTATAATAGCTGAACCAACAATAACACCATCTGCAATATCTGACATTTTTTTAGCTTGTTCTGGTGTTGATATTCCAAAACCTATTGCACACGGTATGTCAGTATTTTCTCTTACAATTTTCATAATAGAATTTAAATCAGTTTTTATTTCTGTTCTTGTACCTGTAACGCCTAGACTTGATACAATATATAAAAATCCACTCGCATTTTTTGCTATTTTACTTATTCTATCCTTAGATGTAGGAGCGATTAAAGAAATTAAATCTATATCATATTTTTTACAAATAGGCTCAAATTCATCCTTTTCTTCAAAAGGTAAATCAGGTAAAATTATTCCATCAATCTCCACTTCTTTACAAAGTGAAATAAATCTTTCTGAACCATATGAAAAAATAACATTTGCATATGTCATAAATACAAGAGGAATTTTAACTTCTTTTCTAATTTTTCGTACAAAATCAAATATTTTATCTGTTGTAATTCCGCCTTTTAAAGCTCTTATATTAGCCCCTTGTATAACAACACCTTCGGCTGTTGGGTCAGAAAATGGAATTCCAAGTTCTATTAAATTTGCACCGTTTTTAACAGCCTCTTTGATTGCTCTTTCAGTTGTGTCTAAATCTGGGTCACCACATGTTATAAAAGGTATAAATGCTTTACCATTTTCAAAAGCTGATTTTATTTTACTCATTGATATTTTCTCCTCTGTAACGGGCAATAGCTGCACAATCTTTGTCACCTCTACCCGATATTGTAATAACTATAATTTTATCTTTATCCATTTTAGGTGCAATTTTCATTGCATGAGCAACAGCATGAGCTGACTCAATAGCTGGGATTATACCTTCTGTTTTTGCTAAATATTCAAATGCACATACAGCCTCTTCATCGGTTATAGCTACATATTCAGCACGTGAGATATCATGTAAATAAGCATGTTCTGGACCTATTCCTGGATAATCAAGCCCTGCTGAAATAGAGTAAACAGGTGCAATCTGACCATATTTATCTTGACAGAAATAAGACTTCATACCATGAAAAATACCAAGTTTACCAGTGTTTATAGTTGCCGCAGTTTCAAAAGTGTCTATACCTCTTCCCGCAGCCTCGCAACCTATAAGTTTTACACTTTTATCATCAATAAAATTATAAAAACTTCCGATTGCATTAGAGCCACCACCAACACAAGCTATAACAGCATCTGGCAAACGTCCTTCTTTTTCAAGTATTTGCTGTTTTATTTCTTTAGATATAACTGCTTGGAAATCACGTACCATAGTAGGGAATGGGTGAGGTCCCATAACCGAGCCTAAACAATAATGAGTATCATCAATTCTATTAGTCCATTCACGCATAGCTTCAGATACAGCGTCCTTTAATGTTGCAGTACCACTTGTAACAGGTATAACTTCAGCCCCCAATAACTTCATACGATAAACATTTAATGCCTGTCTGATTGTGTCTTCTTCGCCCATAAATACTACACATTCCATACCCATAAGAGCCGCAGCAGTAGCAGTTGCAACACCATGTTGACCAGCTCCAGTTTCAGCTATTAAACGGGTTTTACCCATTTTTTTAGCAAGTAAAGCTTGACCTAATACATTATTTATTTTATGTGCTCCTGTATGGTTTAAATCTTCACGTTTTAAGTAGATTTTTGCACCGCCTAAATCATTTGTCATTTTTTCTGCAAAATATAACCTTGATGGTCTGCCAGCATATTCATTAAACAGTGTATTTAATTCTTTATTGAAATTTTCATCATTTTTATAAAAATCATATGCTTTTTCAAGCTCAATAACTGCATTCATAAGCGTTTCTGGTATATATTGACCGCCATGTATGCCAAAACGTCCATTTTTCATTTTTATTTAAATCCTTTCATGTTGTCTAACAGTTTGTATAAAAGCTTTTATTTTTTTAGCGTCTTTTATATTATCAGTTTCTATGCCCGAACTTACATCTAAAGCATAAGGTGTAAGTGTATCAAGTGCAGTTTGTATATTATCTATATTTAAACCACCAGCTAAAAAATATGGTCTGTTAAAGCTTTTTATAAGTGACCAATTAAAAGTTTCACCTGTGCCACCTTCGCCAGAGTCTAAAAGCACTAAATCTGCGGGGCTTTGCTGTGCATTTTGAATATCAAAAGCATTTTCAATTTTAAAAGCCTTAATTACAGTTTTATTTGTGAGTGATTTAAGTGTTTTTATATAGTTTTCGTTTTCATTTCCGTGAAGTTGGGCTATATCTATAATATTTTCATTTAGCAGATTAATCACTGTGTCAATATCTTCATTTACAAATACACCAACAGCAGAAATATTTTTATTTAATGCATTTTTTAGTATTTTAGCTGTTTTATAATCTATATAGCGTTTACTTTTTTTATAAAATACAAACCCAATATATTCTGGTGAATATTTATTTATAATTTCTATATCAGCTAAACTTTTTAGCCCACAAAGTTTTATTTTTATCATAGCATTGATTTTAACTCTAAAAGTTTTTGTTGTTTATTTTGAGCTTTCATAAGTGTTTCACCAATTAGCACTCCATTAACGTTATTATCTTTAAGATTTTTTATATCTTGTGCATTGGTTATGCCGCTTTCAGCTATAAAAATAATATCTTTGGGAACTAATTTTCGTAAATTCTCGCTGTTTTTAGTATCAACAGTAAAATCCTTTAGATTTCTATTATTAACACCGATTATTCTAGCACCTGCATTTATAGCGGTTGTTATTTCGTCCTCATTATGAGCTTCTATAAGTGCAGAAAGCCCTAAATCATCGCATATTTTCATATAATTTTTTATTTGCTCATCGCTTAAAATAGAGCAGATAAGAAGTATAGCTTTTGCACCTAAAATTTTTGCTTCATAAATCATATATTCATCAACTGTAAAATCTTTTCTAATACAAGGGATAGAAATATTTTGACTTATTTCTTTTAAATATTCATCACTTCCTAAAAACCATTTTGGTTCAGTTAAAACAGAAATGCAATCAGCACCAGCTTTTTCATATTCTTTTGCAATATTTAAATAGTCAAAATCTTCAACAATAATCCCTTTAGATGGAGAAGCCTTTTTACATTCGCAGATAAATGCAAAATCAGTGTTTTTTAATGCTTTTTCAAATTCAAAATTGTCTTTTGGCAGTGAAAAAGCCTGTTTTTTTATATCTTGGAGCGACAAAATTTGTTTTGAAAGCTTAACACGCTCTTTCGCATAATTTGATAGTTTATCTAAAATTGTCATTTTATCACCTATTGCTAATTTCTATTAACTTATTAAGTGTTGTAAGTGCCTTACCTGTATCAATTAAATTTTCAGCAAATTTTATACCATCTGCTAAATTTTCAGCCTTACCACCAATATAAAGAGCTGCACCAGCGTTTAATAAAACAGCATTTCTTTTATGTGATTTTTCACCATTTAAAATAGAAAGTGTAATCTGTGCATTTTCTTCTGGTGTACCGCCCAATAAATCAGCTTTTGTACAGCGATTAAAGCCAAAATCTTCTGGTTTTATCTCATATGTTTTAAACCAACCGTCTTTAAATTCACAAATAGTTGTTTCAGAGCTAAGTGAAATTTCATCAAGTTTATCCTGACCATAAACAACCATGCCACGTTTTACACCTAAATTTATTAACACTTCGGCAAGCGGTTTAACCAAATATTCATCATAGACACCTAAAAGCTGCATTTTAGGGCTTGCTGGATTTGTTAAAGGACCTAAAATATTAAAAACCGTTCTAAAACCAAGCTCTTTTCTAATCGCTCCCACATATTTCATAGAAGTATGATATTTTTGGGCAAAGAAAAAACACATATTAGCTTTTTGTAAAAGTTCCAAGCATTTTTCTGGGCTTTGTTCAATATTTACCCCTAAAGCCTCTAAACAATCGGCTGTGCCACATTTGGAAGATGCGGCTCTATTGCCATGTTTTGCAACTTTCATTCCACCAGATGCGGCAATAATAGCCGATGTAGTGGAAATATTAAAACTATTTGCACCATCTCCGCCAGTGCCTACAAGTTCGAAAACGTCCATATTTGTTTCAAGCTTTGTAGCATTATCTCGCATAGCTGCCGCACAACCTGCAATTTCAAATTTAGTTTCTGCTTTAGTGCTTTTGGTTGAAAGTGCTGCAAGAAAAGCTGCATTTTGCGTTGCAGTTGTTTGACCAGTCATGATTTCATTCATAACTGTGTAAGCTTCATCATATGTTAAATCTTCTTTATTTACTATTTTCTCTATTGCCTGTTTAATCATTGTTTGCACTCCTTTATAAAATTTTCAAGCATTATTTTTCCATAGGGCGTTAAAATTGATTCTGGGTGGAATTGCACACCGTAAACAGGATATTCTTTGTGTTTAACAGCCATAACTTCATTTTTATCAGTTAAAGCGGTGATTTTTAAACATTCAGGTATGTTTTTTGCTATTAGTGAATGATATCTTGCAACTTTTGTTGTTTCAGGGCAGTTTTTAAATAAATTACAGTTTAAATCAAGTTTGATTTCTGATGCTTTACCGTGCATAAGCTCATCAGCATAAGTAACTACACCGCCAAACGCTTTACATATTGCTTGATGCCCTAAACACACACCCAAAACAGGCATATATTTACCTAGTTCAAATGCAGCTTTTAAAGTAATTCCTGCATCTTTTGGGCGTTTTGGTCCTGGGGAAAGTATAGCCCCATCAGGATTTAATTTTAAAATTTGCTCTATTGTCATTTCATCATTTCGTATAACTTTAATATCTGGCTCAATTTCGCCTATAAGCTGATAAAGGTTATAGGAAAAGCTATCATAATTATCTATAAGTAAAATCATAATCAGTCTATCTCCTGTTTTAATGCATTTACAACCGCCATAGCTTTATTTATACATTCCTCATATTCGCTTTCTGGGTTTGAATCTGCAACTATACCTGCACCACTTCTGACAAAAACTTTATCATTCTTTTTATATGCAATTCTTATTGCTATACAGGTGTCCATATTTCCAGAAAAATCTATATAACCGATTGCACCGCCATAAATACCACGTTTATTTTGTTCAAGCTCACTTATAAGCTGACAAGCTCTGATTTTAGGAGCACCAGAAAGCGTTCCAGCAGGTAAAACAGCATTTATTGCATCAAATGCATCATAATTTTCATTTATTTCTCCTCTAACAGTAGAGCCTATATGCATAACATGTGAATATCTTTCAATGGAATGTAATTTTTCAACCTTAACTGTTCCAAATTTGCTTATCTTTCCAAGGTCATTTCTGCCTAAATCAACCAACATATTATGTTCTGCAAGCTCTTTTTCATCATTTAAAAGTTCTATTTCAAGCTGTTTATCTTCGGTTTCGGTTTTTCCACGCTTGCGAGTACCTGCAAGTGGGAAAGTGTGCAAAATACCATCTTCAAGTTTTACCAGTGTTTCAGGAGATGCACCTGCAACTTCTACATCAGTTCCACAAAAATAAAACATATATGGTGATGGATTTGTTGTTCTTAAAATTCGGTAGGTGTTTAATAAACTGCCTTTAAATGGTGCATAAAGTAAATTTGATAATACAATTTGAAAAATATCGCCCTCTTTTATATAATGTTTTGCTTTATTTACCATATTGCAATAGGTTTGTTTATCGAAAATTGGTGTAAACTCTCCAAGCAGTTTTCCTACTTTCTCATTGCTTTTTTCACCATTTTTAATAAGCTCACTCAATTTTTTCAACTCAAAAACCGCTTTATTATAATTTATTTCAGGATTATCAAGCGATATATTGCAAATTAAAATGATTTTCTGTGAAAAATTATCAAAAGCAATTACTTTATCAAATAGCATTAAATCAACATCTTTAAAATTATCTATATTTTCACAGTTATCTGTATTTATAGTTTTTTCGCTATATTTAATATAATCATACGAAAAACAACCAACTAAACCGCCTGTAAAAGATGGCAAATAATCAAATTTAGGGCTTTTATATTGTGAAAGTATTTGACTGATAAAATCCGATGGATTATCTGTTTGTAAAGAAATATCACCAGCTTTAATTTTACCGTTAATACAAGTTATTTCTAGTTTAGGGTCAAAGCCTAAAAAAGAATAACGCCCCCATTTTTCTTTATTTTCCACTAATTCAAGCATATAACAATGGGTTGATATATTTTTTAGTTTTCTTAAAACCTCAATAGCAGTACAGCAATCAGATAAGATTTCACAGCTAACAGGCAAAATATTATATTTACCGTCATTTGCTATTTGTTTTACTTTTTCCATGCTCGGTAAAAAATTCATTTTCAAAACCTCCAAAAACAAAAAACTCCTTTAACATTTCTGTCAAAGGAGCAACAAAAAACGCCCTTCAACAGAAATAAACTTTCTGTCAAGGACGAATAAAAACACTTATCCGCGGTACCACCTTGATTCACGGCTATAAAATGCCATGCACTTAACAGGATACTATCATATCCCTGACAACTAACGTATGTCTACACGTTGCAGAATACTCTGTATTATGAAAATAATACATTTCATTGCACCCTCAGCGGCCCATTTGACGACTTGTTTCTTGCCCGACTCTCAGCTTCACGGACTCTCTGTATAGGCATCATCGCCGTTATCCCCGCCTCAACGGTTTAACTGGCTAAACTATAACATGTTTTTTTATACTTGTCAATGTTTTTTTATACTTTAAATCTGTTGTAATTATTAAAACAATCAATACAAACTTTTTTATCTTCCTGTATACGTATATAATTACTTGCAGTTATTTCTCCGCATTTTTCACATTTATAAGACTTAAAAAGTCTAGCCTTTTCGGGAAATTCTATTTTAGTTTTGGTAACTTTAAATAATTTTTCAGGCTCAAAGTTTAAATAATCATTTATTATTTGCTCTTTTTGCTCTTTATCTGAGCGATAATTAAGCACTAAACGCACATTTTCACCTGAAGTTCTATTATAGAAAGAGTAAGCTTGTTTACCTGTCATAGTTGTGATAAATTTTACTTTTTAAAAAGTGGATTGTGAAGTACATTTTGCATTATGCAACCTGACATTGCAAGAACTATACCAACAACTATGGACGCTAATACCCTTGGCATTCTTATATTCAAAATTATAGTATTTATTTGTTTATCTGCGTTAAAAGTCAAAGATAAAATAATATCTTTTAGACTTAAATCAGTAGAGCCTGCAAAAAGAGAGAATATAGAACAAGCAATAACAGCAATAAAACAAATTATTAAAACTAGCCACTTGTATTTTATATAATTTTTATATGTATTTATCATTTTTATTTACCTAAATTATTCACCGATTATAATTTTGCCATAATATAATCCATCGGCCTCCATTTGGTCAAAAAAGTTCATACCGAGCATTTTTTCCATGATTTCTCCAGCTTTTTCCTCGATATTTATATCGCTAAACTGGTCTGGATATAAAATAGTGCCTGTAAAATAAGCATTTATTAAAAGATAAGTTATATTAGGACCAGCTGAGTTTGTAGAAGGCATTGTGTAAACATCGCCATTTTGCACAGCCTTTAAAGAATTAAAAAAATCTTTATTATTTTGATATTCCTCATTTACTAAATCCATATTTGCAGGGTCTAAAAATATAATATCTGGGTTCCAAAGTGCAATTTGTTCTAAATCCACCTCAAAACCGTTTTGACCTACATAAGCGGTGTTTGTATCATTTGCTGTTTTAGTTGCCTCACCTATAACTGACTGTTTTAGCTCATCAGCGACATTATTTGCATTAACAGCCATAAAAGCTGGAAAATTTACATAAGTAAATGCAAAACCATGTCGACCATTAAAAGTTACAGCTCATGTATAAACGCTTTTTTTGTTTTCTATATTTTGAGTTCTTGAGTTTAAATCCTCTTTACAATCATCAATATAGGATAAAATTTGCTCTGCACGCTCATTTGCTCCGACTACATCGGCAAAAAGACGTAAAACCTTGTAAAAACCATCATCAATAAATGCTTCGGTTCTATATCTAATACTTACAACTGGTATACCTGTTTGTTTTTGCAGCTCGTCCGATGCCTCAGCGGAAAAACCAGCAAGTATTACATCGGGCATAACATTTACTATTGCCTCTGCATAAGCATTGTTATCTTCACCACCTCCTGCACCAACTAAAGGCAGATTTTTCAACTCATTATGATAAACAGGGCTATAATCATATCTTGCAGACATATCATTGATATCTAAATCTTCTGCACCTACCATCATGTCTACAACATCAAGATAGCTTGCAAGTCTAGGCCCCATTGAACCTAAGCACACTATTTTTCTACTTTTGTAGGAATTTCCACCTGTCCGCCCAAAATATTGGTTATAATTCGTGTATCTTTTTATTTAAAAAACGGGTGTGATAAAATGGATAATTATGTAATCACTATTGCAAGAGGTTATGGCTCAGGTGGTAAAGAAATCGGAAGACTATTATCAGAACAGCTCGGCATACCATTTTATGAAAGTCAAATTCCAGCTATGGCATCGGAAGTTAGTGGTATAAATCAAAACATGTTCACGCAAGTAGATGAACGATAAAAAAACTAGATTATTCCGTGCATTACGCAAAGTCCCCGATATAGATAGATTGTATGCACCAAATGAACGCAAATTTGTATCAGATGACAATCTATTTGTTGAAGATTACAATTCCACACTTTGGTATCCAGTTCAATATGAAGGCATGGAAGCTTCTCCTAACATTATTTATACTGGTGCAGCTCCAAATCAACAAATTGTTCCAGCTATTGAATATTTACTTGAGCAGGGATATAAAAACTTTTTCCTTTTAGGTTCTGACTATGTATTCCCTAGAACAGCTAATATGATTATTAATGCACAAGTTGAAGCGGCTGGTGCTAATGTTGTAGGTGAAGAATATGCAGATATGGACCAAACAGATTTTGCTGCTATTATAAGCAAAATTGAAGCCGCAAAGCCTGATATTATTATTAACACTTTAAACGGCACAGGTAATGTATCTTTCTTTAAGCAAATGAGTGAAAAAAATTACACTGCTGAAAACTATCCAACAATGTCTTTCTCTATTGCAGAAGAAGAAGTTAAAACAATTGGTGCTGATATTCTAAAAGGTCATATGGTTTCTTGAAACTATTATCAGACAACAGAAACAGAACAAAATACCACCTTTGTTGCCGCTTATAAAAAAATGTTTGGTGAAGACCATGTAACAAGTGACCCTGCTGAAGCCGCATATGATGCAGTTTATCTGTGGAAGGCAGCTTGTGAAGCAGCAGATAGTTTTGAAACTGATGCAGTTTTAGAGGCTTTACATTCTGGAGAAATTTCATTCGATGCACCAGAAGGCAAGGTTACTATAAATGGTGAAAACCAGCATTTAGCAAAGCCTGTTCGCATTGGTCAGATTGGCGAAGATGGTCTAATTTATGAGATTTATTCAACAGATGAAGCTGTTGAACCAGACCCATATTTAACAACTTATGATTGGGCAGTTGCTGTAAATCTTTAACCACTAGAATAATAAATAATGGATTAGTGCACGAGTGGTTTTAAAACTGCTCGTGCGACAAGTCCGAAAATGAAAGTAGAAAAAATACCTTGATTTTTGGATTTGTGCATACAAAAAGAGGAGGTATATTATGCAAGAATTCATAAATACATTGTTTAATGGTTTAAGTTTAAGTTCGATTATTTTACTTACATCAATTGGTCTTGCAATTACATTTGGGGTTATGCGTATTATAAATATGGCTCACGGTGAATTTGTTATGATTGGTGCTTATATGACATATGTCATGCAACAGATTTTTAACGCTTTTGTTCCAGAAGCCTTTGGTGATTTTTATTATATCGCTGCAATTCCATTTGCATTTTTTGTGACATTTATTTTAGGTGCAATACTTGAAAAACTTGTTATATCTAGGTTATATGGTAGAGAAATTGACTCATTGCTTGCAACATGGGGTATTAGCCTTATTTTACAGCAGGCGGCACGTTCTATTTTTGGTGCACAGGGCGTAAATGTAAATGCACCATCATTCTTATCAGGTGGACTTACTATAAATGGTTGTACATTTTCTTATAATAGACTATTTATTATGGCATTAGTGCTATTTTGTTTATTTATTGTTTGGTTTATTATGTATCGTTCTTCTTTTGGTTGTCAAATGCGAGCAGTTATGCAAAATAGACCTATGGCTCAATGTATGGGCATAAATTCCAGACGTGTTGACCAGATGACATTTTCTATTGGCTCTGGTTTAGCAGGTGTTGCAGGCTGTTCACTTGCTTTGCTTGGCTCTATTGATTCAGCCGTAGGACAAAACTATATTGTAAATTCCTTTATGTCAGTTGTTCTTGGCGGTGTTGGTCGTTTAACTGGTACAGTTTTAGGCTCTACTGCAATCGGTTCTGCAAGTATTTTTGCAGAAAATTACACATCAGCAACCATTGCAAAAGCAATAGTATTATTTATTGTGATTTTGTTTTTACAGAAACGACCACAAGGTTTATTTACCATTCGCAGTCGTAGCCTCGACGAGTAAAGGAGGAAAATTATGAAAAAACAAAATATATGTTTTACAATTATTGTGTTGATTTTAGCGGCTATGCCGATTTTATTACAACTAGGTTTTATAACAGCTAGTTCAACCGTTTTATTTATTGGAAAATGTATCGCATTTGCAATTGTTGCAATGGGACTTGATTTGATTTGGGGTTACACTGGAATTTTATCATTAGGACATGGCTTATATTTTGCACTTGGCGGTTATGCAATGGCTATGTATTTAAAATTACAGGCAACAGGCGGACAGATAACAGATTTTATGCATATAGGTGGACTTACAGAACTTCCAATGATTTGGAAACCTTTTTTAAACTTGCCTTTGTCAATAATTATGATTTTTGTTATTCCAGCTATTGTTTCAGGCTTAATCGGTTATTTTATATTTAAAAATCGTGTAAAGGGTGTTTATTTTTCTATTATTTCACAGGCTTTAACTTGGGCAGCATATTCTATTTTTATTGCCCTATCCCCTTATACAAATGGTAATGTAGGTATTACAGAAATTCAAACAATAGTTGGCAGTATTCGTGGAGATAAAAACCGTATGAATATGTTTATTGTGTTTTATGGGGCACTTATTATTATGGTGCTTACATATGCACTTTGTCGTTTTTCGACCTCTACAAAGTTTGGAAAACTGCTTATTGCTATTCGTGATGGTGAAAACCGAACATATTTCTCAGGTTATCAAGTAAGCCATTTTAAAACCTTTGCTTATGTTTTATCTGCTGTTATTGCAGCTGTTGCAGGTGCAGTATTTGTAAACTTTAATGGCTCAATTACACCTTCTCAAATGACAATCAGCTATTCAATTACTATGGTAATTTGGGTTGCAGTCGGTGGACGTGGAACAATTATAGGTGCAATTATAGGTGCATTTATTATAAATCTGTGTGAATACAATCTGTCGTCTGGAAGTTTAGTTGATATTTGGCAATATATTATAGGCTTAATTTTTGTTATTACAATTCTATTCTTTAAGGGTGGACTTGTGGGACTTGTGCGTGAGCAAATTCCAACATTTATAAGCAAACTGAAAAATAAATCACATGCAGAAACACCTGTTAAATCCAAGAAAGGGGCATAAATTATGAATAATACTCCAGTTTTAGAAATAAAAAATGTTTCTGTTTGTTTTGATGGTTTTTATGCTCTTACAGATGTAAATGCAAATGTAAAAAGAAATAGTATACATTTTTTTATAGGACCAAACGGTGCAGGAAAAACCACTTTACTTGATATTATATGTGGTAAAACTAAACCAACAGAGGGCAATGTTATTTATAATACTCAAGATGGACATTCGGTTAGACTTACAGGCTTACCAGAATATCAAATTGTAAGACATGGCATAGGAAGAAAGTTTCAAGTGCCTAGCGTTTTCAAAAGCCTAAGTGTTAAAGATAATATGCTTTTATCTTTAAAAGGTCATAAAAGTATTATTGATTGTATATTTGGCAAACCATCAAAAGAAGAATTTGAACATATAGACTATGTTTTAGAAAGAGTTGGTCTAAAAGAACGTACAGATATTTGTGCAGGTACACTTGCACATGGTGAAAAACAATGGCTTGAAATTGCAATGCAGCTTGTACAAAAACCAGAGATTATAATGCTTGATGAGCCAGCGGCAGGAATGGGCAAACTCGAAACATTTAAAACAGGTGAAATATTAAAGGATATAAAAAAAGAATGTACAATTATTGTTATTGAACATGATATGGATTTTGTACGTCAAACAGCTGATATTGTAACCGTTTTACATGAAGGTAAAGTATTGACCGAAGGTTTAGTAGATGAAGTTTTGGCAAATGAAACTGTTCAAGCTGTCTATCTTGGACGAAGTAAAGCAGTTTCATAAATAGCGAGGTAAACTTATGTTGAAAATATTAGGGCTTGATAGCTATTATGGAGAAAGTCGAATTTTAAACGGAATTTCTCTTGAAGTTCCCAAAGGTGAAATAGTAGGGTTAGTAGGTCGAAATGGTGTAGGCAAATCTACAACACTTAAAAGTATTATGGGCCTTGTAAAAACCCCAAAAGGAACTATTGAACTAGATGGTTTAGATATAACTCATATGCCAACTTATGAAAGAGCTTGTGCTGGAATTGGATATGTACCACAAGGACGAGATATTTTCCCACAAATGACAGTTCAAGAAAATTTAGAGCTTGGACTTATCTCACATGGTAAAAGTGCAAAAATTCCAGATTATATTTATGATTTATTTCCAATTTTACCCAAGTTCGCCCAAAGACGTGGAGGCGATTTATCAGGCGGTCAACAACAACAACTCGCCATTGCCCGTGCTCTTGTAACTGACCCTAAAATTTTAATCTTAGACGAACCAACAGAGGGTATCCAGCCATCTATAATTGAAGATATAGGTACTGCAATAAAAAAAGTAAATAAAGAATTTGGTTTAACAGTGTTTTTAGTTGAACAGTATTTGGATTTTATACTGAAAAATACAACCGAAATTCATGTAATGGAAAAGGGTGTCATAGTGTATGAAAGTAAAACAGACAATGCAGACGCTAGTCATATACAAAAACTTATGACATCATGATAAACAATATTTTAAGGAAGTAGCAAAATGAGATTAACAACAAGAGAA
>CALWUO010000047.1 GCA_944384745.1 uncultured Butyricicoccus sp.
CCTTGTAATTTTAGTATTGTATAATTCATTTGTCCTGGCTGTAAGTCCATTATTTTAATATTATTTACGACTAATCCGCTAAATTTGATAGATGGGAAAACCCTCATTTGGTTTGCAAGTATTATAGAGGCGACAAAGTTAGTACTACCATCACATTCCGCATATCCGATGCAACTCCAATCAGACTGAGCAGATAAAATTTGTAAAAATCTTTGACATTTTAGAATCTCTATAGAATAAATTGGCTTTTTTTCTAGCGATATTAATGTTCCATCTGCAAGAGTACTTGCAAGTGTCTGTTTTTTCCCATGCTCCAATTTTGCAACAGGCCCCTTTGACGTTGGCAAAGTAATTGATTGCCCTGGTTTTAATAGTATATTAACTATTTGCCTTACATCAAAAGCAATGCTTATACGTCCAAAAGGCGGATAATAATAGGCTGGTTGTGGGTCGGTCGGTGACATTATTGTTGATACAGAATATAGCTTATCATTTGCGATAATGGAAAATGTAATATTTTCATTAAAAATCGGATTTTCTATTTTTTGTATAAGGTATGCATCGGTATCACCCGAATTTGTTAATACAATATTCCCTTGACCATTTTTAGTAATAGATATATTAAATGCTAGGAACCATCCATCAAAACACGGCGTAACTTCGTAATCATTATTGTTATATGTATCTTTACCGTGTTGATTTATGGCAAAATTAGGATTTATAAGCAAATTATCATTAGGCTTTGCCCCAAGATTATAAAGTGCCTCTTGAGCTGTTTTCCCTCCAAAACCTCCATGCTCAATATCAACCACACCATCTTCATTAAGAGGAGCAATACCATTCGGCTTGCCTATATCGCTTTTTTGTATATAAACAAGACTTTCATCAATCATAGCGGTAACATTTGCAGCGTTTGATAAATATGTAGATATGCGTATCTGCTTTTCTATTTGAGTTGCAGCAGATGCCGGCGGTATGACCTCACCAATATCGACATAATCATACATATATAGAATTTCTTCTTGTGTGTCTGGGTCAATAGCGATTACACCCAATTCCGTCCACGTGAAACCCTGTGGGACTGCATTATATTGCAATACTGCTTCAATAATGGCAGATGTATCCAAGCGAGTATATTTTGTAAGTGGTAAATCTATCACTTTATTTACAAATCCGGTGGCATCTTCGGGATTTCCAGCCCCCACGCCACTACCAAGGGAAATATACTTAAATTTAAGTTGTTGCTGCGATAAAGCTTTAGCGAGTAATACAGTACCGCCCTGAGTGAGTTTTAAATTAAAATCAGCCATTTTTTAAATCACCTCATTTATAGTAATAAAATCTGCAATTTGAACAGCATTTGCTATAAATAATTGCTTATCTTTTATATTTGCCGGTGTAAATACATTAACGGTATCAGCAATTTGAGTTACAAATGCGAAATTTATAGAGTTAAAACCGACATTAGAATTAGTAAATACATTGACAATATCAGCAACTTGAACAACAGAGCCAAAATATAAAGTATTTTCAAAGATTAACTTTATAATTATAGCTTCCAAAATTGAACGTACATTCTGTGATGAAGCTATTGATTTAAACAGTAACGCTTGCTCAACGGTTGTAACATTGCTTGCATATACTTTAAAATAATAAGGTTTACCGCCATACTCAAACCATTCTTCCAGTCTTGCATCACCAAATATATCAGTTACAACTTGCCTAACTGCTGCAACTGTTCCACGTCTTCTATGTGTTGCAATAGCTGTTTTTACCAAGTTTCTTTTTGCATCAATAGGCAAAGTTGAAGCGTATTCAGGTATATTAAATTGCCAACCGAGTTCATCAAGTACGCTTTCCGGTTGCGTATCTATTGAGATATAAATTTTCAAATTTGAAATTTCGGATATAACTTTTAAAATTTGCCTTTGTACAGCATATTCAAATGCCTTTGCAGTTTCATCTGACTGCATATATTGAGGTAAAAACTCTGATAATTTTAAATCTTGTAATTTCACAGTATCACCCCATCGTTAAAATCCTTACCAAATACCGCAAGCACTACAAATTTGCCTATATAATCCCTTTTATTTTCTTCTGTAACTACATCTCTATAAAAAGGTATATCCCCTGTAATGGCATTATCATATTCAGGTAATATAAGTTGTGCCGTGTTTTTAGGCACGTCCACAGATGAAATAATAGCCTTTAAAAGCATTATTCCACCCCCTGATAATTTACCGTCACGCTTGTAAATTGAGCAACCTGACTAGGTTGTAAAGCTGTATATACTGGGCTTGTAAGATTTATACGGTTCGCACCTGCATTAAGCATACGTTTCCTGAGCTCATCAGGGTTGATTGTTCGCCCTATTTGCTCAGTCTGCCAGAGTTTATATTCATTAACCGCCTCACTTACCGCTGTTTTAATGCTTTCAGCTTTTGCGGTATCGTCTTCCGATATCCAATAATCACATTCGATAGTGGTATTAAGTGCGACCGCCGGTAATACTTGAACATTGTCAGTTAACGGTCTTCGTGTATCATCAGAACACATTTTCAAAACCGCTTCAATAACAGGGTCATCTTCTTCTGGTATAACACCGCCGGTCTTGACTACATAAATACCTACCGTTCCAGGCTCAAGCCTTACAACGTATACATCACCGACCGATGCATCAGCGGACAATGCAAAATATTCATATGCACCTCTTGGGCCCGCTGTTGAAAATGATAAAGGTGCTTTATGGATACGCTCTCTAAAACTTTCATCATCTTCTATATCTGCACCGCCTGCACTTTCGTTTGTGTTTTTGACCTGTTCCACAAAATTAACGCCATCTACAAGCGTGTTAATCTGCCCTGCAACGTATCCATTATACTTTGAGCCGACTATATTAGCCTTTGCATTTACCGTTCCGGTAGTTTGCCCGCTTTGTATCGTCAAAATTTCAGTTGTTGCAAAAAACACAACACCATCAGGTGTAACCCTTGTACCTATTGGCACTATTACATCTTGGTTTTGTGCCCCTGAAAGAGTAAATTCTATTTGCACATCTGCATAATCAGCCGGAAGTCTTGTAACTCCCACAAGCTCACCCAATTTATCAAGGTATTCACCATGAGCGTATTGTAATAGATTGTTTTTACCTGTAGTTTCAATCTTTTGCAACATAGTTGTAAGTACGTAGCCAAAACCCTGCAAAAACTGCCTGCGTTGGTCTCCTGCATTAAGGGTTACACCTAACTGATTTTCAAAGTCATTTATCAGCTCTGGTACAATTACTTGCGGGTCAATATCAACAAATAAGCTCATAATGTAATCACCACCTCAATAATATAATCTCCGTTCTGGTCTGGGATAATGTTTAAGCTATCCAGTGTTGCATTTGGCTCAAATAATTCCAATTGATTGCGTATTTCCATTTCTAATATTGGTTTATTTTCCAGAAGCGGTGAATCAATATAATCAGGATTTAAACCCAATGTCGGCATATAAGGCACTTCACCGAGTCTTGTGCGTATGAGATTAAGCACATTGTTTTTTATTTGTTCTATACCTGTTGCCGTCCAGTCCAACTTATCTCCAGTTGAAAATTTTATTGTCATGATTTCACCAGCATTTCATTAAGCATTACTTGAGAAGCTTTCATTTCTGCACCAATTACAGCAGCGTTTCCATCTGAATCAGCACCAGAACCGACATATTCAATAAAACTAAGCGATAAATCACCGCCTAAATATGTTCCATCACTTGCCCATCTCAATTCTGATGCATCAACATTTGCTAAAAGCATTTTATTTGTTCCCCATGCCTTATTGCCAAGGATAAGCGTCTCAGGAACTCCGGAACGCATCTTCAAAACCCAAAAGGAAATTTCCTTTTCAACATCAACAAACATTGCATTAAGCTTGATGGAAAACTTGACGGACATATTTTTTAAACCTTTTATATAAATTAAAGGTTTGTCGCCTGCCCGTTCCTGTTCTTCATAGTCTAAAGCTTCAGAAATTGATGTACCATCAGGAGTATAAATTTTATTTGGTGACACTTCAAACTTTTTACTTCCAAAAGAGCCTATCAATTAAAATCACTCCCTAATAATTTAATGGTCTGCGTAAATACAATGTAGTTTTTGCATTTACTGCATCTTGGGTAACTCGATAAACAAACCAGACACCATTGTTTTCACCCTCAAAATCCTCAAGGGTTACAACACTTCCTGCTGCAAGCTTAGTTTGTTGTAAAAGTTGTATACGTCCTAATTTGCTGTTTTTATTTACATCTCTTAGATATCCATATGCAAATCGTAAAGCTTCACCGTTATTACTGCAAAGTTCATTCATCGACATTTCACCGCCCAAAATGCTTGTATCTGTTGCGGATTGGTCAATGTTTTGATTTTTAATTGCGTTGTAATAATACACTCTGGATTTAGATAGCAAATCAACACCGTTTTTAAATTCCAAATCAGATCCGGTTTGATTCTTTTTGATTGTCATTCCAGACGGTTGACTTTCCATATATTTCTCGGAAAATACAATCAAAGTATTGTTTGTTGCCTTAACCGCATAGCCCTCTCTTTTGCAGATACGTTTTAAAAAAGCAAAATCCGCTTCTTTCAGCTGTGTGATGGCGTTATATGTGTAATCTGTAATGCCATAAGTTTGAAATTCAAGCCCTGCATTATTTGCACAATCGGAAATAATCTCCGACAAATTTACATCTCGCCAAATTTTAGTGCGTGGTTTTTTAGCAGATAGAGGCAAAGATATGGCTTCTAGCCTGCATAAGCCATTTTCTATCTTTGGATTATCAATATACATAATACCGCTATCAAAAGTATCATCTATAAGCTGTGCTGTATCACCGACTTTTGGGTTCCAGCTCGCCCACTGACCACCGTTGGAAAAAACAGCTGTTAACTCATCAGCCTCACCGCCTGCATAATCATTTACAATCATGGTTGACGGCTTGGAACTACTTATAATATCCACACCATTATAAAGAAATTTCACGTTTTTCACCTCTTCCAAGGCGGTAAACTCGACGGCGGTTCTACATCAAGAATAGGTATTTTAAGCTGTATACCCGCTTCGAAAAATAACCTGTCCGAATATTCGGGGTTTGCCTCAATTATAGGGGCAGTCATGCTCGCATTTTTATAAAATGCATATGCAATATCATATACACGCTCGCCTTGTGAAGTCACATAAGGAGTTGAATAATATTCCATTACGCAAACTGCCTCCTCTTTTTACGCTCTAAATATTGCTCTATTCTGCGTTCAAATTCCTGTTCGGCTTCAATGACATCGTTTTTGATATCACCTGAACCGCCATTTATATTTATTTCAACGTTGAAGCTATAAGTATCTCCACTACTACCACCAATATCAATGTATTCAAAATCGTCTTCAGGTGTTTCAAGTTCATCGTCTAAAGCTTCATACTGCTGTATCTCTGGCAATTGTACTTCTGGTAGAGGTATAACTTTTTCTTGATACTGCTGTATCTCTGGCAATTGTACTTCTGGTAGAGGTATAACTTTTTCTTGATACTGCTGTATCTCTGGCAATTGTACTTCTGGTAGAGGTATAACTTTTTCTTGATATTGCTGTATCTCTGGCAGCTTTATTTCTGGCAAAGATATCACATTATCTTGATACTGCTGTATCTGTGGTACAGATGTAAAGCTGTCTTGTATTTTAGGAAAATCTATTATTTTACTTTGCATGCTCGTTATCTCTGGTATATTGCTACCAAATACACCCTTTGCAGCCTCCATAAGCAAAGCCTGATTATGTGCCGTATTGCCATGAGGTACAATAGTTTCTGGTGCATCGCCTATCACTGCGAGATGCGGAACCGTAAATGTACCACCAGTTGCATGAGCTGGAACTGTTATTGTTGCAGCCTCGCTTTTTGCACCTGTTATCTTGCCGATTAAGTCACCAACAGCCCCTTTAATGTTATTAATGAAACCTAAAATTTTATCAAATGGTGCTTTTACAATACTGACTAATGTGCTGAACCCATTACTAAAACTTGCTTTTATACCTTCTATAAATTCACTTGCACCAGTTTTAATTTCTCCCCATTTAATGGAAAGCCAAGTAGCTATGCTGGATATAATTTCTTGAGTTGTAGTCATAACCCAATTCCAACCATTTATAAAGAAATTAGAAATTGCTGTAATTGCATTTGATACTATTGTTGGTAAATTATTAAGTATGTTTGATGCAGTTGCATAAAAAGATGAAAATTTATTTATTATATCAACAACAATATTTACTATATCTTGCAAATATGGAGTTATAAATTGTATTGCTGTTGTTAATGCTCCGCTTACTATGCTAGCAACTGTTGATGCTACTGAAATAAAAAAGCCTAAATAGTTGTTTATAGCAGGTAATAAAGCCTCTACAACTGGTTTTAGCATTTCTATTATAGGTGCTAATGCGTTTACAATATTCATGATATATGGTATAAATGTTTGAATACCGCTTATCATAGTATCAAATATAGGCATTACATAAGGTTCTAGCCATTCAATAACACCGCTTATTTTTTCAGAGAAAACATCTGTAAATTGTTCGATATATGGAGTTACTTGTTCAATAATTCCACTTAATTCTCCAAGAGCCTTACTAGCATTTCCTGCAAGTTTTTCACCAATAGGCAACAATGCAATATCTACTTTTCTTGCAACTCCTTCAAGAGCTGAAGAAAGATTATTGTATTTAAGATTATTTATTTGTTCAAATGCATTTTTTGATGCATAAGCCTTATCAGTTATATTGGCAAGTTGCAATACAACATCAGCTCCAAGGTCTTCCCACATAGTACCAAAAAGGCCAACACCCGCTATATTTTGCTGCACTTTATCGTCCATATTAGCAAGGGCTGAAACGGTTTCGAAAAATGCATCTCTAGCAGTATCACCGCCAGCAGCAAATTTAGCTGCCATTTCTTCGGCATCTAGTCCCATATCACCAAATGCAACCGCTGTTGTTTCGCTACCATCAACAACACGAACAGACATTTCTTTTATGGCATCGCCAACTTTATCTAGGTTCCACGCACCAGTGTCTGCACCAGTTTGTAAAATCTTAAACATATCATCAGCAGAAAACCCAACTTTTGCAAACTGCACTGAATATTCGCTTATGGTATCAAGGAGTTCTCCAGAATAATCAAGTCCATTTTGTGCACCTGTTGCAATTAAATTCATTGCATATTCTGCATCAGTTCCGAATTGATTAGTTATTGCATTTGCTGCCCTTATGCTTTCTGGTATATCATATTCAAATGTGTCTCTAAGCATAAAGGCTTGTTCTGTGACATTTTCAAGCTGTGCACCGTTTAAACCAGACATTTGCTGATTTATGTTTGATATAGCATTAGCCACATCATTCATATCTTCGCCAAAATTATTTCCATAGACATTTTTCATAACGTCTTGAAGTCCAGCGAGTTCTTCACCAGTTGCACCAGTTGCAGCAGCTATTTGACCACTTGCTTGTTGATATTGGTCGCCTATATCTGCAATCTGTTTTACAACCGCAACAGCAGCAGCACTAACAGCTGTAAATCCTGCAACCATAGCAGCACTTATTTTTTTACCTGTGCTACCTGCCGCTTTTTCAGCAGCACCCATCGCCTTTTGCACAGAGGGGTCAAGCTGTCCAAGAAGTTTTATCGTGGTTGATATAACTTCACTTGCCATTTTTACCCCTCCTATTCTCAGCAATTACTTTAAGATATTTATTTACCTCATCATATAAGTCCATAATTTCTTCGAGCGTCATCGAATTGCAGTCTGTATATGATGTTGATGTATAAAATGTTATTCTTGCTCTGGCACTCCTGAGGAAGTCTCGTCCGACAATTCCTCCAAATCGCCTATGAAAAAATTTCTCACCGCTACAACTGCATTTTTACAATCTTTAGCATTCATACGCTTTACATCTTCATAGTCAATTCCTGCTGCTTGAGCAAAAATAGCCATATGATAGCTTGTATCTATTTCAACAGCACCAACTGTTATACCTTTCTTCTTAAGTTGGTTATATACAAGTTCAATATCTGCACCAGTAAGACTGTCAAGGTCGTAAGTAATTTCTGTTTTGTTCTCACCATTAATCATTACTGGTTTTTTAAGTTTTAAAACTTCCATAATTTTTCACCTCATTAAAGATTATCTCGAATAATTTTTCCATAATCGACACCATTTATAATAAACACATTATTTAGCTTGTCGATTTCATACTTTGTTACACCATTTTGAATATGCTTGATATAAAGCACTTCTAATACAACAGTGCTTTCGTTTTGTGTATTGTTTTCGATATTACCACCTGAAATACTTTTAGGCATACCCTTAAAAATATCTTTGTTAGCTATTACAGACGAATTTCCAGTTGTGCTGTCTATATAATCAGATATCCAACGCACTTCTATCTCTTGGTTTTTCTGCTCAAAAAGTGCAATAGCATCGCTATTTTGTTTTCTTAGTGTGATTTCATATGTCATAGACCCAAGTTGTGAGATTGTTGGCATATCAACCTCGCCTAAAATTCCTGCACCTTTAATTGTATCAGTTAAAAGCTCAAGATTAGGACGTGTAAGCGTTGTTGTGTCGCCAATAAACTTGGGAGAGCCACTCGAACGATTATAAACCGCATATTGTACAGTTTTATTATTATGTATCATGTACTAGAACCTCCTGTCAGAACAGAAAGACCATCTGTTACATATTCAAGTTTGAATGTCAAACTCTTTGCATTTGGTGTAGTTGTATCTCTGATGTTAAACACAAAATCACCGCTAACCATATCATTTATAGAGTTTTCATCTTCCTCAAATGTTATAATGCCATACAGGAGTTGACCTGCATTGACCATACTATTTAACCATTGTTGGACGCTTGCAAGTATTGCATCAAGGTCACGCTTTGCAAAAGGTCTGTCTATGTTATCCAAATAGTTGTATTGCAGATAGTTGAGCATATAAAGTCCTACTCTAATACCTGCATCTTGTCTGTTTTCTGGCAAAATATTCATTTCCGTTTCGTAATTATAATTTGCCATTTGTGGACCCCAAAGCCTGATTTGTCCTCTAATGATATTCATGGTTGTAATACCAACCGAGTTTAAATCATTTGCAGCCACTTCAGAAAGATATATTTCTGTACCATCTTCCAAAATCATTCCGTCGGCACTAATTGCCTTATTAGATGGTGAAACATAAGGCACACCGTCATTATTTGTGTCTATGGTCTGCATATCCACACAAGCAATAGTTGATAAATGATACTTTGCACCTGCATAAGTAACCATAGGCCAGCAAACTTTATCAAGCTTACTATTGTAAAAGTTTTCTGCTTTCCATTCTTTTGCAAGCTGTGGAGTATTTACAGAACTATCACTTGGAATATCAGAAACGACTATTGTATACCATTTTTCTGCAAGCTTGGTGTTTGCCTTTTGTACCATTCGTGTGTGATAGTCAGTGATATGCGACCAGCCAGGGGCAGCTATAATATTAGGGATTTTATTTAACACAACTTCGCAAATATCCAAAGCATCTAAAGCGTCATCAAATGCAGCACCATTTAAAGTTGCTTGAGTTACATCAATCTGTTTGTAAGTTGCTGTAATAGTGCTGTCCTGAAAATCCAGTTTTGTAATGTGGATTTTTATTTTTTCATCTTCATAGCTCATTGTATAATCACCGCTTGTCAGTTCTCCAAGCGTGATGTTTTCGATGGCTGCAAGGCTATCATCAATATAACCTGTTTTGTCACCAACAGCACCAGAAAGAGTTATTTGCTTTTCTGTTGGTTCTGCTGCAAGCTTTTTAGGATTTGTCATATTAATACAGATAATAGGACTAACCGCTGTATCACCCAGAAAATGAGCAGATATAACTTCTCCTAAAGTCATATTTGCCCAATCGGACGAATAACCTAGTTTTGTTTCTGTATCTTTGTATTTTTGAATTAAAATAGGCTTGTTTATATACGGTGCATAATCAAAATCAGCCGAACCAGTTGTGTTAAGCTGGTGAATAGGTGCAGTACCTATATAGGCTGGTATTGTTCCCATAGCTGGAAGTGGTATGCTTCCGCTAAATGGTACTTGTTCACCATACACGCCATGTTTATATGCCATGTAAAAAATCCTCCATTTCTTTTTGTTTCTCAAAATCTCTATTTATCGCATACTCAGTTGCAGGGATTTGCATTGTGAAATTCATATAGCCGTACCAATAGGGCCATGCAAGTTCAGTATCATACATACCCATATTTATAGGTTTTTCTAGCGTTCCACTGCCAAAAGTCCACCTGTCTACAAGGGCTATTTTAAGTCGCTCCATGAGATTTATAAGGTCAATATATCCCTTATTATCTGGAATTGCTGTGTTTTCATAATATCCACCGCCATAAGTAGAGCAAATTAAACGTATATCAAGAGCGTTTTCGTTCGCTCCATCGCTATCGCCATCAAAAGATATCAAGATAGCAGGAGAGCTAAATCCAAAAGGAGTAAAATTTTTGTGTGGGAAATAGCAGATTTCCACATAAGGATAAACAAACTCATCTTCCGTATCTTCCTTTTGGAGTTTTATATTTTGCTTTTTGATTATTTCATTAAGGAAATCTTTTAAACTGTTAAGCGTTTTAAGAATTGTCATGTGCTTGCCTTCTGTAATCTGTATTCTATTTCATGTTCTACGTTTTTGGTCAAACTCTCTTTTGCTGCCTTTTGAGTAGCCTCTGCAATCTGTCTTTGTCTTGTCATGTTGGCAATAGACAATGTTCTTTGCATTTCAAGCTTACCGCTTGCATCTCTTGTAAAAAGTCCAACCGTACCGCCTTTACCAGTTGCTATAAAGCCATGTTTATATGTTTTTTGTTTACCTTTAAGGATTTTAACTTTAGGCGGTGCCACACGTTTAATTTGTTTCATAGTCTTGCCTTTATGACTTTTTGGCTGTTTAGGTGTGACCATACCACGAGCTGTAATAAGTGCTAAACGACTGCCACGCACTTCTATTGATGCTTCTAGTGACGTTTTTTTAGCTAAATTTAACTTAATACCGCCTGATAAATCGCTTTTTTTAATGTTATACCGCTGTGTAATTGCCTTTTGCATAGCGGTATTTGTGCTTTTTACAGACTTGTTTACAGCCGATACTAAGCCACTTCTACACTCTTTAGGTATATCTTTGAGAGCATTTGTAAGTTTTTTAAGCTCGTTTTGGTCAAATTGTGCATCTACTCTAACCATAAACTCGCCCCGTTCCTGCATAATTTATTGTTATGTCATGCAGTCCAGAATTGCTTGAAACCAGTGTTATAGTAGCCTTACAGCCTGCAATCAAAATAGCCTCATTTGTCTTTGGTGGATTGCTCACACGGGGAATTTTTGCCCATTCTTCAGTGGGTATGAAGAATAACGCATCACCAAGCACCAGACCTTGATAATCGTTTTGTATGCGATAATTAAGAGTTTCATTATCCCAAACAATATTTACATCTACACCATTTATATTGACTGTTTCCCCGTATTCGCTTGTATTTACAAAGACTTTAGATATATCATCGAACATATGTTCCTTAAATGTCATAGCCATTTGTTATTACTAGGGATTTCAGTTTTAGTCTGTTCTTCCTGCTCTGTTTCTTTATCGGTTTTGGTTTGTTTTTGTTTCTTGGCTGGCTCACACCAACCCTCATTTATAAGGCGGTTTTCATCTTCTGATTTAAGCCCGTCTATCACAGTGCCAACTTCAAGCACATCACCTTTATGAGTTACGCCGTATTTTATAACTTTAACCATAGGTTTTCACCTCTTATTCACTTGCTGCAACCTTCGCAGCGTACCAAGCATCAACTTCTTGAGGTACTGGAAGTGGTCGAGCACACAGTTTGAACATTCTTGCGTCAGGGTCTTTCTGTACCCAAGAATCTGCACCACGTCTATTCATAATTGTTCTAAATGCTTTTGTAATTGGGTCTGTGAATGTCAGACAGCCATAATAGAAAGTAGCTTTTGCACTTGTTGAGCCAAGTAAAATATGACCTTTAGGAATAATAGGCTTTTCTACTGGCGTTCCTGGTGTAGTCCAATCATCAATATACCATTCTTCATAAACATAGAGTTCTATTGATGGGTCGAGTAAACGACCAACATATGTAACACCGCCCTCTAAACGTTCTGGCTTGATTGATACATCAATAAAATTCTTCTGGTCAAAGTATCCCAAAGCCATGCAGCGACCAACAAACGCATTGTAAGCGTTTCGGCTCATAACGCATGTATCTGGTGTTCTATATCCCTTTATAGCACATTGACTTGCCCATGCTTTTAAATCCTCGGTAGGGTCAGCAGTTGAAGATTCAGCGTCCCACAAAACAGATGCAGTGCCCTTGTTAGTTAATCCAAAATCAATGGTATAGTTTACATCTTCACCAATAACATTTATTTTTCCCTCAAATAAAGCCTGTGCACACATAACCTCTTCTCTGCGTGTAATCATTTCATCAAAGTCAGTCATTGTCTGAGCGAGTAGAGTTAAAGCACGTTCATCTGGTGAAATACCACTGTTTATAAGAGTTTCACCAGCTGTACGTTTCATAATATCTTCAATGTTTGTAACATCTTTAACTGATACAAGCGGTGCAGTAGCTTCATTTGTGGTATAGCCAATCTTTTCGGCCACAGGTGATTTATTATTTTCTGATACAAAAGGTGCAACTCTACGCTTGCCCTTGTAAACATCAAATATAATCTTTTTGGTTGGCTCTAATTGCACACGTTTAAAAAATTTATCTCTTAAAAAACTAGGTGCTTGCGGTAACTGTTTAACCGCAATATCAAGAGTTGCAGGTGCAAAAATATCAATAGGCATAATTTTTAGTCCTCACTTTCTACTGTTCCGCTCTGGCAATTTACAAGAATAATACCAGAGGCTCTAAGTGCCATTTTATTAACCTTAGCATCACCAGACACAGTGACCTTTGCGGCATTGTAATAACCTGCACCATATGCAGCAACTACACTTGCACCACTTGTTGTATCAATGTCATTTGCTGCAATGCGGTAGATATTACCTACCTTTGCAACGTCTGCAACCTTTGTAAATTCAGTTGCTGGTGTGCCTTCTGTGACCTTGCTTTCAAGCAAATCACCACGCTTTATAGTTTGGCTTGCTGCAACTGGTATACTTTCAACAGTCTGAACTTCACCAGCTAACAGACCGTCATAATTGCAAACTTCTTTTCGCATATTAACCCTTCTTTCCGAAAATATTTTTCATAATATTTGTGATTTTCTGTTTTTCTGCTTGTTCTGGTGTCGCATCATTTGTAGTACCTGAGTTTGCAAAGCCAGACAGACCATTTAAAACCTGTGCATCTTGCTGCACTGCGTTAATGTAAGCGTTACCAGAAGTATTGTTTAAATTGCCTGATTTATATGCATTAAACAATAAATCCCTAACACCTGTTGGATTTTCATATTTAGCGGCATTTAAAACTTCACTTGATACAACATTAGAAACTTCATCAAGTTCCTTCATGCGTTCACGCTCGGCTTTTTCGCCCTCTTTTCTTGCATCTTCTTCAAGCTCAGCACATAGGTCTGGATATTCCTTTTTTAAATCTTCTTTTGTTTTGATTACCATTTCAGTTGTTCCTTTCTCTGCATTTTTTATACTGTCTGGGATATTGTGACAACTCGCCATATTAGCCACAATACCACCAAAACGCACATGATTTTCTACGTTTTCACGCTTAATATCAATGTCATACTGTAAAAGCTCATCAGCAAACTTCATTTGTACAGCCTGTGCACCAGTAAGCCATGTTTCACTGTCCATCATTTTGGAGATTTCCTTTTCTGATAGACCAGTTCTTTCAAT
>CALWUO010000048.1 GCA_944384745.1 uncultured Butyricicoccus sp.
ATTGTTTCTGGTGATGTGCCTGAAACTTTGGCTAAAAAGCGTATCATTGCACTTGATTTAACTGGCATGATTGCAGGTACTAAATATCGTGGTGAATTTGAAGAACGTATCAAGAGTGTACTTGAAGAACTTCAAAATGCAAAAGATGTAATTCTGTTTATTGATGAATTGCACATTATTGTTGGTGCTGGTGCTGCCGAGGGTGCAGTAGATGCTGCAAACATTTTAAAACCTGCTCTTGCTAGAGGTGACATTCAGGTTATCGGTGCAACAACACTTGATGAATATAGAAAGCATATTGAAAAAGACTCCGCTCTTGAAAGAAGATTTCAGCCTGTAACAATTGGCGAGCCAAGCCAAGAAGATGCAATTGAAATCTTAAAGGGCTTGCGTGATAGATATGAAGCACACCACAGAATTAGAATTTCTGATGAGGCTATTACTGCGGCTGTAAAACTAAGTGTGCGTTATATCTCTGGCAGACAATTACCTGATAAGGCTATTGACCTTGTAGATGAGGCTTGTTCTCGTGTTCGTATGAAAAATATGACACCTCCAAACAACATTAAAACCCTTGAAGATGAATTAAAGAGCATTTCTGCACATAAAGAAGAAGCTGTAAAAGCTCAAGATTATGAACAGGCTGCAAAACTGCGTGATGAAGAAAACGCCAAAAAAGCAGAAATTGAACAAGAGCGTAAAACTTGGGAAAGCAAGAACACCAAAGCCAATGGAGAAGTTACCGAACAAGATATTGCAGAGGTAATTGCAAGTTGGACTGGTATTCCTGCTGCAAGAATAAGTGAAGACGAGGGCGAGCGTTTACTACATCTTGAGGATACTTTACATGAGCGTGTAGTAGGTCAAGATGAGGCTGTAACCGCTGTTTCTAAGGCAATTCGTCGTGGTAGAGTTGGACTTAGAGACCCTAAACGTCCAATAGGTTCATTTATCTTCCTTGGTCCAACTGGTGTTGGTAAAACTGAACTTTGTAAGACCCTTGCAGAAGCATTGTTTGGTGATGAAAACGCTATGATTCGTGTAGATATGTCCGAATATATGGAGAAACACAGCGTTTCACGTTTAATTGGTTCTCCTCCAGGATATGTTGGTTACGATGAGGGCGGACAGCTAACCGAAAAGGTAAGAAGAAAACCTTATTCTGTAATTCTGCTTGATGAAATTGAAAAAGCTCACCCTGATGTATTTAATATATTACTTCAAATTCTTGAAGATGGTGTATTAACTGACGGTCAAGGTCGAAAAGTAGACTTTAAAAACACTGTTGTTATTATGACTTCTAATATTGGTGCTCATAAAATCACAGGTCAGGGCAGAAAATCCCTTGGTTTTGCTGAGGGCGAACAAACCGAGCAAACTCAGACATTTGAGCAGATTAAAAACGAGGTAATGACCGAACTTAAACAGGCATTTAGACCAGAACTTCTAAACCGTATTGATGAAATTATTGTATTCCATAGATTAGGTGAGGAAGAAATAGAAAAAATTGCAGAGAGTATGCTTAAAAATGTTGCAATCCGTATGCAAGATATGGAAATTAAACTTTCATGGACTGATAATGCTAAAAAGCACCTTGCAAAGGCTGGTTTTGACCCTGTTTATGGTGCAAGACCTCTTCGCAGAGCTATTCAATCCCAAGTTGAAGACCTAGTCGCTGAGGAATTTTTAAGCGGTAAAATTAAACGTGGTCAAGATGTAACCCTTGATGAAGAAAATGAAAAACTAATATTAAAGTAATAACATTATTAAATGAGCTGTTTTTTAAAAATGGCTCATTTTTTTAATCCTTCCTTAACTTGACATTTTATTATCTGGGTTATATCATGGTTTCAAGGACTATTTAATAGGGGGTATTTATTTTGAAAAACGTAAAAAAAGCAGTGGCGGGGTTGAGTGCTTTTGCACTTATAGCTGGTCTTTGCCCAATGTCAGCAGGTGCTGTGTCTGTAAGCCCTAAATATTTATATTCAGGTGCTTCTCACAGCAAATACACAAATGAAGTTACTTATTCTTCTCCTGTGGTTACTGATATAGACAAAGACGGTCGATTGGAAGTTATAAGTGTATCATTTGCAATTACTGTTACAGATGCGGCAACTGGTGCAACTGAATGGCAGGTTAACTCTGGCAAAGACCGTTCATCAGCTTATATTACAACGGTTGATGGTAATGTTGGCGGTTCTTGGTGTGACCCTGTTGTTAAAGATATTGATGGTGACGGTTGGCAAGAAATTGTATCTGTACACAATGGAACAATATCTGTTTTAGATTACACTGGATATTTTAAGGCGGGTTGGCCAAAACAAATGCAAGCAGTAGGTCAAATACGTTCACTTGCAGTTGATGACTTAAATGGTGATGGCAAATGTGAAATTGTTATTGGTGGCGGTGTAACATCAGAAGCTAGTGTTTGGGTATATGATTGTAATGGCAACATCTGCAATAATTGGCCACAGCTTTCAGGTTATCAGGCTAATATAGCGGAAAGCTATGGTATTTTCGCAAATGGTATTTCAACTGGGGATATAGATAATGATGGTATGCCAGAAATTATAGCCCCTACTGATAACAGATGTATTCAGGCTTATGAATATGATGGTTCACTTGTTAAGGCTGATTATAATACATTCGGTGACCACCCTTGGGGTTATGTTAGAACATATCTTGATTATGACCATGAAAAAATGGTTTCTCAACGTGGTTGGGATACAGATGATGGTAAAACCGATATGAAAGAAAGACTTTGCATGGAATTTGGTCATGCAGGTTCTGTAATTGATGATTTAGACGGTGATGGTAAAAATGAAATAGTTGTAACTGGCATTGTAATGGATACAAATGATGTATCAAATTCTTTTTGGCTAAAAAGCCAATATATGACTGTTGCTATTTTTAATGGTGACCGCACAAGATATCAAAATCAAGCTAAGGGCTTTGACTGGACTTATTTCCCAAGCGGGTTAGGCGGAAAAATTAAGGATTCTCAAACTTCTGTATCTGCCATGGTGCTTGCTGAGCCAGTAGTGGCAGACCTAGATGGAGATGGAAATAAGGAAGTTTTATTTAATTCTTATGATGGTAAATTGTATTGCTTTACACTTGATAAGAAAATGAAAACTTTTACACTTCCAGCTACTTCAAGCACTGTTGCAGAATATGCTTCAAAGCCTGTTTGCAAGGATATTAATGGTGATGGAAAACTAGAAGTTATATTTGGTTCTTGGACTGATAGCAAGGTAATATTAACAAATGATGCTCAAAGTGAAAACACTGGTGTTAATGGTTCACTATATATCCTTGATAGCAATATGAACCTTATTTCAAGAACTCAACTTCCAAAAACTTATACTGGATATCTAGGTTCTAATGACCAGACAAACTGTGTTAAATCTGCTCCAGTGGTTGAAGATATAGATTATGATGGTGAGTATGAAGTTGTACTAAATACCACTTGTCGCTCTGTATGTGCTTATGACTTAGTAGGTTCTACAATTTACGATACACCATATAAAGATTTACAAAATCACTGGGCTAAAGACGCTGTAATGCAATGCGTTAAAAGTGGATATCTAAACGGCACAAGTGAAACTGCTTTTACTCCTAATGGAACTATGACACGTGGTATGATGACAACCGTACTTTATCGTATTGCGGGTTCTCCAAATGTTGATGTTGCAAGCAATCCGTTTACAGATGTTGACAACAATCAGTGGTATGCAAATGGAGCAATCTGGAGTGCTGAGCAAGGTTTATTAAACAATGCTGGTACTACATTTAATCCTAATGAAAATATCACACGTGAAGAATTAGCATATATGCTTTATAAATATAGTAAATCAACCGATGGTGCAAATGTAGATTTATCTACATTTACAGATGGAAGCAATGTTTCAAGCTGGGCTGTTGATGCTGTTAAATACTGTGTGAACAGTGGTATTTTAAAGGGTTCAGATGGTAAGTTAAACCCTACAAGCACTGCAACAAGAGCAGAAGTTGCAACTATGATTACTAGATATGTAAATAATCTATAAGAGTTTTACAATGCAGGTCTTTAATTAAGACCTGCATATTCTTTTGTATAAATTTAATAAAGTATTCTTCCTAATATTGTATATATTAAATTGTAAGCGTAATAATTACCAGTTTTCAAGCAGTAAATACCACGTAAAAAGTCTACGATAAAGTTATAATTATATTATAAATAAATTTTTATAAAGGGGTAGTTCCAATGAATGGCTTTATAAATGATAATTTTCTTTTAACAACTGAACCTGCTCGCAGACTTTATGCAGATTATGCTGCAAAACAACCTATTTTTGACTATCATTGTCATTTAAATCCTCAGGAAATCTATGAGAATAAGCAGTTTTCTGATATCGGTGAAGCTTGGCTTGCAGGTGACCACTATAAATGGCGTGTAATGCGTGCTAATGCTATTGATGAAAAATTTGTAACAGGTAATGCTTCTTTTGAAGAAAAATTCAATCAGTTTGCAAAAATTATGCCAACTCTTATTGGAAATCCAATTTATCATTGGTCACATCTTGAATTAAAGCGTTTCTTTGACCTTGATGTTAGTCTTAGTGAAAAAACTGCTAAACAGGTTTGGGATACTGCTAACGCTAAATTACAAAGTGAAAATGGCTGTGCTCGTAAGCTTATTGAACAGAGTAATGTAAAGGCTCTTTGCACAACTGACGACCCTGCTGATGATTTACAATATCACAAGCTAATTGCAGAGGACAAGACCTTTAATGTTAAGGTTCTGCCTACTTTCCGCCCAGAACAGGCTCTTTCTCCTGAAAAACCTACTTTTGCGGCTTATATGCAAAAACTAGGCAATGCTGCTGGTGTTGAAATTAAAAATATTGACGATTTAAAAGAAGCTTTAAAGCGTCGTGTTGATTATTTTGAAAAGGCTGGTTGTCGTATTTCTGACCATTCATTTGGTGCACCTGATTTCACAATCTGGGACGAAACTTCCGCAGAAACCGCTATGAATAAAGCTTTAAATGGTGAGACTCCAACAGATTATGAAGTTTCTGCTTTCCAATCATTTATGATGGATTATCTGGGCGAGCTTTACTCACAAAAAGATTTTGCTATGCAGTTGCATATTGGTGTTTTACGTAACTTAAACACAAAGAGATTTAATCTTTTGGGTGCAGATATCGGTTGCGATAGCATTGGTGACACTATCTCTGCGGCATCTCTTGCAGCTCTGCTTGACCGTCTCGCAGTGCGTGATTGTCTACCAAAGACCATTCTATATACTTTAAATGCTGCTGATAATGATAAACTTGCATCTATCGCTGGCTGTTTCCAAGACTCTCAAACCGCTGGTAAAATTCAGTTTGGTTCTGCTTGGTGGTTCCATGACCATTTTGACGGCATGACAACACAAATGAAGTCTTTAGCTAGTATTGGTGTATTAAGTCGCTTTATTGGCATGTTAACTGACAGCCGTTCTTTCTTGTCATATCCTCGTCATGAGTATTTCCGCAGAATTCTTTGTGAACTTGTTGGCGGTTGGATTGCTGATGGTAAAGCTCCTGCTGATTATGATTCTATTGGCAAGGTGATTTCTAATATCTGCTTTGATAATGTTTGGAACTATATCGGTATGGATAAATAATTGATTTTAAAACACAGTAGAGGTTTAAAACTTTTGCTGTGTTTTTTATTTTGTTAATTGTGCGTTAAGATTGTAATATTCGTTATATGAAAATAAGTGGAAATTATTGTGTAAAATATACAAATTTAACTGTTCAAAAAAAGTGATTTTACCGATATGGTAATTTATTTGTTAATATGTTATAATTATTGCAGATATTAAATAAAATATTTAGGTAAATCGTAAAAGCACGAAACGGAGGATTCCTAGCTATGAAGAAGTTTGTATATTTGTTCTCTGAAGGTAACGGCAGCATGAGAGAGCTGCTTGGCGGTAAGGGTGCTAACCTCGCTGAAATGACAAGCCTTGGTATGCCTGTTCCTCAGGGCTTTACTATTACAACTGAAGCTTGTACTCGTTACTATCAAGATGGCAAAACTATTTATCCTGATATTCAAGAACAGATTATGGAATATTTAGATAAACTTGAAAAAATCACTGGAAAAACTTTAGGCGACCCAGCACGCCCACTGCTTGTATCTGTTCGCTCTGGTGCTCGTGCTTCCATGCCTGGTATGATGGATACTATTCTTAACCTTGGTATGAATGATGAAATCTGTAAAGCAGTAGAAAAGTTAACTTCTAACCCTCGCTTTGCTCGTGATAGTTATAGAAGATTTATTCAGATGTTCTCTGACGTTGTTATGGAGCTGCCTAAGTCTTCTTTTGAACAATTTATAGATGAAGTTAAAGACAAAAAAGGCGTTAAACTTGATAATGAACTAGATGCTGATGATATGTCAACTCTAATTGAGATGTTTAAGGCTCATTATAAAAATTCACTAGGTCACGATTTCCCTCAAGACCCTAAACAACAACTGATGGAAGCAGTTCGTGCCGTTTTCCGTTCTTGGGATAATCCTCGTGCAAACACTTACCGTCGTATGAACGATATCCCTCACTCTTGGGGTACTGCTGTTAACGTTCAATCTATGGTTTTCGGTAATATGGGTGAAACCTCTGGTACTGGTGTTGCTTTCACACGTAACCCTTCAACTGGTGAAAAGAAACTATATGGTGAGTTCCTTATGAATGCTCAAGGCGAAGATGTTGTTGCTGGCATTCGCACTCCTCAGCCTATTTCTGCTCTTGCTGATACTATGCCAGAGGTTTATAAACAATTTGTGGATATCTCCAGCAAACTTGAAGAACATTATGGTGATATGCAAGATATGGAATTCACCATTGAAAATGGTAAACTTTATATGCTACAAACCCGTAATGGTAAGCGTACTGCTCAAGCCGCTTTGAAAATCGCTGTTGATTTAGTTGATGAGGGCGTTTGCACCAAAGAACAAGCTATGATGAAAGTAGAACCTAAACAACTTGATGCTTTACTTCACCCTACTTTTGTTCCTGCGGCTTTAAAGGCGGCTACTCCTATAACAAATGGTTTGCCAGCTTCTCCAGGTGCGGCTTGTGGTGCTGTTTATTTTACTGCTGATGCTGCTGCTAAAGCTCACAAAACTGGTGAGAAGGTCGTTTTAGTTCGTCAGGAAACTTCCCCTGAAGATATTGACGGTATGGCAGTTTCTGAGGGTATTATGACTGCTCGTGGTGGTATGACTTCACATGCGGCTGTTGTTGCTCGTGGTATGGGTACTTGCTGTGTAGCTGGTGTAAACGGTATTAAAGTAGATGAAACCAATAAAACTTTAACTTTTAGTGATGGTACTATTATAAATGAGGGCGAGTTTATCTCACTCGATGGCTCTACTGGTAATGTTTATATTGGTAAAATTGATACTCAAGAAGCTGAATTAACTGGTGATTTCGGTCGCTTTATGGGTTGGGCGGACGAAATTCGTCAACTTCATGTCCGTACAAATGGTGATACTCCTAGAGATGCTACTCAAGCGAGAAAATTCGGTGCTGAGGGTATCGGTCTATGTCGTACTGAACATATGTTCTTTGAACCAGAACGCATTAAGGCTGTAAGAGAAATGATTGTTTCTGAAACAACAGAACAACGTAAAGCCGCTTTGGCTAAAATTTTACCTATGCAAAGAGGTGATTTTGAGGCTATTTATAAAGCTATGGGTGGTTTACCTGTTACTATCAGATTACTTGACCCTCCTCTGCATGAGTTCTTGCCTCAAGAAGATGAAGATATTAAAGAATTAGCTGATGAAATGGGCTTAACTTTTGAAAAACTAAAGGGTATTGTTGAAAGCTTACACGAATTTAACCCTATGCTTGGTACTCGTGGTTGCCGTCTTGATGTGCTTTACCCTGAAATCGCTGAAATGCAAACAGAAGCTATTATTTCCGCGGCTATAAATGTATGTAAAAATGATGGTCTCAATATTGTACCTGAAATTATGGTTCCTCTTGTATCTGAAATCAATGAACTGAAATTCGTAAAGAAAGTAATTAAGGCTAAAGCTGATGAACTAATCGAAAAATCTGGTCTGAAAATGAAATATTTAATTGGTACTATGATTGAAACCCCAAGAGCCGCTGTAACCGCTGACGAAATCGCAACAGAAGCCGAATTCTTCTCATTTGGTACAAATGATTTAACTCAGATGACTTATGGTTTCTCAAGAGATGATGTAGGTAGAATTTTAGATACTTATTTTGAAAAGAAAATACTAGAATCTGACCCATTCGCAAGACTTGACCAAAATGGTGTTGGTAAATTAGTAAAATATGCAGTGGAAAACGGTAAGAAAACACGTCCAGATATTAAACTGGGTATATGTGGTGAACATGGCGGCGACCTGTCTTCAGTTGAGTTCTGCCATAATGTGGGACTAAATTATGTATCCTGTTCACCATTTAGAGTGCCAATCGCTAGACTTGCCGCTGCTCAAGCCGCTGTAAAAAATCCAAGATAAAAACTATTTATATAAGTACTCCTCCGGTTTTAATGTTGGGGGAGTTCTGTTTTTATTACAGGCAAAGCTGTAATATTACATAAATATTTCAGATTTAAAAAAAATCTTGACCAAAAAAAATAGACGTGATAAACTAATAATCGAATTAAAGGGGCGGGGACGCCCAAACGAACTGGGGGAGCAAACCCCGCAATAATAAGGAGGAAAAACCAATGAAGAATCTAAAACAGGTTCTGGCACTGGGTATGGCATTCTCTCTGACAATGTCTTCTATGGCTGGTGCTGCGTTCTCTGATCAGGATAGTATTAACAGTGCAAATTCTGATGCAGTTGAACTTTTAACTACTCTTGATGTAATTCAGGGCTTTGAGGACGGCTCTTTCCGTCCAGATGAGACTGTAACTCGTGCTCAAATGGCTAAGATGATTTACACAATCCGTAACGGTGGTAATGATAACGCTGACGCTTATAAGTCTGCAACTACTACTTTTAAGGATATCTCTGGTCACTGGGCTGAAGGTTATATCAAGTACTTACAGAACACTGGCATTATCGCTGGTAAGTCTGAAACTGTATTTGACCCAGATGCTGTTGTAACAACTGCAGAAGCTATGAAGATGGCTCTTGTTCTTGGTGGTTACCGTGCTGATAAGGCTGACCTAACTGGTGCTACTTGGTTCAACAACACTGTTTCTCTAGCTACTACTAACAAGCTGACTGATGATGTTTACTCTGCTATGAATGGCGAATGTACTCGTCAGGATGCTGCTCAGATTTTAGCTAATGCTCTTGGTATGACTGCTGTTCAGTGGTCTGAGTTCACTCAGAGCTTCCTAAATGATTCTGATAGCGGTCTTGCACTTGGTGGCGAGAAGATTACTGTTGGTTACAAGTGGATGGATTTAACTACTTATGTAGGTAAGCTTGTTTCTTCTGGTGACCTAGCTATTGATGGTGTTGCAAAGGCTGGCAATAATCAGTTTACTGTAGACGTTGATACTGTAAACGATGTAGCTGCTGGCAGATATTTCCAATATTCTGACCATAACTATGGTGCATCTGTTAACATTCTTAATGGCCAAGTTAATGTAAAGTTTAAGGACGGAATTGACCACACTGATTTAGTAGGTCAAGAAGTTAAGGTTCTGACTGGCGATAAGCTTGACCAGGTTTATGGTATTTACACAACTGGCACTTCCAAGGTTGTTGAATCAACAATGGATAAGGTTGAAGTTGAGTTCAAAAATGGTAAGTTAACTAATGGCAAACTAAAGGTTGATGGCACTAGCTACAACATTTATGAAAATGGCGATGATGCTAATGCAAAAATTGTATATGCAGATGCTGACTCTAATAGCGGTAAAAATATTAAGACTGTATTTAGTGATAATGGTGAGATGGTATCCGATAAGGTTAAGATGATTGACTGGGATAACAATGGCGACTATGATACAATCTTTGTTGAAACCGTTAACGTTGCTGAAATCACCTATGTAGGCACTAACTCTATTACTATTGGCCCTATTGGTTCTCGTGATAAGAGCGTAATTGATACTCAGAAGACTTTTGATAACGATGAAATCAGCATTTATGAGGGTGCAGCTAAGGGCGACTATGTTGTAATTACTCGTGATGATTATAACAAGGATAAGTGGAAGATTGAGAAGACCACAACTGTTACTGGCACTGTTGATGGTGTTGTTAACAATGAACGTAAGGTTCGTGTAGATGGCACTTGGTATTCTCTTGCTAATACAAAGAGTGATAATTATAATGATAAGACTAATTCTGCAGGTCAAGATGGTAAGTATGATATAAAGACAACAACTCAGAATTTCTCAATCAATGGTACTCTTGATACATTCTCTAACAAGGATAAGGTAACACTTTACGTTGTTGGCGATATCGCTTACTATGCTGAAAGCACCAAGGGCAACGATGTAAACCGTCCAGTTACAATGGTTTACAATAAGGCAGAGAAGACTGGTGGCTGGAATGACACATATCAGGCTAAGGTTATTCTTCCAGATGGTTCTAAGCATACTGTAGATATTGCTTCTGACAGCAAGGTTGCTTATAAGGATTTGGTACTTGGTAAGATGTACTATTACACTGTTGATAATGATGGTGCATATAAGTTTACAGAGTTAGGTACTTCAGCAGGTCAGCTTCTTGCAGGTTATGATGATTATAAGACAGATACAGATGGTATCTATAGTGATGACATGTATGGTGGTAGCAATACATCAGGCGGTGGTTGCACAATAGCTGATGATGCAATCGTATTTGCTTACATCACAGATGGTTCTTCTCACGATGCTACAGTTTACACTGGTAAGGCTGTAAAGGACGCTAAGAAGAATGATGGTTGGGGCAAGACCGACAATGGTGCTGCTCTGATTGAAGAGTATAATGGTTTCAACTATACACGTATGATGAATATTCAACTGTCTAGCGATAACCAGATTAACAAGTCTACTAACTATGGTTACCTTGTAACTGATGGTACTTACTCTTACAACTCTGAGATGGGTTGCTATATTATGGAATACAGCTACTGGAATGGTACAGAAGTTGTAAATGCTATTGAGAAGACCTCCGCTAATAAGGAACTGTGGGCTGTTAAGGGTACAATCATCAACTTCAACAATGATGGTGAAGGTGTGATTAAGGATGTATCTGAGCCAGAAGAAGCTTCTGTTCAAATTGATAAGCTACATTACGCTTCTATGAAGGGTGCAGATAACAACTATGTATCTCTAGTATCTGGTAGTGCTGGTGAAGTAACCGCAAAGGTAACTTCTGATACAGTTATCTACTATGTAGATTCCAATGCTTCTACTGTTGATAAGATTGGTCAGTCTGGTTCTGGTTATGACTATGTAGTACAGGAAACTTCTACTGACGTTCGTCCAATTAACGTTGCTTATGTTCTAAATAGCAGTGGCAATGTTAAGTTTATGGTTATCGACGTTGATGGTCAGCTTGATGGCAGAGGCAGTGTTGAAACCAGAAGTAATTGGGGTGGTAGCGTTCGCTCAACAGATAACAGTATTTATGTAACTGGTAATGCTTCTATGAGCAATACAGATTACGTTGCAGAAAATAAGGATTTACATGTTGATGGCACATTATCTCTATCTGGCACTGGACTTCCAAGCCTAGGTGAAAATGCTTCTATTACTGCTGGTAAGATTGATGTTTCTGGTATGACTTTAAGTGATGATGATATTGCTGAGCTATACAAGTGGACAGATGAAGTTGTTGCTAATGGTATGACTGTTACCACTGTTGCACCAGCAAGTATAGGTGCAGGTGCTGCAACTGTTAGTGGCAATGTTAAAATCCCAACAGGCAAGACTTTAACATTAACAAGTGCTCTTACTGTAAATGGTACAGGTACAATTACTGTAAATGGTGATGTTAAGGTTACTGGTGCTATCAATGTTATCTCTGGTACTTTAGAGGTAAAGGGTACTGTTGCAGCTACAGGTAATATTAACCTTAATGGTGGTAAGGTAACTGTAAGTGGTACAATGTCTTCAACTGCTGGAGTAACTGGTAATATTACAGATGTTACTGTTTCTGGTACTGGTACAGTTGTAAGTGATGGCAAGGAGATGGATGTTCCTACAACTAAGCCAACTGCTAAGGCTGATGAAGGTGGCGTTTCCATCTACAATGTAGCTAAGGATGCAACTACTATTGCTGTTACTGTAAGCAATGAGAAAAACGAGCCAGTGACTGGCAAATTAGGCGACTTCACAAAAGTAACAAGTGGTGATGTTGTTTACTGGCGTGCTGATTACACTAAAGCTTTAGATGCTGGTAATTATAGCTTAACAGCTAGTTTTGGAAACAATTTGAAAGCTGTTATCGACCTTGTAGTTGCTGCTACAAAGTAATTTTAAACTATTAAGGTTTGAATTAAGCCATAAATTTAAAACCCCCTCGAAAGAGGGGGTTTTTCTTATGCCATTATTGAAGTTAATGTGCCTATTTTTTCAATTTCACAAACAATTTTATCCTTAGACTTCAAAAAACGAGGTGGGTCAAAGCCCATGCCAACGCCTGACGGTGTGCCTGTGGCTATAATTGTACCTGCTCTTAATGTGATACCACGGGTTAAATCACAAAGGATATCTGGAATATCATGGATGAGTAAATCTGTGATGCTGTTTTGACGAAGTTCGTCATTTACATAACATTTGATTGAAAGTGCTGGATTTTCACCGATTTCATCAGCAGTAACAATGCAAGGTCCCATAGGTGAAAAACCATCAAGACTTTTACCAAAATAAAATTGTCCTCTGCCTTTTTGTACATCTCTAGCTGATATATCATTGATAATAGTATAACCGAAAATATATTTCCATGCGTTTTCTCTTGTTACATTTTTAGCATCTTTGCCTAAAATTACTCCTAACTCACATTCATAGTCAATTTTTTGGGTTAGTTCGCTATGTAATGGGACAATTCCTCCATCATAATTGGCTGGTGCAGTTCGCTTACAGAAATATATTGCATCTTCTGTTTTATGAAATTTCTCTTTGTGAAAGTTTTGTGATTCCTTTGCATGTTCGGTATAATTAACACCAATACAAAGTATATCTTGTTTTGGATATGGTATAGGAGCAAGCACTTTAACACTGTTTAATAAAATCGGATTTTTGCCTTTTTCTTTGCAGAAAAGCTCTTTACATTCATTAAGTGTTAATGTGTCAATAAGCCCGTTCATATCTCGAAAATTAACCCCAAAATCACTAACTGGATATATTTCATCTTGCCCAAAACCTACACAAACAAGCTGTTTACTGTCTTTTTCAATAGTGTAAAAACGCATTTTTTTCTTCACCTCATTAGTAAAATAAAATATTTATAATTCAATTTTAACAGAATGACTATTTATTGTAAATATAAGTTGTAAGTTAAGCATACATATCATTTAATATTTTGCATATTTTCCAATTACATGAGCATAATAAACGTATATTCTTTATATGGAGGGAAAATATGAAAGCGACAGGTATTGTTCGTAGAATTGACGATTTAGGTCGTGTAGTTATACCAAAAGAAATCCGCAGAACTATGCGTATTCGAGAGGGTGACCGGTCGCAGATAACGTT
>CALWUO010000049.1 GCA_944384745.1 uncultured Butyricicoccus sp.
CTTTTATTTTTCCTTTTTATTTTTTCCATAAAAATATGCACCTCCAAAAGTGTCTAACTTTTGGGGTGCATATCAGCATTAAATATATTATATCCTTCGTAATAATAACTATGGTCAATGCCTTTCATATAGATTTCTCGGCTGTAAATATCATCAATTAATGCATTTTTTAAAATATATTTTATCTCAATATCTCGAATTGGACTGCGTTCCATAGCGAGAAGATAGTCTTCTTTATCTACTTTACTCCAATCTATAACTTTACTAATTTGTTTTTTAATATGCAGTCAAGCCAAATACGAGAGTTTCTACCGTTGCCCTCTCTAAATGGGTGAGCAATATTCATTTCAACATATTTTTCAATTATTTCATTAAAATTAGACTGTGGCATTTTATCAATATTTTCTAGTGCAGTTTCTAAATACATTAAAGGTGCAAAACGAAAGTTTCCCTTTGCAAGATTTACATTTCGTATTTCACCAGCAAAATAATAAATGTCATCAAAAAGATATTTATGTATTATTTTTAGTGATGAAAATTTGCCACATTCAAGTTTATCAAGTATACCCTTTTCAAAAAGTTCAACTGCTTTTTTTTTACTAATTCGTTCTTCTTCACGTGCAAGTTCAGCAGAGTCTTGAATACCTAATTTATTTTCTAAAATCATAAATTTTACACCTTTAAATTTTAATATAACAGTATTATACTATATGTTTTTTAGAGTTACAATTTTATTATTAAAGTTAGTTGTTATAAATATTGCACCTAAAAAGTAGATTTTTTGTAGTGCAATTATAAATAATTAAGAAATCATATGTTAATCAATTCATTATAAACATCATTATAACTTTTTTGCTTTTTATTTGTTATGGTTGCATCTGAAAACTCTGCAAATCTATCAATAACAATATATGGATTTTCAATATTAACTAAAAGTAAATCCAAATAATATCTAAAACGCATTAAATCATAATGAATATTATAATATATTGTTCTTATATTACATATTGCTTCCATTGGACTTTTACCTTCTGCATCAAGATATGCCCAAAAATCATATACTAAACAATCAGCTCTTTTTTTATCATCAATAAGATAGAAAAGTGCATATTTACCGTTTTCTTGCAACAAAAATAAATGTGTTTTATTATCCCATGAAAGTTTTATATATTTTAAATTATTATTTAATAAATTATATAAAGCTGTTTGAAGTTGCTCTTGATTAGCTCTTGATATAGAAATATCATTTTTTATATCATTTATATCAATTGACACCATATTATTAGGAAGCACAGGAATAGTAAAACGACGATTTATAACAGTTTCATTATTCATAATTCTTTCTGGTTTAAACTCGCCTAATTTAAGTTTATCCATAAAATATCCTTGTGATTTATCATGTAAATGCACATTATAAGACCAAAAATACTCCCCATTTATAAAACTTTCTGGCGAGCAACTATGTCCAAACTGATAAAGTATTTTACATAATCTATTTACAAGTATATTAGGTTGTTGAAAAACTTCAAAATTTGCAAGTTTTGAATATGAAAATGGCACATATATTATATCTTTTGTATCAACAGTGACATATAATTTAGGGATTGAAAGCAAAACACTATGAACTATATCTTTATCATTAAAATGTATACAAGCATAATTATTATTTGATTTTAATAAAACTAATGTTTCAGACAGCCAAGAAAACTCAAGTCTTGAAAGTTTATCTTCAGCAAAAAGATTTAAGTATTTTTCAACATCTTCATAACTTGAGTTTAAATTTTCTTCTGGTGGAGATAGCTTTGGTTGTGCATAAATAATGTCTGGTAAACGATTTAATAAGGATATATCTGCTCCTTTTTTCTCTATTTGGCTAGATAACAGTTCTTTTGCAATAGAAATAGCTGTTTTTTCATCTGGTATATCTTGATAAACACCTGACGGCATAAGTATTTTATCTTTGAGAGTATGCTTATAAAATAATAAATTTTGGTCTAATAATGACCAGCTACAACTATATAAATCTATATCATTTTCAGCATATATTTCAATGTCATCATATACTTCATCTTCGTTGAAATCACCATATTTATCAGCTATACTTTGAGCTACATATATATCCAAACTAGGTAATCTTGACATTATCTGTTGTAAACATTCGTCATAATCTTCATTAGTTTCAATAAATGGTGTTACAACTGGAAGTAATAAGAAAAACTCTGTTGCATCTTGCAAACTTTTAATATCTTCCCATAATAAAAACTGGTCATAACGCTCTATTCCATTTAGAGAATATTCTGCGTATCGTCTGTGCAGTTTTATATTTATTTCTTTATCATCAAGATGAATTGTTATATTATTGTAATGTTCAATATAAGATTTAGCCCAATTTTCAGAAAACGGTAAATAATTATCCATATTTATAGAATAACCTCTATTAAATGCAATATTAAGCCAATATCTTAAAAATGGTCGATTTGATACATCTGGTTTTGAAAAATTTGTATTGTTTTCATCTTCATAAAATTCAGCATCTGTTATAATCTCTTGTTTACGATTTTCAATCTGTTTTATAATATTTTCAGCATTAAAGCATTCTATATGTTTTTTATAAAAGTCCTCTAACTGCTCTAAAAAAAGTATATTATTAGGTAAAGCAATCCAATATGTAATATGATTTTTTATAAAATGCCTTTGTTTTAATGCTCTTTGAACTTTTTCATTTGCAAAGAAATCCAAAATAAATTGTCTGTCTACAATATTTTTTGAAACCATTCGCTGATATTGTTCATGTAATTTTGTAACATCAAGAAAGTTTTCTGGTTTTTGCATATCTTTCATTCTATCTTGAAGAATTTCTTTGATTTCACCATATAAAATTTTACTTCTGCCAAACTGTGCACTATCAAGCTGAAATATTTTCCATATAAAAGGATATAAGTCATCAGGTAAATTTGTATTTTTGATAAAACGTGTTATAAGATTTATAGAAGTGATATAACGTTCAGTTTCATTATATTTTCTTTGTTCACAACGGTCTTTAATATAAGTATTTACATAACGACCAAAAATATATTCAGCCTCATCTTTTGTTATATTATTCCATATATTTTCACTTGCTAATTTGTTTAAATGACGATATTCACAAAAACTAATTTGCATTGCAAGCTCATTACCCACTGGAACTTTTGGCATTTTACTTATATTAAAAATTTCTTTAATATCTGATAAACCATCAAATTCTATTTCATTTTTAAATTGATAATAAGCAGAAATATCACCATTTGGCAAAACAATACCATAAACCGCATTTAAAGAATTTAAAAATTCTTTATTTGGATTGGTATTCTTTATTTGCTCAAGTAGTTTTGCTGTAAATGCTTTTTCTCTCCAAACTTGTAAAAATACATCTGATGTAAAGTATTTATACCAAATTTTTGTATCTTTTCGCTTTTGTGTGGTGTAAATTTCTAAAAAACTTTCTATTGCGTTTGTAATTTCAGGTGTAGTTTCAAATGTTTTATTTGTTAAGTGCCAATCGTCTATTTCTGGTTTAATATTTGTATTATTTGCTATTTGTTCATTACAAAAGATTTCATCTTCTATATCACTGTGTATGTCTTCTGCTTGCTTTAGTGCTTGCTCATATGCTTTACGTAATTTTAAAAATTCTTGTGGTTTTTCTTCTGGGTGATATAGTTTAGATTTTTCAGCATATGCTTTTTTTATCTGATTGATTTCATTTGTGGGATTTATGCCTAATATTTGCCAACATGATTGCATTTGTTATTCCTCCTCATCTTGCCAAAAATCTAAATAGTCAGGTTTGTTATAAATAATATTTTTTATTTGTTCAATTTCATTTTCAATAAATAATTGTTGTTTTTTCTGAATAATAAGGCTATCTGGTTCAAATGTAGATTCATAGTATGAAATTAAATATAAAATACGTTCTTTTTCATCTATTCCAGCCTGTGGATATAGAGAAACTAACTCATTTAATAAACTATAAGTTTCTAAATCAATATTAGGTTGATAAAGCAATTTTTTTTGATTTTCTTTTGCTAGTTCTAAATCTTTTTCAGATAAATGAATATTTGGATTTAATATAATTTTATTATTACAATCTCCACTACTGCTTTCGGCTGAAACGGATAATATACCATTTATATCATATGAAAAAGTCACCAATCCCCATTGATATCCAGCTTTATCTGGTGGAACACTTATTTCCACTTGTCCGAGTTTTTTATTTTTTGCTGTATAGTATTCTTCACCTTCGAAAATCTCAAAATTTAAAATCTGTTGACCATCAACTGAAGTATAAAATTTTCTTGTATGTACACATGGTAACATACTATTTCTAGGAATAATTGTTTCCATATGTGGAATTTTTAAATTATATCTTGTATAACTAGCAATACCTAAGGAAAAAGGGCATACATCGGTCATAACAATATCTTGTAACTGTTTAGCTCTTGATTTAATACCCAAGTAAACGCTTAAACCGTTTAAAACTAAAAAGTCTGGATTTTCTGGGATAGTAGGAGTTTTTAAAAATAATTGTGTTAAAAATTCTTGTAATATTACAAATTTAGCTGAACCACCAACAAGAACTACATCTTGTACTTTAATTTTTCGTATACAATTTTTAATTGCATTTCTAATAACAAGTTCTACACGTTCTAATATAGGTTTACAAATTTCAAAAAGGTCAGAGTGTGAAAAAACTTGGTTTAAAATATTATTTTCTCTTTTCAGCTCAATATTAACCGTTTCTTGTTTTGCAATAAGCTTTTTTAGCTCTTCGGCTTGATTAAATAAAATAGATTTCTCTTCATTTGTACATTCAGAAATTTGATGATATTTACAAAATTCTTTAACAATAATATCGCTAAAATCATTGCCACCTAAATTATTATCACCTGAAATACCAATTATCTCAATTATATTTTCAAAACAATCAACAATACTAACATCTAATGTACCACCACCCATATCAATTATCATAATACAGCCATCTTTTTTATGATTATAAATCTGATAATATAATGCTGCGGCAGAGGGTTCATTTATAAGCCTTTCTACCTTAATTCCTGCAAGCTCTGCTGCACGTTTTGTCGCACAGCGTTTATTATCATCAAAATACGCAGGAACACTTATTATAGCCTCATCAATCTTTTCATTTAAGTAATTTTGAGCATCATTAACTAATGTTTGTATAACAAAAGCAGATAATTGTTCTGGGGTAAATGTTTTATTACCAAGTAAAATTTCTTCATCACTTCCCATCAGAAGTTTAAAAGATGTAGCAGTATTATCTGGATAAAACATTTTATATTGCTTTGCATATTTACCTACAATAACTTTATTATTATCATAATAAACAGCACTAGGTGTCATATATTCATTTAAATGATTTGGTATATGAATAATTTCACCATTTTTATATGTACAAACTAAACTATTAGTTGTACCTAAATCAATACCAATTAAAGCCATTTACAATTTCACCTCTTTTATATATTAAATAATAGTAACGCTCATCTAATTTAAACTTAATAGATAGAAAATAAATTATGTATCACTATCTTCTAAATCATCGACATAAACTCTACATGTAACACTTTCATCTTCTGTTGTTGCTGTAAAATCAAAAAAACCAGTTGTAAGTACAGCCTCCCAAGTGTAGGCATCTTTTTGAGTTACCTCTATGTATTTTCTATCGCATGTTACAATTGCCGGTAAACTGGTGGTAAGGGTTACAACACCCTCGCCTTCTAACTGCTCTTTATCTGGTTTTATAGTAAGTCTTTTATGAAATATACCCGTTTCATCATATCCAAGCCTAGAATATTAAATATATAATTCCTCTGGATACATTGCAATTACTTTCATAAGATACTCCTTTTACCATTTATAATATATAATTTTAATATTGAAAATGTTTAAAACTCCAGAAAATCGGCTGCAAATTCCTGTGGAAGTATAGAAGTTTGTTGGTTTCTTAAATTTTCATAATCTTCTGGTTTTGCATTAAGTGCATCTTTTAAACTTTTTTGAATTTTATATATTATAGATTGAAAAAGTGGAGTTATACAAACATCTTCAAATGCTTTAATAACATCTTTTGCCATATTGGATTTACATTCAACTTCTGCAAAATCAATGCAAACATCACTTAAAATATTAAGTATTTCATCAAGTGAAGCGAAATCAATAAAATCACATTCTTTAAATTCATCAAAATTTATTTTTCCGCCATTAATTGCTGTTAATTCTAAAAGTAGATATGATATCCAACTTATAATTTGCCATTCCATTGAGCTAATATTATCATTAGGAAAATTATTTTTATAAAATTCAGATTGTTCATCTGTTAACTCTTCGCCAACCATATATTCAAGCACACAAGCATAAAGATTATTTGCAAAGTCCTCAAAATCCGAAATTTTAATTTTTCCATATAAATAATCCCAAAGGATATCAATGGATTTATATGTAATGGATGATGGTTTTTCATCATTTTCATTTAAACCATCTTTTAATGTGTTAAAATATTGTTCTAGTATAAGAAGATTACCTAAAAGACGAGTTTTATTATCACTATTTTTAAAAGCCTCATCTACTAATTTACTAATGTTTGCTACAAAGTCAGAGGCATCTTTTTTATTTAATGCGATGTAATCAGAGAAAATTTCATATTTTGACATAGTAAAACTCCTATCTTTTTATATTAATCAGTATATCTCTTGCTTTTTGAATAATTTCTGTTGCTTTTGTAATATTTACACTTTGTTCTTCAACTGGAATATCTACAACAGCATCAAAAGGATTACGAATTTGTTCACAACCAACATACATATACTTATCAACAAATACAATATAGATATTATTATTTATTATATTAGCAAATTCAATAATATTTTCTATAACTTTAGGTGTTAAAATATAAAAAGCATTATGTTCATCTTGAGCAAAAACAGAAAACATATTATTAAACATTTCGTTTTCAGTTTGAATATTTATAGGAAATGTTAAACCTTTCATTTTATTATTTTGTTTTTTAGGAAAAATCTGTATAGATGTTTCACTTATTTTAAATTCATCAAACTTAGAGAATGCAATTACTTGTCCACTAAATAAAGCTAATGAAGAATTATTAGGCTCATAAGTTTCAACACTACTAGCATAAAAGCGAATATTGTCATATGTTCCTTCAAAGTAATCTTTGGATTTAAAAAAACTTTTTGCTCCACTTGCAAATAAATTTATATTTTGTATTTCATCAAATTTAAAACCTTGAGTTGCTGAATATTTTAAATTAGAAAAACCAGCTACTTCTTTTATTTTATCAATAGCATATTTATTTTTATAGTTATAATTAAACATTTTATATTCTTTATTCCAAGCAATAAGCATATAAAATGCAAATGCACATGCTGCCATACAAAATGCTATCATTATATCTCCAATAATCATAAATATGCCGCCTATTATGGAATCTCGTCCCATTTCATAACCAGTAAAAATCAGTATAAAAAAATATCTGTTTTTAATAAATGCAATTAAAATAAAAATGAGAAAAACAATTTTAGGTAAATTAAACATAACTTTTGTTTTATGATTTACCTTTTGACGCATTTTTTCTAATTTTACACCACTTATATTTTGCTCTATCATCGCCATAAAATTTACCTCTAATTTTATCTGTATTTATAATACTTTTGATATTCTGGCATAATACCATATTTATTAGTAATGATTTCTTTTGAAAGAGGTGTATTAAAAGCTATTGTTACATATGGAATCTTTTTATATGGTTTTTTACCTTTCCAAAGCTGTTCATATATTTTCCAGCGTTTTGATGTCATGGAATTTGGGTCATTTGCATCTTCTTTCATCCAGAATTGACCTCCTAAAAGATAACTTTCCATCATTTGTTCCCAGTTGTCAAAAATTGCTTGAGCTTTTTTACCTGCTTCAACTCCAATATCAAGAACTTCTTCCATAGAAACATATCCAACAAAATAACAACACTGTATAATATATGCAGCACGTCCCATATCCCAACCTATAATTGCATTTTCTCCATATTTTCTATAAGCCATAAGCATTTTTGGAAGAAAACTATCTTCATCTGCTTTTGGATTTGTTTGTTTTGCAATATCTATTAATTGTTGTTCAGAATATGTGGAATATATTGTTTCTAATTTTCTCATTTCTTCACCATACCAGGCTCTCATTCCACTATTTACAAGACGTTTCATTGTTTCAATAGCACTTTCATGCCCTTGTATTTCCCAATATTCCCAAAGCATTTCCTTAATTTTTGAAGCTCTATCTTGTTTATTTTCGTTTCCAGGAAAATAAATACCTGCCATATAACGAAAATCACCATTATTCACAGCCAATAAAATTGAACCTGCTGTATTCATCCATTGTAGTGTAGGTGACATAGGTGTATATGTATCTTTTCTTTGTTCTCTAGGTCTTTGTATATGTATAACAATTGCTCTTAATATAAAAACAAAAGCCAATGCTGAGACAATAGAAATAATTAAAGGTGATAATGCTTCTAAAACATATTTCATATTCTATTTCTCCTCAATCTATAAGGATTTCCTTTGCTTTTTGTATACTTTTAGCATCTTGGATAATATCTTTTGTTTGTTCAGATACTGGTTTATCAACAAATGCATCAAACATACTTTCTCTTTTAATAGCTATAAAAAGTTTATTATTATTAAATGATAAAGATATTTGTTCACCAATGATATCTGAAAATTCTATTATTTTTTCCATTACCTTAGGTGTTAGAATATAATAAGCATTATGTTCATCATCTGCATAAACTTTAAAACGATTATTAAATAACTGATTTTCAGTATATATTTTATGTTCAGCTTTCCAACCGCTTATATTAGATAAAAATTCATTCTGAAAAATCTGTAAATAACCATTACTTAGTTTCATATCATCAAATTTGTAAAAACATAAAACTTGACCTTGAAAAATTTCTTCTATCCTTGTTTTATTATTTCTACGAACTAATTTTTTTGTTGTTACATCACTTATTTTAAAGTTAACACCTTCATATGTACCTAATAATAAATCTTCACTTTCAAAATATTTCTTATCACCACAAGCTATAACAGCAGAATTTCTAATTTCGTCCCAATCAAAACCGTTTTTTAAATTATATTGCAGGTTATCAAAACCAGAAATATTATTTATTATTTGCAAAACATATTTTGATTTAAAATTTTTGTTAAATTTATTATAAGAGCGTTTCACAATAACATACCATAATAAACCTAATGTACCAACTGATGATATAAACGCTACAAAAATAAGTTGTATAATAAAAAGCCAAAATATATTTTGTTTTTCATATTGAGATATATAAAAAAGATAAATATAAAATGGAAATGATATTATTGATAAAGCATAAGAAATATATGTGCGTCTTTTTGCTTTTAAACGCAGATTTTCTAGTTCTTCCTCATTTATAAAATCTTGCATATATCAATCTCTCTTTCAATCAAAATTTACAGTATATTCTTTCTTTTTTTCATCGGTCTTGTAAAAATCAGCTTTATTCATTCCATGTATTTTAGCAACTATAATATAAGGAAACATAACTATTTTTTGATTATATAAAGACACATTTGAATTATAAAGTCTTCTAGCTGCTTGTAAATGTTCTTCAGCGTCATAAATCATTCTTTGAAAATATTCCATAGAAACATGAGAATATAACACAGGATATTGTTCAGATAAGGCATCTATTGCTGAGCCTACACCACCAAGGCTTTGTTGTATAGATGAAAGCATTCCTATTTTATTATTTATACTCATCTTATATTGTTCAACACTATTTTGATATTCTTTACGTTTAGATTGATATTGTCTTGTTTTTTGTATTTGTTTTTTTATTTGTTGCATTTGCTGTTGTTGAATTTCAATAGCTTCATCTATGTTCTTTAATGCTTCCCTAGATAAAGCACTTTTTTCTTTAAATGTTTCCTCTTCAAGGTCTTTTCCTTTTCGTATAGAAGTTACAGATACATATGTATCATATTCATGTTTTAAAAACTTTTTTACTGCTTCAATTTCTTCAGATAACATATCATAACGTTTTTCCAAAGCAACATCTATCCCTGAACTGCCTTCTTCAACTTTAACAGACAGGCGACGAAGTTTATTATAAATCGAAATATAACAGATAATAATTAAGGCAATAATGCCTAAAACAATAAAAATTAACATTTTGTAACCCCCTAATAAATATATCTTAATTTTTTATATTTCATTTTTTTGATAAATTATAACATCACTATGTATAAAATGAAGTTTAGTTACCCTTATTGCATATTGTATTTTCTTTTTTGTCCTTATATTAAAACCTCATTGTTTGTGATAAACTATACCGCTAATATTTTTTTCACTATCAATTTTAATTACAAATAACAAATTTTCTTCTTCGTTATAAACACAACCACATATAGCATCTTGAGCATAAAGTGATTTATATTTTGGTATGCAATCAATATTAATTTGGTAATTTAATAAATCATTCTCAAAAAGTTCTTCTGAAGTCCAACCATCTTCTTCTAATACATCAATCGCTGTATCATAATTTTCACATAATAAAACATCACAAAAAACTTGCATTAAAAAGCTAGATAAATTATCTGTCCAAAGTTTCCATTCTGAAATTGAATCACATTCATGATTCATATATACAGGTGGGTCGCTTTTATCTAAATCTGTGACACAAATACCATACTGTACTATACCCCCAGCAAAGTCACTTCCAATCAATAAATAATTAGGAACTATACTATTCCAGCAATCTTTTGGAAGTTTATAAAATTTAAAACATTCATTTTCTTCATCATCTTCCAAATATTCTTTTTCTCCTTCAATCATTTCTTCAATATCATCATATAAAAAACGGATAAGTGGTGTGTTTTTTACCCATATATCTGATGTAGAAAATAGAGAAGATTTTCCCACTAAATTCAAAAATTCTTGTAACATTGATGGAATTTTGATATTGTTTAGAATTATAGTATTTTGTGTGGTTTTTGTATATCCTAATATTTTTAATATTTCAATGGCTGTTAAATTGTATTTAAATTTCATATATCATACCCCACAACTTATATTTACTTAATCACAGATTTTATAAAGTATCTAATTTTCGGTTATTTAAACTGAGTTAAATCCTGTTTTTTTAATGCACATTGCAAAAGCTCTGGCAATTTTTCTGGAGAACAAGCAAAACATGGAATTTTCATTGATGATATTTTTTTAGCAGTTGTTTCATCATAATAAGGCTTTTTACCACAATCTGAAACTGCTAAAAGTACAATAACAGTAACTCCACTTTCTTTCATTTCTTTTAAATGATTTAAAAGTGCAGAACGGTTTCCGCCCTCCATAAGGTCGGAAATAAGAAAGAATAATGTTTTTGATGGTGATTCTACATATTGTCGACAATAGGATATTGACTTTGCTATATCAGTACCACCGCCCATTTGGAAACCAAAAAGTAAGTCAACAGGGTCTTTACAAAGTTCTGTTAAATCCATAATTTGAGTATCAAACGCAACTACATTTGTCTTAACTGCGGAAAGAGAAGCAAGAATACAAGCCATAATAGAAGAATATATAATTGATTCACCCATTGAACCACTTTGGTCTATATCTAAAATTACATTCCAACGGTTTGTTTTTGTAGCTCTATCAAAAAAATACACTCTTTCAGGGATTATTGTATTTAATTCTTTATTATAATTTTTTAGATTTCTTGAAATAGTATATTTAAAATCTATTGCAGATGCTGACGGCAAAGGGCTATGCTCTTTTTTATTAAGTGCCGCTGTAACAGCCCTTTGTATTTGGTTTTGCATATTTTTATTTATTTCATCAACTATTCTTTTAATAAATTTTCTTGCAGACTCTTTTGATTTTTTGGGTATTTGGTCTTTAAGCATTAACAAAGTAGATGCCATATTAAGATTAGGTTCTAAATTATCTAAAAGTTCAGGTTCTAATAATAATTGTTTTAAACCTTTTCTTTCAATAGCATCATTTTGGATAATAGCAATCATTTCACTATCAAAAAGACTGCGTAAATCACCAAGCCATTTGCTTATATGTGGAGATGAAGCTCCTTTTCCTGCTCCTCTATTAGAATTAAGATTAGATTCTTTATTTGCTCCATAAATTTCAGCAAGTGCATTATCCATCAAAATTTGTTCTTTAGATAAAGCTGACATACTCATATTAGAAAAATTTTTTTCGGTTTCAGCACCAAGAATTAGACGCCATCTTTCCATTTGTTTGTTTTTTTCCATAATAAAAAACCCCCTTTCTTTTAAATATCGCTAAAATCAAAATCATCAAGCCCATCAAGCAAATCATCTGTTTCACTCATAAGTATATTAGCTACCTGTTCAGGCTGAATTCCCCAAATTTGACCTAGATTTTCTGCAATATCACTTTTTTCATTTGCTGAAAAATCTGTGAATGCACGTCTTAAAAATACTAATGCCCTTTTAAATTCTTCATCATCTAAAGATTTTAAATAATTATCAAGTTCACGCCATAAAGATAATCGCATAATCAGTGAATATCTATTTTTTTGTGCCAATCCTTCAAACCAGCCTGCACCTAAATCAGCTGGAACACCTTTTGAAAGTCTGCGTGAAACTTCCATAGAAAGTAAATTTTCATCAACTAAACCTCTTTCTATAAGTGTTGCCATAGCAAAACCAGAACATTTTGTGTTTATATCATCACGATTTGAAATAGTTTCAAGTAGTTTTATCCATTGCTGTTCATCAAGAAAATCATTGTCTATTTGTACACGGTTTATACGCTCTATACTTTCTATAACACCTTTTGCCGCTGTATCATCACAAATGCATGAATTTTCCAAAACAAGACAAGCTCTTAAAAACAGTTGTGATAATAAAGGCTTAATTGCATTTGATGAGAATTTTCTTAAATCCCCATATCTTATAATATTTGAAAGTCTTTGAGCTGTTTTGGATATTTCTTCAATAGCCGCAGTGTCAATAGATAACTTTTGAAGTGCAGAAAGTGCATACTCTGATGCTTTTGGTATACCGCATAAAAACGCATCTTCAAAAACTTTAGCAGCTTCTGCAATATTTGTGCTATTATCAGCACTTTCTTTTATTTTAAATAAAGCAGCAAGTTTAACTGTTTCGCCAAGTAAAGCTGACTCTACAATTTCAATTTCTGTTTCTGGTGTCCAACATAAAAACCAAGATTCACCCCAAACAGCATCACTTTTATATTGTGTTGGGCTTGCAAATTTCACTCCAAGAACTCTTAACTGATTTAAAAAGAAAGAACGATTTAAATCCAGAAAAGCTGATTTTTCAGACTTAACTTTTAAATTTTCTCTTAAATCTAAATCAAGCCTTTGGGACTCTGGAGAACGATATTTTTCAAGTTTTAAATCTTTGAGATTTCTATAAAAATCATCTTGAATAGATGTTCTACTAACACCATCTGGAAGTTGTCCGATTTTTAAGCCTAT
>CALWUO010000050.1 GCA_944384745.1 uncultured Butyricicoccus sp.
TGATATTTTCTTACTGTATTTAGTGTAGTTTATTTCATTGGGTTAATTCCATTTACACAGTTTATTTTTCAGACTCTTATAGTTTTATTGTTCATAAAGTGTAATCTTGCTGGAATAACATTACCATTTTCATCATGAATTTCTTTTTTTATATCTATTGAAATAAAACCATCTATGAATTGTCCTTTGATTTCTATTATGTCTTTAATACTTTCTAATAGCTCATTGGAATCTTTCATTTACTCACCATCTTTCTGATTTTTAAGTTTTTTTTCATGGTTTTTTTCTCTACGTATTTTGTTACAAATTAGATTATTTATAATATCTGAGATTGAACAATCATCACGTTCTGCCCATTGTTCAAGTTTAGCTTTATATCTTGATGGAAGTCTTACAGTGACTAATGCATCACGTTTCAAAGTTTTACCTCCTTTCATAAAGTAATTCTTTATAATTACAGTATACTGTATTGTAAGACAATTTTCAATATTTTTATATTAAAAATTGAGATATAAAGCGAATTAAAATATCTAAATTATTGCAAAATATGTTTAATTTTTAACATTTTATATGTTAGAATTAAATGTTGATTATATACTGTTTGTAAGGTATTTATGTAATTATTAAGTTTCAAAGAATGGCTTATATGCCACGCTTTGAAACTCAAGTTATAAGGCATTTTATCAAAGTTAAATATCATCAATTAAATAATACAAATCATTTGATTTTAATTTTAACTTTTGATTTAAAAATTTCTCGATATCAAATGTGTTTTTCACAGCATAATCGGCAGTATATTTATAATTCGGGTGTTGTGTTAAATTATATTTATCTGAAAAAAATGGTCTAACCCCTCGTAATTGTAAAATACACTTATTTCCGTCCATAACAGCTAATTCATCTACTGTAAATAATTCTTTTCCTGCCTTTTGAAAATTTCGACCATATGATGGACTATTGCCCATTGTATCTGATGTGTTAAATATATCAATTGTTTCTTTTCCCAATGCCTGATTTAATTCTTTTAATGTTGTAAGCTCTGAACCTCCTAAGAATATACGACAATCCATATTACCTATAATAGTATCTGCATTATCTTTATAAATCGCTTTTAACTGACTTTGTGCCTGTAAAACTAAACAAGCTGATATTTCTCTACTTCTAATTGTAGCAACAAGTTTTTCAAGATTAGGAATTTGACCTATATTTGCAGCTTCATCAATTAAGCACCTTACATGCACAGGAAGTCTACCACCATAAACATCATCAGCTTTTTCACAAAGTAAATTAAAAAGCTGAGTGTAAATCATAGATATTAAAAAATTAAATGTGCTGTCTGTATCTGACATAATAAGAAATAACGCTGTTTTTCTATCGCCTAATGTGTCTAATTGCAATTCGTCATAAGCTGTTATATCTCGGACTTCTTGAATGTCAAATGGTGCAAGCCTTGCTCCACAGCTAACCAATATACTTTTTAAAGTTTTACCAGCTGCAAGTTTAAATTTAGCATATTGACGTACTGCAAAATGATTAGGGTTCTTTTTTTCTAGTGCTTCAAATATTAAATCTACTGGATTTTGAAAACTTTCATCTTCCTCACGCACTTCCATAGCATTTATAAATTCTATGAGTGTTGAAAAATTCTGTTCTTCTATTGGTGCTTCATAATGGATATAGCCTATTAAAGCACAATAAAGCATTGTTTCTGCTTTAGTCCAAAACTCATCTCCAGCTTTTCCATCACCTTTTGTATTTGCAATTAAGGTTGTAACTAGCTTTAAAATATCTTTTTCAGAATGAATATAAGCAAATGGATTATATTTCATTGATTTTTTAAAATTGATAGTGTTAAAAATTTTTATATTATATCCATGTTTTAAAAGTGCATTTCCACAATCTACAACTATATCGCCTTTTGGGTCAGTAACAACATATGAACTGTGCATCTGGAGCAGATTGGGCTTGAGCCAAAATCGTGTTTTACCTGAACCAGAACCGCCTATAATTAACACATTTTTATTACGTGCATACGATGGATTTTTAGGTCGATTGCTCATCATAAGTTGTTCTGTTTTTGTCAATATAATGTTGTCTTTAAACTGTGGAGCTATAAACGGTTCTATATCTTTTTTATTTCCCCATCTCGCTGATCCATATTCTACACCATGTCTATATTTTTTTGCGTTTTTTGATTTTAGATATACTGCTAATTTTAAACACATTCCACAACCAGTTCCTATAAATAAATCAATAGGATATAAACTAGGCATTATATTATTAAATGCTATTGGTAAAGAATTAAAAAAGCCAAGGATAGAAATATCCTCAGCTATTCTCCATGCTTCACCCAAGTTAGTTGCAAATAAACCAACAAGAATATATGGTAAATTTAAAATCAGCAACTTTTTTATTTTATCATTTGTCATAAATCACGCTCCTGATTTTTGTTACGTGTTTTCTTAGGAATACTTGCAACTTTTTCTTTTAATCTGTACAGTTCCTTTAATATACTAGGTCGTTTGGTTTTCTGCATAGATTTAGCAGAAAACTCTTTAAATGCAGCAGTTAATGCATCAGCATCTTTTGCTTTGAAAAATACAAAATATTTAGGTGGCATTTCCGAACGGTCTTTTTTAATTGCAAAATCTACACCATATTTTCTTGCAATACGCTCAAAATCTTTTATTTGTGTATTTGCAATTTCAATACTTGAAACTCTTTGATTTTGACCAATAAGCTTTTTTACACTTTGCTTACCGTGTTGTACTTCAGGTTTTATTTTTTCATTTTTCAGATATTTAATTGCTTTTTGCATTAACTTTAACATATTTCTTGATGTTAATTTACTTGTACTTATTACTAGATTTATTGTTCTGTTTTCTACTTCTTCTTGCAAGACTTATCACCTCACTTTTATAAATTGGTTGCAAAAATGCTACAATTAAGATAAAAATATAATCTATATGTAAATAATTATTTGGATTTAATATAAAATAAACATAAATAATACATATATGTTATACATACAGATTATATGTATAAATAATAAATATATTTATTGTTTATATTAAAAACAGATAAAACTCTATAAAAATAATATATATCATTTTTAAATAAATGATATAATTAAAACAAAATATGATATAATAGAATATATAATTAAATTTAGAAGTAGGAATTTTTATATATGAGAAATTATGATTATAATAGTTGTTTTAAAGATTTATTAGTGCCAGATATTGTTTCATTACTTACTAAAATACATGAATACAGGGGAGAACAAACATTATTTATAGAAGCTAAAGCTGATACATTAACAAAATTAGTTGAAATTGCAAAAATACAAAGCACAGAGTCATCAAATAAAATAGAAGGTATTTATACATCTGATGAGCGATTAAAAAAGTTAGTACAAGAAAAAACAACACCTCGTACAAGAAATGAACAAGAAATTGCAGGTTATAGAGATGTGTTATCAACTATACATGAAGGACATGACTATATTCCACCTAAACCATCTATTATTTTACAACTTCATAGAGACTTGTATAAATTCAGTGGTATATCTTATGGTGGACATTATAAAACATCTGATAATGTTATTGCTGAAGAAGATTCACAAGGTAATAAAAAAATCAGGTTTCAACCAGTGCCAGCATGGGAAACATCAGATGCGGTTGAAAGACTATGCAATGCTTATAGTGAGGCTATTTCACAAGGTCAAATAGATGAGCTTCTTTTAATTCCAATGTTTATACTTGATTTTTTATGTATACACCCGTTTAATGATGGCAATGGGCGTATGAGTAGATTATTAACACTATTACTTCTTTATCGAGCAGGTTATATTGTAGGAAAATATATAAGTATAGAAAAGTTAATTGAAGAAAGTAAAGACACATACTATGAAGCATTACAAAAAAGCTCACAAAACTGGCATGAAAAACAAAATGATTATGCTCCTTTTGTAAGATATATGTTAGGTATAATAGCTGCTGCTTATCGTGATTTTTCTCAAAGAGTACAGACTTTGACAAGCAGTGGTTTATCTAAGCCTGAACGTATTAGTAAAATTATAGAACAAAATCTGGGTAAGATAACAAAATCTCAGATTGCAGAAAAATGTCCAGATATAAGTAATATAACAATTCAAAGGACATTATCTGATTTACAGAAAAACGGTCAAATAATAAAAATAGGTGGTGGTCGATACACTGCTTATATTTGGAATAGAGATAAAGATTAGTAATTTGCTTTTTTACTAGAAGCTACTGGTATAATTAAAGAGCCGCAAAAACGGCTCTTTTACATAGCATAAATTATTGTTCTATCTTCAAAAATGTCATAACACATTTCATTGAGTTCTTCTATAATTTCTGTTGGATTGAATGGTATATCATCAGTATTTTTAACTATTGTTTTTATCACTCTATAATCAGATGAATATAAATTTCTTTTAACTGTATTTATATTTTCTACAACTGCAAAAGTCATATCCTCTAATAGCCACAATTCCCAAAACTGATTTATTGTATATTTATTGGTTGTGCTAGATATCAATTTTTCAAACAGTTTACAAGCTCGCTGATTAAATAAATCTTTTCCATAATACTTCAAATTATTATTATCAATTTCATATTCATATGCGGTTTGAATACGCTTCATGATTGTCATACAAATATTAGAAGTTGATAACATACAAAGTTTAATATTATAGGATCGCTTAGAATAAATTTCAATTAAATTAGAAAGAGATTTAGTAATATCATTTTGATTAAACATAATAATTATACTCCTTTATCAATTATATATATTTGCTTATAAAATGCTATAATTAAGCCCTAAATACCATTTATATATAAATATTTATCGAAAATACTATGTATAAATAATAATTAAAACATAAGCATAACATATAAATAATACATATATGTTATACATATAATATGTATGTATATATAATAGGTATGTTATAAGTTGTAAATTTTTGATTGGAATTTGCGAATATATATCAAATATATTGACATACAAAAGGTACAGTGTTATTATAAGTATACATATAAATAATACATATAGATTATACATATAAATTATATACATATATAATAAACATGATAATTATGTATAATTGAAAGGAGATTTAATTATATGGGAGAGATTATTGCTATTGCAAACCAAAAAGGCGGAGTAGCTAAAACTACAATAACTCATAATCTGTCTGTAGCTCTTGCACTTGAGAAAAAAAGAGTTCTTATGTTAGACCTTGATAGTCAAGCAAGTTTAACTTTTTGTGCAGGGCTTAAAAATCCACTTGATTATGATGGCAAGAATATAATATCCATTTTAGAAAAACGACCAAGCGTAGATATACATGAATGTATATATGAGGTTGGTGCAGATGAAAGACTTAAAAATTATCTTTATATAATCCCATCAATTATTGACCTTGCACAGATGGAAAATGAAATGTATGGGCGAACTAGCAGAGAGCGAATTTTGGCTAAGGCAGTTTCACAAATAAAAGATGAATTTGATTATATTATAATGGACTGTCCGCCACAATTAGGACTAATGACAATAAATGCATTGTCTTGTGCAGATAGTGTTATAGTTCCATGTAAAACAGATTACCTTGCTTTCCGTGGGCTTCAGCAATTAGAAGAAACCATAGCAGAAATTAAAGAGCTTGTAAATCAAAATTTAGATGTTTATGGAGTTGTTGCAACACTTTATCAAATGCGTTTAAAACAAGATAACGAAGTAAAAGATATGTTATATAAAAACTACCATGTTATTGCAACCATTAAACAAGCTGCTATTGCTAAGAAAGGTGTCTTTGATGGAATATCTGTTATCGAATCTGCACCTGACCATGAAATATCAGTCAACATAAAACAAATTGCTAAAATGCTTATAGATGGCACTATCAGAAAGGAAAAATAAATATGAGAAAAAGTATAATCGGTTCTATGATAAGTGATGAAAATACAGTTAGTGGAAATATGGTTATAAAACCAGTGGAGAAAAAAGAGGCACGTTCACAAAGAGTAAATATACTTTTAAAACCATCAGTTTATAAAGCTGCAAAGGCTAAATGCAAAAAACTTGATATATCAGTTAATGAATGTATAAATCAATTTTTAGAAAATTGGGTTTCAGAAGAAGATTGAAAAGCATATATACAACATATAAATATAATATATACATGCAATAAATACATAATATATATACATAATATTTATATGTATAGCACATAAGTATAAATAAAACTCTAGTAATAAACTTAGGTTTAAAACTAGAGTTTTTTATTAAATATATGGATTTTTATAAAAAAAGATATGTATATGTAAATTAGCAAACTTTCACCTTGCATTGCCATATAATACAACCAGAAAATATCTTCTTCCAAAAAATTCTCGTTTTTTAAGAAATCTTTAAATTCCTGCTGAGAATTAATAAGTAGCATTTCATTTAATGTCGCTGATTGAGTTTGATAAAGCTCAAGATATTTTTTTCAAAAACAGCTCATGAATGTGCTGTTTTTCCATTGCATTCATTACTTACTATTACCTCCCATTTTTCCTTTGATAAACTTCTGATAGGTAACTATTTTTTAATAATTTAGTGTTCCACATCAAAACCCTTAATATTCCAACTTGTATCTTTGACTGTATGAACTCCCTAGCTGCCAGTTCCTTTGTTGTGACTTAAATCTTAAAAAGTGGTGTTCTTTGGAATAAATTTTCATTAAATCTGGTAGGTAAATAAAGCGGTTTCCAAAACCTCTTTGTGTTTTAGAGGGCACATTCTTAAATCAACGCTCTTTAAATTTGGCATTTGCAACAACAATCGGCAATCAGAAAAATTGGTATTTATCAATGACAAATGCTTCACAGATGTACATCTAGGTAAAAAGGAAAAATCCTCTATACAAATCTCTCGGATAGAAAGATTCTTTAAATTTTCCATTTCACCAAGAATTGACCAATCCTGCAAACTGTAGTAATAGTGCTTTCGGGGTAAATATTCATCAAGCGGACACAGTACAACTTTTCGTCGTGCATTGTCCCAATTTATTACTGTTTTTTCGTTTAGTTCAATGGTCAGCTTCTTTACCTTTTCAAAAGTTTTTTTCCAATCTTTTGCTTTAGATGGACAACGACCAAATTGTCTACAAATGCTCCACGCAACCAAAACATGAATTGGTACACCACCCTTCTTGGATGGTCTGTCCACATCAAATTCCTGCATATCCAAATTATACATTTCAATCCTATAGGGTCTGGGTACATTGGGAACAATCGGGTTTATTTCATCATAAAAGAATTCTTTCGACATAGCACAGGCAGCTTCATAGACCTCATTTTCTTGCCTTCTGCGTACTGATTTTTCCAACTGTTCATCATCATGAACATCTGTGCAAAATATCTCCTCCACAGCAAAGGCAAACTCCTCTTGAATCTTGAGCACTTGTTCTTTGAATTCTTGGCATGGAAAACGAATCAGATACTTTAATGTGATAGCAAGAAGTTTTAAATCTTCTCTTTCATCCAGCAATGCACTCCAAAACTCTATATGTTCTTTTGCATCTGGAAATCTGGAAAACATGATTACAAACTCTATCTTTTCTCTGCTAGTTATTGCGTCTTGGAACCATGGCAGTACCCGCTTTAATGATAATTGTTTGCTTTGAAACAATACAGTGATTACAAGCCATTTCTCTTCTACGCTGAAAGTATCTGCAACTTCCATAATAGGCGTATACCATTTTTCAGCCATCTGCTGTTCATCTATATCTGTATGCAGAAACAAACTATACAGTTCCTGTACAACAGGAACATACAAGCCCAATTCCCACCGTTTTTGTAATAATTCATCTACAAAATCTACATCTATAGCATATAACAATTTTAAAAAATTGCGTATATCTGGCATATTAATTTGTTCTATTATTGCTTTTTTCATGAATTTTGCAGAATTTTCTGACAAATTCCGAATTTTTAGCATACTTTCTAATGCAAGATATTTTTCTTCTTTGGAGGTAGCTTGCAAATAATGCTGCTGCAAGGAAAGTTCATCTCCATCTAAGTCCGTGGCAAATCCCAAAGTATTATAGTTGTTGCAAACTTCCCGTAGCCATCGCATATACCATGACAAAAAATCTTTTTCTCTAGGAAAGAATGCCCAACTCATTTCATACTCCACATAGACGACTCTACCACGGTTTGGACCAGTTACCATTAGATATGTAAAATAAATATCTCCTTGAGAAGAAATGGGAATACAACCACGTTTCCAATCATTCGGTGTTATATCTTGTTGGCTAAAATCCCCTTCTTCTGTAATCTCTGGTGTAAGATAAGGTGTTTTGTCTGGTTCTACAGACCAATCTAGCCAACTCTCTACTTCTTCAATCGAAAACAGACCACAATGGGGTCCTGCTCCGCCATCTGCCACCTGTAATAAAAATTGTCGGTACTGTTCTGGAAGCTCTACACCAATTTTCTTTTCAAAGGCTTCAACCTCTTTCAAAGAGGCGGGCGGATTCCATTTATACTTGTGACAATCTGCTCCAAATTGTTTGTTTTCACTATCAGTTTTTTTTGCTTTTTTTAGTAGTGTTCGCAATTCCTCAACAGGAAAATCACACATTCATCATCATTCCTTTTCTAAATCAAAAATATTTTACCATTTAGTTTCATATAATTACATAAAATATTTATACATTACAGCAAAAGTGTTTGATTAGTTTGCTAATTCAACAGGATTATCCTTATTCACCTTATGCACAAATAGTCAAAAATCTGTTACAGCTAAATTATCTTTTAAATGATAATTGTTAAAACTGATGCATCCAGTCAATTCCTGGATAAAGTTCTCCTTTCCAAATAAAATATTCCACTGCCTTTATGCCAATTTCCATATCTGTGATAGCCTCCATTTTTGGAATTGGGGACTGTCCACCGCTTTCTAGTGTGGTCCAAATGCTTCTATCAGAATAATTAAATTTTTCTATTTCTTCAGCAGTGTTTGCATAAGTTGCATTATAAGTATAATAGTTATGGAATTCGCCATCTTTATCAAATAAACACCCAATAGATAACCATTCTCCATCTGAAAGTACTTCCATAAAGTCGCACTCTCCATCAGGGTCTAAACATAGATAAATGCTAATTCCATTAGGAATTTCTGCCAGTATTTTTTCAATCAAATCTGGCGTGATTTTGGCATCATCATAAGTACCACCACAGGGATAATATTCTATATACTTAACTGCAACTGCATTTTTATCAAAGTCTGGTATCACTTTTTGCTTTAAAATAATTTCAGTTCCCATATATTCTCCTTTTATGTAACTTAAAAATTGCCATTTACCACTCACACCTTTATCGTTCCTAGCATTTTGGTCAAAAACCGAAAGTGCACTGCCACCAATTCTGCCAAATCGCAGAAACAGGTTTGAGATAGCTACTTTTCCTGAGATTGCTCTGATTAGTGAGAATATGGCTATTCTATTACCATATCGTAGTATTCCTCTCCATCATCTTTATCAATATACGGAACCGCATAAAATCGTTTCCCTATAATTGTTCGTAATCTTTGAATATTCTCCAAACTATATGATCCAAATTCCTGATAGCAGATTATTTCACTGGTTTCATTTAATTTTTCGTAAAAATCGGTGACAAATAAATCAAATTCATCTAAAAGTCCTTCGATCGGAATTTGTGTAATATTTCTGGGAGAAGCATCTTCCTCTCCATATTGTTCTGGCTCCATCTCAAAAGAAAGAGAGGTAACGAAAATATCTTCTTGATCTTCTCGGAAATTGCCATATGGAGATTTGGTTTTATAAATCCCTTGTTTGACTTCTTGAAAATCTGGATTTCTGTATTTTTCTGCTGTATAGTTCTGAAAGTTCTTCATATTTCACCTCCATATCCAAATATACCGTATCCAAATATACCGTTTTTCTCTGTTTTAGAAAAGTATAGCATAAAAATCAGAAAAATTCAATATTAAGCCAGTATTGTGTGGCTATCAGACGTTTCAAAATGCGGAATGATGCAATTCCATAATCATGGAGTTTCGCATTTTCTTCAATCCTGCTTTTGGGGACCGTTAATTTTAATATTTATATTTTTATATTATTCAAATAATTGAAGTTTAAATTTTGATACTTATTAAATTAAAGTTAAATTTAATACTCAATTTTCATAAAAATATGTACCTCACACGCACATTAACAATGTGAATTGTGTGAGGTATTTTTTATAATATAAAACAATTGACATTTGCACATAATATGTAATACAATTCAATTATAAATAAGGAGGTGCTTTTTATGAACTCAAATATGACATTTAGAATTGATACAGAGATTAAAGCTCAGATGACTCAAATCTGTAAAGAATTAGGCATGTCAACCTCTACTGCTTTTAATATTTTTGCTAATGCTTTTGTTCGTGCTAAAGGTATGCCATTTGAGGTAATTGTAAAAGAAACAAAACCAACTAAGTCAGATGAAATATTGTCTGATGTGGATTCTATTTTAAATGAATTTGAGGAAGATTATAGGAGAATGGCTGAATGATTTGGATAACCAAAGATGAAATAATAAAAATTCATTCTCGTGTAATAGAAACCACTGGCGGACTTGATGGTGTTCGTGATTTAGATGGTTTAGAAGCAGCGTTATCAGTACCTATGCAATCATTTGACAAAATAGCACTTTATCCATCAGAATTAGAAAAAATAGCTCGTATAGGTTTTGGACTTGCATCAAATCATGCATTTATAGATGGAAATAAAAGAATAGGTGCAATGACAGTTCAACTTTTATTAAAATGGAATGGATATAATTTAAGATTAAAACAAGGTGAGCTTTCAGATATTTTTATTGCTATTGCTGCGGGTGAGAAAAAATATGAAGACTTATTGTTATGGATAAAGAAACATATTGAATAAATAATTGTTTATATTATAAATATTAGCGAGGGCGTAAAAAAAACGCCCTCTCATTTTTTATACTGTTGCAACCTCTATAATACCTAAGCTAACTTGAATTGCTTTTTCAATTTGCTGCATTTGTTCATTACTGATTTTTCCAAGATAGCTTATAATGCGAGATTTATCAATAGTTTTAATCTGTTCCAATAAAGCAATTGATGGAGCACTTAATCCTTGAGCTGAGCTAATATTACAATGTGTAGGCAATGTTTTCTTTTTTTCAGTCTGTGTGGTTAAAGGTGTTATAATAATTGTTGGACTAAAGAAATTACCCATATCATTTTGAAGCACTACTACTGGTCTAGTACCTCCTTGCTCAGAACCCTTAAAAGGATTTAGATTTGCCATATAAATATCACCACGGTGAAAAACCCAATTTTCTTTTAACATATTGTATTCCTCCCCCTGTTAGAATTTTATAGGCAGCATATATTGTTTACTTGAATTTGTATAAATGCGGTATATCTGATAAAGATATTTTTTATATCCTTTTAGATTAGGATTTAAAATTCTGCTTTCATCATAAATATCTAAAGGATTTGTTTTGTGAAGTTGTTGTACCAAACGTTTTCTATCATATTCGCCATGATAAAGTTCTACAAAATGAATGACACCTAAAATAGTTTCAACACGAATAGTATCAGGTTTACCAGTCCAAGCCTCTGAAATAATTTTTAAACTCTCTTTGTAAATATCAACTCCAACACGTTCAAATTCTGCAAATGCTGTATTTATACAAGCAATACGATTTTTTCTCTTAGATTGTACACAATCAAGTTTAAATCCAGCACTTTTAGTTACATTAAAAAATGTTGTTGCAGCTGGGTCATTACCATAAATAAGAGCTTTCATACGATAACCAGAAGTTAGTGCAGCAGAAGTACCAGTTTGCTTAGCAAATAACATAGCTTCTTCCTCTTTACTTAAACCATAGTATACTTTACAAAGTATAGGTAAATCTTGATTATTATTTAAATACTTACGAGCTGCAATTGTATGCTGACCATCAAAAACATAATAACGACCATTACGGAAACTAACTTTTGGTGGATTTGCAATTCTTTCATCAAATTCATCAGCTATCTTTTTAACACGCTCCAAATTTAGAGGTCGCTGATAAGTATTTCTAGGTACTTCCAGTCTGTTGCTGTTGATTAAAATTTCCTTGCAAATAGTTTTTTCAGACTTCATAACTTAATATCCTCCTTTTATTTTTTTTAGATAATCAATACCTATATCTGCTAATTCATCAATTTTATCTTTGCATATTTCAAAATTTTCTTTGTGAATGCCTATGCACATATTCCAACGGAAAATCAGTGTATCTAAAGCATCTTCAAGTTCACATAATAAATCTTCTGGTTTATTTTCAATATCTGGGTTTTCCATTTTTTCTGAAATTTCACGAATTATAGCTTTTTCGGTTTTATTATTTTTTGTTTTTGGTTGATTTAATTGTTTTATAAGTTCAGGTCGTTTTTCTGGAGTAGCTTGTGTAATAGCAGTAATTTCTTTATCTGTTGGTTTAATCTTACCAGTTAAAATTTCCTGTCTAACACCTGGAATACTTTCTTCTGCTATATCAACTCCTTTTGCAAAGTGTTCTGCACGTCTTACATAACTATCACTTACATTATGCTCTTTAGCTATTCGCTCACGAGTTTTTTCATGTTTTGGTTGGTGGTCATTTTGACCACCAACCTCATTGGTGTGTTGATTTATTCCATTTATATTGGTTATAGTTAATTTTTCAGCTTCATATTGTTTACCTATTAGATATTTTTTCTGTTCTAAGGTTAAATTTCTGCGACCTAATTGGTTCTTGCAAATCCAAGCTATTGCAGAAAAACGGTCTGGAAAATCTTTTTCATGTACTGTATAAGTTATTTGAGGATATTTTTCAATAATTCTGTAACGGTTATGACCATCAATTAAAATTCCATTCCATATAATGAGTGGATTTATCACTATACCATCATTTAAAATATTTTCTTCAAGTTGTTTTAATTCAATTTCGGTCAATGGAGGTATCTTATTTTCAAATTCAGGGTCAATCTTTATATTATTTATCATTTTACTCACCTCAACTATGTAAAAAGACAGTCAAAATTGATATGCACCCCAAAAGTTAGACACTTTTGGAGGTGCATATTTTTATGGAAAAAATAAAAAGGAAAAATAAAAGTT
>CALWUO010000051.1 GCA_944384745.1 uncultured Butyricicoccus sp.
TGAAGCGTAAGAGATATAAAAAATGAATGGAGGAATTGTGCCATGAAACACATCAAGACATTAACTTCTGCAACTCTTAAGCAGACTGCAGCTCATGGTGGTTGTGGTGAGTGCCAGACTTCTTGCCAGTCCGCTTGTAAGACTTCTTGCACTGTTGCAAACCAAAAGTGTGAACACAACAAGTAATTTTTAAACTTGGACGAAATACTGCGAGGTGCATGGTTTTGTGCCTCGCAGTTTTCTGCGTTTTTTAAAATATAGTTTCAAAAATAGAAAGGATAAGTTATGATTCATCGTTATTCAAAAAATGGAATCAATTTTCTTTTAGATGTAAATAGTGGCTCTGTTCATGTTCTGGATGATATAAGCTATGCAGTAGCTGGTCTGATAGATGAAAATATGACAGAAAATTGCCCAGAAAGTGTTGTAAATAAGCTTTCTCAGTATAGTGCTGAGGACGTTAAAGCCGCTTATGCAGAGCTTTTAGAGCTTAAAAAAGCAGGTCAATTATTTGCAGATGATGATTATATTGATGTAAGCCGTTATATACCAACTGATGCACCTGTAAAAGCACTTTGTCTGCATGTTGCACATGATTGTAATTTACGTTGTAAATACTGTTTTGCCTCAACTGGTGATTTTGGCAAGGGTCGAAAGATTATGCCTTTTGAAGTTGCTAAAAAAGCGATTGATTTTGTTCTTGAGCGTTCAAAGGGTAGAAAGAATATTGAACTTGATTTCTTTGGTGGTGAGCCACTAATGGCATGGGATACAGTTACTAAAACTGTGGATTATGCCCGTTCTCGTGAGGCTGAAACAGGTAAAAAGTTCCGCTTCACAATTACAACCAATGGTTTATTGCTTGACTCTGATAAGATTGATTATATCAATAAAAATATGGATAATGTTGTGTTATCGCTTGACGGCAGAGAAAGTGTAAATGATGAGTTTAGAAAAACTGTAAATGGTGGCGGTTGTTATGATATAATCGTTCCTAAGTTTAAAGAGCTTGTGGACAAGCGTGGCGATAAAGATTATTATGCTAGAGGTACTTTCACAGCTAAAAACTTGGATTTTGCAGAAGATGTTGTACATATTGCAGATGCAGGTTTTCAAAGCTTATCTGTTGAGCCTGTTTCTGCTGAGGACGGTTGCGGTTATGAACTAACTGATGAGCAACTACCAACTATTTTTGCAGAATATGACCGTCTTGCAGAAATCATGCTGGAGCGTAGAAAGAACGGAAAGAAGTTTACTTTCTTCCACTTCATGGTTGACTTAAATCAAGGTCCATGTGTTGTTAAACGTCTGCGTGGTTGTGGTGCAGGTTATGAATATGTAGCAATTACTCCAGATGGTGATATTTACCCATGTCATCAGTTTGTGGGCAAAGATGAGTTTAAACAGGGTAATGTGCTAGAGGGTACATTTAATCTTGATATTGCTCATCAGTTTGCGGGCATGAATATTTACACCCGTGAAAAGTGCAAGGAATGTTGGGCTAAATTCTATTGTAGTGGTGGTTGTAGTGCGGCAAACTATAATTCAAACGGTGATATGAATGTTCCTTATGAGCTTGGCTGTAAGATGGAACGTAAACGACTTGAGTGTGCAATCTATCTGAAAGCCATGGAACAAATGGAAGAAGAATTGTAAAAACAACCAAATGTTTGTAAAAAACGGGATTTTGTTTGCAAATATGGCTTAATCGGTCTTATAATATAACACGGTTAAATATCTTTTTAGAGAGGGGGAGTATCATGGCACATAAAATCAGAGTTTCCTTCTTGGGCGAGGGTGAAACCCTCCTAGCTATTGTTCATTCAGTTTTAAAAGACTGTGTGATTCCGCCTGAAAACATCTTTTTGTCTGATAAAGATACAGCTTTTAAAGAGCAAGAATTAAACGAAAATGTTGTATTTTGTCCAGATGATATGGACGTTGTTGTTAAAGGCGAAATAGTTGTCGTTACAGCTCCAACAAAATTAGAGCTTGCCTCTGCGTTAGCTCCAATAAGTGGCTGTACTAGAGGTAGAATTGTAATTGCAATTTGCCCAGATATTACCTGTGATTATGTTTTAGAACGTGTGTCTGGTGGTACAACCGTACTGGCTGTAAAACCTGTTTTAGATGACAGCAAAAAGCCAGTGGCAACTTTAGAATTCTCTGAACAATTCCCTCCATATATGCGTACACCATGTATGGATATTGTGGGTAGTTTGTTTGAAATTCTATAGCATAAAATTTTAAAGCCGAGAATATCTTGTAATATGCCAAATCTAGGAGGAGCGTATGAAAAACAGGAATATTCTCGGTTTTGCTTTATTTTCAAGGCTTTGGAACACGCCAATTTTTATTCTTTTTATTGCATTATTTATTTGTGGTGTAATCGCAGGCAGTATAACGGGTCAACTCACATCAATAAGCGATACATCTATAATTAAATCATTTGCTGATACCATTGAAATTAATGCAAAGGCTGCCCCCACTCTTTTAGACGCTGTAAAAGCCATGTTAAGTGTTTTATCATGGCAGCTTTTAATTATTTTTTTGGGACTTATAAAACCTGCTGGTTTGTTTATATGTATGGCTCTTACCATAAGAGGATTTATACTTGCATTTTCTGCATCAGCTTTATTTGGTGCATTAGGTGCAAAAGGAATTTTAATAAGTCTATGTTCTAGCGGGTTTACATGGGTTATAACTATTCCATGTTTAATAACAAGTGCAGTCGCCTGTTATATGTCGGCAAAACAAGCACCAAAAGGAAAAAAATTTTCATATTTTTATGTGCTTAAAAGTCAAAGGGGAGTATTGTTTATTTGCATTTTAATTTCTATGTGGGCAAGTGCTTTAAGACTTCCTATTGCTTACTTAATTTTACATATATAAAAAACTCCTCGAAATTTAATCGGGGAGTTTAAAATTTTATTTATTTTGTTCTTTTTTATATAAAAGATAGCTATAAACAGATGGCACGATACAAGCGATTATTAAGACCACTGCTACTACCTCAGAATGAAAATATTGACTTGGTACAAGAGCATAGAATAATATAATAATACCAGCTATAAAGAACATACGACCACCCAAACGGTGGGTTTTAGTCCAGTTTTCATCACTTGACATAGTCCAAGGGGTACGTATGCCACAAAACCAGTTAGAACGAAAACGTGGCATCATATTTCCAATAACAGCAAATAATACACCAAGAAGAATACATGCTAACATAGGTACATTTAGTGTATTAGGTCTAAAAGCTTCTATAATGCAAAAAGCGGTTACAAAAAGTAAAAAAAGCATAATAAATATTTGAAAACCCTGATAAGATGAGCCGAATTTATCATAGTTTTTCTTTTTAGGGTCAATTTTAGGCAGTAAGGGAAACATAACTGCAAACACAATAGACATAATAGCCATTATAAATAAATTATTTTTGTCATCATAACGAACATAGCCACCAAAATCCCATTGCATTGGTACTTTATCAGGGAGTTTAGAATAAACCGCCAAAATTAAAATAAGAGGTAAAAATGAAAGAATAGAAATAAAAATTTGTGTTTTAGTTGTCTTTTTCATTGAAATCGCCACCTTTAAGAGTGTAAAACCAGCCTAGAATTTCATCTACAACTGTCATGTTGAGTTCATAGGTTATATATTTGCCTTGTTTTTCATCTAAAACAAGTTCAGCATCTTTTAATATAGAAAGATGATGTGAGATTGTCGCATTAGAAACAGAAAAATGTGCAGCAATTTCGCCCGCAGTTAGTGGGGAAGTGCGTAAAAGCTGCAAAATTTCACGCCTTATCGGGTCAGATAATGCTTTAAATGTCAGTTGAAATCCCATAATATATCACCTCCGAAAAACATTTAGACGTCTATCTAAATGTAATATAAAACAAGATAAGTCATTTGTCAATAGATATTTAGATAAATATCTAAATATTATAAAAGGCGGGTGTGCCGCCTTAATGGCTATTACAAAGCCAATTAAATATCTGTGTTTGGTCGGTTTTATTATCCATGCAAAGTCCGTCAATCATGCGTTCGGGGTGCCATTGTACTCCTAAAATAGGCAATTTATTATGCATAATCGCCTCTATAACGCCATCTTTTGAATATGCAAGTGCAGAAAAACCATAGGCAAGCCTACCTATTGCTTGATGATGATAGCTATTTACTGTAATTTCATTGCCATAAAGCTTATTTAAAAAGCTATCAGGCATAAGTTTTATTTGGTGTGAACTATTATTATGATTTGGCACATCTTGCACTAAATCCCCGCCAAAAAATACATTTAATACTTGAATACCTCTACAAATGCCTAAAATTGGCTTTCTCTTGGCACAAAAAGCCTGAATTAAAGCAAATTCTTCTGTGTCACGTCTTAGGTCTGGTTTTGATGATTTTATATGCTTCTCTTGACCAAACAAATTAGCTGATAAATCCCCACCACCAGAAAGCAATAAACCGTCAAAGCGTTCAGCAAGCAAATTTTCATCACCGTTTAAGTGTGAACAAGTTGTTATTCCTAAAGCGTTTAAAACATCACCATAAAGCACAGAAACCGCCTTTCTTGCAGACATTGGATTTTCTTGTGTGCCACAGCTTACAAGCACTGCATAATTTTTTTGCATAAAATAGTCCCCCTGATTGAGAGTTATTATTTATAAATAATATCATATACTATATGGCAGGTTTGGCAGAAATAAGGTAAAAACATTTGCTTTTATCTGAAAAAGTGATAAAATATATTTAATTCTTATTATTTAAAGTAAGGGGAGAATGATTTTATGCTTAATGAAAAAGCGGTTAAACTAGGAAAAACTCGTTCAACTATTAGAGAAATTTTTGAATATGGCAATAAAAGAGCCGCTGAAGTGGGTAGAGAAAATATTTTTGATTTTTCTATTGGAAACCCTAATGTTCCAGCACCAGACGAAGTACAAAACACAATTTCACAGCTTATTAAAACAGAAGACCCTGCAAAATTGCATGGTTATACATCTGCTCAAGGTGCACCTGAAAACAGAAAATCTATTGCAGACGATTTAAATAATCGTTTTGGTACAAATTATAATGAAAATCAGCTTTATTTAACAGCTGGTGCAGCCGCATCACTGACAATATCATTAAATGCTTTAACCTCATCTAAAGACGATGAATTTATTGTGTTTGCACCATATTTCCCAGAATATCTTGTATTTATTGAACAGGGTGCAGGTGCTAAAAGTGTTGTGATACCTCCAAGGGTTGAGGATTTTCAAATTGATTTTGATACTTTTATCTCAAAAATAAATGAAAATACCAAAGGTGTAATTATAAATTCTCCATCAAATCCAAGCGGCGTAGTGTATACAAATGAAACTATTAAAAAGCTTGCTAAAATTTTAAAAGATAAATCAAATGAATATAATCACCCAATTTATCTTTTATCTGATGAGCCATATAGAGAAATTGTATATGATGTAGAAGTTCCATTTGTTGCAAGGGAATATGATAGAACTATTGTGTGTTATTCATACTCTAAATCGCTTTCACTTGCAGGTGAGCGTATAGGTTATATTTTAGTTCCTCAAGTGGAGGAGTTTGAAGAACTTTATGCGGCTGTTTGTGGTGCTGGTAGAATGTTAGGTTATGTAAATGCCCCTAGTCTGTTTCAAAAAGTTATAGCTAAATGCACGGGTATGACATCAGATTTATCTGTTTATGCTGAAAACAGAAAGTTATTGCTTGAAGGCTTTGAAAAAATGGGTTACTCATGTGTAAAACCAGATGGTGCATTTTATATGTTTCCAAAGAGCTTAGAGCCAGACGACAGAGCTTTTTGTGAACGTGCTAAAAAATATGATTTACTTCTTGTTCCAGGTTCAGATTTTGGTGCAGAAGGTCATGTAAGAATTTCATATTGTGTTAAAACAGAAACAATAAAAAAAGCATTGCCTTTATTTGAAAAGTTAGCTGAAGAATATAAATAAGAAAAGACCATTTCATTTTGAAATGGTCTTTCAATTACCAGAACACAGTCTTAGAACCAGAGTTTATGTTTTGTGCTGCTTGTGCAAGCTCGTTATTTAACATATTTATACGAGTTTTTTCTTTATCTGCACCAAAGCCTATTCCTGTACCTGTTTGTTCAGGAATATTTATATCATTTAGGTTACTTCCTCTAGTATTACTTGCGATTTTGAGAAGAGAACGGTCATCTAAATTTGAGCCTTTATCAGTATTTATTGACAGATTGCTAGAAGCTGCTTTTGCATCTTCCTGTTCAGAAAGCTTATAGAGCATAGCACTGTCTTGTTGTTCAGGGGATTTAAAAGAAACCGTTCTATTACCGTTTTTATCGACAGTAGGTTCATAAATACCAGCCGACTCAGCAGGCTTAGAAGGCTCATAAGTATCAAATCTTAAACGTTCAGGCTTAGCATTGGATACCGTAGGCTCTGTTTGCTTTGTTTTAGATACACCGTTATTAGAAGTAACTGGACTAGTAGAGTTTATGTTATTATTTTCAATATTTTTTTGTAACTCTTCAAGTTCAGCACTTGTTTTACTAGAAGGAATAGTTCTAAATTGTACTGGCTGAACTGGCAGTTTTGCCATATTTAAACCCGTGCTATCTAGTGTAATTGGTGGCAACATTTTAATCACACCCTTTCATATTATTATCATCGACCAAAATCATATATATAATAAGTATAAAAAAATAAATTTTTTGATAAAAAATCCAAACAGTAACGCTATTTACATTTATATATAATTTAGATATAATAATAAATTAGATGGTAATTTTGATAGTAATTTGAAAGAAAAGGAGCATTTTTTGTATGCTGCAATTTGAAGAATACAAAGTTAAGTTAAATAATATGCAGCCTGCACTTGAGCAGCTTAGAGGAAACTTAAATCTTGAGCAGGCAGCAAGAGAAGTTGAAGAGCTTGAAATGAAATCTTCTCAACCAGGGTTTTGGGATAATCCTGATGAAAGTCAAAAAGTAGTATCAAGAATGGGTGCTTTAAAGGGTAAAATTGAAGCATTCCATGAACTTTATACACATTGGGAGGATTTAATAACCCTTTGTGAAATGGCAATAGAAGAAAATGACGAATCCATGCTTGAAGAGCTTGAAACAGGTTTTGCACATGTTGAAGAAGAAATGGAAAAGCAAAAGATGTCAACTCTGTTAACTGGTGAGTATGACAAAAATAATGCACTTGTTTCTTTCCATGCAGGAGCAGGCGGAACAGAAGCACAAGATTGGTGTTCTATGCTTTATCGTATGTATACACGCTGGGCGGAACGCCATGGTTTCACTTATAAAATCATGGATTATCAAGACGGTGAAGAAGCTGGCTTAAAATCCGCTGATATTATTATAGAGGGTGAGAATGCTTATGGTTTCTTAAAAGGTGAATCAGGTGTTCATAGACTTGTTCGTATCTCTCCTTTTGACTCATCTGGTAGACGTCATACTTCTTTCTCTGCGGTTGAAGTAATTCCAGATATTCCAGATGATTCTGCTGATGTTGAAATACGTCCAGAAGATTATGAAATGCAGGTTTTCCGCTCCTCTGGTGCAGGTGGTCAGCATATCAATAAAACATCTTCTGCTGTTCGTCTTATTCATAAAGCAACTGGCATTGTTGTTTCTTGCCAGACAGAAAGAAGCCAGTTCCAAAATAAAGACAACTGCTTACGTATGTTACGTTCTAAGCTGGTTGAAATCAAGGAAAGAGAACATCTTGATAAAATTTCCGATATCAAGGGCGACCAAAAGAAAATTGAATGGGGTAGTCAAATCCGTTCTTATGTATTTATGCCTTACACAATGGCAAAGGATACTCGCACAGCGTTTGAAAATACAAATATCAATGCGGTAATGGACGGAGATATTGACGGATTTATTAACGCATATTTAACTGCACTTGCAACAGGTGAATGGGCAAGTAAGACCTAATAAAAATTTTTAAGCTGCTGTGAGACTCATGGCAGCCTTTTGTTTTTTTGAGAATAAAAAATCCTTTTTGCGAAAAACTAAAAGCAAAAGGAGGTAATATAAAATGGATAAAAAACAAAGTCCACGTTATGATGATTTAAAGCATATAGACTCAACTGCTATTGACCACAAACAGAAACCTATAAAAGATTATACAGTTGACTATTTAAAACAAAAATAAATATTAAATAAAAGGGGTATTCTGTAAAAAGAACACCTCTTTTGTATGCAGGAGTGAGTATGAGAAATTTTCATCTTGACCAAATGCGAGTTATTTCTTGTATTATGGTTATTGCAATTCATGTATGTAATATATATAATAGAGCCTTTCCAAATATATCACAAATAGATTACAGCATAGCGGCAATTATAAATGCATTTTCAAGAATTTCTGTTCCTATTTTTTTTATGGTAAGCGGTGCTTTAATGGCAGGACGTGAACCAAATATCACAAAAAGCTTAAAAAGATTTTTAAAATACTTTGTTATTACAATTTTTTGGTGTGCATTTTATTTTATATGGGGTATTACATATTTAAATAAAGATTTTAATTATCACAATATACTTACAACCCCATCAAGTAAACATTTGTGGTTTTTATATGCACTTTTATCAATTTATTTAGCTTTGCCACTTATACAAACACTTATTAGAAATTTATCAGATAAATTATTGTATTATATGATTATTTTGTTTGGAATTTCTGTTTTTGGCGGATATATACTTGACTTTATAGGCATTTCAGTTAAATATCCAATAGCTATTATTTCAGAAAACCAATATTTGTTGTTTTTTGTGCTAGGATATGTTTTATACGCTAAGAAAGATAAAATAACTATAAAAACCAAGAATATAGCGTTTATATTTGCGGTTTGTGGAATTGCAGTAGCTGTTGTAACTTGTGCTATTTCATTTACTCAAAATGCCCATAAAGATGTATTTTTCCAGTATAGAAATCCTATGCTTGTTTTAGCATCAATGAGTGCATTTATTATAATGCTAAGAATTCCAAAAAATATTCCACAGGTTTGGGAAAAGTTTGTTTGTCATGTTTCGGATAACTCATTTGGAATTTATGTATTTCATGCAGTCTTTTTAAATGTTATAGATAAAGAATTTAATATGCCAGCAGTTACAGCATGGTTTGGAATTTTAATGTTTATAGCTATAATTTTTGTTTTAAGCGATATATCTGTTAATATATTTAGAAAAATTAAATATATAAATTATTTCTTTTAAATAAAAATCCGATGAGAACAAAACTCATCGGACTTATTTTTTACTTAGTTCCAAAAATGCGGTCGCCAGCGTCGCCAAGACCTGGAATAATATAACCATGCTCATTTAGACCATCATCAATAGCCGCAACGAAAATGTCAACATCATCATGAGCTTTTTGAACTGTTTCAATACCAGTAGGAGTAGAAAGTAGACACATAAGCTTTATATTTTTAACGCCTTTATCTTTTAGCATTTGAATTGCTGCAACAGCAGAGCCACCAGTAGCAACCATAGGGTCAATTAAAATAACATCACGTTCTGCAATATCAGTAGGCAATTTACAGTAATAATCAACAGGTTTTAGAGTTTTAGGGTCACGATAAAGACCAAGATGACCAACTTTTGCATTAGGGATAAGTTCAAGCATACCATCAACCATTCCAAGACCTGCACGAAGAATTGGAACAAATGCAAGTTTTTTGCCAGAGATAACTCTAGTACTTGCATGAGCAAGAGGTGTTTCAATCTGGATTGTTTTTAGTGGAAGGTCACGAGTTGCTTCATAACACATAAGCATTGCAATTTCTCTTGTAGCCTCACGAAATTCTTTTACACCTGTTTGACAGTCACGCATTAAACTCAATTTGTGAAGAATAAGAGGGTGTTCCATAACATGAACTTTAGACATAGTTAAAACTCCTTTAACAATAATTTTAAACAATAATTTTTGTTTTTTTAGGCTGTGCAATATATGGAGGACGCAAATAGAAAGCGTCAAGTTCATCTGCACATACACCCTTGCCATTATTTAAACCTATTAAAGCAAGTTTAGCTACACCATAAGCTGATGGATAACGTAAATACTCAGGTGCAAGCTTTAAATTAGGACATATAGGGATAAGTTTAGTATAACATAAATTAGCCCCATCTCCAACTAAAATTTGTGAAGTTTCCCCAATTTCACCAGCGAGTTCATCTAGTTTAATTGCTCTATCTTCACAAAGACGAATTAGTGTTTGACCATCTCTTTTGAAAAAAGCTTGATATACTTGACCTGCACGAGCGTCCATAACACAGCAAATATTTAAATTATCTCCATAAATTGTTTGAGCCATTGACTCAAGGGTTGATATGCCAATACAAGGCTTATTTGTAGCAAAAGCAAGCCCTTTAACTGTTGCAACGCCTATTCTAAGACCAGTAAAAGAACCAGGACCAGCGGCTATTGCAAAAGCATCTATATCATCAATACTATGGTCACAACCAGCAAGCAGACTTTCAGCCATAGGGAGAAGTGTTCTACTGTGTGTAAGACCACAATTTTGATAAGATTGGGCTATTATTTTTTCATCATCGGTTAAACATACGCTTGCAGAAACAGCAGAGGATTCAAAACTTAAAATTCTCATTATATGCAAACCTCCTCAATAGTTATAATTCTGTCATCTGGTTCAGCACCATATTTAATAGATACAAGTTTATGATTAGGGAGTGCTTCTTTAATGTTTTCACTCCATTCTATCAAAATAATGCGTTTTGAGTCCAAATATTCATCAAATCCAAGTTCAAAAAGTGCCTCTGGGTCTAAAATACGATACATATCAAAATGCACCACATCAAATAAATCTGTATGGTATTCATTGGCAATAGCAAAAGTTGGACTTGTAACACGTCCTTTATATCCAAGACCATGGAGAATACCACGTGAAAAAGCGGTTTTTCCTGCCCCTAAATCACCAGTAAAAGCGATAACATCACCTTGTTTTAATGTTTTTGCAAAATCTGCACCGATTTTCTCAGTATCTTCTGGACTATGTGAAAGATATTCACTCATAGAAGGTTAATCCCCTTTAAAATTTTAATATACATTATCATATCATGTGATAATAAAAAAGGCAAGTTTAGTGGATATTTGCCTATAAAAACGGGAAAAATAAACTTAAAACAAAAGGAGAAGTTAAGAATATGAAATTAGATTTTATCTGTGGCGGAATACTCGAATACACAAGAACTTACAGGCAAATAAGCGGTATTGAGGGTGTAAATGTAGAGAGTCTTGACCTAAATAATAAGACATTGAGTATTAGTGGGGTCAATTTTAAAAATCATGATGAGGTTTGCACAAAACTTCAAGAAATTGGCTGGAGAAAACTAAATATATGACAAAATAATTGCATAAATTATAAAAATACTGTATAATCAATAGAGTTATGTTGAATTTTAGTATAAAAAAAGAAGGAAGGTAATCTATGGCATTTTTTAAGGAATTTGAAACGGTATTTAATGGATTTATGGGCGTGTTAAATGAAGTTTTATACAGTAAATTGCTTATCTTTTTACTGATTGCAGCGGGTTTATATTTTACCGTGCGTACAGGTTTTGTACAGCTTAGAAATATGAAAGATGTTATGAAAATTTTAAGGGAACGTAGTGAAGAAAAAGATGGCAAAAAACAGATTTCTTCATTCCAAGCACTTATGATTTCCACAGCGTCAAGAGTAGGTACAGGCAATATCGCAGGTATTGCCTCAGCTATTGCAATCGGTGGTGAAGGTGCAGTGTTTTGGATGTGGCTTATGGCTGTTATTGGCGGTGCATCAGCCTTTATAGAATCCACACTTGCACAGATATATAAAGTACATGATGGCAACTCTTTTAGAGGCGGCCCTGCTTATTATATTCAAAAGGGCTTGGGAAAACGCTGGTTAGGTTGTGTATTTTCTGTACTGCTTATTTTATGTTTTGCTTATGGTTTTAACGGACTTCAAGCATTTAATATTTCTTCTGCTATTAAATATTATATTCCACATTATGACCAGACAAGTATTCCTATGATTGTGGGTTTAATCTTAGCTGTTATTACAGGTGTTGTTATTTTTGGTGGTGTACATCGAATTAGCTTTATAACCTCTGTAATTGTTCCTATTATGGCTTGTGGTTATATTTTAATTGGTCTCGTTATGTTCTTTAGCAATATTACTATTGTACCAGAGGTATTTAAAACAATTTTTGTTAAGGCATTTGATTTTCAATCTTTTGTAGGCGGTTTTGCAGGAAGTGCAGTTGTTCAAGGTATCAAACGTGGTTTATTTTCAAATGAAGCGGGCATGGGTTCTGCACCTAATGCGGCAGCAACTGCGGTTGTGTCTCACCCAGTAAAGCAGGGCATTATTCAGACACTATCAGTATTTTTAGATACACTTGTTATTTGTTCTACTACTGCGGTTATTTTACTTACATCTGGCGTTGAAAAATCACAAGATATTTCATATGTACAACGTGCAGTGTCAACTGTGTTTGGTGATGTTGGTATTTTATTTATCACAATTGCAATATTTTTCTTTGCATTTACAAGCTTAGTAGGAAATTATTATTATACAGAGTCAAATTTATTGTTTATTAAAAACAATAAAACTTTATTAAATGCATTTAGAATTACCTGTTTAATAGCTATTTTCTTAGGTGCACAAGCCGATTTTTCAACAGTTTGGAACTTAGCTGACGTTTTAATGGGATTTATGTCTATTGTTAATATATTTGCTATTGTACTGCTTGGAAATATCGCAGTAAATGCACTTAGAGATTATGATAAACAACGTGAAGAGGGAATAAACCCTGTATTTAAAGGAAAAAATATAGGTCTTACTGACTTGGATACATGGAATTAAAATAAAAAGACTGCATTTGTGAAATAGTCAATAGTTAGTAGACACAAAAAAGAAATTAAGCTATCAGTTCAATTCTATATTGGACTGGTGGCTTTTTGTTTAGTTTTCTTAACGGTTTAATATAATTAAAATAGTAAATAGTGTCAGAAATGACCTTCCTAATGTCATCACAACGTTTAT
>CALWUO010000052.1 GCA_944384745.1 uncultured Butyricicoccus sp.
TTCATTTGTATTACTCTACAAATAGCATAGCATATTGTTGAGGTTCTTTTTTATTTTTTATCTAGCACAACGGGTTAGTTTAGTCAAATACATTGATGGTTTTTACAATTCTATTAGACCTAATTCCCATAACAATGGACTTTCTCCCAACCAGATGGAATCTCTGTTCTTTAATTAATTTTACTTGTCCACTTTATTGACTATAATCAAATATCAGATATTGTAATGAGTGTATACATAGATAACAGTTGTGTATTAACTTGTAGAATGTATGATATGCAAGAAACTGATTGGAGAATATTTAGCATAAATACGCAGGTTATAATTATGTGAGTTAAAAACATATTAAAGTAATGAGAAAATGTGTAAACAGTTTATAAGCTGCTTGCACATTTTTTTATATTTTTATTGAATTTCAAGTCAAATATAAAAATATATTGGAAAAATATAATGAATACTAAACTTTCAATATCAAGTATAGAAACAATAAAAAAACGTCAAAGTCTTAGAACACATAAAGATGAAATGTTTTCAGACAGTGATAGAAAAAACTCCTTGAATATATAAATGTGGTTGATAATCCATTTAATGTGCCAGTAAAAATACATATAATTGATAAAAACTTAAATAAAAATGGCGAAAAACTAGGCACATATGGAACTATTAAAGGTGCAAAAACATTTTTAGGCTTGTCTGTTCCTAATACTGATATGGCTCTTGTTGCTGCTGGATATCAATTTGAAAATTTAATATTATATGCTACTAACATGGGGCTTGGCACTGTATGGCTTGCGGCAACTTTTAGTCGTGATAATTTTTCAAAAGCAATGCAAATTGATAAAAATGATTTATTTATTGCAATTTCACCTGTAGGATATCCAACCGAAAAACGCAGAATTGCAGAAAATATTATGCGTACAGCTATGAAATCATCTTCACGCAAATCATGGGATAAACTTTTTTATTTTGAAAATTTTCAAAATCCTATGACTGAAACTCTAGCTGTAGATTATGCTATTCCACTTGAAATGGTACGTCTTGCACCATCAGCAACAAATTCTCAGCCTTGGCGTGTATTAAAAACAGGAAATACTTATCACTTTTATGAAACACATAAACAAAATACTTCTAAAGAAGAAGCTTTAATAAAACAAGTTGATTTAGGAATTGCTCTTTCATATTTTCATCAAACTTCACTTGAGCAAGGTCTAAAAGGAAAATTTGAAAAATTATCACAACAAAATATAGATATTCCATCAGATACACATTATATTATTTCTTAAGTTATTAAATTCAATATTTTTATAAATATATTAAATTTATATTATCATTTATTTTTAACTATTTTATATGTTTTTTCTATCATTACTATCATTAGAAAAATGAAGATAAACAAAAATATAGGCATAAAACTTAGACCTATTCTATTAGCAATAATGCCGAATAAAGGAGGAATAAAAGTTGTTCCTACATATGCACTTGCCATTTGCATACCTATTATAGCTTGTGAATTTTCTTCACCAAAGTTATTTGGTGTAGAATGAATTATGCTAGGATAAACAGGAGCACAACCTATACCAAATATAACAAGTCCACAAAAAGCAAATAAATCTGTATTTAAAGGCATCATCATAAATATAATGCTTATAATTGATATAAAAGTTCCAAGTCTTATCATATTATGGTCGCCCAATTTATCAGCAATAAATCCAGAAATAAACCTTCCGACAGTTATTCCAATGAAGAAAAGTGAACCAAAAGCCGCCGCTGTTTGCTCTGATATATTTCTTGTATCATACAAATAACTACTTGCCCAAAGCATAGCCGTTCCTTCTGCTGCACAATATGCAAAAAAACCAACAAAAATATATATAACACCTTTTATTTTAATTGCATTTTTAAGGCCTAAAACTTCCTCTGTTTGTTCTGATATAATTCTTTTATGTTTAACATTTTTCCATAATGGCAATGTAAAAAATAAAATAGCCACTATTATAAATTGAATAATTGAAACTATTCTATAACCATTATTCCATGTAGAGTAAGTGAGTGCTAAACTCATAATATATGGACTAAAAATAGTGCCTACACCCCAAAAACAATGAAGCCAACTCATATGACGAGAATTATAGTATAATGCTACATAGTTATTTATAGCTGAGTCAATAGCACCTGCACCCAAACCATAAGGTATAGACCATAAACATAGCATATAAAAATGTGTTGAAAAAGAAAAACCTAATAAAGCTATTGCGGTTAATAATACGCTTATAATAGTTACATATTGAGTTTTAAATTTTTTTGTTAAGCGTTCAGACATCAGACTGGAAAAAATAGTCCCGCCTGAGATTATCATAGATACAATACCAGCCGCTGAAATGGGCATATTAAATTCAGTTCTCATAACAGGCCATGCAGAGCCTAAAAGTGAGTCTGGTAAACCCAGACTAATAAATATCAAATAAATAATTGCTAAAAGTAATATATACATAGTAAACCTCACAGTTAAGTTAAAATCCTCCCTAAAATTAATGAGGATTTTGTTGTCTAAGCAGTTAAAATTTCAATCAAAGCATTATAGATATTTTTATCCATATCCATAGAACTTAGTTTTGACAGTAAAACAGACATTCTATTTTCAGATGAAATAGTATTAAATAACTGGTCCTTTAAAATAAAGTTTATTTCAGCCTGATTTAAGAAGTCAAAACAACGTTTTAAAATATGGTTGTCACTTGTCTTGTATTTACTATTTACAGTGATTTCAATTTGTTCATCAATTTTAACATTATTAATGCAGATACAAATTGTATTTTTCATTTCATCATAAGTCTTTGTAAATTTATGATTTACAGTTATATCATCTGTATTAACAAAACCAGTCAGTTCAATTTTATAATTTCTCTTGTTTGGAATTAAATCTGTTTTGCCCTCTGTTGGATAAATTTTGAAAACAGAATTTTCATTTTCCATATAAGTCATTTTTGTTGTGCAGCAGATGTTATTTTCATAATTACAACTTGTATTGTCATCTTCATAAAGAGTAAATTCACCGTTTGCACCTGCAAAAACCTTAATTGTTAGATTTTCTGGGTTATTTTCCACATTATTTATATCATCAGTGAGTGGAATAATACCGCCAGCACGAGCTAGAACAGGTATGCTATTCAAATCACGATACATATCAAGAGTTCTATCACCTTGATAAACCATAGCAGTATAAATATCATACCATGTGCCTTTAGGTAGCCATACAGCAACCTTTGATACATTTAAATCTTTAATTCTAGGGCTTGTAATAGGTGCGACTAAGAGTTCACTGCCGAAATAATATTGATTTTTAAAGTTATAAGCCTCATTATTTTCTGGGTGTTCATAGTACATTGGGATAATAAGTGGAATATTATCTTGATAGTTTTTATGGTTCATGGTGTATAAATAAGGTATCATTTTGTGACGCTCTCTAAGCATATCGCTTATAACAATTTCACATTCCTTTTTATATCGCCAAGGCTCTTTACCATTAAATTCGCTACAAGAAGAATGTAAACGCATAATAGGTGAATAAATGCCAAATTGCACCCAACGGGTAACCATTTCATCATTTTTGTAACCCTTCATATGACCGCCTATATCATGACTCCACCAGCCATAACCAATATTAGAAGCTGTAACTGTAAAATAAGGCTGGAAATCAAGGGATTCCCAAGTTGTGATTGTATCACCAGAGAAACCAACTGGATAGCGATGACTGCCTACACCTGCATAACGTGAGAAAGTTATAGGTCGTTTGTCATTTTTAGCACTATCTAAGAAATGATAATGGTTAAAAATCCAAAGAGGGTCAAGCCCTTCTATTTTACAATGATTACCTTGTTGCCAGTCAATCCACCAGAAATCTACACCTTCTTGTTCTCGTGGGTGATGAAGATACTTAAAATAAGCCTCCATAAACTTAGGGTCAGCAGGGTCACACATCACAGGCTGTTCGTTTTCGTAATCTACGCCCATATGCTCGGCTATTTGCTTGTACATTTCTTCATGTGCTTGAACTCCTTCTGCTGGGTGAACATTTAGTGTTGTTTTCATACCATACTCATGAAGTTTATCAAGAAAACGTTTAGGGTCTGGAAAAAAGTCTTTATTCCAAGTGTATCCAGTCCAACCACTTCCATATTTAGGGTCAATATCGACTAAATGCCAATCCATATCAATAACAGCAACTGAGAATGGAATATTTTTTTCTTTGAACTTTTCCATAAGCTCTAAATAGCTTTGTTCAGTATATTTATAGTATCTGCTCCACCAGTTACCAAGTGCAAAACGTGGCAACATCGGAGTTTTACCACACAATTTATAAAAATCTGATATTGCTTGTTTATAGTTGTGACCATAACCCCAGAAATATATATCCTTAATACCTTTTTTCCTAGGTTCAATCCAGCCATCTTCAAGAATAACCTGTGATTTGCTGTCATCTAGTACAGAAAAGCCGTTTTTTGAAATTATACCTTTTTCAAGAGGAATTGCACCGTCCGCCTCATCAAGTGTACGAGCTGTACCACCTAAATCATTTATTTTATCACCATAATACCATACGCTATGATATTGTGTTAATCCGCCTTTTACTTTTATACAAAGACCATTAGAAGTAAAATCTTTTTCATTATAATCAATTTGCAGAGATTTTGTATTGATTTGTATTCCGTCTTCTGTTTTTGTAACATCAAAATCGGTTTTTGGAAAATCTCGATAAAAAACCATTTGAGTAGGTCTGTCCTCGAACAAACCATTTTCACTATATTCTAAACGTACTAAACATTCAGTTAACATAGTTATTCTGTATTTTTCGCCTTTGATAATATTTTCTTTTAAAGCAATAGGTGAAGTCTTTACATGATAGATAGTATCCATAAATTCTCCTTTCACAGCACAAATAATTTATCGTTAAACTGATTATAAATTTACCATCAATATAATAAAATGTCAACAGTTTTCATATAATTTTTATAATTTAATATATAAATATAATGCATATATTTATGCAAATGTTATAAATAATTTAATAATTCTATTGATTGTAAGTGATATTTATTATATAATATAAAGTAATAAACCAACCTAAAAGGTTTATAAACTTTAAGGTTATACTGAAGAGGTAATAAAAATGACATTAAAAGATATAGCGGATAAAGCTGGAGTTAGTATGATGACCGTTTCAAATGTTATAAACGGCAAACATAATAGAGTATCAGAAAAAACAATAGAGAGAATAAATAAAATTATAAAAGAATGTGGATATGTACCTAACTTAAATGCTAGAAGTTTAACAAGTAAATCTTCTAATATAATACAGATTATTATTTCATCGGAAGATTCATATAGTGATGAAAATTTTCTTGAAAATCCTTATATAAGTTCTATGGTTGGTACTATGGAGCGTGAATTTAGAAAAAATGGATTTTATACTATGATTCGTTCAATTTCTAATGATACAGATGTAAATACACTGCTTAAAAACTGGAATATGGACGGAACAATATTTTTATATCATAATAATCACTTGGAATATCTTTCTAAATCATCTCCATGTCCAATAGCGGTTTTTGACAGTTACACTGATTTTAAAAATATAATAAATGTTTCATCTGACGATGAAAAAGGTTTATATTTATCAACAAAATATCTTATAAATCATGGTCATAGAAAAATCGCTTTTGTTGCCGATTATGAAGGAAACCCTTTGCTTACAAAGCGTTTTATGGGTTATAAAAAAGCATTAGAAGATAGTAATATAGAACTTAATCCCGATTTTATATATAAGTTTTATCCATCATATGAAGGTGGCATTTTAGCTGGCAAAAAAATTGCATCAGATAAAAACGGTGTAACAGGTGTTGTTACAACGGCAGACATATGTGCAATAGGTGTTATGGAAGGTGCAAGGCTAGAAGGTTATAGAATACCATTTGATTTATCAGTTATAGGCTATGATAATCTTAAATTATGCCAATATACAACACCAAAGCTCACAACAGTATCGCAAGATGTAACCAATAAAGCGATAACTGCAAGCAATCTTTTAATTGAAAGAATAAAAACAGGTACAAACTCGACACCTAATCATGTTATAACAGATGTTGAAATTATAGAAAGACATTCAGTAGTATCAATACTGTAAATTTTAAGCCACTAGAAAAATCTAGTGGCTTTTTTGCGTTTATTTATATAAAATTATACTTTCCCAAGGTCTTAAAACATCAGTTTTTATATCTTGATAGTTTTGAATTAAAGTTTTGGCGTTTAACCATTCATTAGGTAATTTGTACTCTGTTTCATCATCGCCAAAGTTACAAATTACAAGCATTTCATTATTATCTAGTTTTCGTGAGTAGATAAATAACTTTTCATGCTCTGACTCTAATAAAGTAAAATCACCATCTACAAAAATCTTATATTCTTTTCTAAGAGAAATCAGCTTTTGATAGTAATAAAAGATAGAATTTTCATCATTCAATGCATTTTCAGCGTTTATATCTTTATAATTAGGATTTACACTTAGCCAAGGAGTACCAGTTGTAAAACCTGCATTTTCGCTATTATCCCACTGCATAGGAGTTCTTGCATTATCTCTGCCCCTTGCATAAATTGAGTTCATAATGTCCTCATGAGTATAGCCTTTTTCTTTGCGTTCATTGTACATATTAAGCGTTTCTAAATCTTTATAATCATTTATATCTAACTTAATATTTGTCATTCCGAGTTCTTCACCTTGATAAATATAAGGTGTACCTTGCATACCATGAAGCATTGTTGCAAGCATTTTTGCAGACTGTACTCTATATTTTTTATCATTTCCCCAACGTGAGACCGTTCTAGGTAAGTCGTGATTATTTAAAAATAAACTATTCCAGCCTTTGTTATGTAAACCTATCTGCCAATCTGACAGCGTTTTTTTAAGCTCTATAAGAGATAATGGCTTTAAATCCCATTTTTCATTGCCTTGGTCAAGCAAAATATGTTTAAACTGAAAAACCATTGAAAGTTCACTTCCATCTGGGTTGCTATACAGTTTTGCTCGTTCGATATCAGCCCCCCAAGCCTCACCAACAGTTATAAGGCAGCTTTTTTGGAATGTTTCACGGCTTAATTCTCTTAAAAATTCATGCAGTTTAGGACCATTATTAGTAATTTTTAAATCTGGCTCTTTGGCAATTTGGTCTATAACATCAAGTCTAAAACCTTCTACGCCCAAGTCCATCCAGAAAAGTATCATATTATAGATTTCACGCCTTAAATTAGGATTTTCCCAATTAAGGTCAGGCTGTTCAGGGGCAAACTGATGAAAATAATATTGCTCTACTTCATCTACCCAAGTCCAAGCCGAACCGCCAAAAGCAGCTATCATATCATTAGGGGTTTTGTCTTTTGTGCCATCTCTCCACACATAATAATCATGATATGGGTTATCTCTGCTAGTTTTAGCCTGTTTAAACCACTTATGTTCATTTGAGCTATGATTTAAAACTAAATCCATCATAATTCCTATCCCACGTTTTTTACCCTCTTGTATCAGTTGTTTCATATCGTCAAGAGTACCATACATAGGGTCTATGTCTCTATAATCTGATATATCATAACCATTATCAACCTGAGGAGATTTACACACAGGAGAAAGCCAAATAACATCTATTCCTAGTTTTTGAAGATAATCAAGCCTTTTTATTATACCTTGTAAATCACCTGTGCCATTACCTGTTGTATCTTGAAAGCTTTTAGGATAAATCTGATAAGCAACAGCCGATTTAAACCAATCTTTTTTTGTTTTATTCAACATTTAAATCACCTTTTATATCCTTAATTAGTTTATTGATAATAAAACTGTCAAAATAAGCGATAATAGAAAAACCGCATACAAACCAAATAAAGCTTGCAATACCTATTGCATTAGGATTTAAGAAAAATGCTATATAAATAGCTAAAATTCTAATAATAAACATTAAAATAACATAGTGTATTTTAGCAATCATAAGAAGAAATGAGTTTTTAATAGTATTTTTAACTGTGTTTTCAAAATTGCCTTGAAGATGAAAAACAAACAGCGATGAGAGAATAAATGGAATAGTAACTACAACAAGAATTACAGTATATATTTTTGCCATATTGCCACTTAAAGTGAAATTGGATACAATATAACAAGAGGTTAAAATAGCAAATATTATACCAAATATCAAAGTTATTGCGGTTGCTTTTTTAAAATTACTTTTAAATTCTCTAAAAAACTGTTTAAATATACTCGTGTCTTCTTCATCTTTAGATAATGATAACACTACTCGATTGAGTGCCGTATAGCTTGCACCGATTGTAAAAATAGGCAAACAGCAGATTTCAAATAAGATATTAACTATAACTAAATCCGAAAGTTTGCCGAGAGTTGCCATAATAGGACCATCGATATCAAAAAGTTTCATAGTATCTTTTCCAATCCATTAAATAAACTAATGGATACATTTTTGTTGTATCCCTTTTTATTATATTATTTTATTGCACCCTCTACCATACCACTCATAATCTGTTTTTGACCAATAATAAACAGAATGATAATAGGTAACATTGCAAGTAAAGCTGCACTTAGGATTAAATCCCACTGTTTTACATAAGAGCCTACAAATGCTTGCACAGCAACAGGTAGAGTTTTAATTTTACCGTTTTGACCTAACATCATAGAAGGAAGTAAATAGTCGTTCCAAATCCACATACCATTTAGGATAGAAACTGTTACTTCTACTGGTTTTAAAAGAGGAAAAATAATTCTAAAGAAAGTGCCTTCTGGAGAGCAACCATCAATAGCCGCTGCTTCTTCAAGCTCATAAGGAATACCTTTTATAAAGCCTGTTAAAATAAATACTGTCATTGCACCACCAAAACCAAGATATGCAAAAACAATACCTAGATAACTTTGTAACATAGAAATTCCTAGGAAATTGCCTACATCTCTAAAAGTAGAAATTAAAGGTAACATAACTACTTGGAAAGGAATAATCATAGACGCAATAAATGTCATATAGATTACAGTTGACCATTTTGTTTTATTTCTACAAATAACCCAAGCTGCCATACCGCCTAAAACAATAAGTAAGCAGAGTGAAACAACAGTAATAAGTACAGAAGAACCAAATGCATACCAAAACTTGAAGTTAGAGTTATTCATAACAGATTCTAAGTTTTTGGCAAGTTGGGAGAATGAAGCAGTTGCAAAATTAATAGGATTATCCACAATACTTGTTGCACTTTTACAAGAGTTTACAAGCACTAAATAAAATGGGAATAACACTATAATGGCTAAAATACCAGCGATTACAGTCGCAATATTTCGCATAACCTTTTGTTGTGTCATTACATAAATTATTATTTTACCCAGACAATTGCCTGCCATGGCTCAAGCATCATATTTTTTAGTGAAAATTCACCATCATAGTTTGATAAAATTTGTCTGTATTCGTTTAACGCTAACTCTTTTGGTGCAAAAAATTCAGCTTTTTCTCCTGATAGATTACATGCTACAACTAAAGTTTTACCATTTAGTTTTCTTTCATAAGCAAAAATCTTATCATCTTCTGGCATTAAAAGGGTATAATCACCATAAACAATAATGTCAGAATGCTCGGAAAATCGGCGTAGTTCAATCAGTTTCTTATAGTAATTAAATACTGAATCTGGTCGTTTTAACTGTTCAGCTGCATTTATCTTGGTATAGTTTGGATTTACATTTATCCAAGGTGTACCAGTTGTAAAGCCTGCGTTTTCGCTATCATTCCATTGCATTGGAGTTCGGGCATTGTCTCGGCTCTTATATGCAATAGCTTCTAAAAGTTCAGCTTCTGGACGAGTGCCTTTCCATTCATTATATGCATTTATAGATTCTAAATCTCTATAATCTGATAAATCTTTGAATGGATAGTTTGTCATTGCAAGCTCTTCACCTTGATAAACATAAGGTGTACCTTGCATCATATGCAAACATGTTGCAATACATTTTGCTGATTTTTCTCTCCACTGGTCACTATCATCACCCAAACGGGAAATAATTCTTGGCTGGTCATGATTACAGAAGTACAAACTATTCCATGCAACCTCATTTAGCTCAGTTTGCCAATCAGATAAAATCTTTTTATATTTAACTAAATCAATTTTATCTTTATACCATTTACCATCTGGTGTATCTCTTGCGTCAATGTCAGTATGTTCAAACTGGAACACCATATTAAGTTCAGTGCCTTGTGAATTAGCGTATTTTTTAGCTTCTTCTATTGTTACACCTGCACATTCTCCAACAGTAAGTAAATCGTATTTTGATAATACTTTATTTCGCATTTCCTGAAGATATTCATGTACATGAGGGCCGTTGGCTGTACCAAGGATACAATGACCATATTTACCACCCTTTGTATCAACATCTGGCAAACCGTCAATTTTTGAGATTAGGGAAATAACGTCCATTCTAAAGCCGTCAATGCCCTTATCACACCACCATGTCATCATGTTGTATACAGCTTGACGAACTTCTTCATTTTCCCAATTCAAATCAGGTTGTTTCTTAGAAAAACAATGTAAATAATACATTCCTGTTTTTTCATCAAATTCCCATGCAGGACCAGAGAAAAATGAACCCCAATTGTTTGGTTCTTTTCCATTTTTAGGCTCTCTCCAAATATAATAATCACGCTTTGGATTATCTCTACTGCTTCGGCTTTCTATAAACCATTTATGTTCATCTGATGTGTGATTTACAACCAAATCCATTACAATTTTAATTCCGAGTGAATGTGCTTTTGCAAGCATTTTATCAAAATCTTCCATTGTGCCGAATTCGTCCATAATCGCTTGATAATCACTGATATCATAGCCATTATCATCATTTGGAGATTTATAAACTGGTGATAACCAAATCACATTTATTCCAAGTTCTTTTAAATATTCAAGTTTGGAAGTAATACCATTTAAATCACCGACACCATCTCCATTAGAATCACAAAAACTGCGTGGATAAATCTGATAAATTACACTTTCTTTCCACCATGCTTTATTCATATTACAGCACTCCTTTTCTTTATTCGCACAAAGCGTTTTGATGAGATTATATTAAACAATTTTTTTCTTATTTTCAAGTAATTTTTATTTTTAACTTATTTTACTTTTTATTATAAATATTGTTTTTAGCAATTTTATTTAGCAAATTTACAGATTTAATCTGTTAAATATATTATTAATCATTCATTTTTAGGAGGTAAAAGAAAATGAAAAAAATGTGGTGGCACGAAAAAACAGCATATCAAATTTATCCAAAAAGCTACTTAGACACCAATGGAGATGGTATAGGTGATTTAAGAGGTGTTATAAACAAACTAGATTATTTACAGGATTTAGGCGTTGAAATTGTTTGGCTTTCACCGATTTACTGTTCCCCTCTAGCTGACCAAGGTTATGATATCTCTGATTATTATAATATTGACCCTCGTTTTGGCACTATGGAGGATATGGACGAGCTTATTTTAGAGGCTAAAAAACGTAATATAGGCATTGTTATGGATTTAGTTGTAAATCATTGCTCTGATGAACATGAATGGTTTAAAAAAGCTTGTGAAAATCCAGATTCTAAGTACGGAAAATATTTTTATATCGAAAATTGGGACGGAAAAAATCTTCCTTCTAACTGGCGTTCAGCTTTTGGCGGTTCAGTTTGGGAACCTCTGCCAAATCACCCTGATAAAATCTATCTTCATACTTTCCATAAAAAACAACCAGACTTAAACTGGGAAAATCCAGAACTTCGTGAAGAAATTTATAAAATGATTAACTGGTGGCTAGATAAAGGTTTAGCTGGTTTTAGAATTGATGCAATTATAAATATAAAAAAACTATTGCCTTATAAAAATTTCCCTGCTGACCGTGATGACGGTTTATGTGCTATTAGCTGTATGCTTGAAAAAGCAAGCGGTATAGGTGAATTTTTAGGCGAAATGGCAAAACGTTGCTTTATCCCTCATAATGCATTTACAGCTGGTGAAGTTTTCTATGCCAAAGACGAAGAATTGCCAGACTTTATAGGCGAAGATGGTTATTTCTCATCTATGTTTGATTTTAATGAAACTCTTTGCAATACAAGTGAAATGGGTTGGTATGACCAAAAACCAATTACACCAGAACAGTACAAAGCTTGTTGTTTTGAAAGTCAAAGTAAAGTATCTGATTTTGGTTTTCTATCAAATATTATAGAAAATCATGATGAACCTCGTGGTGTTAGTCATTATATTCCAAAAGGTGAGTGTTCTTTAAAAAGTAAAAAAATGCTCGGTGGACTTAATTTCTTACTCCGTGGTATACCTTTTATCTATCAAGGTCAAGAAATCGGTATGGAAAACACTAAAGTAAATTCAATAGATGAAGTTGATGATATTGCAGCTATTGATGAATACAAAGTTTCGCTTGATGCTGGTCTTACCGAAGAACAAGCAATAGAAGTTTTAAATCATTTTAGCCGTGATAATGCTAGAACCCCAATGCAATGGGATAACAGCGAAAATGCAGGGTTTACAACTGGTAAACCTTGGTTAAAAGTAAATTCAAATTATAAAGATATAAATGTAGAAAGTCAAATAAATGATAAAAATTCTATTTTAGAGTTTTATAAGGATTTAATAAAGTTAAGAAAAAATCCAGATTACACAGATGCAATCATTTATGGTGCAACTGTTCCATATTTAAAAGAACAGAAAAATTTAATGGCTTATTATCGCAAGGGTGAAAAGCAAACTGTTTTAGTAATGGGTAACTTCCAGACTGATAAACAAGATGTTGTTTTGCCTGCTAAAATTAAAAACGTTCTTATAAATAACTGTGAAAATATTGATATGAAAAATGATATTGTAACACTTGAGGGTTATCAACTTCTTGTTGTTGAAATATAATTAACCCGTTGTGCTAGATAAAAAATAAAAAAGAACCTCAACAATATGCTATGCTATTTGTAGAGTAATACAAATGA
>CALWUO010000053.1 GCA_944384745.1 uncultured Butyricicoccus sp.
AAAAAGAATATTGCAGGTAAAAACATGCTTATTGCAGCATCACCATGAATATGAGAGGAAACAAATCCACGTAAATCAAGATAATCTTCTGAGCAAATACCAGATAATGTCCAAGCAAGGGTTAAAATAAAAATAGCAGGAACCATTGCTTTAAAGCCCTCTACAAATGACTCACAGAATTGATTAAAGGTTAAAATTTTACGAGGTACATACATGAGGAATGTAAAGACCAAAGCTATAAAAGAGCCAAGCACAAGAGCGTCAGCCGCTGAGCAGTTAGCAAAAGCATCAACAATATTTGCACCTTCAAAACCACCACCGCTGTAATACATAGCAGTGATACAGCTTGCAATCAAGAAAAATATAGGTATTAGCAAATCTTTTACAGTGCCACAACCTACAATCACAGTGGATTCTTCTTCATTTGAGTCTATTTTACCGCTTTTTTCAACATGTTTATTGTATTTTGCCATTGTAAAGAAATCAATATCAGTGGCACAAATCCAAATTAAAAATGCAAGGGTAAACAGTGCATAAAAGTTAAAAGGAATTGTCTGTAAAAACAGTGAAAAACCATTTATATTAGCATCTTCAGGTAGGGAAGATGTAACAGCCGCTGCCCAAGAAGAGATTGGGGCTATAATACATACAGGTGCCGCAGTGGCATCAATAATATAAGCGAGTTTTGCACGTGTTATTTTTTGGCGGTCTGTTATAGGACGCATTACAGTTCCAACAGTTAAACAGTTAAAATAATCATCAACAAAAATAAGTGCACCAAGTGCAGAGGTAGCAAAAGAAGCACCACGTCTTGATTTTATTTTTCTGGTTGCCCATTCGCCATATGCACGAGAAGCACCCGATTTTGTTATAAGTGAAACTATCATTCCAAGCATAATTAAGAAAATAATAATGCTTAAATTTCCAGAAACTTTTTCTTTCATAATAGCAAAGGTGGTTTCGGTTGCAGCTAATGGATTTAAGTTTGTAAACATTAAAGCACCAGCGAATATGCCTATAAATAGAGAAGAATAGACTTCACGGGTTAATAATGCCAGTACAATTGCGATAATTGGGGGTAAAACCGCCCAAAAAGTTGCATTCATTTAATTTTCTCCTTTTCCCCGACTAGCGGAATATGTAAAGAATTTTACAATATTTTTTAGAATTTTGCAAGTAGAAAATCCGCCAAATGGAGAAACACAAGACTTTTTAGTGAGTGCGTTTATCTCCACGGCGGATATTTTGATGAGGTTCGATAACATCGGCAACAGATTGTAAAAGAGTAAGCATGGACTGAGAAATGTTTGGGAAATTTCGTGTAAGGTCGGTAGGGGTTAGCGATGGCATATGAATTTCTTCGCTTTCCAAACCAAACTCACCTGAGCCAAGAGCAGCAGACTTTATACGCAGTTCAGACAGAGCTATTTGGGCATTACAAAGCCCGTCAAACTGTGTGGAACTGGTGCGAAATGCTGCTTCAATACGTTCAGGGTCTGCAAGATACAGATAACGAAAAACCTTATATATTACAAGTGAAAGATACCCAGCTATTTCGTCAGATAGCTGTTTAGAGGCTGTTTGTTCAGAAATATCAAAAAGTAAGCTTACAGCATTATTTATAGTTTTTCTATGAGCTTCTGTAAGTTCTGATGGGCTAGATATTTCCTTTACCTTATTAGATGTTATATTACCCTCTCTAGCCATACTGCAACCTAGCAAATAATCACATGATACACCATAGTAATTAGCGGCACGGATTACAAATCCTAGACCAGGTTCACGCAGTCCGTTTTCATAATGACTAAGGAGAGCCTGTGAAACATCTAAATCCATAGCAGCAGTCCGCTGACTTATTTTCTTTTCTTTACGTAAAAGTGCCAATGTCCTTGAAAAATCGCTTGCCATATTAAGTCAAACTCCATAATAAAAGTATATAATATTATAGCGAAAATATTACTAATTGTAAAGTATATTAGCCAAAAATGTCGAAAAACACAATAAATCCCCCTTTTTAGCAAAGGGGGACACAATATTTAGTGCTTATTTTGATAAACCATGTGATGTTCTTTTTTGAAACTCAACCAAAAACACAATAGCGAAATAAAGTATAATGCACTCAAAAGGAAGTAATATAATATTTTTGGTTATTCTAACAGGTAAAAGAAGTGACATAGCTTTACCCGCAGTTATAGTAAGCCAAAGTGTATTAAGACATATATTGCATATTAGGTTAATACATGTTTTAGCACCTATAACATAAGCTATTAAATGTTTTTTAGAAATGGATATTTTTTCAGGGCGATAAAGCCACAATCCATAAATAAGCCCACCACATATTGCGGTTAAAGTATATCCAGGGAAATATCCACCCATTGAAAAGTTGCCTGCAAAATAGCCGAGTATATCAGTACAGCAACCAGCAACCATGCCAACAACAGGGCCGAACAACATAGAAATAGCAGCGGCACAGATAAAACCGAAATCTATTCTTAGTTCGGGCGTCAGCCTTAGAGTTAGACCGCAAAGGGTCATAGCAGTGCTTAATGCTACAAACATAGCTGTAATTGAAAGACAGCGTACATCTTGTAGATTTTTAGCGGACGATTTAAAGCGGGAGATTAAGTTTAACATAAAAAAATACACCTCCAAAATGTCTGTTGCTACACATTTCGAGGTGTTTCCTCATCAATATGTAACAGCGGGATGCGAAATTGATACCGCAGTAAAAATACTTTCGTCCAACAGACAACTCCCCGTTCTGTCAGCACTTGACGCATCAATTTCTACTCTGTAAGATATATTGATTATACACCTTAAAATAATAAAGTCAATATTTAAATTAAACCTAAGTGTTCAATTAAAATTTTAAGTCCCATTAAAACAAGAAGTGCACCGCCAGCAATTTCCGCACGTTTTGCGTATTTTTCGCCAAAAATACTGCCGATTTTAACACCTAAAGCAGAAGTTATAAATGTTATAATACCTATTATAGATATAGCAAGCCAAATATTAACGCCTAAAAATGCAAAAGTAATACCTACCGCAAGGGCATCAATAGCAGTAGCCACAGCAAGAGGAAACATGGCTTTTATACTATATGAAGCACCTGTGTCTTCCTCATCATCATGGGAAAAAGCCTCTTTCAACATATTACTGCCTATAAGAGCAAGCAATACAAATGCAATCCAATGGTCAAAGGCTTGTATAGATGAGGCAAACTTTTCACCTAAAAAACAGCCTATAAGCGGCATAAGCATCTGAAATCCGCCAAACCATACACCACATATAATTGAATTTTTGATTTTATATTTTCCGCTTGCAAGTCCTTTGCTAAGTGATACCGCAAAAGCGTCCATAGCAAGTGAAAAACCTATAATAATAATTTCTACTATACTCATAATTTTTTCATTCCTCCAATTTTTTATTACATCTTATGGTTTACAATGGAAAATAAGAACAAAAAAAGACCCAAATGTAGCATAAAAAAGCTACAAATGAGTCTCGTTCATTAAGGCTCGCCAGACTTTTAAAAAGTCAGTATGTTGACGAGCCACACATACATTGTAAGTGTGTACTACTCCCTCACGAAGCAAGAGTAATTATAAATTAGAGAAACAAAGTTAGTCAATAGAAACTTTAAATCAAATTCTAAATCAAATCATCATCTGTTATAAAAAATGAGTTCATTTGGTCGCACTGTCTATCAAGTTCAGAATAAGTGCCTAAAGCTCTACGGACAGCATTATATTCTGACTCAGCACGTGCATTTTTATTTCCAGTATATGTAGCACGAATAAGCAAATTTTTTGGTGTGTCAAGAGGTGAGATATATTCAACAACCGAAACCTTGTAACCCTCAGCCTCAAGTTTTAAAGCTCTCATACTATCAGTCAAAACATCGTTAAAACGTGCTTTAAATACACCATGACGAGTTAAAGCCTCAAGTTCTGGCAAATGATACTGTTCTAAAAGCTCCTTATGACAGCAAGGTACACAGGCTATATATTTAGCTTTTGCACATATTGCAGTACCTAGGCAAGGTCAGTTGCAATATCACATGCATGAAGTGAAATAACAGCGGTTACATTTTTAGGTGGATTGTATGTATTTAAATCAGCTTGAATAAACTCCATATTATGATAGCCCAAACGTTTAGCCATTTTTTTACTTTCAGATATAACATGCTCATTGATATCAATACCAATAACACGACAGCGACGGTGTAAAACCTCACGCAGATAATAATTCATAACAAAACTTAGATATGATTTACCACAGGCACAGTCAAGCAGTAAAATCTCTTCACTGTTGTCTTTTTGAAACATTGGTGCAACCAGTTCAACATAATGGTCAATTTGGTTGTATTTGCGTATCATATCGTTTTTTATTTTGCCTTCAGCGGTTAAAATACCGATTTCTTTTAACAGTTCACTTGCCTTATCAACTCTTATACAATATTCTCTGTCATTTGATAGAAGCGGGTTAGTTACATTAGGTGTGGTTTTAGGTTCACTTTGTTTCATATTCACACCTTTAGAATTACATGTAATGGTTATAACTGTTCCACGTTCTTCATAAACAAGTTCAGACTGTTCATATTGTTCAGCTTGTTTTGCAAAGAAATCTACAATTTCATTTGGTGAAACATTATTAGATACACCTTGAAATTTGAGTATATAAGAGCCATCAGAGAGTGATATATTTGCAGGGAATTTCTTTTTTCCCGCTTGAAAAGTACATTTTACAGTTACAAAATAATCTTTATTTTGCTCAAGTCTTGCACGAATACCAGTTAGAAGTAAATTAAGTTTTTTCTGGTCGCCTTTTTGCATTTTATATTCTCCTTAATGATTACTATTATGGTAAGTATAACGACAATATAATGAAAATGCAATATTTTATTTGTCCATTTTATCAAGTAATTTTATAATTTCATCTAGTTTTTCAGTGCGGTCTTGAGTATCTGAAGAAGAAATTGCATCAAGTACGCAACCTTCAAGATGACCTTTTAAAACTATTTTTCTAGCCTTTTTTATAAGAGCCTCAGCCGCTAAAAGTTGATTTATAATATCTATACAATATCTATCATCTTCAATCATTTTTAATATTGCATCTACTTGACCTCTAGCGGTTTTTAATAAAGGTTCTACTTTGTTTTTGTCAGCTCTCATAGTATTTCTACCACATCATAACCAGCATCAGTTACAGCGTTAGAAAGAATATCATTTGATACATCTTTATCTAGTGTAATTTCAGCAAGACCTGTTTCATGGTTTACTTGAGCATCAGCAACACCATCAATTTTAATAAGAGCATTTTTTACATGAGCTGAACAACGTGGACACATCATACCTTCAATTTTAATAGTTTTTTTCATTTTAACATCTTCCTTTACATTAGTTTTAATAGTTTTTGGTTTAAAGCGATTTAAACGCAAAGCGTTCATAACAACACAAACAGAGGACAAACTCATAGCAGCCGCACCGAACATAGGGGTAAGTCTAAGAGCAGGGGAAAAAACACCTGCGGCAAGTGGTATTCCAATACAGTTATAAATGAATGCCCAAAATAGATTTTGTTTTATATTTCTGATAACATTTTTAGAAAGTAAAATTGCATTTACAGCATCTACTAAATCAGACTTCATAAGCACAACATCAGCCGATTCAATAGCAATATCAGCACCAGCACCAATAGCTATTCCTACATCAGCACGTGCAAGAGCTGGAGCATCATTTATACCATCGCCAATCATTGCAACGGTTTTACCGTTTTCTTGTAGTGTCTTTATATGTTTTTCTTTATCTTGAGGCATAACCTCATAAATGACATTTTTAATGTTTACATTATTTGCAATAGCATTTGCAGTTTTTTTGTTATCGCCTGTAAGCATTGTAACAGAAATACCCATTTTTTCAAGAGCATCTACTGCAAAACTGCTGTTAGGCTTAACCGTATCAGCAACCGCAATAACACCAATAAATTTATTGTCTTTTGCAAAATATAGTGGAGTTTTACCTTGATTTGCAAGCTCAGTATTTTCATTTATTTGTATGCCAAGCTCATTAAATAATTTTATATTGCCTGAAACACAAAAAGCATTATCAATATTTGCAGTTATACCTTTACCAGATAGAGTTTCAAAATTATCAGCTTTAATAGATGATATATTTTTGTCATTGCAGTAGTTTACAACAGCCTGTGCAAGAGGGTGTTCACTTAAAACCTCAAGTGAATATGCGAGTTTAAGGAGTTCTTTTTGTGTAAAACCGTTTGCTGGTATTATATCAGCAACCACAGGTTTACCTTCAGTTATAGTGCCTGTCTTATCTAAAACAACAGCATTTACACTGTGTAAATGCTCAAGTGCTTCAGCAGACCTAAAAATAACCCCATTTTTAGCACCTACACCAGTACCAACCATAATTGCAACAGGTGTGGCAAGTCCCAATGCACATGGGCAAGAGATAACTAAAACGGTTATAGCACTAGATAAAGCAAAAGAAAAATCTTTTCCAAGCATTAACCAAACAATAAATGTTATAAATGAAATACAAAGCACAGAAGGAACAAACACACTAGAAACTTTATCAGCAAGTTTAGCTATTGGTGCTTTTGAGGCACTAGCATCTTCCACAAGTTTAATCATCTGTGAAAGTGTGGTGTCATTTCCAACTTTAGTGGCTTTAAAAGTAAAATATCCGCCTTTGCTTATTGATGCAGATATAACAGTGTCATTTACAGTTTTATCTACTGGTAAACTTTCACCAGTTAACGCTGACTCATCTAAAACCGCATTACCAGAAACAATAACACCATCAACTGGAACGCTTTGACCTGCACGGACAACAACAATGTCACCTATAACAACATCATCAATAGGAATAGTTGTTTCCTTATTATTACGGATTACATTTGCAGTTTGTGGGCGTAAATTCATAAGTTTAGAGATTGCCTCTGTGGTTTGTTTTTTTGCCTTGCTTTCTAAGTATTTACCAAGGGTAACAAGGGTTAAAATCATAGCAGCCGATTCAAAATATAAATCATGCATATAATGATTTACTAAATCAGTATTATTATGTCCCAAACCATAGCCAATTTGATAAAGTGCAAATATACTATAAACAAGTGCCGCACTAGAACCAACAGCTATAAGCGTATCCATAGCGGGAGCTTTATGAATAAGTGATTTAAAGCCATTTATATAATATTTCTTATTAACAATTACAACAGGCAATGTCAATAAAAACTGAGTAAGAGCAAAACTTACAGCATTTTCTGTACCAATTAAAAAGCTTGGTAGGGGAACACCTATCATATGTCCCATAGAAATATACATTAAAATTACTAAAAACACAAATGAAACACAAATTCTAAATTTCATTTGTTTAACATCATTATCTGGCTTTTCTTGTTTGGTTTGTTGGTTGTTTTGTGCAGATGATGCACCATAACCAGCACTAATAACAGCATTTATTATATCATCATCAGACAATATATTTTCATTAAAATGGGCAGTCATACTGCCGGTTAACAGATTAACTTCTACATTTTCTATGCCTTTAAGCTGTTTGACAGCCTTTTCTACATGTGCAGAACAAGCAGCACAACTCATACCAGTTACATTAAAACGTGATTGCAAAAAATATCACTCCTTTCAAATACACCCCATAGGGGGAGGGTTCATGTAAAGCATAATATAAAATATTCATTTTGTCAAGTAATAAAAAAACCGTTCAAAAACTGAACGGTTGATAATGTTATTTTGTTTCTGTATTGAAAGAGACTGTTTCATATGTAGCTGTACAGCCATTTGTACTAAGGGTTGAAGAACTTATTTTCATATAGTATTCTTTACCTATTGTTAAACCTGTAAAGTATACTCCATCATTTACATTTACTGTTGCATAATTGGAAACTATTTTTCCTTCTCCAGCTTTTCCTTCATAAAGTTGAATATTGTAATTAGTAGCACCTGGAGCATTTGTAAGAACAAAAGCTATTGAAGTTTTATCAGCTATAAATTCTGAACAGATATTGCCATTTGTACCATCTTGATTATTTTTAGAGAGGTATGCATTAGCAGTTTTTATATTATTCTTAGATTGGTTTTGCATTTCTTCTCTCTGCTCTGATGTCATAATATTGATTTGAGTATCCCATTTATCAGAATTTACAGCAAGTGCATTGTTACATAATGTAAACATAAGACACATAGCAAGGGTTAAACTAGCAATCTTTCTTGTTTTTTTCATAATAAAATTAAACCTCCAATTTTGTATTTTTTTGTATTTACTTATCACAGTATAGATTTTATCATCTATTTTTTTTACAGTCAATTAAAATGCTAAAAAATCAATTATAGCCTATACAAAATATTAAAAGTAGTGTAAACTGAAAATAATTGGTTTATTATGTAGAAAAGGAGATTTTATTTTTATGGACGCAAAAGAAAAAGCATTGCTTGCACATGAAAAATGGGCAGGTAAAATTGAAGTAGTGGCAAGATGTGAGGTAAATTCAAAGGAGGATTTATCTATTGCATATACTCCAGGAGTTGCAGAGCCATGTCTTAAAATCAAAGATGACCCATCACTTAGTTATAAATATACCCGTAGACATAATTTGGTGGCAGTTATTACAGATGGTACAGCGGTTTTAGGTCTTGGAGATATTGGACCAGAGGCTGGCATGCCTGTTATGGAGGGTAAATGTGCATTATTTAAAGCATTTGCTGATGTTGATGCGTTTCCACTTTGTGTAAAAAGTAAAGATGTAGATGAAATTGTTCGCACAATCCAGTTAATATCTGGTTCTTTTGGTGGAATTAATCTTGAAGATATTTCTGCTCCTCGCTGTTTTGAAATTGAACGCAGATTAAAAGAAGTTTGTGACATTCCAGTTTTCCATGATGACCAGCATGGTACAGCGGTTTGTTGTGGTGCAGCACTTATAAATGCTTGTCGTTTAACAGGTCGTAAAGTTGATGAAATTAAAATGGTTGTAAATGGTTGTGGTGCAGCAGCTATTGCAGTAACTAAGTTTTTAATGTTCCTTGGTGTAAAAAATATTATTATGTGTGAGCGTTTTGGTATTGTGTGTGAGGGTGATAAGCGTTTAAATCCTGCACAGGCTGAAATGGCTAAGGTAACAAATAGGGAACATATGACAGGTACACTTGCAGATGCAATTAAAGGTGCAGATGTGTTTTTTGGAATGTCCGCCCCACAGGTACTCACAACCGAAATGGTTAGCACAATGTCAAAAGACCCTATGGTTTTTGCAATGGCAAATCCAGTGCCAGAAATTTGGCCAGAAGATGCTAAAAAGGGCGGTGCAGCTGTTGTTGGAACGGGTCGTTCTGATTATCCAAACCAGATAAACAATGTGCTTGCATTCCCAGGTATATTTAGAGGTGCATTAGATGTTCGTGCAAGTGATATCAATGAAGAAATGAAACTTGCAGCGGCTGAGGCTATCGCTTATGTAATACCACAAGAGGAATTAACACCAGAATACATTATGCCTATGGCATTTGATGAAAAGGTAATAAAAGCAGTTGCAAAAGCTGTTGCAGATGCAGCAATTAAAAGCGGTGTAGCAAGAATTTAATGATATATTCGCAAAAAGCGGCGTAAGATACAAACGGGTGTATCCTGCGTCGCTTTCTCCGTATTTAAAGGCGAGATAACTAAAAAAGTTATCTGCAACCGTTGCAAAAATTATATATATTTTTTTATATGCTCAAGTGCGGTTTTTTCAAGCCTTGAAACTTGAGCTTGTGAAATTTGAATTTCATTTGCAACTTCTGTCTGGGTTCTGCCCTCAAAAAATCTCATTTGCACTATATGTTGTTGACGTTTGTTAAGTGATTTTATAGCCTCTTTAATTGCTATATTTTCTAACCAATGTTCATCGGTGTTTTTATGGTCGCCCACTTGGTCCATAACACAGACTGTATCTGTTCCATCAGAAAATACAGGTTCAAAAAGTGAAATTGGTGCAAGCATAGCATCAAGTGCAAAAACCACATCTTCTTCTTTCATATCCAATAGCTTTGCAAGTTCACCCATAGTTGGTTCACGTTGATTTTCACGGATAAAACTTTCTTTAGCTTGCAAGGCTTTATAAGCTATATCACGCATAGAGCGTGAAACACGGATTGTACTGTTATCCCTTAGATATCTTCTAACTTCACCAATAATCATTGGTACAGCATAGGTAGAAAATCTAACATTTAAATCACAATTAAAATTATCAATCGCTTTTATAAGACCTATACAACCAACTTGAAATAAATCGTCTATTGATTCACCTCTAGAGTTAAAACGCTGAATAACAGAAAGCACAAGACGTAAATTTCCACTTATTAGTTTTTCACGAGCTTTTATATCACCTTTTGAAGCTTTTCTAAGCAAGTTATCCATTTCATTTGTCGGAATAGTTGTAAGTTTTGATGTATTTACACCGCAAATTTCAACTTTTGTCTGCATTGTATTTCCTCCGTTTTTCATACTTGCCTTTAAAAGCATTTTCCCCGTTTTAATGCAAAAAATACGCATATAGCAAAAGAAAAACTTTGGATAAATTTGGGGTAAAATTTAAACTGTTTAAAAATATATAAATATTTGATATAATAAAAACAATAAATAAAAAAGGTTGTGAAAAAATGTTATTTGAACATATTGATTATTTAGATGAAAATTTTGAAGTTAAAAAAGACGCTTTTATTGGAATTAAAGATGATAAAATTGCTTATATTGGCACAGAAAAGCCACAAGAGGACTTTGGAGAGGTTTATAATGGAAAACATGGGCTTATGATGTCTGGTTTTGTAAACGCACATTCTCATGCACCTATGACATTACTTCGTGGTTATGGTGAAAATTTACCGCTTGATAGATGGCTTAATGAAAAAATCTTTCCATTTGAAGACAAATTAACTGACAATGCTATTGCAGCGTCAACGACTTTAGCATGTGCAGAAATGATTAGATTTGGTACAGTTTCATTTTCTGATATGTATTTCTTTAGTCAAACAATGGCAAAAAGCATTTTAGATAGTGGTATAAAATGCAATTTAAGCAGAGGACTTACAGTTTTCAGTGACCAAGACTATGAGCAGCTTGAGGCTTACAAAGATAATGTGGATTTGCTCAAAAATTACCAAAATGCGGGCAATGGTAGACTTAAAATAGACTTATGTATTCATGGTGAATATACAACAACTCCAAAAGTTGTAGAAGCTGTTGCAAAACATGCAAAAAGTGAAAATGTTAATGTTCATATACATCTATCAGAAACTAAGAAAGAACATGAAGAATGTAAACAACGTCATGGAAAAACCCCTACTAAATATTTTGCTGATTTAGGTCTATTTGACCAACCTACAACAGCAGCTCATTGTGTTTGGGTAGAAGATGAAGATATAGAGATATTAAAAAAATATGGTGTAACCGTTGCATGTAATCCAGTGAGCAATATGAAACTTGCATCTGGATTTGCACCTATTCCAAAAATGCTTGAAAAAGGAATAAATATTGCACTTGGTACAGATGGTTGTGCATCTAACAACAATTTAAATATTATGCAGGATTTATATTTATTTGCATTGCTTTATAAAGGGGTTACAGGTGACCCAACAGTTGTTACACCTAAACAGGCACTTATCACAGCAACTTTAAATGGTTTTAAAGCACAGGGTAGAATTGATAGTGGTAAAATCGCAGTAGGACAAAAAGCAGATATTATTGTTCTTAATACCGATGTGCCTTATATGTATCCTACAACAGATATAGCTTGTAATCTGGTTTATGCAGCACAGGGAAGCGATGTTAAATTTACAATGGTAGACGGAAAAGTGCTTTACAAAGACGGTGAATATTTAACTATTGATATTGAAAAAGCAAAAGCACAAACCCAAATGCATACCGATGCTATTTTACAGCAGCTTTAATTTCAAGAGGTGATTAAGATTATGTATGAAAAAATTATATGTGCAGCCGATTTTATAAAAAGCAAACTGGATAAAATTCCAGAAATCGGTATTATTTTAGGTTCTGGACTTCAACCGCTTGCAGATGAAATTAAATCACCTGTTATTATTAACTATTCAGATGTGCCAAATATGCCATTTGCAAGTGCTCCAGGACATATTGCCCGTTTTGTATGCGGTGAAATCGAGGGCAAACAGGTTATTTGTATGCAGGGCAGACTTCATGGTTATGAGGGTCATCAACCAGAAGATATAGTTTTTCCTGTTAGGGTTATGAAATTTTTAGGTGTTAAAACGCTTATTTTAACTAATGCAGCAGGAGGAATAAACACTGATTATTCAGTAGGCGATTTTATGATGATAGTCGACCATATAAATTTTACAGGCAAAAGCCCACTTACAGGTAAAAATGATGATAGAATTGGTCCACGTTTTCATGATATGACATTCACATATACACCAGAATTACAACAAATTGCAAGAATTGCATCACAGAAAACGGGTATAAAACTGCATGAGGGCGTTTATATAGGGGTTAATGGTCCACAATTTGAAACACCAGCAGAAATTAGAGCTTTTAGAATGTTAGGAGCAGATGCAGTTGGAATGTCCACTGTATTTGAAGCGATTGAGGCGGCTCACTGCGGTGTAAATGTATTAGGTATATCTATGATTACAAATATGGCAGCAGGAATTATTATGAAAGAGTTATCTGGAAGTGAAGTAAATGAAACAGCAGATAATCGCAGTAAGGCTTTTATTAAACTTGTAAAGGCGATTATTGTAGAAATATCTTGATATTTAGACATAAAAAGTTCACATAAATTATAGCTAAGGGTTGTTTACTTTCGCATGATAATATGTTAAGATAATTCCAGTAAGTGTTTATGGAGGTGTCAATATGAACGGTAAA
>CALWUO010000054.1 GCA_944384745.1 uncultured Butyricicoccus sp.
AAAGCCACCAGTCCAATATAGAATTGAACTGATAGCTTAGTTTCTTTTTTTGTGTCTACTAACTATTGACTATTTCAGTTAAAAGGTATTATAATCTCATTATTTCCGCATTTAACGGCCTCTAACGATAAATAATTCATAACACGAGTACGGATATTTTTAGGAGAAATACAAAATACTCTATTTGACCAAGCCAGATTTTTATTTGTTGATAAAACTAAAAAATTGTATAAAACTTTAGCATACCAAGATTTATGTTTATTATTATCACATAGTAAATTGTTTATATTTATAAATAAAATTTCACTATCCCTAGCAGATATTACATCAACCATCATTGGTGCTTTACAAAAAGCATAAGTTTCTGCAAACACATCTTGGGATTTAATATGATGTAAAATCATGCGATTGCCCCAAAAATCTATATTTTCTATATAGACTTCACCTGACAATACAATACCAAATTCATCTGTTTTAATTCCAGTATGAAAAATAACATCATTTTTTTATATTTTGCTTTGCGAGTACAGCCACAAGATAACATATCTTCATACTCATCTTGACTTATTTCTTTAAAAATTTGACTATTTATTTTTTGATTATAATATACTGAGCTCAACAAATCAAGGAGGATTTAATAAATGGTTCGTAGAATTATTCATATAGATGAAGAAAAGTGTAATGGTTGCGGTGCTTGTGCTGAGGCTTGTCACGAAGGTGCAATTGATATGGTAAACGGTAAAGCAAAACTTTTGCGTGATGATTATTGTGATGGTTTAGGTGATTGTTTGCCAACTTGTCCAACTAGAGCTATTACATTTATAGAACGTGAGGCAGCAGCATATGATGAAAAAGCGGTTTTGGAAAATCAAAAAAACAAACAACAATTTAAAGGTTGCCCAGGTCATCAGCTCAGACAGTTTAATAGAGAGCAAACAAATAAAACGGCTATAAATACTATATCTAATGTTTCTCAGCTTGGTCAGTGGCCTTGTCAAATTAAGCTAGTGCCAATTAATGCACCTTATTTCAATAATGCAAAGTTACTGATTGCAGCTGATTGTACTGCATATGCTTATGCAACAATGTATGAGGACTTTATGAAAGGAAAAATCACAATTATAGGTTGTCCAAAACTGGATAATATTGATTATAGCGAAAAACTAACCGAAATTATTGAAAATAATGATATACAAAGTGTAACAATAGTTAGAATGGAAGTCCCATGTTGTGTTGGTTTGGAATTTGCAGTTAAAAAAGCTCTGCAAGACAGTGGTCAATTTATTCCATGGCAAGTTGTAACCATTTCAGTAGACGGAAAAGTTTTAGATTAAAAAAGTATTTATTTAATTTAAATTGTAAATAATAAAAAATAGGAGTGTATATAAAAATGAATAATAAACTAAAAAATATCAATAAAGCTGAAATTTTAACTTTAAAAGAGCAAATTTCATATCAAGATGGACAAGTTGTAAGTAAAACTTTGGCACAAAATAATGCTATTAGCATAACATTATTTGCTTTTTCAAAAGGTGAAGAAATCAGCACACATTCATCTCATGGTGATGCCTTTGTTACCTGCTTAGATGGCACAGGAAAAATCACAATAGACGACAAAGAGTATATCTTAAACGATGGTGAATGTATTGTAATGCCTGCTGAACATCCTCATGCAGTCTATGCTGAAGAAATTTTTAAAATGTTATTAGTTGTTGTATTTTAAGGAGTGTATTTAATTATGAAAGCATTTGTAAATCCAGATTTATGTATTGGTTGTGGTCTTTGCACAAGTATATGTGATGAAGTTTTTCGTATGAATGATAATTCTCAAGCAGAAGTATATGCACCTATAAATGATATAAATAAAGAAGCCGTTAATGATGCTATCAACTCTTGTCCTGTTTCTGCAATTAGCTTGGAGGATTAAGAATGGAAAACCAAATGTTTTGCTATCAATGTCAAGAAACAGATAAATCTGTAGTACAAACAGAGCAGCTGAATTAGGAATCAGTGAATATAGTTTGCGATGTTGGATTAATGAGTATAATGAATATGGAGAAAGTGCGTTCCTAGGGAATGGGAACGCACTTTTCAACTCTACATATGAGTTGAAAAAATTGCAAAAGCAGAACGAGGAATTGCGTCTGGAGAACGAAATACTAAAAAAATTCCAAGCCTTCTTGAAGCAAAAAAATATGTGAGATTTCAAGTTTTTAAAGGAACATAAAAAACAATACAATATCAAGAAAGCCTGAAAAATATTAAATATTTCACGTTCGGGATACTATGATTACCTAAAACGAAGAAAAAGTAAACGTATGATTGAAAATGAAACTTTGACGGAAATGACAGAGGATATTTTTCACAAACACAAAGCACACTACGGCTCAAGGCGTATTCAAAAGGTTTTGGAACAACAAGGAATCCATATGAAAAAGACAATATCCTTCGTCAGGTGTTTTCAGCAAATGAGAAAAATAAAATATGGGCATCAGACATTACTTACATTCCAACAAAACACGGTTGGCTGTGTTTAGCCATTTTTATAATATATTCTCTAGGAAGATAGTCTGGCTGGGCTTATGGATACCCGAGTTCGTGATACTTTGGTACTATCTGCATTAAATTAAGCAATCGGTAGTGAGCACATCAACCCACAGGGTTAATTATCCATAAAGATAGCGGTTGCCGATATACGTGGCAACGATTCCAGTCAACGTGTATTCGTTATGGCTTTTGTCAAAGTATGAGCAGAAAAGGCAACCCATGTGACAATGCTGTGATGGAATCGTTTTACAGAACAAAAAAATGCAAATTACAGAATATGTCCATCTAAAAAAAAGAATAATATGGTGCTACTTCATAATGTTTAAAATCACGGTAGACCTGTTCACTATTTTCTCCTGCATATCTATAACACCTTTACCTTTTGACATTACCAAAATAAAACTGACCCCGTCAAAAAACGAAGTCAGTTTACAGTATTTTATATTATTTTACTTCTAGCTTAAACCCAAAATAATTTATTGCATTATTGTAAGAAATACCCTTTACAATTTTTTCGAGTTTCTTCATATCCTTTGGATATTCGCCATTTTCAACCCAATCACCAAGTAAATTACACATAATTCTGCGGAAATACTCATGTCTTGGATAAGATAAGAATGAACGAGAGTCAGTAAGCATACCGATAAAATTACCAAGCAAACTAAGATTTGCAAGAGAAGTCATCTGCTTAATCATACCTGTTTTATTATCATTAAACCACCATGCACTGCCCTGCTGAATCTTACCAACTGCATCAGAGTTTTGGAAACAACCTAAAATAGTGCCGATAGCTTCATCATCATTAGGATTTAAGCTATAAATAATAGTTTTTGGAAGTGCACCAGTTTCATTTAGAGCATTTAAGAAATCTGCCATTTGACTAGATGGTGCATAGTTATTTATGCAATCGTAACCGGTATCTGGACCAAGCTTGTTATACATACCAATGTTGTTATCACGCTTACAACCATAATGTAACTGCATAGCCCAACCCATTTTTGCATATTCAGCACCAACAAACAGCATAAAGCCTGTTTTAAACTTTAGCTCTTCTTCTCTTGTAATTTGTTCGCCTGCAAGACGTTTTGCAAAAATACTTTCAAGCTCGTTTTCATCAGCAGGAACATACATAACATACTCAAGAGCATGGTCAGACGCACGACAACCCATTTCATCAAAGAAAGCTAGACGTTTTTTAAGTGCTGTTTTAAGGTCCGTAAAAGAAGTGATAGTCATTTCTGCTGCATCACCTAATTTTTTCAGATAATCAGCATAATCTGGCTTTTCAAGGTTCATCGCCTTATCTGGACGCCATGCAGGCAACACCTGAACAGAGAATGTTTCATCTTCAGCTATGATTTTATGCCATTTTAAGTCGTCTGCTGGGTCATCAGTTGTACAAATAAGAGTTACACCTGCTTTTTCAATAAGGCTTCTTACTCTCATAGATGGTTGTTTTAGCTTTTCATTGCATAAATTCCAAACTTCTTCAGCAGTGTCAGCACCTAAAACGCCATTATAACCGAAAAATCTTTGAAGTTCTAAGTGACTCCAATGGAATAATGGGTTTCCGATTGCCTTATCAAGAGTTTCTGCCCACTTTTGGAATTTTTCTCTGTCTGGTGCATCACCAGTGATATAGTATTCATCAATGCCGTTTGAACGCATTTGACGCCATTTGTAATGGTCACCACCAAGCCAAACCTGAGTGATGTTTTCAAATTGACGATTTTCAGCGATTTCCTGTGGATTTATATGACAATGATAGTCTAAAACAGGGGTTGTTTCTGCATAGTTATGATAAAGCTCTTTAGCTGTATCAGTATTTAATAGAAAATCTTTATCCATAAAAGCTTTCATTTTTAAACATTCCTTTCAAATAAATTATACATAACCCATTAGGCTAGGTAGCCATAGTGATAACTGTGGAACATATGTTACAAGCATTAAGACAACAAAAATCGCAAAGAAATATATTAAAAGCTGTCTAAATACGGTTTCTATTTTAACCTGTCCAACCTTTACACCAACAAACAGTGTTGTACCTACAGGCGGTGTAATTGTACCGATACATAAGTTAAATATCATCATAATACCAAAATGAATTACATTCATACCAAGAGCTGTACACACTGGCAAGAAAATAGGTGTGAAAATAAGACAAGCTGGTGTCATATCCATAAAAGTACCAACGATAAGTAGAATAATATTTATCATCAATAAAATAACAATTTTACTGCTGCTTATTGCAAGAAGTGCACTAGACACTGCTGCTGGAATATTTGTAAATGCCATTACCCAAGACATAATGCCTGATACACCAATAAGGAAAATTATAATACCAGTCATTTCTGCACTTTCAATAAAGATTTTTGGCAGCTCGCTTAGTTTAATTGATTTATAGAAAACTAGTGATAAAACCAAACAATAAACAACCGCAACAACAGAACCCTCAGTAGCAGTAAAAATACCCTTAATAATACCACCGATTACAATAACAATCATTAAAAGACAAGGAAGTGCCTGAATAACTACATTTAATTTCTCTTTACCCTTAAAAGTTGTTGTGCTTCTATAACCGTTTTTCTTTGCTAAGAAATATACAACTAGCATACAAGCAAGACCCCATAAAATACCTGGGATATAACCTGCCATAAATAAAGCTGCAACAGATGTGCCACCAGAAACTAATGAGAATGTAATCATTACATTACTAGGTGGGATTAACAAACCAGTTGGTGCAGTTGCAATATTTACAGCTGCTGAGAAGTTAGGGTCATAGCCTTCTTCCTTTTCAATAGGACCGATAATAGAACCCATAGCAGAAGCTGCTGCTGTACCAGAACCAGAAATAGAACCAAAAAGCATATTTGCAATAACATTTGTTTGAGCTAGTGCTCCAGGTGCACGACCTGTAATCAGCTTTGCAAGATTGATAAGACGAATAGCAATACCACCTTTATTCATAAGGTTACCTGCAAGAATGAAAAATGGAATTGCAAGCAGACTGAAAACAGAAATACCAGAGAATACACGCTGTGCACCTGTTAAAAGTGCAACGTCAAAATCCATAATAGGTAAAATAGCACAAACTGAAGAAACTGCTAGAGCCACAGCGATAGGAACGCCAGCTATAAGCATAATAACTAGAAGAACTAGTATAATTAAACCGCATAAAACTGCAATAGACATATATTTATTATCCCCCTTTATTCCTTAACTTCACGCTGTTCACGCTTAACATCATTGATTATATCAGCAATATTCATAATGCCATAAACAAAAATTAAAATACCTGAAATCGGAATAATTGTATAAATTACGCCCATTGGAACACCTAAAGATGCTGTTTTTTGAGTCATGGTAAGGTTCATAATAGAAAAACCACCAAAAATCATAATTCCAGCAACCATAGCAATAATTAAAAGCTCAATTAAAACTTCAAGCACCTTTCTTGGAGTTCCTGTTATTTTATCTGCAATAAAACCCATTCTCATATGGTCACGCTTACCAAAAACATAAGCGGATGCTAAAAGTGCCATCCAAGTAAAACTATAAGTTAAAAGTTCTTCCGAAATTGTACTTGGGCTATTGAAAAAATATCTAACTACAATCTGATAAGTTCCTATAACTACCATAATTGCAAAGATTATTCCACATGCATAGCTTAAAACTTTATCAACTATGCTGCGAAGTTTTGCAAGTGCATTTATCATTTTTTGTTATCCCCCTTAGCTTTCAAACTGCTCATTTATCTCTTGGATATGGTCGTATACATCTCGAATTGACTCATTTCCATCTAAAATTTCCTGCTGAACAGGCATAGCTACCTCTTTAAATAGCTGAACATCAACATCAATAAACTGTACACCCATATCTTCCTCAGCAATACGTTTAGCCTCCTGAACCTGCTCGTCCCATTCAGCTCTCTCAACTTCGGTTGAAATTTTAGCTGCTTCTTCAAAGATTTCAAGTTCATCATCACTTAAGCTGTTTAAAAACTTTAAGTTACCAATGAGCATATCTGGAACCATCTGATGACGGTTATAAGAATAATATTTTGCAACTTCACCATGTTTATTATTTGTCAGTGCAAGCTCATTATTTTCTGCACCATCAATAACACCTTGCTGAATTGCTGTATAAACCTCACCAAAGCTCATAGGAGATGCTGCTGCACCAAAAGCTTCTATCATTGCGATACTTGCTGGGCTTTGTTGAACTCGAATTTTAAGTCCCTTTAAGTCTTCTGGCTTTTCAATTGGCTTTTTAGCATAAACACTTCTAGAACCTGCATTATACCAAGTAAGCACTCTAAAACCAGCTTCATCAGTTGATTTATAGATATTTTCCATATACTCTGTATCGTCCATCGTTGCAAAATATGCCTCTTCTGATGTAAACAAATATGGCATACTGAAAACTTCATAAATATCTGCAAATGTTTCTAGGTTAGCTGTGCCTGCTACAACAAAGTCAATAGCACCTGTCTGTGTCAGCTCGATAGCCTTTTGTGCACCACCTAAAAGCTCATTTGGATAAATTTGTACTTCAAACTTATCTCCTAAATTTTCCTCAATATAGTTTTTGAACTCTAAAAGACCTAAATGCTCTGGGTGTGTTTCGGACTGTGCATGTGAAATTCTTATTATTCTCCTTCCTCCATTTAAAGAAGCGATAGAACCACAGCCTGATAAAATTGAACCACATACAGTGGCACAAAGCATTAAAGCAATCACCTTTTTAATTTTTTTCATCTTTTTTCTCCTTTTCACAGTTTAAAAGTCTGTTGTAGAGCGTCTTATCAAATTCCCTTTTACATAGACTTTATGACTGATTTGCTTTTTTTTGAGTAAAAGCATCATAGAATCAATTATGATTTTGCAAAGTCGTTCCGACCTGCTATCTACTGTTGAAAGCTCTGGTTCACAGCTAATTGAAATTTCAAAATTATTGTAACCAATTATACTTATATCCTCTGGAACTCTTTTCTTTTTAATTTTTGCATATTTTAATGCACCTATTGCAAGTCCATCATCAGTAGCAAAAACCGCATCAAAATCAAGTTCTGGTCTTGATAAAAGCAAATCTCTTGTTTCAATAATTTTATTATATGTGAAAATCATAAGCTCTTTATTTAGCTCAATCTTGGAATCTTGGAGTGCTTTTTCATATCCCATTCTTTTTTGATTAGCACTAAAAGAATGTGAATCACTCAAATACAAAATTTTTCTTCTTCCAGAATCTATTAGTTTTTTTACTGCACTATATGAAGCTTCAAAATCATTACATAAAGCACAATAAATATTTTCATCTTCTATATAGCCATTCATAAGAAAAACTGGTACTTTTCTTGCAGCTTCCTTTAAATAATCTATACTTTCCGAATTATCATCAGCTTGTGAATAGACTGAGCCTATCAATACAAGTGCATCAATACGCTTTTGAAGAATAGTATTTACAGCGATTTGTCTATCTTCATAGGCGTTCCCACTACAATAAAGCATACAGTCATAACCATACTCTCTAAGGTCAGATTCTAAAAAAGCAACAGCTTTTGCCATATAAGCATCAGATACATCAGGACAAATAAGACCTATTGTTTTCATAGAGTTAAGACCTAAACCTCTTGCAAAAACATTAGGAGTATAATCATTTTCTTGCATAACCTTTCTAACTTTTGCTTTTGTTTTTTCACTGACCATAGGGCTATCATTTACAACTCTAGATACAGTTGCGATTGATACACCAGCAAGCTCTGCAATATCATAAATATTCATATTTTTACCTCTATTTTTCAGAAATCCTTATTGTAAGCTCTTACATAATTAAGTTTATTTGTTTTTTTGCATTCATTCAATATGCATTTTACACAATGCTTGGTTTGTTTTTTTGGTGTTTTATCCAATTTTATCTGTTTTTTTAATATTTTTTAAAATGCTTATTGACAATTTTTATATATAGTTTTATTTTAAATGTAAGCTCTTACATTTTCAGAAATCAAATTGTTTAATATTGTAAGCACATCTGAATTTCCCTATTTTATTATTTTTAAAAGGAGAGTTCATCTTTGAAAGAATATATTAAAATAAATTCAAATGACATGGTCGCTGTTGCCTTAAAACCACTTTCTAAAGGTATGGTTGTAAATATTGATGGCGAAAATATAACATTGTTGGAAGATATAAAACAAGGTCACAAATTTGCACTTGTTGATATTGATGCAAACAAGCCAGTTATAAAATACGGTGCAGCCATTGGCATTGCAAAAGAGAATATAAAAAAAGGTAGCTGGGTTCACACTCATAATATAAAAACAGGTCTTGGGGATTTGCTAAATTATACTTATACACCAGAATATAGTCCCCTTGCCCCTACCGATGAATGTTATTTCCAAGGCTTTCGCAGAAAAGACGGCAAAGCAGGTGTTAGAAATGAAATTTGGATTATTCCAACTGTTGGCTGTGTAAATAACATTGCAAGTAGCCTTGAAAAACAAGCTCAAAAATTTGTTTCAGGCTCTATTGATTGTGTTGCAGCCTTTCCTCACCCTTATGGTTGTTCTCAAATGGGCGATGACCAAGAAAATACACGCCAAATACTTGCAAACCTTATAAATCACCCAAATGCAGGCGGTGTACTTGTGCTTGGTCTTGGCTGCGAAAACAGCAATATTGATGTTTTAAAACCTTATATTGGCGATTATGATGAAAACAGAGTTAAATTTTTAGTTTGTCAAGAGTCAGAAGATGAAATGGCTGATGCAATGGAGCTTTTAAGTCAACTTGCAGAGTATGCAGGCTCTTTTGAAAGAGAACCTATAAGCTGTAGTGAGCTTATTATCGGCATGAAATGTGGTGGTTCTGACGGTCTTTCTGGCATAACTGCAAACCCAACTGTCGGTAAATTCTCAGATATACTTATATCAAAAGGCGGAACAACTATTTTAACTGAAGTTCCTGAAATGTTTGGTGCGGAAACACTGCTTATGAACCGTTGTGAAAATGAAAAGTTATTTGGTGAAACGGTTAATTTAATCAATGATTTTAAAAATTATTTCACAAGTCACAATCAAACAATCTATGAAAACCCTTCACCAGGAAATAAAAACGGTGGTATTTCAACTTTAGAGGATAAATCTTTAGGTTGTACTCAAAAATCAGGAAATGCACCTGTTGTTGGTGTTCTTTCATATGGTGAAAGCGTTAAAACCAATGGTTTAAATCTGTTAAGTGCCCCAGGAAATGACCTTGTAGCTTCTACTGCACTTGCTGCTTCTGGTGCTCATATTGTATTGTTTACAACCGGCAGAGGTACTCCATTTGCTTCACCTGTTCCAACTATGAAAATTTCAAGTAATTCAGCACTATATCAAAAGAAAAATAACTGGATTGATTTTAACTGTGGAGTACTTACTGAAGATGTTGCACTTGATGAACTAGGTCAAAAGCTATTTGATTATGTTATAGAAGTTGCCTCTGGTGCTAAATTAAAGTCAGAGCTTGCTGGCTTCCATGATATGGCAATATTTAAACAAGGCGTTACATTATAATAAAAGGAGAATACAAAAAATGAAACAGCTTTCTTATGAAACCTTAAAAGAAAACGGATATGACGGTTATTTACTGGAAAATGCACCAGAGAGAGTACTTCAATTTGGTGAAGGCAACTTCCTTCGAGCATTTGTAGATTATTTTATTGATATGATGAACGAACATGCAGGCTTTAACTCTAAGGTTGTACTTGTTCAGCCTATTCCAACTCCAGAAGGTGCATTTGACCTTGCAAAGGTTATAAATGACCAGAACGGTTTATATACATTATATCTTCGTGGTTTTGAGAACGGTCAAAAAGTTAACGATAAGCGTATTATTTCCTGTGTAAGTCGCTGTTTAAACTCTTATTCTGACTATAATGCTGTTATGGCTTGTGCTGAAAACCCAGAGCTTCGTTATATTGTTTGTAATACTACCGAGGCTGGTATCGTTTATGATGCAAGCTGTAAATTTGAGGACACTCCTCCAGCTTCTTATCCTGCAAAATTAACTCAGTTTTTATACCGTCGCTTTAAAAAGTTCGGCAATGAAGCTGGCAAGGGTTTTGTAGTTTTATCCTGTGAGCTTATCGATAACAACGGTAAAGAGCTTGAAAAGTGTGTATTAAAGCACATTGACCAGTGGAATCTTGAGCCAGAATTTAAAGCTTGGGTGGAAAAAGAAAACATTTTCTGCTCAACTCTGGTTGATAGAATTGTTACTGGTTATCCACGCTCTGAAGCTGATGAAATAAACAAGGCAAATAACTATATTGATAATATTTTAGATACAGGTGAAGTATTTGGTTTCTGGGTTATCGAAGGTCCTGAGTCTTTAAAGGCTGAACTGCCATTTGACAAGGCTAATCTGCCTGTACTTATCACTGATGACCACAAGCCATACAAACAGCGTAAAGTTCGCATTCTAAACGGTGCACACACCTCTATGGTGCTTGGTGCTTATCTTGCTGGTCAGGATATTGTTAGAGATTGTATGCATGATGATGTTATCTGTGGTTTTATGAATAAGACCATCTATGATGAAATCATTCCTACTCTAACCCTTCCTAAGGACGAGCTTATGGACTTTGCTCATAGTGTAACCGAACGTTTTAAAAACCCATTTATCGACCATGCACTTTTAAGTATTTCTCTTAACTCAACCGCAAAATGGAAAGCTAGAGTTATGCCATCTCTACTTGGTTATATTGAAAAGAACGGTACTTTACCAGCTTGTATTGTAGCATCTTTTGCGTTCTATATTGCATTTTATAATGGCAAAAAACTGACTGATGCTGGTCTTATTGCAGAAAGAAACGGTAATGAATACACAGTTATGGACGACAGAGCTGTGCTTGAATTCTTCTATAATCATAGAAATGACTCAAATTCTGAGCTTGTACATGCGGTTATGACAAATACTGATTTCTGGGGACGTGACCTGACTGAAATCGCAGGCTTTGAAAAAGCTGTATGTGAATATCTTGAAGACACCAAAACAAACGGTGCTTACGAGGTTATGAAAAAATTAATCTAAATTTCAGTTTTTTAATCCACTGTAATGCATATTATGCTAAACAGTGGATTTTTTATATGTAAAAATATAATCAATAAATACTATTTTTATTTGACTTATATAATAAACATAATTTATATAATAGGAGTATAATAAAATGAAAGTAATAGCTGTTGCTAATCAAAAAGGCGGTGCAGGTAAAACAACTACAAGCCATGCATTAAGTGCAAGACTTTACAAATTAGGATTTAAAGTGCTTGATATTGACCTTGACCCTCAAGGAAATTTATCTTCCGCCTTTGGTGTAGATAATTACAATAAACCAACTATTTATAATCTGATGAAAAATGAAGTAACTGCAAAAGAGGTTTTACAGCAGGCTCAAAACGGTGTTGATGTGATACCATCAAATATAATGCTTGCAGGCTGTGAACAAGAGCTTTCCCCACTGGCAAGGAACACAGGCTCAAGGAATGTATTGAACCTATAAAAAACAACTATGATTTTATTATTATTGATACTCCCCCATCACTAGGCGTACTAACTGTTAATGCTTTCACTGCTGCTAATGATATTTTAATCCCAACTACCGCAGGTATATTTGCAGCAACTGGAATAAATCAATTAAATATAACTGTTACAAGCGTAAAAAAATATTGCAATCCTAATGTAAATATTATGGGTATATTATTCACCCGTTTTAATCCACGAGTTAATATAAGTAAGCAAGTCAAAGAACTTACAGAGGAAATAAGCGAATTTGTTTCTGTACCTATATATAAAACATATATTAGAAGTGCTATTGTAATAGAAGAGGCACAAGCAAACCATAGAGATATATTTGATTATGCTGAAATTTCAACCGTTTCAGAAGATTATAAAAATTTTGTAGATGAATTTTTGAAAGGAATAAATAATGGGTAGCTTAAAATTTGATAAAGAGGCAGCATTTAAAAGTATAATTGGTGCAGTAAATGAAGAAATACAAAAAACTGGACAAGTGAGTAAACCTGTAAAGGAAACAAAAAAAAGAATAAGTCTTGCAGTATATCCAAGTGCATATAGTGACCTTCAAAAGATTGCATATGTAAATAGGCAAAGTGTAAGTGATATAATTTCACAGTTAATCGCTGAATATGTGGCAAATAACAGCGATAAACTCGAAGAATATGAAAAACTTATATAAATTAACTTGTTGTGCTATTTAAAATAAAGAATAATTTTAGAAGATTAAAATATGAGATGTTTAATTTTAGCGA
>CALWUO010000055.1 GCA_944384745.1 uncultured Butyricicoccus sp.
CATCTCCTTTCTAATATATTAACATAAAAAAATGATGGTAAACACTTTTTTGTGTCTACCATCATTTTATCATTTCAGTAATATATGTGTTTTTTAACAAAATATATGGTTGTTTTATCAAATTGTATTTACAAAATAAAATAATTGTGATATAAATAAACCAAGGTTAATAAAACGTTTAACAAAATTTATAGGAGGGTTTTTATTATGTATAAAAAAAGATTTTTAGCACTTGCCTTAGGTGCTGCTTTGCTAACTACTTCTATTGCAGGTTGTGGCGGAAACTCTAACAACAACTCTGGTTCTAATGGTTCTGGTAGTTCAACTGAAGATGATGGTGCATTAGAATTTTGGACTTTTACCGAAATTCATGGCGATTTTTATGAAACTATGGCTGAAAAATGGAATGAAGCAAACCCTGATAAGCAAATCAGCATAAATGTAAATGTAATGCCTTATGATGATATGCATAACAAATTACAAATCGCTTTAAACTCTGGCACAGGTACTCCTGATTTTGTTGATATTGAACAAGGTAAATTTGCAAACTTTACTCAAGGTACTCCAGCTCTTATGGATTTGACAGAAGTCGCTGAACCTTATACATCAACAGGTAATATCATTCAATCAAGACTTGACCTTTACAGTAAAGATGGTGCTTTATATGGTTTACCAACTCATGTTGGTGCAACTGTTGCTTTCTATAACACTGAACTTTTAGAAGCTGCTGGTATTGATTACACAACAATCAAAACTTGGGACGACTTCAAAGAGGCAGGTAGCAAATATTATGAAGCAACTGGCAAATATTTAGGTACAGCAGATACAAGTGCTTTATGGACTGAAAACTTGTTAATGGCTGAACTTGGTGGTGAATATGCTGATAGCGATGATAAAGTAACTGTAAATAGTCCTGAAATGGTTGAAACCATGACAATTCTAAAGGATTTATTTGACGCTAAGGCAATCGGCACTGTTCCAGGCGGTAACCCTGATAAGGAAGAAGCTTATGGTGCTTTTAATAATGGTGATTATGCTTGTGCTATTATGCCAATGTGGCAGATGTCAAGATATACAAGCTATATGCCAGAGTTAAGCGGTAAAATTGCAATCGCTCCTGCTCCTGTTATTGAGGAAAATTCTGAAGTTAAGTCCGTAGGTGGTGGCGGTACTGGTACTGCTGTTGTAGCTGGAAAACCAAATTCAGAACTTGCTGCTGAATTTATTGCATATGCTAAACTTTCTGATGAAGGTGCTGCTGAAATTTGGAATATGTTAGGTTTTGACCCATGCAATAAAGCTGTATGGACTGATGAAGCTATCACAAATAACCCTGATAATATTTATGTTCAGTATTTCAAGAACAATCCTTTTGATGTTCTAAAGGCTATCGAAGATGGTATTGCAGGTCTTAAATCTCATGCTTCTTCTTCCTACCCATCTATCAATAATATGTTTACAACTGTTACATTAAATGATATTTTTGAAAATGGTACAGATGTAAAAACTGCTCTTGACCAAGCTCAGGCAGATTTACAAAATGAATTAGGTCAATAATCTAAATAGCACAATAAGTTAAACTAATATAAGCGTTATATAGTAAATACATTGAAAGCTAGATGAGTTACTTGCCATCTAGCTTTTTACTATCTTATATAATAATCTTTTTTATTTATAGTAAAAATGATTAATATATTATTTATATTTTGTCATTATTTATACATGACGAAAAATATTGACATACATATGACACGGTGATATTATATAAATATAAAAACTGTTTTATAATACTTTTGTCATTAATAATACATGACATCAGAGGTGATAAGATGAAACTTGGAGACTTAGCAAACATAAGAAGTGGTCTTGTACTCTCTCGAAAACTTTCAAAAGAACCAACTATTTATAAATATAACGCACTTAATTTCCGTTCAATTAGACAAGATAATACTATTGATATATCTGAATTAGATGCATATAATGCCACTGAAAAACTTAAAACAGATTATTTATCAAAAAAAAATGATATTATAGTTAGGTTAACTGCTCCTTATAATGCAATCTTAATTGATGATAATACATCTAATATTGTCATATCATCTAATTTTCTTCTAATAAGGGTGAATAAAAAATTTTTATCTCCTGAATACCTTTTTTGGTATCTCAATACAGAAAAATCTAAGCGTGCAATCTATAAGGAAATGACAACAAATATGCTCGCTGCTGTTAATGCAAAATATTTTACAGAGCTTAATTTAGAACCTATATCTTTGGAAAATCAAAATAAAATTGGTAAGTTAAATCTTTTAGCTATAAATGAAATTGATAAATTACATAAACTAGCTGAGGAAAAACAAAAATATTATTCTTATGTTATCAGTGATATACATAGTAAAATGAAAAGGGGTAATTAAAAATGACTACAAAAAGCAATATTGAAGAAGTATTATGGAAAGCTTGTGACACATTTAGGGGTAAAATAGATAGCTCACGTTATAAAGATTATATTCTATCTATGCTATTTGTGAAATATTTAAGCGATGTTTGCAAAGAAAAACATGATAATTATATGAAACAATATGACGGTGATGAGCGTAGAGTTGAAAGAGCCATGAACCGTGAACGCTTTAAAATAAATGAAAACTCTACTTTTGATTATCTTTATAATAATAAAAATGATAATGAAATAGGTGTAAAAATAAATCTTGCTCTTGCAGATATAGAAAACCACAACAGCGGTAAACTTAGCGGTGTTTTTCGAGCGATTGACTTTAATTCTTCTGTTGATTTTGGAGAAGTCAAAGAAAAAAATGCAACTTTACGCAATTTACTAGAAGATTTTAAAGATTTAGATTTACGACCAAGCCAACTAAACTCAGCAGATATTATTGGTGATGCTTATGAATATATGATTGCAATGTTTGCTTCTGATGCTGGTAAAAAAGGCGGGGAATTTTTCACGCCTAGTCAAGTATCAAAGCTTGTTTCTATGCTTGTACAACCTAAAGAAAACGACCGTATTTATGACCCTACTTGTGGTAGTGGTGGTTTACTATTAAAGGCTTATAAGCAAATCCCAAGCGGTAAAGTAGCTATTTACGGACAGGAAAAAAATCAACAAACATGGGCATTATGTACTATGAATATGTTTTTGCATGGTGTTGATGATGCAAAAATTTGGCAAGGTGATACGCTTTCAAACCCTAAAAACCTTGAAAATGACCAGCTTATGAAATTTCAGGTTGTTGTTGCAAATCCGCCTTTTAGTCTTGATAAATGGGATAGCGGTTTTCTAGCAAATGTTCCAGATGACAATAAAGGCAAAAAGAAAATGGCTGCAAGTTTAGACCATTATAATCGTTTTGAATTGGGTGTTCCTCCAACTTCTAAAGGGGATTATGCTTTTATCTTACATATGCTTGCTAGTTTGGACGCTCAAAACGGCAGAATGGCTGTTGTTTTACCTCATGGTGTTTTATTCAGAGGTGCAAGCGAGGGTAAAATAAGACAGCAACTCATAGAAATGAATTTACTTGACGCTGTTATTGGTTTGCCTGCAAATTTATTCTATGGTACTGGTATACCTGCATGTATTCTAGTATTTAAGAAAAACCGTAACAATCAAGATGTATTATTTATTGATGCATCAGCAGATGGAAACTTTGAAAAGGGTAAAAATCAAAATATACTCCGTGATAGCGATATTGAGCGTATTTTTAATACATATATTTCAAGAAAAAATATTGATAAATACAGCTATGTTGCAACATTTGACGAAATCAAAGAAAATGATTTTAATTTGAATATTCCAAGATATGTTGACACTTTTGAAGAAGAAGAACTAATAAACATTGATGAAGTTAAAAACAATATTAAAAATATTGAAGATGAACTTTCTGAAGTTCAGTCACAAATGAAAAAATATTTAGAGGAGTTAGGACTTTAATGGAAAACAGCTTAATTATTTATCAAACAGAAGATGGACAAACTAAAATTGATGTTCATATAAACAATGATACTGTATGGTTATCATTAGACCAAATGTCTGAGCTTTTTCAGCGTGATAAATCTACTATTTCTCGACATATAAAAAATATATTCTCTGAAGGCGAACTTGATAAAAATTCAGTTGTTGCAAATTTTGCAACAACTGCCGCAGACGGTAAAACATATAATGTTGATTACTATAATTTAGATGTTATTATATCAGTCGGTTATAGAGTTAAATCTATTCAAGGCACAAGGTTTAGAATTTGGGCAAATTCTGTTCTAAAAGAATATCTAATAAAAGGCTTTGCTATGAATGATGAAATTCTTAAAAAATCTGGTGGTGGCGGATATTTTGACGAATTATTAGAGCGTATTCGTGATATCCGTTCATCTGAAAAAGTCTTTTGGCGTAAAGTGCTTGATATCTATTCAACAAGTATAGATTATTCACCAAACACAAATGAAAGTAGCATGTTTTTTAAAACAGTACAAAATAAAATGCTATATGCTGCAACTGGCATGACTGCTGCCGAGCTTGTTAATGAACGTGCAAACGCTTTACTCCCTATGATGGGTATGAAAACCATAAAAGGCAATAAACCAACTTTAGCTGAGGCGAAAACCGCAAAAAATTATTTAGACGAAAACGAATTAAGCACACTTAACAGACTTGTATCCGCTTATTTAGATTTAGCTGAACTTCAAGCATTAAGACAAAAACCAATGTATATGAAAGATTGGATACAAAGGCTAGATGAATATTTAAAAATGACAGACAGCGAGGTTTTAGAAAACGCTGGCAGTGTAAGCCACGCATTAGCCGAACAAAAAGCCAAACAGGAATATCAAAAATATAAACAATTACATAGCGGTGAGTTATCACCTGTTGAGGAGGCTTTTTTAGCATCTATTGAGCAAGAAAGAAAGAGGCTTAAAAAATGAAACCAGAAATAAAAAACCGCATCGAACAAATAAAAAATGGCGAAATCCCTCAGGGTTATAAAAAAACTAAAGTCGGCATTATTCCAAATGATTGGGAAGTAACTCATTTAAAACAGTATTTTACACGACTTACAACAAAAAATATAGAAAACAATTCAAATGTTTTAACTATATCTGCACAATATGGTCTTATAAATCAAAGTGATTTTTTTAATAAAGAAGTTGCAAGTGATGATAAATCAAACTATTATCTATTAAAAAAAGGTGAATTTGCTTATAATAAAAGTTATTCAAATGGTTATCCCTATGGAGCAATAAAAAAACTTAGATTTTATGAAAATGGTATTGTTTCCCCATTATACATATGTTTTTGTGCAAACACGGCTAATAAATGCCCTGACTATTTTGAATATTATTTTGAAGCAGGCAGATTGAATAAAGAAATTAAAGCTTTCGCACAAGAAGGGGCAAGAAATCATGGACTATTAAATATACCAGTTTCGGACTTTTTTCATTCTTATATAGCCGTTCCTAAAATATCAGAACAGCAAAAAATAGCCGAAATTTTAACCGCACAAGATAAAGTGATTGAGCTAAAAGAAAAGCTGATTTTTGAAAAAGAACGTCAAAAAAAGTATCTTATGCAACAGCTTTTAACAGGCAAAAAACGACTAAATGGCTTTTCTGATGAATGGAAAACCGTAGAATTAAATGAGGTTTTTAATTATATTCAACCTACACCATATTTAGTAAAAAATACAAATTATTCTGATAAATTTAAAACACCAGTCTTGACAGCAGGAAAAATATTTGTTTTAGGTTATACTGATGAGACTGACGGTATATTTTCAAAAACACCTGTAATAATATTTGATGATTTTACAACTGCATCAAGATATGTCGATTTTAATTTTAAAGTTAAATCGTCAGCAATAAAAATTTTGACTATAAAAGATGGATATAATATTAAATTTGCATATAGTTCAATGCAACAAATTAAATTTTTAGTAGGAGGTCATGAAAGACATTGGATATCTAAATATAATTATTTAACAATAGACGTTCCAAATTTAGATGAGCAAAACGCAATAGCAGAAATACTTTCAAAAGCAGACAAAGAAATTGAGCTTTTAAAACAGGATTTAGAACAAGAAAAACTAAAGAAAAAAGCACTTATGCAACTACTTTTAACTGGAATTGTGAGGGTTTAAACTATGGATATCTACTCCGAAAAGAACGCAAGCCAACAGCCAGCAATAGAGCTTTTACAGTCTTTGGGATACAAATATATTGATGTAAATAGCTGTAAAAAAGAGAGAAAAAGCAAATATAATGTTTTATTAAGAGATATACTTAAAAATCAGCTTATAAAGCTAAATAGTTATACTTTTTTAGATGAAACACATAAATTTTCTATGTCCAATATTGAAAAAGCTATTGATGACCTTGACCAGCCTTTAACCTATGGACTTGTTAACACCAGTGAAAAAATTTATAATAAATTATTGTTTGGTGAAAGCTATCCCGAAAAAGTCAAAGACGGTAAAATATTGAGCTTTAATATAAAATATATTGATTGGGAACATTTTGAAGAAAATAATGTTTTTCATGTTACAGAACAGTTTTCAGTAGAAAGCCGTGATAAATTACATAATGCTATACCAGATATAGTTTTATTTATAAATGGTATTCCATTTGCTGTAATTGAATGTAAAGCCCCTTATATTTCGGTAGAGCAGGCAATATCTCAGCATTGCAGAAACCAAAAAAACGAATATATACCACAGCTTTATAAATTCGCTCAAATAGTGTTAGCTACAAATAAAAATATAGTAAAATATGCAACAACCAATACACCAAAGAAGTTTTGGAGCGTTTGGAAAGAAGAAAATGAAAAATTTCTTGAAAAAAGTTTGCAAAAGCATATAATAAACCGCTTGCCAACTGAGCAAGATAAAAATATAATTTCACTTTTTTCTAAAAATCGAATTTCTGAACTTATAAAATATTTTATTTTGTTTGATGGCAATATAAAGAAAATATGTCGTTATCAACAGTATTTTGCAATAAAAGAAATAATGAAAACAATAAAGCTGTCTGATGAAAAAGGCAATAGACAAAGCGGTGTAATTTGGCATACACAAGGCAGCGGCAAAAGTTTAACAATGGTTATGCTTGCAAAATATATTTTAATGGAATTAAAAAATTCTAAGGTTGTTGTTGTAACCGATAGAAAAGAACTAGATAAACAAATTACTGCAACTTTTTCAAATACTAAATTAAAACCAGACCATGCTACAAGCGGAAAAAATCTTGTTCAGCTTATAGAAAATAATCGTGCTGATATTGTAACAACCATTATAAATAAATTTAATACAGCAGATAAACTTGAGAAAAAAGACTTTTCTCGTGATATATTTTTACTTATTGATGAAAGTCATCGTTCAAATTATGGCACATTATCAATAAAAATGCGTAAAGTTTTCCCTAATGCTTGTTATATAGGTTTTACAGGTACACCACTTATGAAAGCCGAAAAAAACACTATGGCTAAATTTGGAAAACTAATTCATAAATACACAATAAAAGATGGTGTTGAAGACGGTGCTATTGTTCCGCTTATATATGAAGGTAAATTTGTAGACCAAAAAGTTGATGAAGAAAATATAAATTTATGGTTTAAAGAGATTACAAAACGCCTTACAGATGCACAGAAAAATGACCTTTCACGCAAATGGAGCAGTATTAAAAAATTAACTTCAACTGATGCCAGAATAAAACGTATAGCATTAGATATAAATAATCATTTTATAAGCAGTGTTAAAAATACAGGCTTTAAAGCTATGCTTGCAACAAATTATAAACGTGATGCAATTCGTTACTTAAAATGTTTTGAGGAGTTTAAAGACCTTAATTGTGCGGTTATAATATCATCGCCAGATATGCGTGAAGGTGTAGACGACGCAGACGAAAGCACCCAAGATATAGTAATTGCATACTGGGATAAAATGATGAAACAGTATGGTAATGAAGACAACTATGAAGAAACAATAAAAAATAAATTTGTTGCTGGTGAAATAGATATACTTATTGTTTGTAGTAAACTGCTTACTGGTTTTGATGCCCCTATATGTCAGGTGCTTTATATTGATAAGGAGTTAAAAGAACATAACCTTTTACAAGCAATAGCCCGAACAAATAGACTGTATGACGGAAAAGACTTTGGTTTAATTGTTGATTATCGTGGACTTATTCAAAAACTTGACGAAGCCATGAATTTATATAGTGGTGCAGGCTTAGAAAATTTTGACGCTGAAGATTTAAAATGTGTTGTGGTTGATGTTATATCTGTTATAGGAAGACTTAGAGAAAATTATTCAAAATTAGATGATTTATTTTCTGATGTAAAAAACAAAAAAGATACGGAAGAGTTAGACCTATCTTTAACTGATAATAAAAAGCGAGAGAAGTTTTATAATTTACTTTGTGCTTTTGGTAAAAGTTTAAGTATTGTTTTAAATTCAGAAAAAGCATATTCCGCAATAAATAAAAAAGAATTAAAACAGTATCAAAACGCATTTGTATTATATTCCAAGGTGCGTAGAAGTGTAAAAATACGTTATGGCGATGTAATAGACAATAAAGAATATGAACCACTAATGCAAAATTTGCTTGATACACATATGTCAGTAGCAGGGTTAAAACAAATTACAAGTCCAGTTGATATTTTAAATAAAGACGATTTTGAAAGAGAACTTGAAAGTCTAGGCTCTTTGCGTGCAAAAGCTGATGCAATTACAAGCAGATTAAATAAAAATATTAGTCAAAAATATGAAGAAAATCCAGCTTATTATCATAGTTTTGCAAAGCGAATTCGTGAAACACTTGAACAATATAAAGATAAAATTATAACCGAAGCTGAATATCTTGAAAAAATGCGTCAGATTATGAACGACTATATTTCTGGTAAAAACTCAATTTCATATCCAGATGCTATTAAAAATAATGTTCATGCACAAGCTTTTTTTGGCGTAATATCATCAATATTTGATGATTTAGAAAATAATTTATCTGCTGATTTTCTAGCTGATATATCTATAAAAATAACAGATATAATATCAAAACATAGCCAAGTAGATTGGACAGAAAACACAAGCATACACGACCGTATTTCACAAGATATTGACGATTTATTTTATAAATACGAAAAAGAGCAAGGTTTAAAATTATCATTTGATACTATTGATAAAATAATAGAAAATGTTAAAACAGTTGCTCTACGGAGATTTTAAAATGCTTAGAACGATTTTTTATAACGAAACAGAGATAAACTATTATTTTGAGCAAAAGCAAATAAAAAATATAAATTTACGTATAAAAAAAGATTGCAGTGTTCATGTGTCCGCACCTGAATTTGTTCCTATTTGTAAAATAGATGATTTTGTAATAGATAAAGCTGAATATATAATTTCTGCAAAGAATAAGTTTGAGCAGATGAACAAAAATAAACCAAGTTCTAAACGTTATATAAGTGGTGAAAGTTTTTATATATTGGGACGTGGTTTAAGACTTAAAGTGGAAAAATCAGATAAAAATGAAGTGTTTTCTGACGGTGTCTATATCTTTTTAAAGACTAAAAACATTGATGATTTTAATAAAAAACAACGCATGATAAAAAAATATATAGATGGATTAACAATAAATGTTTTTAATGAAATAACATTAGAATTATATCCTATCTTTAACAAATATGGTGTTGATATGCCTATAATTCGTATGCGAGATATGAAAACTAGATGGGGTTCATGCATTGTAAATAAAAACACAATAACGCTTAACAAAAAGCTGATAGAAACTCCTAGAAGTTTAATAGAATATGTTGTTATGCATGAATTTTGTCATTTCATTCACCCTAATCACTCAAAGCAATTTTACAATTTTTTATCAATACTTATGCCAGATTGGAAACAAAGGAAAAAAGCTTTAGATAAATATGCTGAGTTCTTAGAATAAATATATAAAAATACTTTTTATATATTATCCAGTTGGATAATATATAGTCTTTCTCGTTTATTATCCAGTTGGATAATTTGCAGCATTTCTTGTTTATTATCCAGTTGGATAATGTATGGTCTTTTTCATATTTATTATTTATAATTGCACGCCTAACCAAAACATGATATACTGTTTTCATAAATATTATTTTTTTTGGAAACAAAAAATATAAAGATAGCTTAAATAATTAAAAGTATTATTTTTAGTAATACTCAGGAGGCTTTTATGAATTTCGTTGCTTTTGTAAATCAAAAAGGTGGTGTAGGTAAAACAACCGCTTGCAGAACATTATCATCTATGCTTGCAAAAAAAGGTAAAAAAGTTTTAGTTATAGACCTTGACCCTCAACAAACATTATCTATCTCTATTGGTGCGGTTAATGATAGATTTGATTATGAAACCCCTTCTATATACAGTGTACTTGCTGAAGATTTACCAATAGAACAGTCTATTTTCACCACTGGTGATAATTATGATATTATTCGCTCTGATAATAGGCTTTATAGTTATAATGGTGAGGGTATTTTTCGTGTTGATGAAGTATTAGCTTTTGCAGATGACCCGATTGGTCTACATAGCTATATGATGAATAAATGCAAAAGACTTACCGACCCATCAACTGATGATAAACACAAACTCAGACGACAAATTAAAAGAATTGCTGAATATTATGATTTTATTCTTTGTGATACAAACCCAGATTTAGGTTGGGTTCTTACAACTGTGTTAATGTCTGCACCTGTTGTAAATTTAATAGTTCCTGCCTTTGCTGAGGATAGTTCAAGAGAAGCTATCATAGCACTTGATAGGTCTATTAAAACCATTATGGCTCATGACTTATCACAAAAGATTAATATTTTAGGTGTATTACTAACAAAGTACGAAAACAATAATCTATCTAAATTTTATCGTGAAGCTCTTATTGAAACTAGCGAGGCTATTGGAACATCTCTATTTAACACTGTTATTCCTAAAAGTGTTGCAGTTCCAGAGGCTATGGCATTTAAAAATGACTTGTTTGATGGTCGTGGTGGTACAATATTAAATCAATATCAAAAATTTTGTGATGAATTTTTAGAAAGAATTGAAAATATTTAAAATCTATTATTAAATAAAGGAGTTTTTTAATTATGGCAAAACCTGATTTTGCTAGTTTACAAGCTGGTCTAAAAAATGATACTAAAAATATTATAAATCAAGCAAAACTAGGCACTACCCTAAAGCCTAAACAATTTGATGATAGACAAGTTCGTGAAGATAAATCAATAGTTCCTTTACATGATTTATATATGATACCAACTGAAAAACTAATTCCTTTTAGACAAAAAGGTGATAAAGATTTTTCGCCATGGGAAGAAGAAGATTTAAATGCTTTAGCAGAACAAATGGACAATGACGGAGCGTATGAACCTATCATTGTACGAAAAATAGAAGGTGAAGATTTATATGAAATACTTGCTGGTGAACATCGAGTTAAAGCAAGTAAAATCAAAGGCTTAAAGAAAATTAAAGCTATTGTTTATCGTGGTTGCTCTGATGAAAAAGCAATGGATATTTTCTTACTTACCAACCTACATAGAAGAAGTACGAAAATTTCTGACTGCATTTATGGTTGGTCAATGTTTGCAAAAAATCATCCTGATTTACGTAGCAATAAAGATTTTGATGATATTGGTGTAACAGAAATGTTTGAAACAAATAAAGCACCAATAACAATGGCTCAATATTATAGATTTGTAAAAATGGCAAATCTAATTAATGAATTTATAACCGTACTAGATAAAGGTGATATTTCAATTAGAGTGGGATATGCACTTGCAAACTATTCTGAGTCTGAGCAACGTTTATTTTTACCATTTACCTCACTTTTGACAGATGAAAAGCTTAGAAATTTAAAAAAGCATATAAAAGAAACTGGTGAAACTTTAACAACTGATTTGATTAAAGATTTTGTTCAAACCCGAAGGGTTAATAATTATGATTCCTCTTTAAGATATAGCCTTACAAAAGTAAAGGCTCTTATAAAGAAAAGAATAAAGCCAGAAAAATATTCTGAATTAGATACCATAATAAATGATGCATTGAATTACTATTTTAAAGAACATCCAGAATATCAACAAGTTGATTCTAAATAATGTTTTTTCTTGTTTTAATGGAAATAATGTAAAAATTGAATATAAACAGTTAAACTTAAAAACAGTAATCTCTGTGAAAAACTGCCTTAACAAGAGATAAAATTACATATGTGCTACTAAAACAAATATATTATAAATACAAGTGAAAAACTGCTTTCTATTGATAAAAATAAATCAGAAGTAGTATTAACAAACCTTGTAATTTCTTTCGATTTAGATAAAATATGCAAAAGGAATGTCGCAGCGAGATATTGAAGATACAATTTATGAAATATATGGTTCAGAAATTTCGCAAGGGTT
>CALWUO010000056.1 GCA_944384745.1 uncultured Butyricicoccus sp.
TAATTTTCAAAAGATGGTTTAATATTAGCTTTTTCCATTTTGCGAAGTGGATAATCTATATGAGCAAGCACATCAAAACCGCCATATTCAACCATTTTTTTAACTTCTATAAGGTATTCTTTTAAAAGTTTATCACTATCTAGTTTAGTGTAATCCATATCATAGAAATCTATATCATTCGGCATAGAATGAAGTGAGCCTATAACCATATCAAAATTATAATTTTTTGTAAGTTCTAAAGCGTTTTTATCTGCGTATATTTCACCTATTTCAATTCCCTTTAAAACTGTTATTTTATCTGAAAACTGTTTTCTAATTTTATCAATATCATTTTGAACATTTTCTATATCAAGTGTTATTGGTTCTTTGCTCCAAAAATAGTCCTTATGGTCTGTTATAGCGATATAAGAAAAACCTTTTTTTATAGCTGATAATGTTAAATCTAAAATTTCATCTTGTGCATCAAATGAATATTTAGAATGAGTATGTAAATCTATAAGCATTTTTAATCCTCCAGTTTTTTAATAAATTATATCATAAATAAATGTATATTAAAATTTTTTCTGCACAAAATAACGGCAAAGAATATAAGGAGTTGAAACCGTTATGAATAAACTTGCACTTACTCTTGTTATAATAGGTGCATTAAACTGGGGTATATTGAGCATTGCGGGAATTGACCTTGTAGGTTGGTTATTTGGCGGTCAAGGTACAATTATAAGCCGAATTATTTTTGGTTTAGTTGGTCTTGCAGGCATTTGGGCATGTACTTTTTACAGCAAACTGCCATCAGATTCCACTACAAGCACAAGGCATAGTTAAAAAAAAGGCGAGATAACATAGTGTTATCTCGCTTTAAAATTTTACTTATTAGCGTTAGCTTCCTTAACAAGACGCTCGGTATCCTGTGCGATAACAAGTTCCTCATTAGTAGGAATAACCAAAACACGAACACGTGCATAATCAACAGAAATATCCATTTGACGACCACGGTATTTATTCTTTTCTGGGTCAATCTTAATTCCGAGATATTCCATATGTTCACAAACGTCCCAACGAACAGAACGGTCATTTTCACCAACACCAGCAGTAAAGATAATAGCATCTACACCGCCCATTTCAGCGATATAAGAACCGATAATCTTCTTAACAGAGATATTAAACATATCCTTAGCCAGTGCCGCACGAATATTGCCATCTTCAATAGCTTGGTCAAGGTCTCTAAAGTCTGAAGAAACACCAGAAATACCAAGCATACCAGACTTTTTATTTAAAATATTGATAACTTCATTAGCTTTCATGTTTTCATGCTCAGCTAAGAACTCAATAATAGCTGGGTCAATGTTACCAGCACGAGTACCCATTGGCAGACCATCAAGAGGAGTAAAGCCCATAGAAGTATCCACAGATTTACCGCCATCAATAGCAGTGATAGAAGAACCATTGCCAAGGTGACATGTGATAAGCTTTAGGCTCTCGATTGGACGACCTAACATTTCAGCCGCCTGCTGAGAAACATATTTATGGCTTGTACCATGGAAACCATAACGACGGATTTTATACTTCTGATAATATTCATATGGGATAGCATACATATAACTACGCTGAGGCATAGACTGGTGAAAAGCGGTATCAAATACAGCAACCTGAGGTACATCTTTACCCATAACCTCTTCACAAGCGTGAATACCAATTAGGTTTGGTGGGTTATGTAGAGGAGCTAGAGGCACACAATCCTCAATAGCTTTAATAACTTTTTCGGTGATAAGTACAGAGTCTGAAAAATATTCACCACCATGAACAACACGATGACCAACAGCATTAATTTCAGACATATCACTAATTACACCCCACTCTTTATCAAGCAGAATGTCAATAACAGCCTTAATAGCATCAGCATGTGTTGGCATTGCAACATCAGCCTTATACTTTTCATCGGACTTATTGCCCTGATGTGTTAACTTACCATCAATACCGATACGCTCACATAGACCTTTAGCCATAACAGCGGTGGTGTCCATATCAATTAACTGATACTTTAGAGAAGAGCTACCAGCGTTGATAACCAAAACCTTCATTTGTTCAAAACTCCCTTTTACAAATTACTTTTACAAGTTTTCATACATTGCACAAAAATACAAAAAATAGTACAATTATAAGTGCTTTAGTCCGAGCCTTAGCGGACAAATCCTATACATATATATTGTACACCAGACAAAAGATTTTCACAACATATAAATCATCATTTTTCGGAGGATATTATGAAAATTTGCGGCATTGTTGCTGAATATAACCCATTTCACAATGGTCATGCATATCATATAAGTAAAACTAAAGAGATTTTAGGTGATAATACCGCTATTGTGTGTATTATGAGTGGTAACTATGTACAGCGTGGCGACCTTGCAATTTATGAAAAATATGACCGTGCAACTGCTGCTGTAAAAAGCGGAGCTGACCTTATTTTAGAATTGCCTCTTGCTGCTTGTCTTTCATCTGCTGAAGGATTTGCTTTTGGAAGTGTAGAGCTTTTAAATAAACTTAACTGTGTTACACATATTTCATTTGGAAGTGAACATGGTGAAATAAATGATATTTTAAAAGCTTCAACCCTTGCCGATGATAATAATGTAAAACAAGAATTACAGCAAAATTTAAAACAAGGGCTTGCTTATGCAGTCGCTATGCAAAAAGCGATTGAAAAATTATATCCTGACATTTCAGAGCTTTTTTCCAGCCCTAATAATACCCTTGGTATCGCCTATTGTTCGGCACTTAACAAACTTAAAAGCAATATAAAACCAATAACTATAACAAGACAAGGTGCAGGACATGACACAGAAGAAACTTTATATAACATGCCATCTGCTTCTTTTTTAAGAAAATTAAGTTCACAAAGCTCATATTTAGAATGTGAAAAGTTTATGCCAAGCACATCTTTTAATGAGTTTTCAAAAGCTATTAAAAACAATACTGCACCTGTAAAAATCAAGCGATTAAACATCGCATTACTTGCACATTTAAGACGTTTTTCGGCTGATGAATTAAATTTATATTGTGGTGGAACAGATGGGCTTTCAAATAGGCTTTTTGAGGCTATTCGCACACAAACTGATTTTTATTCTATTTGTGAATATGCACAGACAAGACGGTATCCACTTGCAAGAATAAGACGTGCTATTTTAAGAACATGGCTTGATTTACCTTGTGATATGCCTGTTACAGCAAGTTATGCAAAAGTGCTTGCAGTAGGTGAAAAAGGTCGTGAAGTTTTAAAGATAATGAAAAAAACCTGCTCTTTGCCTATTATTACAAAACCTGTTTCAGTAAATAAACTTGATGAAAACATAAAGTTATCACTTAAAAAAGATGTTCTTGCTGATGATTTATATTATCTTGCAATGCCTGACAATAAAATGCATATTGCTGGCAATAGTTTTAGAAAAACACCATTTATATTATAAAAAAGTCCCGTTTCCAAGCCGAAACGGGATTAAACTTTTATATTAACTCACTTGCAACAAGAAAAACTGCTGCCAAAATCACAAGCACCATGCGAATAGCTGAACCACGAACAACAAAATTTCCCACTTTTTCAGCCGCTTGACCTGCTTTTTTATTTACAAGCCAATGCATATAAAGTGAAATTAAAACAACAGCTAAAACACATATAAGCCCTAAAATCTTAAATACATTATTAGTGTACATACTCAAATTCTATATCACCAATAACAACAAAGTCGCCTTCTTCAATGCCCATTTGTTCAAGCTTATCATAGACACCTGCTTTTTTAAGCATTCTATCCATATATTGACGTGATTCATAATCATCAGTGTTTACTGAACCCATGATTTTCTCAATCCAAGCTCCACCAACAACATAATAATCTTCAACTTTTTCTATTGTTATATCACGCTCTGTAACCTCTGGCTGCATTTCAACATATTCAGGTTCATAAACAAATACAGGCGGTAATTGCTGAAGCTCGTCCCAAGTTTTAAGCATAAGTTGCTGTACACCATTATGAGTAGCTGCGGAAAGTTCTACAAAATCAAAGCCTTTTTCCTTAGCATATATCTTTAAACGCTCTAAATTTTCCTGATTGTCCTCATTTAATAAATCTGTTTTATTTGCAACGATAATCTGTGGACGTGCTGCAAGGAAATCACTATAACCTGCAAGCTCTGCATTTATAGTTTCAATATCTTGCACTGGGTCACGCCCCTCACTGCCTGATACATCAACCAAATGCAAAAGTAAACGGCAACGGTCTATATGACGTAAAAAATCATGTCCTAAACCTGCACCCTCGCTTGCACCCTCAATAATACCAGGAATATCAGCCATTACAAAAGATTGTTCTTCACCAATGCGAACAACGCCCAAATTAGGAATAAGAGTTGTAAAATGGTAATTAGCAATTTTAGGTCTTGCCGCAGATACAACAGAAAGTAATGTAGATTTACCAACATTAGGGAAACCAACCAAACCAACATCTGCAAGCAATTTAAGTTCTAATATAATATCACGTTCAACACCTGCTTGACCTGGTTTTGCAAAGCGAGGAGCTTGACGAGTAGGCGTAGCAAAATGAGTGTTACCCCAGCCACCATTACCACCTTTAGCCGCTATAAAAGGTTCATTGTCTGACATATCATGAATTATTTGACCTGTTTTCTGGTCACGTATAATAGTACCACGAGGCACACGAATAACAAGGTCTGCACCATCTTTACCTTTCATTCGCTTGCTCATACCATTTTCACCAGCGGCTGCAACATACTTCTTTTTATATCTAAAATCAAGTAGAGTTGAAAGGTTATCATCAACTTTAAATACAACAGAACCACCTCTGCCACCATCGCCACCATCTGGACCACCTGCTGCGACATATTTTTCACGATGAAAACCTACTTTACCATCGCCACCTTTACCAGATACAATTTTAATTTTAGCAACATCAATAAACATTATTTTCGCCTCCTTTTTCGTTTTAAATAGCAAAATCCCAGACATAGCCGTCTGGGATTTAAAAATCAAAATTACTGTGGATAAACAGAAACCTTTTTACGGTCTTTGCCAATACGCTCGAAACGAACAACACCAGCAACCTTTGCAAATAAGGTGTCATCAGACCCACGACCTACATTAGTACCTGGGTGAATTTTTGTGCCACGCTGACGAACAAGAATGTTACCTGCTGGAACAACCTGACCATCTGCACGCTTAACACCAAGACGCTTGGACTCGGAGTCACGACCATTCTTGGTAGAACCTACGCCCTTTTTATGAGCGAAAAACTGTAAACTAATCTTCAGCATCGTTTTGCACCTCCATTACGCTTACGAATTCAGAATATTGAGCTGCAAGTTCAGTATAAAAAATTCTAAGTGCTTTCATACCGTCTTGACCTGCGTTTAGCTCATTTGCAGGCAGAGTTAAACGAATATGAGCTCCTTCATCTTCAATAAGAGCGTCAACGTTTACTTTTTGAACATCAAACAATAAAGCATGAGTTATCTGCACTGCACTTGATATTGCCGCACAGACGATATCTTCTCCTTCATCTGCATAACCTGCATGACCGAGAATATCGACTGCTTGTATTTTATCTTGCGACAGGAAAAACGTAATACGAGTCATTACGCCTTAATCGCACCAATAGTTACCTTTGTGTAAGGCTGACGATGACCCTGACGACGACGGTAGCCCTTCTTTGGCTTCATCTTGAAGATGTTAATCTTCTTCTGCTTGCCAGTCTTGTTAGCTGTTGCAGTTACAGTTGCACCTTCAACATAAGGAGCACCAACCTTCAGCTCAGCACCATTGCCAACTGCCAGAACCTTGTCAAAAGTTACGGTTTCGCCGTCCTCTACGCCAAGCTTTTCAACGTAAATTACGTCACCTTCGGATACTTTGTACTGTTTGCCACCAGTTACTAAAATTGCATACATTTTCGGTAGCACCTCTCTTTCATTATTAGAGTCACGCTCTTGCGGGTGTTGCCACACATGGGCAAACTTCATTTACCCCACTTGATGCGGCTTTATGTAGAATAACACATGTTTCTACATTTGTCAAGGGATTTTTACTTTTTATTTTAGAGGGTTTTCGGTTACAACCGCACCATTATCAGTGCCTACAACAATTTTTTTACAAGTGTTTAAAAATAGACCATGCTCTAAAACGCCAACCATACCAGTTAACTTTTTAGCAACATCAGCAATATCAAAACCAGCACCCAGTTGTAAATCAGCTATAAAGTTACCATTATCAGTTATATATGGTTTACCATCTCTAATTCTAAGAACAGGCTTTAAATCGAAATTTGTCATTTTTTGCATAGTTTGTTTATAACCATACTGAGCGATTTCAACAGCGAGTGGGAAAGCACCAATAGCATCTACGAGTTTGGACTCGTCCATAACCCAAATAACCTCTTTTGAGATATCAGCAACCACTTTTTCACGGTATAAAGCACCGCCACCGCCTTTAATTGCATTGAATTTAGGGTCTATTTCGTCCACACCGTCAATATCAATATCAATATAATCCACTTCATCAATAGTAAGTAGTGGAATACCTAAAGCTCTTGCTTGTTCTTCGGTTGCCTTAGATGTAGGCACAGCTTTAATTTTCAGACCATTTTTAACCATTTCGCCAACTGCATTTACAACATGATAAGCAGTAGAACCAGTGCCAAGACCTACAATCATACCATCTTTCACAAACTCAGCCGCTTTATCACCAGCGATTTTTTTCTTATCCATTTCTATTCCTCCCATTTGTAGCATATTCAATTACATTATAGCTATATTATATGTAAAAAGTCAATCCACATAATAAAAAGGGCTTGCATTTACCTATAAAAAGCAAACACAAGCCACTAACTAAAATGGAATGGGTAGTTAGGATATTTTTAGATTTTATCTACAAGAGAGAGAGCCGCCTCATCAGCTATAACAATAGCATCATTATGTAGCTGTAAAATAGAACCTGGAACATGAGGGGTTACAGGACCAAAACAAGATTCTTTAATTGCCCAAGCCTTATCTTCACCACTTGCAACAACAATAACCTTTTTAGCTGCCATAATTGTGTGTATACCCATGGAATAAGCACGACGTGGAACATCATCAGCACTTGCAAAGAAACGTTTATTAGCCTCTATTGTGGACTCAGCAAGTTCTACACAATGAGTGCCTTTGCTATAACAGTCACTAGGCTCATTAAAACCTATATGACCATTTCTACCAATGCCCAAAAGCTGCATATCAACTCCGCCAATACTTTCTAATAATGAATCATATCTAGCACATTCTTTTGCTTCATCTTTTTCCATGCCGTTTGGTAGATTTATTCTATCTCTAGGGATATTTACATGATTGAAGAAATTAGTATACATAAAATTATGATAACTCTGTTCATCTTGTGGGCTAAGACCATAGTATTCATCAAGGTTTACAGTGGTAACTTCAGAAAAATCAATGTCGCCTTTTTCATACCATTTAATAAGCTGCTGATAGATACCGATTGGTGAAGAACCTGTCGCAAGACCTAATACACTGTTTGGTTTTAAAATAACCTGTGCAGAAATAATATTAGCTGCTTTACGGCTCATATCGTTATAATCTTTTGCTCTGATGATTTTCATAATAGCTCGAACTCCTTTAAAAAACAAATAAAAAAAGACCTAAGCCCAAACAGATACACTTATAGCGTGTATGTTTTGTTTGAAAACTTGGTCTTGCCTGCCTTACCAGTAACAATCCGAATATTTCAGATTTATATTCACTTTAGAACAATTTAAATATATCACTGGTTTTTGTCTATGTCAACAGATTTTAAAAATTTTATATTGTAATTTAATATAATTTGTAGTTATATTATTATATAAAACATGAAAGGACGAGATGAAATGGCATTATATACCATAAAAAATGAATTATTGACGGCACAATTTGAAAGTCATGGTGCAGAACTTCGCTCACTAAAGGGCAAAACTGAATATATGTGGTCAGGTGATGCTAAATACTGGGGCAGAGTTTCGCCTGTTTTATTCCCTTTTATCGGAAAAACAAATAATATGGAGTATCATATAAATTCTAAATGTTATCCTATGACAGCTCATGGTTTTGCAAGAGATATGGAATTTTGTCTTTTAAGTCAAACTGAAGATGAAATCTGGTTTTATCTTGAAAGCAATGAAAACACCCTTAAAAACTATCCTTTTGAGTTTCGTTTAGAGTTGGGTTACAAACTTATAGGTGATACACTTAAAGTTTTATGGCGTGTTATAAACCCATCTAATGAAGTTTTACCATTTTCTATTGGCGGTCACCCTGCTTTTGTCTGTCCTCCAAACTCATCTTGCAAACAAGAGGAATGTTATTTAAAATTTGATAAATATGATAATTTAAAATCCACTAAAATTACTGACAAAGGTCTTAAACTTGATGAATATATATCTGTAAACACAGAAAACGGTTATATTCATATAACTAAAGAACTTATGGATTTAAAAACTGTTTTATTTGAAAATAGTCAGCTTAATGAAGTTTCACTTTGCGATAAAGATAAAAAGCCTTATGTAACAGTTAGTTTTTATGCTCCTGTTTTGGCTCTCTGGACTCCAATAGAAAAAAATGCACCGTTTTTCTGTATTGAACCTTGGTATGGAGTTTGCGACTTTGAAGGATATACTGGTGATATAAAAGACCGTTCATTTGAAAATCTACTTGAACCTAATAGCACTTTTAATGCAAGCTATAAGATTAAAATACATTTATAATCTTGAGATATGCAAGCATAAATACAGCATTTCATCTGATGTCATTTTGAAACTATAATTTTTTTCAAGATGTTTTGCTATTTTTTCAATACACTCATAAGGTATAGGGTTTTGCTCTGCAACCGACTTTAAAACCATATTCATATTATCATCATAATGAGTATTTGAAAGTATACGCTGTGCAAAAAACTTCAAATGGGTTATAAATCTATAAAAAGAAAGTGAGTCTTCATCTAATGTTTTATTTAAACACTCACTTACTATATTACATATCTCCTGCATTATTTGAGTCATTTTAAGTGCATGTGTTTGACCGTTTTGTTGTGCGTTCACAAAATCAAGTGCGAAAATAGCAATTTCATCATCTTTTAATTTTATATTTAAATCATTATATATAATTTTCTCAGCTATCAAAGCGGTTTTATATTCGCTTGGGTAAAATCTTTTTATATCCCATTTAAGCGGATTTTCCAAGTTTTTATTATTTTTATAACGCATAATAGCTGCGGATATATGTTCACTTAAACTTATATATATACTGTCATTTATAGGCTTTCCCAGTGCAATTTTAGCTTTACTTATAATTTTTTCACTTATAAGCATATGTTCGACAGGTATTTCTGATAAAATTTCATCTATTTTATTATTTGAATTTGTTATAGTGAATGTTTTTTCTATTTTACTTTCATCTACTTCATCACCTGCTGAATGACCAAAGGCTAAACCTCGCCCCATTATAACCGTTTCAACACCAGAAAGGTTTTTTGTAATAACAACATTATTATTGAGAACCTTTTCGATAACCATAGAATTTAGCCTTTCCCCTACACGAAAATTACTATATAACACAGTATAACATCAAAAAGGCACAATGCAAAGTTTTTTATCTCTGCACTGTGCCTTCTATTATTTTAGATTAGCCTTTAGAAGCCATATTCTGCTCATAAGCCTGAATCATCTTTTTAACCATCTGACCGCCAACAGAACCTGCTTGACGAGAGGTTAAATCACCATTATAGCCCTTCTTTAGGTCTACACCAACTTCAGAAGCTGCTTCCATCTTAAAACGCTCCATTGCTGCACGAGCCTCTGGTACTACCATCTTGTTAGAACTATTCTGATTAGACATTGTTCAAACACTCCTTTTAAAAAATTGTTTTTGGGGATTTGCTGATAGTATTATGTGCGGCATTAGAAAATTATATAAGATGTAATTTTTGGCTATTTTAGATTATTTTGCAGTTTTTCAGCTGCAAGTAAAATTCCCGCTTTACCAGATGAATAAGTTAATCCGCCTTGCATAAAACAAACATAAGGCTCACGCATAGGAGCATCAGCCGAAAGTTCAATAGACGCACCTTGAACAAACGCACCAGCCGCCATAATAACAGGGTCATCATATCCTGGCATTGCCCAAGGTTCTGGTGTTACAAATGAGTCAACTGGAGCACCAGACTGTATGCCCTCACAAAAACGTTTAAGTGGTTCTGGAGAACCAAAAGCTATTGTTTGTATTATATCATATCTAGGAGTTTCAGGCAGTGGGTCAACTTCATAACCCAAATCAGCCATAACTTGAGCACAGAAAATGGCTGTTTTAATCGCCTGTGCAGTTGTATGCGGTGCCATAAATAAGCCTTGATATAATAATCTATTCTGACCCATTGTGCAACCACATTCACCGCCAATTCCTGGAGCTGTTAGACGATAAGCGGCATTTTCAACTAAATCCTTTCGACCTACAACGTAACCGCCTGTTGGTGCAAGTCCACCACCAATATTTTTAATCAGTGAACCCGCACATAAATCTGCCCCAACATGAGTTGGTTCAATAGTTTCTGTAAACTCACCATAACAGTTATCAACCATTATAACTGCGTTTGGATTTACCTCCTTAACAGTTTTGCAAATTTCACCAATCTCAGTACAACTTAAAGTTTGACGAACTGCATAACCTCTGGAACGCTGAATATAAACAAGCTTTATATCATCAGCTTTTGCGGCTTCTCTTATGGCTTTTAAATCTGGTAAACCGTCTTTTAAATCCACTTGACGGTATTTAATACCATAATTTTTCATACTTCCCATATAGTCGCCTGTTATAGTGCCTAAAAGTGTGTCATAAGGTGCACTTGTAACACTTAAAATAACGTCACCTGATTTTAAAGCAGAAAATAATGCACAGCATAAAGCATGAGTGCCATTTACAAAGCCAATTCTAACAAGCCCTGCTTCTGTTCCAAATAAATCTGCATATATTTTATCAAGTGTGTCACGACCATTATCATCATAACCATAACCAGTAGTTCCTGCAAACATGCTATCAGAAACTCTATGTTTTTTAAATGCTGCAAGCACTCTTTGTGTGTTTATATCACAAATTTCATCTAAACGTTCTAAATAAGGTTTAATTTTTTTTTCAGCTTCTTTGCCTAGCTGATATGTTTTCTCGGATATTCCAAGATAATTTTCCATTTTTTATAACTCCATTTTAAATAAATTAACTCCTACTTTTGATAAATAGGAGTTGACTGACTAGGTAAAATAAATTTATCCTCAGCGGGGATTTCATCTGTTACAGATACATCAACTTTTCTAATCATTTTTCCATCTTTAGAAAAATCAGCCGAGCAAAGCAAACCATCTTTAAGTGATATACGATAAATTCCAATAGCTCCGTTTATATCTGTATCAATTTCAATTATCATTTGACCATTTTGTTCATACATTCTACTACCTGTTATATAATTATCATCTAAATCTAAAATAGTCTCATAAGTTGGCAACATTGACGATGAATCAAAGGTGAAATTGCCAACTGGCATTTGTGTGAAACTATCACCTATAATCATATAACATATATCTTCAAAATATATTTGTGAATAATCTATATTGCTATCAGCTTTTAAATAATCCACACGTGAGGCATTATCTCTAACATATTGTTTACAGCAAATACTACCAAATGTATCATCATAGTATAGAGTATTTGTTATTAAAGCTGCATATGTTTGCGGTCTTACAAGGCTAGCTATAACCTGTTTTACATTTGAATTATCAATCTGCACATTGCTTGCTATTGAAAGATTTTGTTCAAACATTTGCAAATCAGTTGGAGAACGGTCTGCATCGGATAAAGATACTATTTCATCTGGTGACTGATATGCAACACCCGACAAATAAAGCCATACACCAAGAGCAATAATAACAAATAATGTACCAAGTGCTGCAATCATAGGAGGGTTTAACTTTTTCAAAATTTACACCTCCCTTTTAAGCATTAAGGCATAAAAGCCTGTGGTGCATCTTGTCTAAGTTTAAAATGATGTTCTATTGCCTGTAAAATACGCTCACAAGCGTGACCATCACCATAAGGATTTACTGCATGAGCCATTTT
>CALWUO010000057.1 GCA_944384745.1 uncultured Butyricicoccus sp.
AACAAATTGGCAGAGCGGGACGTGATGGCAGAACTGCTCACTGTGTACTTATGTACAGCGATGCAGATGATAAAATAATAAATGCCCTTAAGAAGAATAATCAGTTTAAAGACACACAGAAAGTTATAAATAAGCAATATAAAGAGGTAAAAGCATTTATAAACAGCACTAACTGTATGAATATTGATATTCTAAGATATCAAGGCGAAGAACAAACAAACGTATGTAAAAAATGTACATGTTGTGCAAGAAACAGACGAGGTGACAGATAATGAATACAGGAATACACACATTTTCACTATATATTAAAAGCAGTTATTCAGATATAAAGAATATTCTTCAAAAAAATGAGCATATAACCGTGAATAAAGATAAATATCATTTGAACAAGTTATATTGTATAACGAAATATAAAAAATATGGTGTTGAAATACTATTAAATCAGTCTTATAAACGCCCCAGCTTTATAACTGTAATAGTAAACCCTTCTTCCCTGCTTGCTGATGAATATAGACCAACCGATTTATTTAAAGCTGATAGCAAGAAAACGGTTAAAATACTAAAACAAAATTTATACTCCATCTTAGAAAACATTGGAATTGACTGTAAAACCGCTAAAATAAGCCTATCCCGCTGTGATTTAACAAAAGATATGTATTTACTTAGCTATGCTGATATACAATTCATGCTTAGAGTATTTAAAAAGTCATATATCACAGATAAACGCCTTAAAGTGGATATAAAAAAGCATTCATGGGCTATAAAAAATAAAAGCAGAGAATTTTGTGTATATAATAAAACCTATGAGCTTAAAAAACGACATCAAATTGATATTTCAGATAATATACTTCGTTTAGAGCTTAGATTATCTAGGAAGGCTATGCCACAAAAATATAAAAACAAGTCATGGACAAATGAGCTTTTAAACCTATATTCTGACCATAATAAACTTATAGATAACTTTATTCGTAAAATTCATCAAGATTTCAAGCGGGTTGTAAGCTATGATGAGGCTATCCAAATTATAGACGGCTCAAAATACAGACAGAAAACAAAAAATCAGCTAAAAAAGATAATAAAAAAGGCAAGCACCTGTAATAACCTTGCAGATGCTCGCAAAAAATGTGAAATTAGAAAAGATAAATTTATAAAATTGTTAGATAAGTTTAGTGAAATAGGCATTTGTGCCATTACAAAAGATTAAATATATGCACTTTTTAAAATGTTATCTCATGAAATATCTCAATTATAAAAATAGAAATGAAGTTTGACATATGGGCATAAGTGAAATTCTAACTGTAATCGGGATTACCCCCGCGTGTGCGGGGAAAACACTTCCTGCTGCAAGAGCTGATTGTTGCAAGAGGGATCACCCCTGCGTGTGCGGGGAAAACTGTACAACTCAGCGTGCTATTGATAGCGTTAAGGGATCACCCCTGCGTGTGCGGGGAAAACCGAAAAAGAAACTTCAACACTTAACGTATTTAGGGATCACCCCTGCGTGTGCGGGGAAAACACTAACATATTATAGTGATTGATGTAATAGCGGGGATCACCTCCGCATGTGCGGGGAAAACACGTTAATTATACGAGATGACACAAATCAAGAGGGATCACCCCCGCGTATGCGGGGAAAACGTATCTTTTATAGTTGCAGGGGGAGTAAATACAGGATCACCCCCGCGTGTGCGGGGAAAACGGTTATCGTTGTTACATGACTACATTTACAGCGGGATCACCCCCGCGTGTGCGGGGAAAACTAGCTTGTAAAAAAATTATTGCTGTTTGTGCTGGGATCACCCCTGCGTGTGCGGGGAAAACACTAAAAAAAGTTGAGAAAACTTGAGTTTTTATGCTATTATCGAATTTCCTTTAACTTTTTATAGATCCCATATGTCAAGTAACAATCATTTATTGCACGGTGACAGCAAGATATATCCATAGAAAAATATTCTGCAACCGACTCTAATGTATGACTTTGTAAATTCTTTAATTTCTGCCTTGCTATTACTAAGGTGTCTATGCATTGATTATTTAAAATCGGCAAACCAGCTCTTTTACAACTTGATTTCAAAAAGCTTAAATCAAATGCGGCATGATGGCATAATATAACATCTTTTCGCACGAAATCAATAAGTTCTTTAAGTGCAACCGTTAACTCTACACCTTTTTCTTGTAAATCACTATCTTTTATTCCTGTCATCTTAGTAATTGGTGGTGAAATCGATATAGGTATTTTTATAAATGTTTGAAATTCATCTAAAATATTATCATCTTTAATTTTCAATGCACCAATTTCTATAATATGATCTTTAGAATGTGATAAACCAGTGGTTTCAATGTCTATCACTGTCATATCTCCATCTATTCGAGATTTTTTGGCATTGATTTTACAAACTTTTTGCCTGATTGCAGCCTTACTAATACCAGTTATTTGTTCTGAACCTTCTAAATCATAAACAATATTTGATGGTCTACGCATTAGTTTTATACCATCATAATCCACTATGTCCCATGATGTATTGTGTACTCTAAACTCTAGCTTTTGCTCACATGCTGCAGGATAAACCATTGTAGCTTGTCCATTTTTTACATTTTCACAAATTCTAGTCCATATTTCCTCTCTTACACGAGCTGATACCCTACCTACATAAACACCAGTATTTATCTCAAATAACCATTTTGATAAATCACCTCTGAGTTTTGATGGGCAATCAGTTAGCGAGATTATAATCATATTTCAGCACCCATTTCATCGCCATAATTATGTCCGTTAGATATAATTCCATCTTTAGTATCCCATAAATATGTAACATCAACTTCAGGTTGTTCATCACCTTCATCTGATAAAAGATAACGAATATCCTTTACCATTCTTTCAAGCAATTTCATAGATGCCATTTTATCTCTCACTTTTCGTCTTACAACACCAGGAAGATCAGTAGGTGCTTGCGAAGCAACTTCAAATGCTATTGGTATTGTAACTTCAGCCTTATATAAATCTGCAATATCATATACAAACGAGCGTTCATGTCCTACATGGATGAAACCTAGTCCCGCTGAACATCCTAATGCCATTATAACAGAATAAGCTAAACCATATAAACAGGCATGCCCTGCTGAAAGTGCTTGATTTACTAAATCACCAGACTCAAAATCATCAGGATCATATTCTCTGCCATTCCATGTGATATTCCACTCTTTTGCTGCCGTACGATAAATCTTTCTAACTCTACTTCCCTCTCTACCTCTTAATTGCTGAGTTGTAAGATTAGATACATCTTCATCTGGGAAACGTAGCTGATACATTTTCCGTACAACAATCAAATGCAATCTTTTATTACTGACAAATTCAGCCTGTTTCATAAGTAAATGAGCACGATGTGTTAATGGTCTGCCACTGGCATAAAATCTTACACCATGCTCACCTACCCATACAATTCCGACTCCTGCATCACCTATAAGCTCTACCGCACGATGAGTTACCGTTGTGCCTGGACCTAATAATAAAACCGTAATAGCTGCCGCTGGAATTCTGACTGTTCCTTTTTCATCTCTTACTAATATCGCACTATCTTCACGAGTTAAATTACAATGCTCTAAATATAGAAATGTTAAACGATCTGAAATTTGAGGTAATGCCTGTATTGAAGGACGCTCAATACCAGCTATTTCAGCCATAAAATTACCCCCTTTGAACAACTGTCAAAAGTCCCATTCCATATGCCTTTCCTCGTCCAATACCATCTTGTAAGCAAGCCTTAAATTTTTCACTATCTGTTACGCTAAGCATACCCTCATATGTTACCGAAAGAAATGAAATCAATTTATTTCCATTCTTATAAAATCGTTTCCATACACTTTGCGTCACATATAAATCCTGTTCACGCACCATAAATCCATTATTTTCACATCGATCTAACAACCATTTCTTTTGATAGTACGGTGTTATATGTGCATGAATTTTTCCTCGCTCACCTGATTTTTTCTCCGTTTTTTTGCTTATTGTTGGATTTGCTACAAGTCTAAAATGCCACTTTGTTCCATATTCTATCTTATCTAAAAGCGTATCATATGACTTTGTTTGCCATGGACATTCACTTTTTTTACTGCAAAACTGTTTTGCAAAATTCAAAAAATCTGGCTTATCTTCACTTAGCACTAATAAATATGTATGTCCACCTAACTTATCTATTCTCCATAATCTACGATTTCTTTCACCTTTAAAACTACTTTCAATAGCTCCATGAAATAAACTTGGGCTTGATATAGCTTTCATTGTGCTGCGTTTACGCATATCAAGCTCTATTCTACTAAAGTACATCAGTCCTCCTCCCTTCCTTTATAACTCGCTCATAGGATCGTGTTTCGTTTCGCTTATATCATTGCAGTCATCACACTCTATAATTACAGGTCTATGCTCAACATATGCCCTATAATTATATGAACGCTTTTTTACGCTAAATGATATTGGTATATCACGCTTAAATGCCACCCTACTATCACCTTTGTCAGCATCTGTAATAAGTCTTAACATAGGTGTTTTTTTATACCTTTTTTGCATCCACTCAGATGCAAGCCAAGGCTCATGATTTAGCGTTTCCATCATGCTTTTATCACGCATTCCAAGTACTATAGGCAGTGTTGGCGGGCACGATCTTCGTCCTAAAAATAGCGGATAAACAGGATTTTTTATTGCATTTTCAAGCTTCAACAAAAAATCTTTATCGTCACTTTCAAGTGCAACTAAAAATACAGCATCAGAAAGATAATATCGCTTTGTTACATATGTTTGCTTTATGCTTCGTGCAGTATGAAAATCACAAAGCAGTTGCCCTTCCTGATCAACACGCACTCCAAATTTCAGTTTGCATAAATCATCAATCGGATCTTCTCTTTTTCGTCCTAATGCAGCCGCAAGCAGTCCAATTACACCACTTTTTGTAGGCTCTCTTCCTGTTCGTCTGACTTCAAACTTGGAATCACTGCCCCACGCCTGCATTGGTGCTGCAAGACGTAACAGCAGGGTACTCATATATTTCCCTCCTCCGCAGTGCAAATTTCTGAAATCTGCTCACCAACTTGCGTAATTAGCTCATCCATAGATATACTTTGTGCAAGAGTCTGTATACCGTCTAATACACTTACACAAAATGCTTTTTCTGGCTTGCTAACAAAGCTATTATAAACCTTATCTGCATATTTTTCTAATGCCCTTAGCGAATTTATTACATATCCATCTCCATTTGCTCTTACAGGCTTTTCAAATGCACCAACCAAATTTACAGGCTGGTCATTTCTAAGCGTAATATATGCGAAATCTGGCACTGTTCGATTTGCAAATGTATTTTGTTTGCCTGTTGGCATTGATAAAATAAATGCCTTAACAAAGCCTAATATAGCCTCTTGTGTTTTATCTCCAAGCATTTGAGCAAGCTCTGTGATATTTACAGTGGCATATCTATATAATGTTGATGAATTAAACTCTACTGTACCTAGATGTCCTGCCCCTGCACTATCTTCAGGTGCACAATCGTCCACTGCGGTAAAATAATCATACTCATTATGAACCTCATGCACTGAAACACTGTGTGCTACCTGTGCTGCTGCATCATAATTTAACGACTGGTCACTAGCTACCATTCTTCCAAAAAGAGCCATATCAATTGATGGAATATTTTTTAGTGCATTTTTATATAACTGCTTATCTTCCTCACCTGCTACTATAAGCTTTGCAAGCTCTTTTGCCTGTGCTTTACTGAAAAATAACAGTGCATCCGTTTTTGATTCCTTATTTACCTTAATTCCTGCATTTTCAAGTGCTTTGCTTGCAAGCTTTGTGCTATCCTTATATTCACCAAGCTCATCGATATATTTAGCAACTTGGTCTACAACTCGTTTTGTACGCTGTCCAATATCATCAGTTTTAAATAAATCTTCAAACATCAATCGCATTGCTCTTTTCCACGACTGACTTGATACTCTTGCTCTTGTAACACCGCCATATATCGCTGTTTTTGGGCTACCTGTATCATCACGGTTTACGCAGCTAGGTGGTACTGTCTGTAAAATATGCATATCTAAATATAGGTTCTTATTCATTTTCTTGTTCCTCCTCTTTTTCGTATCTGTATAAATCCTGTCCCCAGCGAAGTCTAACACTTGATACATTGCTTGCAAACTGATATAAATACAAATCAGTTGCCAATCTCACATAATCAAGTCCAATGCCTTCACTTCTAAGCAACTGAACCATACCTCTCATATGATGTGACAACTCTTTCATATCCGACGATGTCGCAACTGCATTAAATCTTCTTATTATAGAGTTTTCAGCATCTCTTTTGCGAGAAAGCAGTGACACCGCTCTGCCAAGTGACATTTCACTTTTGTGCATAAACTCATTTTTTAGATCTTTTCCCTGCTGATGCAGTGCAAATAGTGTAAGCGATGTATATATCGCCCATTCTGCCTTGCTAGGTTCATTTTCGCCCATCATATGCTCTGGTAAATCTTGCAGGAATATTCCCCAAAGCTCAGGCATATCACCAGGTTGTCTTCCAACACCTCGTCTAAGCTGTGCAAGCAGTCCTCGAATAGCACTAGTGTCTGCTTGATTTTTTATAATCGCTAGTTTTTTGTTGATAAATGCTCCAACATCACTAGCATTTACCATTTTGCTCATTACTATCTCCCTCCCATTTTTTCAGTTGGTGCATAAAGTAATTATATGCCTTTGGTGCACTATAAAAATGTGTTGTTTCTTTCTTTTTGTCTTTTTTTGTTACTTCTCTACCTATTATTGCAGCCGTTCCGCCTTGTTCTACAAGCTCTTTTCCAAGTTGTAACGCTATCAATTTAGCTTCTTTTCTCCATTGTTTTCGTTTTTCATTTATTGTTATCTTAGAATCATCTGATGGATCGATTGTGACAAGCCACTGTCTAAATGGTGCATCTAAACGAAAATAGCACTGCTCTACAGCATTATCATTTTCTCCCTCGCCACCGCGTGCCATTTGTATGCTATAAGCTAAATTTTCAACAATTTTTACAAGCTGTTTGCAATTTTCCACTTCATCGCAGATAAAATGCTGCCATTTTCCTCCTAACTCCTCTAACAGTGCAATATTTATCTGAAGTTCGTCAGAAAATGAATCCACAATGCCGCAACACATATTTCCATAGCAAATACCTGATAATTCAAAGGATATAATCTTACTTTTTTCCAATTTTCTTTTATTTTTAACAAGACTTATCCATGTTACTATACCTGGTTTTTCACTTTTTTGACCGACAATAACCGAAAAATCTCTCCACATCTGTCGTTCCGGCTCATGAATCTTTGGACGATAACCTATAACCTCATTTTTTTGTTTTATATCAGTCCATAAGGTCATTTGTTCGCAAAGTGCGTTCTCTTTCTCAATAAAATCACCCGCTGCTTCAATATATCCTGTTATAAATCCATCTTCACTTTGCAAAAGCACTCGTCTACACTGCATTGTTAGAAGTTCTGGCTGATTATCTGGCAATGGTAGTTGTCTTAGCTTTTCATTTGTCATCGGTTGCTCCCATGATGGTTTTGCCTGTCCCCAAGGCTTTATCCCATTTTCTAGCAATGCCATGTTATACATAAGGCTTTCAAATAAACTATCGCCCTTTGCGATTATAAGCCCAATACTTCCTAACCAGCTTAGCCTTGGAGATGGCTTTTTTGCTGCGGTATCTCCATATCCTTGTAAAAACACTAGCCATCTTGCTGCTTCATCGTATGTAAGTCTTTCCTTTTTTTCACCACTGCTAATTGAAAACAGCTGAACTTTATTGCTACTTTCTACAATTTCACCATTAAGCTTTTTTGCAGGGTTGAATGTTCCTGTATTATTAGGCACTTGATAAAATGGATACTCTGGGTGAAATAGCCAAAAATGCTCTTGCCACTTTTCAAGATAGTTTTTAATAGGCTCACTTGGGAATTTTTGCTTATCCCAAAGAAGCCCCCAATAATCTATAGCCTGTTTAGCATTTGTTATTTCTATTTCGTTCCCATTTGCATCTGTTCGTGTAAATACAGTGTACAGTATTGCAAGCAATAGACGAAATATTGCAGCATCTTGTGCTTTACTTTCACCTGCAAGAGATTTTATATTATGTGCCTCTAGTAATGTATCTAATAGTGAAAGTTTATCCACACTATAGTCTGCCCGCATAACTAAAATCCATGGTTCACTCAGCAGTGAAAACTCTTTTTTATCTGCCATATTCACTTCACCCTCTCGTATTCTAATCCATATTTTTTATCATAAGATAATTTGTAACCACATAGCTCAGTTTGACAGCTTTCATCAAAGAACAGAAACAATTCACCATTTAATAACTGTGCATTTTGCCATTCTGGAATTATTTTGCCTTGTCTAAACTCTAACGCCTTTATCGCCTGTGATTGTAGTGCCCCTGAATATATAATAGGCAGTGATAATCTTTGTCTTAAAAGTTTACAACATTCCTGCTGTGATGGGGCATGATTGTTTATAATTTCATAACCATCATTTATCCATGGTAAAAAGGATATTGTTTGGTCATCTTTTTTCACTAATGCTATTACAGTGATAGAAGGCTGTGCATCTCTTACACTTGCCTGTGCTACAAACTCACTATCCCCTATATTACTTTCAAGCAGCCCATGAATTGTATCATCGAAGGTTTCTGGTTTTGGTATACAGTTTTGTTCAGCTTTTTGCTTTTTGTTTTTTAGCTGTCGTTTGTACTCCTCCCAAGGCACGCAATATTTTTCATAGCTTAACATATTGTCTGATAAATCCTCATATGTTTTTTGCACAAGTTTTGATATATCGTGTGGTAAACATACAGTTTGTGGCAATAATCGCTGTGTTTGATATAAAAGCCATTTGCTATATATTGTTTTATCATCTATTTCATCTATAACTGTGCATATTGGTTTTTCAAGTCCTTCAGGGCGTTTTCTTGTATGACGATGTAACCTTCCTATTCTCTGAAGAAGTAAATCCATAGGACATATCTCGGTAATTAGATAATCAAAATCAATATCAAGTGATTGCTCTAAAATTTGTGTGCCAACAACAATTAAACGCTTTCGATTTTGAGGTGTAGAAGTTTTTCCGGTTCGTTTTAACAGCTCTTTTTCTACCCTCAATCTATCCTCCATTGTTAATCTTGAATGAATCAGTATAATATCACACTCGTTATATAGCTTTTCTATTTGCTTTACAATGTTTTGTGCTTTTTTTACACTATTTACTATAATACCTATACAGCCTTCACTTTTTACTGGTTTTTCAAGTATGCTAATTAAATTTTGTTCGGTAGTTTTTTGTATTGTCACGCTTATTTCAAGTTTATCAGTATTTATTATTTTTTGACAAACCCTTTGTCCATCACTCCATGTAAGCAAAGGATAACCAATATTGTGTTTTAACTCATCTGAAAATGCAATATCCTTTCCAGCATAAGCCTCTATAAGTTCAGTTCTTCTTTTTGCGGGCAATGTCGCAGATAATAATATAACAGGTACTCCATAGCCACTAAGCCAGTTAAGTGCACGGTCTAAATATCTGTTCATGTAGGCATCATAAGCATGACACTCATCAATTATAACAACCTTACCAGCCACTCCTAAATGTCTCATCATCACATGTTTTTGTTTTAGTGCCAACATAAGAAGCTGATCTATAGTTCCAATTACAAAATTCGCAAGCAATGCTTGTTTGCGTCCTTCAAACCAGCTATGAACAATAAGCCCTCCATCACTACTTTGATTGGCTTTCCCATGAAATATTGTTTGATAATCCTCATTTAGTTCACTCATACCATGTGCAAGTCTTATTGCATAAGCTACACTATCCGACTGTTTATCCGCCCAATTTGCAAGTCTTGGAAAAATTCCATTGGCTGTTGCTTGTGTAGGTAGTCCAAAAAATAATCCACTATAAGCATTTTTACAAGAGAGAATTTCTGAAGCTGCAAGTGCCGCTTCAGTTTTTCCAACTCCCATTTGTGCCTCTAATATATATATCCCAGCTGTTTTAGCATTACTAACCGCATCTAACATACACTTTTGAACTGTATTAGCCTCAAACCCAAAACGCCTTTTAAATATATCATTATCTATATATTCACATTCCCATGGACTTGGCAGAGAAAGCTCATTATACCCCCGTTCCACACGGTTAGGATATAATAATTTTTCTCCCTTATTTTCTATTTCTAAAAGAGGAAAATACTTAGGATTACTTGCTATCCAATCCGCCATAATTAGCAAGCCGCTTAATATAACCTGTGTTCTAGCATCTAATTGTGGCAAATCTTCTATCTTATCATATCCGCAATAATGAAGCGAAAAATTTACCCAACTTTGCCATATTTCCTCCCAAAACTCAGTATTTTCATCAGTTCCATAAAAATTATCTTCATAATATAGCATTTGCTCTTGGATATCATCTGCAATGCCCTGTGGCTTTCCATGATGTGCTCCAACAACAGCTGCTACACTATCTGAACAATCAAAATGTAATAAAATTGCCTCACCTGCAACCGCATGAGGTGATTGATTTGCATCTAACAACTCAGATTGATGTGGGATATTTATACCATAGCTTTCTAAACGCTCCAAATGCCCAGATAATGTACTTGAAATTTTAGATTGAAATACAGGTGTAAATTTACCTATATCATGCGTTATTGCGACAAATTTTGCTATATTCTTCCAATTTGGCATTTGAATGCTAATATTTTCAGCAAATGCTGGTGAAATCCATTTATCGACTAAATTTTCCATAATACCAACAGTGTCTAAGAGATGAACCCAAACCGGTAACCAGCCATGTTCTTCTTTACCAGCAGATTTTGCTGCTAATATGCTATATTTTTCATTTGACAAATTTATATCCATGTACTCACTTCTTTCTCATGAGTGTTCTCATAAAATGCACAAATATTTTTATATAATATAGTGTTTTCTTATATATTATCAGTTTCAAATGTAATAATCAACATTTAATACCATATTTTAGGAACATCTGTTCCATTGAACAAAATTTGATGTATAACATTGTAATTTTTTCTGTTTTTACTTAACCGTCGTATTACTATGCCATGTGTCTTATTTTGCAAGTAAATGTGGCAATCAATGCGAAAATTACAGATTTATCTATATCTTTTTGCTTACCATAGAAAAAACCATAATCATAAGATTTTCTAACATTTTTAAATGACATTGCTGCTTGATGCAGTATTTCTTCTCTATGAGCAACAAATAACACTTTTTTATATTTGGCAGAATCAAATGCTGCTAAATATGTTTTACCTACACCCGTAGCAGCTTGAACCAAACCTTTAATTGCAACTTCTGCACGACTATCTTCAAGGGCATATAATGCCTCTATTTGGACACCTCTAGGTTGAAATATTTCTATAACATTATCTTGCTCATCATATTTTTCCAAATCCTTTGATAAAGCGGGTTTATGCCAATTTTTATGGTATCGTTTAAGTTCTTCATCATCTATAATAATCGAATGATTATAAAATAAATCCTCAAATTTAATAAAAAATTCATTAAAATTCTCTTTGTTTGTAAGACTTGTAAAACGGTAATTCCATTCTATGCCCGATGTTAATACACTTCTTGATATATTAGAAGGACCTATATATTTCACTCATATTGTCATAATGAAATATATGATTTTGGGTGAAATGAACGGTTTTTATCGTTATAAAAATGTAAATCTATTTTATTATCAAGCTCTTTCTTTATCAAATACAAGGCAGAGGGCTGTGTTATACCTAAATAATTTCCTGTTAAAATTCTTATTTCAACACCTCTATCAAGTGCCGATTTTAAATCGTTTTTGCAAGATGAAGTATAGATGAGCATGCCCATATGGCATCGTATTTATTTTGCTCTTTAAAATCCTCAAAATATATATTTTTCACTTCAACACCTGTGTATCCTGTAGCAATTTTGCAAGCTCTTTAGAACCATCAATAGCATCTACTTGATACCCTCTTGAAATAAAATACTTTGTATCTCTACCTGAACCACAACCAAAATCTAAAATCATTGC
>CALWUO010000058.1 GCA_944384745.1 uncultured Butyricicoccus sp.
CTTTTTTTGGTCAGGTTGATACCATAATTATCCTGCATAAATCTGACCATTCTTTGAAAATCTGAATCAGATAATTGCATCATAAATTGGTTTCATCCTCTCTGCTTTGTTTGTATAGTTAAAAATAGTTTTTCAATTTGCTAGCAATAAAGGACAATCCAATACAAGCATTGTACCTGAATTGTCTGGCATTGTACACATTCCTGATACATACTTTTGTGCGTTATGTTGTGGAACAGATAGAATTGAATCTATTGGAATATCAATAATCTGACTAACGGCATCAACTAAAATACCTATTCTAACATCTTCAACATCAATTACAATTATGCAATCTGTATCCATAGGCTCAATGCTAAGTTTTTGACGCATATCAAGAAGTGGGATAATTTGACCACGCAAATTTATAATTCCTCTTACATAACTAGGAACCATCGGAACATAAGTTGCGGAATAATTTGTTATAATCTCCATAACAATTTCTGCTTCAATGCCAAAAAGCAAATTATCTGTTCTAAAGGTTAAATATTTACGAGTTGCAACTTCTTCAACTTCTTGTTCTTTATTGTAACTTTCTTGCTGTTCTTCTGTAGCAAACAGCATATTTTCATCAGACATAGTATTTTCCTCGCTTTTTATAGATTTATTAAGAGTTAAAACATTGAATAGCCTGAATCTGATGAAATAAGATTTGAAACATCAAGAATTAGGCTGATATTGCCATCACCTAGAATTGTACAACCTACAATACCTGATTCTTTTATACCAAAAGTATTTAAATAACTAGGCAAAGGCTTAATAACTACCTGTTGTTCGCCTAAAAGCTCGTCCACAAACAGGCAATAAGAATCTTCACTTGTTTCAACCCATACAAATATACCATCTTCGGTTTTTTCTGCACGAGGCGTAAGTCCATAACGCTCATGAAGTCTTAACACAGGATAGAAGTTATCCATCTTACAAATCATTTCGCCCTTCATAGCGTCGTGAATAATATCTTCATCTGTTGCCTTGAAAGATTGACGTATATTCTGAATTGGAATAGTAAATATAGACTCGCCCACAGCTACTTCCATACCGTCCATAATAGCGGTTGTTAGAGGAATTTTAAGTGTTGTGCATGAACCCTTGCCAAATTCACTTGTCATAATAACAACACCGCTGACAGCTTCTACATTTTTCTTTACAACGTCCATACCAACACCACGACCAGAAAATTCTGTAACTTCTGTGTTGGTTGAAAAACCGGGCATCATAAGGAAGTTTAAAATTTCACGTTTAGAGTATTCAACATCTGGATTTGCAATACCTTGACGAATAGCCTTCGCTAAAACTGCATCAGTATCAACTCCAGTGCCGTCGTCCTCAATTTTAATAATTACTTCGCTACCAGTGTTTTGAGCAGAAAGTATAATTTCACCTTCTGGGTTTTTGCCCGCAGCAATACGCATACTTTCATCTGTCTCAATACCATGGTCCATAGAGTTACGGACAATATGCATAATTGGGTCACCTATTGCATCAACAATAGTCTTATCAATTTCAGTATCCTCGCCAACTATGGTAAGTCTTGCACGTTTACCTAATTTTTGACCCATATCACGAACTATACGACGCATTTTCTGGAATGTACCTGAAACAGGAACCATTCTAAGTGACATAGATATATCTTGCAATTCATCTGTCAACTTTCTCAGTTGTCTTGCAGATTTATTGAAGTTATCAAGTTTCACACCTTCAAGACCTTTAAGGTCTGGAGAAGCTGTTACCATTGCTTCAGTAATAACGATTTCACCAACAACAGCCATAAGCTGGTCTAATTTTGAAAGATTTACACTGATAAGGCTTTGTTTAATCTGATGACCTTGAGGAGTGCTGTTTTCTTTTGCAGGCTGTGCTTTTGGTTTAGATGTTGGTGCAGGAGCTGGAGCTGGAGCTTTTTGTACTGTTTCTTGTACGACTTTCTTTTCTTCTTCCTTTTTAACCTCTGGTTGACTTTCAACCTTATCAGAACTGTCATTTTGTTCTGTTGCATCAACATTGTCTACTTCTTCAAAGTTTTTTACAAAGCCAAGAGTTTCAACAATCTTAACCGCATTTTCACGGTCTGTAATTGTAGAGAAATGAAGTTTAAAACCATCTTTAGCGATTGAAGGTGCAACTGCACTATCGTCAATATCTTCTGGTTCAGTTACAAAATCTGAACAACACTGACGAATATCATTTACAATCATGAATGCACGTAGATTTTCCATTCCACAGCCTTCATCAAGGTATATGTTAAGGGTATAAGGATATCCACTTACAGCACTTGATTGTGGTGCAGATGTAGATTCTTGTGTGTTTTCATCTTTTTTTGTGTCTACTCCGTTAATTTTATCTATAACTGTATTAATTATTGATACAAAGTTGTCGATATCATTAGAAAGTGGTTTGCCAGATTCTATGTTTTCAACTTGTGCACGGAAATAGTCAATAAATTTAAAAAGTAGATTAAATAATTTTGGTTTATCATCTTCTGGAATTACACTCATTGTTCTCTCACGAATTAAATAGAACAAATCTTCTATTCTATGAGCGAGTGTCATAAGTGGCTCAAATTCCATCATTGCAGCTGAACCTTTTAATGTATGCATTATACGGAAGATTTCATTTACATCTTCTTGAGAAAAAGTGTCTGCCTGTTCTGCTGCTAACATTATATCGTCAAGCTGTTCAAGTAATGAGTTTGTTTCATACAAATACATTTCAAGAACGCTATCACCATTGTTCGCCATAGTCTTTAGCCGCCCTTTCCGAATTTGGATTTTGGTATTTCTATACTTAATTCGACCAATTTCAAATTTAATTAAGTAATTTAAAATTTTTTCCATAAATTTTTATATTGAAACGGAGTTATATTATGCCTAATATAAGCAATGTGACTAACGCTGTTCCTGGGCAGGAAGTCACTTCATATAAACCTTCTGTTACACCAAACGACACACAAATACAGAATGTCCCTGACCCATCTAGGGTTGGTCGTTCTGATGCCCGCACAGAAAGAGAAGATACCGCAACATCAAGTGGTGCTAGAAGATATGATTCTAACTTTCAAGCGTTTTTAAATGCCCTTAGATATACAGGTTCAATCTCTGAGACTTTAACTCGTTTTCTTATTTCCAGACCAGGAGTGCTTGTAACTTCAGGCATGTCAGCAGGTATAAGTCAGGAAATATCAGAACTTCTTAAAATGCTTAAAGTTGATGAAAAAGAGCTTGCCGCACTGCTTAAAGGTCAACTTTCAACCTCTACACGTTTTGGAAGTGAGCTTTTTCAAGCTCTTAGAGATGCATTAAAACAGAATGCTTCTCCATCTTTACAAAATGATATATTACAGTTTTTAAAGAAATACAATGATTTTTCATCAACCCCACATATAGAACGCAATATTCAAAGGCTTATAAAACAGATGTCATGGTTTATGCCTGAACGTTTTAGCAATCCGCTTAATGAACAGCTTTCCCAGCTAGAAAATTTAATCTCTTCTGGTAATCGTTCAGATTCTTTAAAGCTTTTACAAGATGGTATCATTCCATATATGTCTAACTATGTATCACAAATGCATGAACGTGGAATTTCCAGAAACCTGCTTAGTATGCTTATTTTAGATATTGCACGTTTTCAAAACGGTTCACCTAGCGAACTTTTGCAGTCTTTTTATAAGCTTTTGGGCTATTCATCTATAAAAAATAGTTTGGGCAATCCAGATTCAAATCAAGTGCTTTCTATGCTTCAGGAAAATGCAGAAAATGCAAATTCTGCTCCATCTCCTTTGCCTGATTTACTTGCTCAAATAACTTCTCGCTCAATGCTTGGAGAAACAAATGCTGATATGAAACAAAGCTTAAAAGCTCTTGTTGACTCAATTCTTTTAAATCAAAGCGTATATATGCCACTTTCACATGCCATTTTACCTATTGAAATGGAAAATCGCATGATGTTTTCTGAAATATGGGTAGACCCTGATGATGAAAACAAATCATCTTCTCGTTCTGGTTCTGGTCGTTCTATGCGACTACTTTTGAAATTTGATATTCAAGACCTTGGACTTTTTGACCTTATTATTAACTATCGTGATGATGATACTGTTGATGTAGCTATAAATTGTCCCGCTCATTTAGCTGAATTTAATAAAATTTTTGAGGAAAAGCTGGCTGAACTTGCAACAAAAGATGGTCTAAAAGCATCTAGCATGAAGGCTTCTGCTATGATAAAACCTCTCACCATATCCGAAGTTTTTCCAAAAATCTTTGAAAGGAAGGATAGCATAAATGTCTCAATCTAATAACCCCAGTCGAAAGGCAATCGCACTTCAATATGATAAAGGTAATCCTGCCCCTGTTGTTGTAGCATCAGGAATGGGTTATATGGCAGAAAAAATAGTTGAAGTTGCATCGGAAAACGGAGTTCCTGTTTATGAGGATACTTCACTTGCTACTATGCTTTCTCAACTTAAACTAGGTCAGCCTATACCAGAATCTCTTTATCAATTTATTGTTGATATTTATGTTTATTTTCTGAAGTTTGACCCAGAAAATCCTAAAAAACCAGTGTTGCCACATGTAAATGATGAAAAAGGAGAGTCTTAAATGGCTAATAAATTACAAAAAGTTAGATTTGCAATAGTAAATGATGAACGCCATACCCTTGCCACTTGTGTTATGTTAAGTCAGCAAGGTCAAAACAAACAACTTAAACTGCTAACCTATCCAAATACTGATTTAACAGCATTTGAACATTTAAATCTTTTTAGTCTTAATGCAGTACCATTTATGGCTTGGCGTGGAAAAATCACAAGACAACGTGATGAACAAGTTATTTTTCTTGCAGAGGAACAAATAGGTGAAAACTTCCGCAGACACCTTAGAATAAATATGGCTTTCGATACATATATTTACTCTTTAACTAATCACAATATGAGATATAAAGTAAAATCCAATGATATAAGTTGTGGAGGCATAAGTATTTTTTCAAGTAAAAAGCTTTGTGTTGGTGAACGTTTTGAAATTGTGCTTCCATGCACTGAACCACCTATTATTGTATCAGTTGAAGTTCTAAGAGTGCTATCAGATAGTCAAAATCTGTATGCATGTCAATTCATAGATTTACTTGGTCAAGAAGAAGCCCTTATTCAAGAGAGTATTTTTGAATATGACCTTAGAACAAACCGCAAACGCTAAAAAAATAATAAAAAAGGAGAAGTTATTCCATGAAAGCTAATAAAGCTAAATCCCATATAGGAATATTAAAACGTATATGTGCATTAGTTTTATGTACAGCTATGATTATCGGTGTTATGCCTCAGATGTCTTTTAATAAAGCTGAAGCGGCTAATACTGCACAGTCTGAAGCTCTTAATAAACTTGTCCAGTGGGGTGTTATGCGTGGTGACCAAGCAGGTAATTTGTCACCTGAAAGAGCAATAACCCGTGCTGAATTTGTCACTATGGTCAATAGAGCTTTTGGTTATACCAAAACTGGTGCTCAACCATTCAAAGATGTAGACATCAAAGATTGGTTTTATGATGATATAAGTACCGCTTATAATATAGGCTACTTATCTGGTACAAGTAAAACAACCGCCTCACCAAATGATAACCTCACCCGTGAAGCAGCAGTCGTTATATTGTGCCGCAATATAATGCTTAAAGAAAAATCTGGTGAAGATTTATCATTTACAGATAGCCGCTCAGCAAGTAGCTGGAGCAGAGGATTTATAAAAGCTGCTGCTGAAAAAGGTATTGTTTCAGGTGACCCTTCAGGCACATTTAGACCTCTTGCAAATATAACTCGTGGTGAAGTTGCTATTCTACTTTCAAGAATTATAGGTACACCTGTAAAAGATAAAGGCACATATTCAAATAATGTATCAGGTAATGTTATGGTTTCCACCTCTGGTGTTACCCTTGATAACATGATAATCACAGGCGATTTATATATAACCGCTGGTGTAGGTCTTGGATATGTTACACTTAACAATGTACATGTGTATGGTCAAATTATAGTAAGTGGTGCAGGCGAAAGTAATAAGGGCGATTGTAGTATTATAATAAAAAATAGCTCTGCATCAGAAATGATAGTCGACAATCTATCAAACCAGTATGTAACTGTACGTACTATGGGTTCAACAATTATAAATAAAACCTCTGTGCAAACAAATGCTTATTTAGAAGATAAATGTGCAAGCGATTATGGTATGCTTTATATTGAAGTCAATGGTGAAGAGGGTACAACATTAGACCTTTCAGGAAATATAAAAGAAGTAGTTACCGTAACGCCAGAAAGTGAAATAAATGTCGGAAGTGGCACAGTTGAAAAAATGACGGTAGATGAAGCTGCTACTGACTCTACTGTTAATATTTCTCAAGGTGCAGTTGTTGAAATCTTAAATCTTGATACTGCTACAACTGTAAATGGTAAGGGTGATATTGGTTCATTGTATGTAAATGCACCAGGTTGTAAAGTTGAAATGTTACCTGATTATATTTACATACGTCCAGGTATTACCGCAAATATAAACGGTATAGAAATGGATAGCACTTTAGCACAGCAAATGTCTGATAAGCCTCGCATTTTAACTGGTTATCCTCGTTCTGATGATATTGGACCAAATCAAATTATAACTAAGTTCCAAACAAATAAGTCAGGCACAATATACTGGGCTATCCGTTTAAGTGGTGACGGTGTAATGGTTGCTGATGATATTATTACTCCTCCATCATATGGTGCTAAAGTTGTTAAAAATGGCAATATAAATGTCAATGATGCAAATACAACTGTTGAAGTTAAAACAACAGGTTTAGAAATTGATACATCTTATGTATTATCTGCTGTATTTGTTGACTCAAGGGGTGACAAAAGCCCTGTAAAAACACTTTATTTTACAACTCCTGACGACAGCAAGCCTGCATTTACTAGCGGTTATCCAAAAGCAAGCACTATTGAAGATACTTATGTAGTGTTTGATGTTGCAACAAGCAAAAACTGTACTCTTTACTGGGCTATCTATAAAAAAGGTATGACTGCCCCAACAGCAAATAATTTTAAGGATAACTCTTTAAGTGGTGCAATAGATTCTGGTTCTCTAAAAATGATTAAAAATGAAGATGACAGTATAACAATGGGTAACATTTTAGAAGATGCAAAAAATGCACTTCAGGAACTCACTGATTATGATGTTTATTTCTTTTTAACAGACTCTATAAATGATTCTGCTGTAACAAAAGTTAGCATTACAACTGCTGACCGAACCCCTCCAGAATTTTTAACTAATTATCCAAGAATAACAAAAGTTGAAGCAAAAGCTCTAACTGGCGAGGGTGCAATAAATGAAGATGGTAAAATTTATTGGGCACTTGTTAAACATGGTACAGAATATCCAATAGTTAACCCATCTCTTAACAATCCAGATGATATTCTTCTTGACCAAAAATTGCAGATTAAGGGCGGTATGTACGCTTTAAAGAGTGGTTCAACTAGTGCAAAAGAAGATGTTGCAGCAAGCATGAACTTCTCTGGTCTTGATGCAGAAGGTGCTTATGATATCTATTTTGTAGCTGAAGATAATCATGGCAATTTATCTGATATAAAAGTTATAGAAAATGCAAAAACTCTTGATAGCACTGCACCTGAATGGATTGAACAGATATTCTCTCAAACTAATGATGAGGGTAAACCTCTTGCAGATACAGATGTAACAATAGTATTTAGTGAAGATATTTATAACTCAAAAACTAGAGTATCACTCCTTGAACTATATCAGTCCTCTGAGGAGTCTTTCACCCTTTATGGTAGTGATGACACTATAACATTTGAAGATATTATAAATCAGATGTTTACCTTTAAAAATCTCGACATCACAGACCCTAATAATCAAACTTTACACATCAATATTGGAGAAAATAAAGAAAATATATCTGTTGAACTTAATGAAGATGGACAAACCGAAGTCACATTTACTGCCGAAGCTCTGGGTCTAAAAAGCGGAAATAGCTATCAGTTTATACTAAACTATATTACAGATGCATCTAATAACAATATGCCTCGTAATACAGAAGTTGATGAATTTAGAACACTTGATGCACAAATTAACTTAACACAGTTAGCTGATGTTTCTATTGAGTATCCTTCTTCAACAGATTCTTTGCCAATAGATGTTATTTTCTCATCTATTCCATTTGCAAATAGTACCGCAAATGCTTCACCAGAATCATATTATGATATTATATTTGCATCTGACACAAACATTTCTTTTGAACTTTATCGTAATGATGGTTCAGGTTGGAAACAAGTAAAATCAAAAACTGACAATGGATTATTTACTATATCTCATACAGTTGATGCAAATAGAAAATGGACTGCTTTAAGCCTTAATAGCATGGAAGGATTAAATGCTACCGAATATAAGAAAGTAATAGATTTCCCTGAAAATGGTTTTGAGTTTGCTGTTATTTTAAAATCTATAAATCTAGAAGATGACCCAAATAAATGGGACGCAACAGTTACTCTAAATATATTCTGTATCGCTGGTAATCCAAACCAACTTTCCAATCTCTCTCAGGGTTCTATTACAAGTTCTCAATTTGATGAGGCACTTAATACAGAAAAAATTTCATGCATTAGTAACCCATTTGATTTCTCAATGGAGATAAGAAAAGTAAACCAGTCTGCTCCTCAGTTCCAACAATCATATCCACAGGCTGAACCTGGTGACTCTGTAACAAAAATAAACTATATGTTAGACCGTGAAGGTACTGTTTATTATGTAGTTGCTCCTGCCGCAACACCAAATTCTCCAGGTAAGCTAGACCCTATATATGAAACAGACTATGGTCCTAGTGGTTCTGGTGCAGCTAATAAAATACCAGATGCGGAATTTGATATTGGTAAAACTGATAAAAGTGATTTTGCAACAACCCTTTTAAATGAACTTCGTAATCATCATATTAAAGAACCAATATCATATAATATTCAAAACCCATTTGCTTACCCTGATGTTTCTGGTTATCGTTCTGGCAAACAGAATTATCCTGGTAGTGGTGTATCAACAATTACAATAGAAAATTTACAGCCAAACACAAAATATAATATTTATTTTGTGTTAGAGGGTTCTTACAAAGACCCATCTCCAGTTATGGTTTATACATTTAATACTGGTGATATAGTTCCTCCTATTTTGTCTGCTTATGGTTCTGGCTCTAATGCAGGATATACAATTTATCCAAATGAATCAAAAGGTCAAACTTCTGTAATTGCTGATACATGGTGGTCAATTTATCCATTTTCAACAAATGGTGCTTCCTTTAGTTATCCTGATAAGTTAAATAATAAATTTACAATTCCTCCAGATGTTGATATTAGTGATGCAGATGAAAACCCTGCAGATATGACAATTCTTGAAGCTTTAATGACCACTGATGTGGGTGGAACTGATAATTATTTTAATCTATATGCCTCAAACGAAGATAAGAAAACAATTTATGAACTTATAGCTTATCCTCAAAGTGCTTCACCTGCTGCCTCTTATTATGGTAACAAAGAAGGCATGGCATCTGATGACCCTGAAACTCGTACAAATACTATCAATGAGAAATTAACATCAAACAACCATATAATGCTAGTAGTTGCTCAAAATGAACTTGGTGGCGATTATGTATTTGCTATTGTAGATGGACTTACAAAAGTTGATACTGGTGAACCATTGATTAAAAGTATTACAATGGCACCAACTATTCCTTTCTCTCAAGGCACTACAACTTTTACTGGTTATGTGACAATTTCTTTTGACAGAGACCTTTATGTTAAACGAGATTCCACTTCTTCAAGTGCCGCAAATTTGGTTAGATATAATACATGTTCTGCATCACCTACATTCAGACAAGCAAGTAATACAATGTTCCCAGAATTAAAGGGTGATTGGAATGATGATGTTTATCAAAATGTTCAGCTAGCTATAAAAGAAGTAAGCTCAAATAGTATAACAATATATTTAAATCAATTCCAATTAAATTCCACTTTTAGAGTTGCTCCTCGTATAGTAGATAAAGAAGGTAACACATATATGGACTCCTTCTGTTCTGAACAAGGTGACCCTCGCACCAATCAAGTAGCTATATTAGTTACAACAAATGAAGCAAACAGTGCATATTCTGTCGTTATTAATAACGGTTCTGCTTATGATGGTCTAACCTCTGAAGTTCCAGAAGAAGATTAACCCTAAAACAGGAAGTCTCTTGACTTCCTGTTTTTCTTTTTGTAGAAATCAACCATTTTAAATAATATTTCAGTATGATATAATTTCTTGAAGTATTAAGTTTTGTTATTTTAGATTTGAGGTTAATTTATGTTTGATTTTCTACCTATTTCCCGTGAAGATATGGAAAACCGTGGCTGGTATTACTGCGATTTTCTACTTGTAACAGGTGACGCTTATATTGACCACCCCTCTTTTGGTACTGCTATTATTTCAAGAGTTCTCGAAAATGCAGGCTTTAAAGTTGCTATTCTAAGCCAGCCTGATTTCACTAATGAAGAAGATTTTTTAGCTATGGGTAAGCCTCGTTATGCTGTTTTAATAAATGCAGGTAATATTGACTCAATGGTTGCTCATTATACCGCTGCAAAAAAACGCAGACATGATGATGCGTATACTCCTGGTGGTATAGGTGGTAAACGTCCAGATAGAGCTGTTACAGTTTATTCTATGCTTGCGAGAAAAGCCTTTCCTGATACTCCTGTGCTTATTGGTGGACTTGAGGCATCACTCCGTCGATTTGCTCATTATGATTATTGGGCTGATAGAGTTATGCCTAGTGTACTTTCTTCCTCTGGTGCTGATGCTCTTATGTTTGGTATGAGTGAACGTTCTGTCGTTGAAATCGCAAAAAATATGAAAGCAGGTAAAAAAGGCAATGACATCTGGAAAAATATACGTGGCGTTGCTTATTTCGCCCATAATAATGAAGAATTACCATTTGAAAGCGTAGAATGTCCATCTTATGAAGAAGTTTTAGCTGAAAAACTTAACTATGCTAAATCTGTAAAAATGCAATATGACCAAGCTGACCATGTTCATGGTAAAGCGATACTACAAAAACATGGTAAACGTATACTTGTACAAAACCCTCCCGCTATTCCTCTTACCACCGAGGAAATGGACAAAGTTTATTCACTTCCTTATATGCGTACTTACCACCCATCTTATGATAAATTTGGTGGAGTACCCGCAATTCAAGAAGTACAATTTTCTATCATTCATAATAGAGGTTGTTTTGGTGCTTGTAATTTCTGTGCACTTGCTTTTCATCAAGGTAGATATATCTCAGCCCGTTCACATGACTCAGTTATAAATGAAGCTAAACAAATAGCAAAACACCCAGATTTTAAAGGTTATATACATGACGTTGGAGGTCCTACTGCAAACTTTCGTTTTCCATCTTGTAAAAAACAAGAAAAACATGGTCTTTGTGTTAATAAACGCTGTCTATTCCCTAAAGCTTGTTCACAGCTTGAAGCAGACCACACCGATTATTTATCACTTTTACGCAAACTCCGTCAAATTGATGGCATAAAAAAGGTTTTTGTGCGTTCAGGTCTTAGATATGATTATATGATGTCAGATAATAACGATGAATTTTTCACCGAACTTGTAAAATATCATATTTCTGGTCAGCTTAAAGTTGCACCTGAGCATATGAGCGACAATGCACTTTATTATATGGGTAAACCATCATTTTCTATCTACGAAAAATTTAGAGAACGTTATACAAAAATTAATGAAAAGCTTGGTAAAAAACAATATTTAGTACCATATCTAATGTCATCACACCCAGGAGCTACAATTGATGATGCAATTTTACTTGCTGAATATCTAAATAAAATCGGCTATTGTCCAGAACAAGTGCAAGACTTCTATCCTACACCTGGAACACTTTCAACCGCAATGTATTATACAGAAATTGACCCACGCACAATGAAACCTGTATATGTAGCAAAAACAGCAGAAGAAAAAGCAAT
>CALWUO010000059.1 GCA_944384745.1 uncultured Butyricicoccus sp.
CCCCGAAAGCGGGCCTAAAAATCCGTTAAAGGGCACATCGATGAAGTCTCTGGTGCTTGCTTCTTACGCCCAGTCTGGGGTGGGTGCTGGGGGTTAAGGCTTTAGGGCACTTTTCAATGGCATGAAATACTGTCCCTATTGCCGTGGAGACCTGTTTTTCTGTCGGACACCTATAGCATCATTTATTTGATTGATGGCTGTCCAACGGGGCAGGGTGAAACCTGCATTGTGGTGTGGTGGCGTTTGTGGTAACCTTCTGTATATACAGTAAAGTGCCACAAATCGACTGAAATGCTATGTGCAGAGTAGCCTGCCTTGAGTGGTCATGGTGAATAGAGTACCTGCCCTTTTTAGTACGGCCATACTCTAAAGGGAATCGATCTTGAAACCATGCCTGCAAAAGAGGCTAAGGGTCGTGTTGGCTGTTGTGGAAATCACCTAGGCTGTCCTTTGCGGGCAGATAAGGGATTGCAGTACGGACTAAGTGGCAATTCGGTCTCGAATATGGTAACATATCGACGCACCTTTTAAAGGGAAACCGCCAGAGCGGCGACGCATGGTAAGTGGTGGGGAAATCCAACCGAACCTAAGCCGTAAGATTTACCTTGTCTGCTGTCACCTTTTTTATCTAATAAAGGACTGGCTCGAAGCTTATGTTTCGAGCCTTGTTTACATATAACACAAAAGGAGATTTCTAAAATTGGACGACAAAAAACAAAAATCCAATCTGTTAAAACTTATAAACTGGAAATGGGTTACTACTATAACTGTACTTAGCTTTTTTATCTCAGTTTCTATGTCTTATATATCATCTGAGGCTTTAAGCAATGTAGGAAATATACTTGCATTTGTTATTCTATTGCTATTTATCGCAATTGGCATTGCTTTTGATGTAATTGGTATGGCGGCAACTTCTGCAACTGAAAAAGAATTTCACTCAATGGCAGCAAGAAAGGTTTCTGGAGCTAAAGAAGCTGTTTGGTTATCAAGAAATGCAAATCAGGTTTCTAGTTTTTGTAATGATGTTGTAGGAGATATTTCAGGCATTATTTCTGGTGCTACGGGTGCTGTGATTATAGCAAAACTTACCGCTGGTATGCAGATTTTACCTGCTACAATAGTATCACTTACTATAACAGGGCTTATTGCGGCTATGACAATAGGCGGTAAGGCAATAGGCAAGGGTTTTGCAATAGGTTTTAGTGTTCCAATTGTGTTTGCTGTTGGAAGGGTTTTATCTGTTTTGCCAATCAAATTAAAATAAAATCCTTTCATTGAGGAGAAGATATGAAAAAATATAGAATTTTGGACAATATCCAAACTACAAAAGACCTAAAAAAACTCTCTTATAATGAGTTAAATCAGCTTTGCAAATCACTTAGAGAATTTATAGTCGATAGTGTTTCCAAAACAGGCGGTCATCTTTCATCTAATCTGGGTATTGTGGAAATAGCTGTGGCTCTTGAGCGTGAGTTTAATTCAAAATATGATAGACTTATCTATGATGTAGGTCATCAGTGCTATGTTCATAAGATACTCACAGGAAGAAAACAAGATTTTGAAAATTTAAGACAATATAACGGCATATCGGGTTTTTTAAGACCTAAAGAAAGTCAAACAGATGCTTGTACAAGCGGCCATGCGTCAAACTCTGTATCAGTTGCACTTGGTATGGCTCATGCTAGAACGGTAACTGGACAGAACTATAATGTTGTAGCGATTATTGGCGATGGTGCACTTACTGGCGGTATGGCATATGAGGCTTTAAACAGTGCTGGAGATAGCAAAGAACCGCTTATAGTTATACTCAATGATAATAATATGTCGATTGATAAAAATGTTGGTGCGTTAAGCCGACATTTGGCAAGTCTAAGGTTAAGCCCTCAATATCTAAACGCTAAAAATCAAGTTAAACGCTTTTTTGACAATGTACCACTGGGAAAACCTGTTTCAAGAAGTATTTCAAAGGTAAATAGTGCGGTTAAATCTGTGCTTTTGCATAGCTCGCTTTTTGAGGAAATGGGTTTTGCATATTTAGGGCCTATTGATGGGCATGATATAAAGTCAGTATGTGAAACTTTATCAATCGCTAAACAGATGAAAAAACCAGTTTTAATTCATGCAGTGACACAAAAAGGCAAGGGATATTCTCCAGCAGAACAAAGACCAGATGCTTTTCATGGTGTTTCAGCTTTTGATGCTAAAAATGGTTTGCTTAGAAAGTCAAATTCACAAAGTTTTTCATCGGTATTTGGTAAAATTATGTGTGAGTTTGCAAAGCAAGATACAAAGCTTTGTGCAGTTACTGCCGCTATGCCAAGCGGGACTGGACTTTCAAATTTTGCTATTAGATACCCAAAACGTTTTTTTGATGTTGGTATAGCTGAAGAACATGCTGTGGCGATGACCGCAGGTATGGCAAAACAAGGTTTAAACACTGTGTGTGCTATTTATTCAACTTTTTTACAGCGTGGTTATGACCAACTTATACACGATGTTTCAATAGATGGCAGTATTCATGCGGTTTTTGCACTTGATAGAGCAGGTATAGTTGGTGCTGATGGTCCAACACATAATGGAGTTTTTGATATTGCGTTTTTACGCTCAATTCCAAATATGAAAATATTTTGCCCATCTAATTTTGCAGAGATGAAATCCATGCTTTATAATGCTCTTTATAAAGAAAAATGTGCGGTTGCACTTCGTTACCCAAGAGGTACAGAGGGAGAATTTAAAAGAGATACAGCAGATGAACTTTTTGACTGCATTTATACAGATAACAAAAAAGCTGATATAACATTTATAAGTTATGGTATAATGATAAATGAAGTTTTAGATGCTGTTAAAATCCTTAAAACTCATGGTGTAAAATCAGAAATTATAAAAATAAATGAAATTTCTGAACAGTCTGTTCAAAAATTAAAAGAAGAAATACCAAACTTTGCAAAAAATATTGCAGTTGTTGAAGATGTGGTGCAAAATGGCAGCTTTAGTGAATGTGTTGCAAGAATAGCTAAGGGTAAAAACATAATTTGTTTTAACACAGGTAATAGATTTATGCCACATGGCAGTATAAAACAAGTGTATGAATATTGTGGCATAAATAGTGAAAAAATTGCAGAAAAAGCAAAATACACCTTAAAGAAAATAGGTAGATAATTATGGCTAAGAAAAGACTTGATGTTTTATTATTTGAAAAAGGGCTAGTACCCTCCAGAGAACGTGCGAAAACCACTATTATGGAGGGATTAGTATATATTAACGGTCAAAAAGCTGATAAAGCAGGTGAGCAAGTATCCGAAGACGCACAGATTGAAGTGCGTTCAAATGGAAAAACTTTTGTATCCCGTGGCGGTAAAAAAATAGAAAAAGCACTGGGTTATTTTAATATAGACCCAAATGGGCTTGTTTGTATGGATATAGGGGCATCGACAGGCGGTTTTACTGATTGCCTTTTACAGCGTGGAGCAGTTAAAGTTTATTCTATTGATGTGGGTTATGGTCAACTTGCTTGGAGTCTTAGACAAGATGAGCGTGTTAAATGCATGGAAAGAACCAACATTCGTAATGTAACACCAGATATGCTTGAACAAACCCCAGAACTTGCGGTTATTGATGTTTCTTTTATATCTCTAAAACTTGTTTTACCAGTTGTGCACACCCTTTTAACTGATAATGGGCGTATTGCTTGCCTTATTAAGCCACAATTTGAAGCGGGTAAAGGTAAAGTTGGTAAAAAAGGTGTAGTGCGTGAACCTGAAATACATTTAGAAGTTCTTGAAAATTTTATTCAAAACGCTCATGATGCAGGTTTTAATGTTCATGATATAACTTTCTCACCGATTAAAGGTCCAGAAGGGAATATTGAATTTTTGGGATACATTGGAAAAACTCTTTCTGAGGGTGAATATAATCCACAAGATATTGTAAAACAGGCACATGACGAACTGGATAAAAAGGACTAAATAAATGAAAAATGTATTTATTAGCCCAAACCTTAGAAAAGAGGGCATAACAACCGCACTAGAGGAAACTTGTAAAGTATTAACAAGTTGTGGTGCAGATATAACAATGCCTATAAAAGCTCAAACAATAGGGGTTAGCGGTCAAAATATAAAGTATACAGATGATGAAATAGCAATACAAAAGTCTGATTTTATTGTAGCTCTTGGCGGTGATGGTACTATTTTGCGTATAGCAAAAAAAGCCGCTGTATATAATATCCCACTTATTGGAGTTAATGTTGGTCATGTTGGCTTTATGAGTGAGCTTGAAAAAAGTGAAATTTCTCTAATGAGCAAGATATTTGATGGTGAGTTTACTTTAGACAATAGAATGATGTTAGACCTTGAACTTGTAAGAGATGGCAAAGTTATTTATGCTAAAACAGGTTTAAATGATGTCACTGTTACAAAACAAAACCCTTTTCATATAATCAGTATGGATATATGTGCCGATAGTGTGCCAGTTACAAAATTTAGAGGTGATGGAGTTATAGTATCAACTCCAACAGGTTCGACCGCTTATTCTTTAGCAGCAGGTGGACCAATAATTGAGCCATCAGCCGAAAATCTGGCAGTAACTCCTATTTGCCCACATGATTTATCTGCAAAATCTTTTGTTTTTTCAAAGGAAAGGGAAATTGCAGTTACAGCTTCTGGACTTGATGGTAGCTCGGTTTGTGTTTCAACTGATGGTGACCATGGAGTTGAAGTTTTACCAAATGACGTTGTTATTGTGCGTAAATCGAAACTCGAAACAAATTTAATTAGAATTAAAGGCAAAAGCTTTTATCATATACTTAGAAAAAAACTATCTGACGGAGGGAACGGACGATGAAATTCCAACGGCAGGCAAAAATTCTGGATTTAATAGACCAGTTTGAAATCGAAACTCAGGAAGAGCTTTCAGAGCATCTACGAGATTTAGGTTATACAACTACTCAGGCAACCGTTTCTCGTGATATAAAAGAGCTTAGACTGATTAAGATACTGTCATCTACAACAGGAAAATATCGCTATGCGGTTGCGACTTCCGAAGTTGAAAACAGCTTTACTAACCGCCTTAGAAACATTTTTAAAGAATGTGTAACAGAAATAAGTTATGCACAGAATATGGTTGTTATTAAAACACTTCCTGGTTTAGGTCAGGCAGCTGCTATGGCTATTGACTCAATGCGTGATAGACGTGTTATAGGTTCACTTGGTGGTGATGATACCGTATTTATTGTTATGCAAGACGAAAAAGTAGCAAGTGAATTTTGCTCAGAGGCTCAAAAAACCTTGTTATAACCTAGAAAGGAATAAATAATGCTCAGTTTACTTCATATTGAAAATATTGCAGTTATTGAGCGAGCTGATATTGAGTTTGAAAATGGTCTTACTGTGCTTACTGGTGAAACTGGTGCAGGTAAATCTATTATTATTGACTCAATCGGTGCAATTATGGGACAGCGTACAAACCGTTCGCTTATTCGTTCGGGTGCTACAAAGGGCTTTGTAAGTGCGGTTTTTACTGAGCTTGCACCAGAACTTGCACAATGGCTCCATGAAAATCAGCTTGATAGTGATGAAACAGATACTTTACATATACAGCGTCAAATTTCACCAGATGGTAAATCGGTATGTAGAGTTAATATGAAACCTGTTTCTGTAAGTACATTAAAACAAATCAGTCCATATCTTATCAATATACATGGTCAACATGATGGTCAAAAACTTATGGACGAAAGCTGTCATATTGATTTTTTAGATAGTTTTGCAAATATTGATAAACTGTTACAGGAATATCAACCTTGTTATCATAAACTTTTATCACTTAAAAGACAAATAAATGCCCTAGATAAAAGCGAGCAAGAAAGACTGCAAAGAGTTGATATGCTTGCATTTCATTTGCAAGAAATTGATGAGGCACAGCTCAAAGAAGGCGAAGATGAAAAGCTTTCTGAGCGTAAAGCATTTTTTGATAATGTTGGTAGACTTGTGAATGTTTTAGAACAGGCTTATTCCGCTTTAGATGGTAGTGATGAGCTTGCAGGTGCTTGTGAACTTTTGTCAAGTGCTTCTAATGCTTTGGGAAGTCTTGCAGATGTTTCAACTGAGCTTAGTGAAATGACTGAAAAAGCTGAAGAAGTTAAATATTTATCCATTGACCTTAGAGACTCTATCGCTCAAATGCGTTCAAGAACCGAATTTTCCCCAGAAGAAAGAACGGCTATTGAAGAACGTTTGGATTTAATTTATAGATTAAAATTAAAATATGGTGCTGAGATAAGCGACATTTTAAAATATGCTGAGTCTGCTAGAAATGAGCTAGAAACATTACAATCAGCAGATGAACAGCGTTCACAGCTTTTAATTGAATATAAAGAGCTTAGAGAACATGCAAGGGAGATTGCAAGAAAAATTTCAAGCGTTAGACGAGAATATGCAGAAAAGCTTGAAAAAGCGATTGTTTCCGAACTTGTAGACCTTGATATGAATAAAGTAAGACTTGCAGTTAGAGTGGAAACAGGGACAAAACTTGGTATTAAAGGTTTTGACACTGTGGAATTTCAGATTTCTGTGAATGTTGGTGAGCCACTTAGAGGACTTTCAAAAGTCGCTTCTGGCGGTGAACTTTCAAGAGTTATGCTTGCTATGAAAAATGTGTTAACCGCTAATGAACCTGTTGGAACGCTTATTTTTGATGAAATAGACACTGGTGTTTCTGGTCGTGCGGCTCAGAAAATCGCTCATAAGCTCGCCCAGATAGGCGATAAAAAACAAACACTTTGCGTAACTCATTTGCCACAGATTGCGGCAATGGGTAAACAACATATACTTATATATAAAAGTGTGAGAGATGATAGAACATATACTGATGTATGTACACTAGATGAAAATAAACGAGTTGAAGAAATTGCTCGCATGATTTCAGGCGATTGTATTACAGATACATCAAGAAATAATGCATTTGAACTGATTAAAAAAGCAGGTAATATATAAAAATGGTCATTATACATGAAAATTTGAAAGAACGTGCTCCATAGTGTAAAATGTTTATACTGAAATATACAAAGATAAAAAGGAGTTTAAAACAAAATGACAGTATTTGAAGAACTAAAAGCCCGTGGGCTGATTGCTCAATGTACAAATGAGGAAAAAGTTAAGGATTTATTAGATAATCATAAAACTACATTCTATATTGGTTTTGATGCAACCGCAGATAGTCTGCATATCGGTCACTTTTTACAGCTTGTTGTAATGAGTAGACTGCAAAAAGCAGGTCATAGACCAATCGCACTTATTGGTGGCGGTACTACTATGATTGGTGACCCTACTGGTAAAACTGATATGCGTAAAATGCTTACTATGGAGCAAATTGAACATAATGCAGAGTGTTTCCGAACACAAATGCGTCGTTTAGTTGATTTTTCAGATGGCAAAGCAGTTATGATGAACAACGCTGACTGGATTTTAAAATTTAACTATATGCAGTTCTTGCGTGAAGTTGGTGTGCATTTCTCTGTAAACCGTATGCTAACCGCTGAATGTTTTAAATCTCGCCTAGAGGGTAAGGGTTTAAGCTTTATTGAATTTAACTATATGCTTTTACAGTCTTATGACTTCTTACATTTATATAGAACTATGGATTGTCATTTAGAGCTTGGCGGTGACGACCAATGGTCTAATATTATCAATGGTGCTGACCTTATCCGTCGTGTTGATGGTAAAGATGACGCTTATGGTTTAACATTTACACTGCTTACAACTTCAGAGGGTAAGAAAATGGGTAAAACAGAAAAAGGTGCTGTATGGCTTGACCCTAACAAAACTTCACCTTATGAATTCTTCCAGTATTGGCGTAATGTTGGTGATGCTGATGTTATCCGCTGTATGAAACTTTTAACATTTGTACCACTAGAAGAAATTGCAGAATTTGAAAAACTAGAGGGTGCAGAACTTAACAAGGTTAAGGAGCGTTTAGCATACGAGATTACAACCATGGTTCATGGTAAAGAGGAAGCTGAAAAGGCTCTTGCAACTGCAAAGGCTGTATTTGAGGGCGGTGCATCTGATGAAAATATGCCAAGCACTGAATTAACTAATGAAGATTTTGCAGAAGGTCAAATAGGTATGCTTACACTTCTTGTTAAATGTGGATTAGCGTCTTCTAATGGTGAGGCTAGAAAGCTAATTCAAGGCGGTGGCGTTTCATTTGATGGTGAAAAGGTAACTGACCCTAAGTTAATGTTAAATAAGGACGCATTTAACAATGGCGTTGTTATTAAAAAAGGCAAAAAGACTTATCACAAAGTAACTTTAGCATAATTTAAAAGACGTATCACAGAAAATGTGGTACGTCTTATTTTTATAGCATATCATCAGGAATTACAGCAGGTTCAGTAATTTCTATTTGTTCTGGTTCAGTGGTGTTTTCATCTTGTGCTTTGATTTTCTTACTTGGCATTATTTTAGCAAGAGGGTTATTCATAGCTGCAAACTTTACATCATCATTATTTACATGAGTGTATATTTTTGTTGTATCAAGATTGGTATGACCTAAAACGGTTTGCAAAGTTCTAATATCAACACCATTTTGATACATTAAAGTAGCTGCTGTATGTCTTAATTTGTGAGTTGAATATTTTGTGGTATCAAGTCCCGCTGCACCTAAATGTTTTTTAACTAGCCATTTAATAGTTGGTATGCTTAAACGGTTTCGGTTTCGGCTTGTGAAAAATGCGTTTTTATCAGCAGGGTGTGGAGCAATTCTATCTGGTAAGTATGCCTCAATAGCTTGTTTACAAGCATCGTTTAAATAAAGAGGTCGTTCTTTATCGCCCTTACCTGTTATAGTAAGTATATCACCTCTGATATCTTGTAAATTCATATTTGCAAGCTCAGATACACGCATACCGCAATTTAAAAACAATGTTAAAATACAATAATCACGGCTTGCATATTTTCCGTCAACATGTTCTAAAAGTGAAATTGAGTCTTCAAGGCTAAGAGCTTGAGGTAAACGTTTAGGCTGTGATGGGGAGTCAAGAATTTCCATAGGATTTGAATCTATAAGCTTTACTTTATGTGTTAAATATTTAAAAAACGCACGAAGTGATGCGACTTTTCTTGCACGAGAGCGAGAACAGATACCATATTCAGTAGAAGGGCTGTTTTGTTGACGTGGTCTTTCTTGTGCCATATATTCAAGAAAATCATATGCATCAGATATTGTTATAGTGCGGATAAATTCTATACCTATTTCTTTTATAGAAATTTCATCAAGTGGCATATCAACAGGAACAAGATTTCTATTATGCAATACATATCTAAAAAACATTCTTAAATCAAGATAGTATTCATATGCAGTATGTGGGGATTTTCCTTTAATGGTTGCCATATAAACTAAAAAATCACGAATTACAGCGGGTGCATCATGTGCATATTCAGAGATAATATATTTTTGCATATTTTTTATTCACCTCACATTTTAAAATAACATATTTTATTTTATTAGTCAAAAAAATTATGTAATATTAAAAGAGTGTTAATCAGCTTCTTTCCGAAAGGCTCCAATTGCCTTCGACGATGGCTGACCACACTCTATTGAAAGCATAATACAATAAAATAATCATACCAATTAAATAGGAGTTGCTTTTTGGGTACTATTAAAGTATAATATAAAAAATAGCAACTAGCAAGATTTAAAGTAAGGAGTGAATAAAAAATGCCCGTTGCAAAGAGTTTGATTGATTTAATCGGAAATACACCTATGTTAGAACTAAATCGTCTATGTGAAAAACACTGTAAGGGTGCAAAAATCACGGCTAAACTAGAGTCATTTAATCCCGCTGGCAGTGCAAAGGACAGAATTGGTTGTGCTATGATTTTAGATGCTGAAAAACGTGGCATTTTAAAAGCGGGTGCAACTATTATTGAACCTACTTCTGGTAATACTGGTATAGGTCTTGCATCTGTTGCGGCTGCTCGTGGTTATAAACTTATACTTACTATGCCCGAATCTATGAGTATTGAACGCAGAAATCTATTAAAAGCTTATGGTGCAGAGCTTGTTTTAACAGACGCATCAAAAGGTATGCAGGGAGCAGTAGACAAAGCAGAAGAACTTGCAAAACAAATTGAGGGAAGTTTTATTGCAGGACAGTTTACAAACCCTGCAAATCCAGAAATACATTATAAAACCACAGGTGTTGAAATCTGGAATGATATGGACGGTAAAGTTGATGTTTTAGTTGCAGGATTTGGCACAGGCGGAACGGTTTCAGGTGCAGGCAAATATATAAAAGAACAAAATCCTAATTTACATATTGTCGCAGTTGAGCCAGCAGCATCACCTCTGCTATCACAAGGAAAGGCAGGACTACATAAAATTCAGGGCATAGGTGCAAATTTTGTACCAAAAACTATGAACCCAACCATTGCTGATGAAATTGTAACTGTTACAAATGAAGATGCATTAGCATTTACAAAAGAAATCGTTAGAACAGAAGGTCTACTTGTTGGAATTTCATCTGGTGCAGCGGTTTCAGCCGCTTTAGAGATTGCAAAACGACCAGAATTTAAAGATAAAAATATTGTTGTAGTTTTTCCAGACACTGGAGAGCGTTATTTATCAACTGGAGTTTTTGACTAAAAATAAAAGGCACTGTAATTTAATTTTACAGTGCTTGTTTTATGTGAAAAGGTGAATATAATGTATAATAAATGTACTCTTTGTCCTAGAGAATGTAAGGTCAATAGAACAAATGGCCAAATCGGGTTTTGTGGTGCAAGTGATAAAATGGAAGTGGGTAGAGCCGCACTTCATCACTGGGAAGAGCCTAGTATTTCAGGAAAAAATGGTTCAGGGACTGTATTTTTTGCACATTGTACACTTGGTTGTGTGTATTGTCAAAATATAAGTATCAGCCGCAGACATTCAAAATCAATTGTTGTAGATGAAAATAGGCTTGCAGAGATTTTTTTAGAATTACAGCAAAAAAATGCACATAATATCAATTTGGTAACAGCTACACATTATACTTTTGGGGTGTGTAAAGCCATTGAACTTGCAAAACAAAATGGGCTTTGTATTCCTGTTTTATTAAACTGTGGAGGATATGAAAAAACAGAAACTATTAAACTTTTTAATAAAAAGATAGACATTTATTTACCAGATTTTAAATATTATAGCAGTTATTATTCAGAAAAGTATTCAAATGCGGTTGATTATCTTGAAATATGTGAAAAAGCCATAGATGAAATGGTAAAACAAACAGGCAAACCAAATTTTAATAAAGATGATATTTTGCAAAAAGGTACGGTTATACGCCATTTAATGTTACCTAACATGTTATCTGATACAAAACAGGTGCTTAGAAGAATTGCAGAAAATTGGGGTGATAATGTGCTTGTAAGCCTTATGAGACAATACACACCATTTAATATGGCAAATTTCCCAGAACTTGACCGAAAAATAACCGACGAAGAATATAATGAGGCAATAGAGTATTTTGAAATGCTTGGGCTTTCAGGTTATTTACAAGAAAGTGAAGCCGCAACTGAAAGTTTTATTCCAGCATTTAATGCTCATGTACGGTAAGGAAGCAAGCAACCGAAAACAAGAGATAGACCGCCAGCACTACACTATTCCGAACCAA
>CALWUO010000060.1 GCA_944384745.1 uncultured Butyricicoccus sp.
TTTTATTTGGTTCACGTGCAAGAGGGGATAACACTCCACAGAGCGACTATGATATAGCTGTTTACCCTTATAAATATACGTTCTCTGATTATACAAATTTGTGTGCAAAGCTTGATGATTTGGATACATTATATAAAATTGATTTGGTTGTTATCAGTGATAAATTAGAATCAGCATTAACCCAAAACATTGAAAAAGAGGGAATAATAATAATGGAAAGAGTTAATAAGCAAAAAAATTTCTGCAAGGCTGTCGAGCGTTTAAATGAAGCACTTGCAGAATATGATAAATCTCCATCGGGTACAATGCGAGATGGTGTTATACAGCGTTTTGAGTTTACAACAGAGCTTGCGTGGAAAGCGTGCAAAGAATATTTAAGCGAAATGGGATATGCTGAAATAAATGGTCCAAAGCCTGTCATGAGAGAAGCATTTTCATATGGTATGCTTGAAGATGATTCTGTATGGATTCAGATTTTGACTGATAGAAATTTAACTTCTCATGTTTATGATGATGAGTTAGCCAATGAAATATTTGAAAATATAAAATCAAAATATATAATGCAGTTTGAAAAGCTGGCTAAATTTTTTATTGATAATGAGATATAAAAACAGCGGGATTTGACAGCATATCTGACAGCAAAAGTTTGATATAGTAGATTGAAAAAACAACAATAAGAGTTATTGAAATAATGATTTTATCAATATATTAGCGTTTAATAGATGCAAAAAGTTATAAAAATAATATCTTCTTTATTCAAATCCCTGACTCTCCGCCATAAAAGTCCGTTAAACCATTTGGTTTAGCGGATTTTCTTTGTTTTAGGGCGGAATTAGCCTGAAATTTCCATAATCTTTTTCAACTTTTTGAATAATAAAACCGACCTTATTTTAGGTCGGTTAAATTTTTTATTTGAGATTAAGTGTTAAAAATTCTATGGTTTTATCAAGTAATTTTTTTGTAGCATCAGAATTTGTATTTCTATCAAAATCATGCATTGGTTCAGATACTATATAAGTTGTACCTTTAAAGCGGGTAGATAATTCTTTAAACTCATTATAAGATATATCATTATCATTTATACTATGTGTAAAAAATATAGGACAAGGCAGTTTTTCACAAAGTGCAAGTGAATAATCTAAAAAGAAAAATTTTTCTCTACCTTGATAAAATAAATCTTTCCATTTACCAGTTTGTCTAGCATAGACATATATGCTATATCTGTTATCAAGCGAGCCGCTTGTGCAAATATCGTTTTTACAAATATCTAAACAGTTTTCGCTTACTTTAGGCAGAGTATTATAATAATTAGATGGTGTTTCAAACCAATCTCTAGTTAAAAATCCATAACCATAATAAGATAAAATACCATTTGGTGCTTTAGATAGTTTTTTAGAAGCGGCAAGCAAACAAAGATAAGCACCAGCCGACCTACCCCATAGAAAATATGGCAAATTATTATATTTATCACTATTTGCTATATAATTTTCTATTGAGTTTATAACATCAGATAATATAATATCAATTTTGCTTTCTGGTGCAAGGGGATAATCAAAAGCTATTATAGTAAAACCTGCATTTGTAAGCTTTTCAATATGAAAAGCTGGTAAATCTTCCTTTGAGCCATAAACTAAACCACCACCATGAAAATATAATATAACGGCTTTTTGAGTTATATCAGTTTTAGTATAAATAGTAGAATTGTTTAAATTCATATTATCACATCACTTATTATTGTATTTTTCTAGCATTTGATAAATTATAAGTCCTATTCTAACTTCCAACATCTCATTAGGATTATTAAAATCCATACCTGTTATTTCACTTATTTTATCTATTCTATATGCAACCGTTTTATAATGAACATATAAATTTTGTGCGGTTTTAGATAGATTTTGATTGTAATTTAGATAGGATTTAAGAGTTGTTATAAGTTCTTTTTGTTGGGATTTTTTATAATTGTAAAGCTTTTGTAAGGACTCAGGTATATATTCTATAAGTACATTGGGATTAGTTTCTTGACATAAAAGTTTAAATATACCAAGCTCAGAAAATAAAAGTATATCAGACTCATCAGAAAAACCATTCATTATATCTATAAAAGATAGGGCATCTTGAGCTTCACGATAAGAGTCTTTAATATGGGTAATACCATGAACCATTTTACCAATACCAATTTTAACTAATAATTTTGCGTTTTGCTTTTCAATAAATTGTTTTAGTTTGATTATATATTGTTTACATTCAAATTGTGTTTGTTCGTGTTTTGTAGGCTGTATAACAACGATTTTATCCATATCACGATAGATTTTAACATCAGGTGAGTATTGTAAAATAGCATTTTCAACATCAGCCATATTATAAAGCGTTTGATTTATATTTTTTCTGCTTTGGTATTCAAGACTAAATACCAAAACTCTATAAAATCCATTAAAATCCAAATTTAAAAGCTCTATATGGCGTCTAAGCTCAGCATAAGATATAATTTTACCGTTTAAAAGATTGTTAAATATATCATTTTGATATTTTTTTTCAAGTTCAGCAATAGCATGTTTTCTTGAAAACTCATATTGTAAAGCAATTATAGCGTTTTCAATAGCAATGCAGTCAAGTAATTCAAATTTAGAAACATTTTCTGTTATAACTAAATACATTTTATCAGTTAAGTTTAACTCTATAATGTATTGATTATTTTGTTTTAAATATCTGTATTTTGTTAACATTCCAACATCATAAGATTTAACATTTTTTGATAAACTAAACTCTGTAAATTCATCATTGGCAGCGGCATAACAAGTAAAATTTCTATCATATAATGCAACATGATTGCGAATAAGTTTATTGAGCATATCAAGGATATCTTTGATAGGGTGTTCTCTTTGATTAGATGATAAAGTTAAAGCTGTGAAGTTATCATGTGTAGTTTTAAAATATTTAAGGCGTGTAACTTCTTCATTAAAAATATGTTCCATAACAAAAGACATAATCTTTTGAAATGATATTTCAAATGGCACTTCAATCAGTGGTATATTATGCTCATTTGCATATTCTTCAAGCATTTTTATTTTAGTTTCTGCATCTTTTACAATTCTGCCTTTTTTGATAATTATACCGCTTATTGTTTTTATCTCTTGTAGATAGCTTTGAAACTCAGATATAGAGCAGCTTTTAAACGCATAAAGACCAGTAAGCAGTAATTCACCACCGTTAATAAAATGCATTATATCAGGGGCTTCAATTATAGTAACACCTGTTATTTTAGATTTTATATGATTTTGACCAGCTATAAGTTTCATATCAGAAAATTCTTTACTTTCAAGCAAATCTTTTATAGTAAAACTCATCTTTTCACCTTCTTTAGTTTTTATTATAACATAATTAAATGCACCACAGAAAACAAAATCTGTGGTGCATACGTTTTTTAGTTTGCAGTTAGCTTTTCAGCTAGTTCTGTCATAATTAAAGCGGCATTACCAAAATGAGCATATTCTGTGTGTTCAACCATACAATGACTTCTACCATCTACACTTGGTACAAATAACATGGCAGTAGGAACAACCTGACCTATTTCGAGAGCGTCATGACCTGCACCACTGTGCATATAACGATAACTGAAATTATGCTTTTTACAGCTTTCTTCCATCATATTTAGCATAGGTTGATAAAGATTTACAGGTGTAATTGCTAGTTTATTTTGAATATCAAAGCTACCACCCATAGCTTTAACTTCATGTTCCAATGCATCATGTAGTTTAGCCGAGATTTTCTTCAGATTTTCTACATTACGAGAACGAATGTCAACAGTAAATTCACAAGCCTCAGCTACAATGTTCATACCACCAGGTATAGTTTTAATATAGCCTACGGTTGCAACGCTACCATCGTCGGTTTCTCTTGCCCAGTCAGCGATTTTAGATATAACTTTAGTTGCAGCATCTACTGCATCAAGACGCATATTCATTGGTGTTGTGCCTGCGTGGTCAGAGCGTCCATGAACGGTTATCATATATCTATCAATACCTACAATACAATCTACAAGACCGATTTCGATATTTTCAGCATGTAAAATAGGACCTTGTTCTATATGAGCCTCTACAAAATAGCCTATTGAATTGTCTTCCCATTTTGCATTTTCAATTTTCTCAGGGTCAAGACCATATTCAACCATTGCATCATAAATACTAACATCATTTTTGTCTGTAAATGTGCGACAGTATTCAGGTGTACGGTTACCAAGCATAGCACCAGAACCAAAATAACCAGTACCAAAACGCATTCCTTCTTCATCGCAGAAAGCAGCAACAACAAAAGTACGTTTAAGTTTTATATTTCTTTCCTTGAGCTGTCTTGCAACTTCAACAGCACAAATAACACCAGCTATGCCATCATAATCGCCACCATTTACAACAGAGTCAAAGTGTGAACCCATCATAACGCAAGGTAGGGAAGTGTCAGTGCCATAAATAAAACCGAATACATTACCAGCTTCATCTTCTTTGACTTCAAGACCAGCCTGTTCCATAATTGTTTTTATATAATCAGCCGCTTGTCTTGCTTCTTTAGTAAATGGCAAACGTGTACAGCCCTTATTAGGTGTTGAAGTAAATTGCTTTAAATGTTCTAAATTTTCAGCAATTCTTTTAGTCATTAGCTCTTTATTCATTTATCTATCTCGCTTTCCTAGTTTATCATAAATATGAGTTTTAACTGGAGAATATAGCATTGCAACAGCAATTATAATAAACCCTAATGTATATAAAATACTTTGAGATTTATAAAGTCCTATCATAATCATAGCAAAAGCAATCATTATAATTATAAAAGCTATTGTGAGTTTCCCAGCTCGTGTATTAAAGAATTTTTGTTCATTCATTTTATATTTATGCCCTTTCGTTTATAGATTTACTATCATAAAAGCGATTAAACCTATCATAATAACGACAGGAACATTTATAACCATGATTTTTTTTAGAATTTTACCTTCACTTCCTAAAATCTGTGCGGTTGTAGTGCCTAAGATAATATTGCTTGGACTGATAGCACTGCCAACAGATGCACCAGAGGACTGAGCACCTAAAATAACAGATGGGTCTACATTTAAAAGGTTGGCGGTTGCATTTTGGAAACCAGAGAATAAAATATTAGAGCTCATATTGCTGCCTGTCATAAATGAGCCAAGCATACCAACAAATGGTGATAAAATAACATATACACCGCCTAAAACGTTTGCTATGCCATTAGCTAAAACAATGGTTTGACCTGTGCCAGACATTATTTTAGACATAATAATTAAACCTATAACCGCAAGACCAGAAGGCATTGTCATGGAAACAGCTCTTATAAATATAGCCTTAACACTTCCATTTTTTATCCATTTACATTTTTTATAGTATAAAAGTCCTAAAATAGATGATATAAATAGAAACATACTAGCATGTGTAAATAGACTTATAGGCGAGAAGTTAGGTTCAGCAGCGTTTACAAACCCATAACCAGTTACAGTTTCAGGGAATGAAAGAGATATTTTAAACTGACTACAAAACTCAAAAACAGGCGGAATAACAAGCACTACAAGGGTTATAACAGATAATAGAATATAAGGTATAAAAGCATCAATAAGCTTCATATCCTTTGGGGAGTCATCAGAAGTGGACTCTGAAAAATCACGGTTTATAATCTGACTATCTGAAACACACCACTCGCTATTATACGCCTTAGTACGGCTTAAAAGCAAGACAGCAATCAAAGAAACACATGCAGGCACAAAACAAGCAATAGTTGTGTTAATCTGAGTTAGTAGAAGTTCGCCACCGCCTTGAATTATTGATATGCATAAAATAGCGGGAAAACCTTTTTTTATAGCCTTACCTTTTCCATAAAACCAGCATATAACAAAACCATCAATAATATTCCAAAACCAAATAAAAGCAGCGGTAAAAAATGCGGTTTTAAGATATTCGGGGCTTTGGGCTGTAAGACCAGTTGTCATTGCTAGAGCGTCCCATGCAGCACCTAAAGTACCAAATGTATTGCCCCAAGATTGACCAAGTAAAGGTATTATAACCGCCCACATAGGCTTTACACCTATGCCAATAAGCAATGGAGCACCAACTGCAACAGGTACACCAAAACCAGTTATACCTTGAAGAAAACTTTCAAAAATCCAGCCCATAGTTAAAACCAATAAAAGTTCATTAGGTAAAAGTTTCCGCATACCATTGCGAATTACTGAAAATGCTTTTGCCTCAAGTCCGACTTGATACATAAGCACAGCAGTAAAAACAATAAGAAGTATTGTAAGAGCATTCCAAATGCCTTTTGCACTTTCACTGGCTATTAGTTTTATATCGGCTTTATAGAAAATAACACCAGTTAAAACGGTTATTATAAGACCAATAGGGGCAGCGTCGGTTGCACCCCATTGGAATTTTATCATAAGCACAAGCAGCGTGAGAATTGGCAAACACGCTAAACCCCACATCAAAAAGTTAATTGGTATATCCATAAATGTTCTCCCTAACTTTTTGGCACAGGTAAAATTTATAAATGAATAACTGTGCCAGTTTTGCCAGCAATACCATCAGCAGCTTTTTCAAGTAATGTAATAAGTGCTTTTTTATTATTGCCAGATTGTACAAATGAAACAGCAGCCTGTACTTTTGGCAGCATGGAGCCTTTAGCAAACTGTTCTTCATTTATATATTGTTTTGCCTCATTCACTGACATTTCAGAAATCCATTTTTGATTTGGTTTGCCATAGTTTATGGCGACTTTTTCAACAGCAGTTAATATAACTAGAAAATCAGCGTCTAATTTAGTTGCAAGCAAACTACTTACATTATCTTTATCAATAACCGCACTTATGCCCACAAGCTTGCCATTTTCATTTACAACAGGTATACCGCCACCGCCACAAGTTATAACAATATGGTCATTATCTAAAAGAGTTTTAATTGTTTTAAGCTCTTTTATAGCTACGGGCATAGGTGAGGGAACAACAGCCCTATAACCTCTGCCAGCATCTTCTATACAAGGTATACCGTTTGCTATATGTTCGTCAGCTTCTTCTTTTGTTAAAAACTTACCAATAGGCTTTGTTGGATTTAAAAAAGCAGGGTCATCTTTAGAAACCTCAACTTGAGAAAGAATGGTTGAAACCTTTTTGTCAATTCCTCGTTGATACAGTTCATATTTAATAGCATTTTGCAAGTCAATGCCTATATAGCCTTGACTCATTGCAACACAAGTAGGCAGAGGAATTTTTTTAAAATTCTTTTTCTGCATATAGTCCATAGCATCTTGTATCATACCCACTTGAGGGCCATTTCCATGGGTTACAATTAGCTTGTAACCCTCAGAAACCAAATCAACAATAACTCTAGCTGTGTTTGCAACAGCACTTTTCTGTTCTTCAATGTCAGCACCTAGAGCGTTACCGCCCAGTGCAATTACAATTTTCTTTTCCATGCTAGCTCGCTTTCTAATCAGATAATATTGAACTTACAAAGTAAAGCCTAGTTTTTTAGCATAAGCAGTAACAGCTTTTTCAAAACATTCAATAGGTGGGTGAACAGTACCAGCACCAACTTGTCCAAAGCCTGCAATCTTATGTGCGATACCTGTGTTAATAACAGGGGTTATGCCTTTTTCCACAACAAGTCTTGCATCAATACCCAGACAGATACCTTGGAAGTTCCAGTTTGGAATAATAAAGTTTGGATTTCTGTCAATACAAATTTCCATCATATTGTTGCTTGTGCGAAGTGCATCTTCATAACCGCCAGCACCTACAAAGCGGGTTACAGCAGGGGCGGCAATCATAGCCATACCACCAACACCAAAGGTTTCAGTTATAGCACTATCACCCATATCAGGACAAGCGTCCTCTTCATCATAACCAGTAAAGTAAAGTCCATTAGGAGTGTTTACAGGACCAGTAAACCATTCATCACCCATACCCGCTATACGGATACCAAATTCCACACCATTTCTACACATTGCAGTAACAATAGTACCTTTTTGTATTGTTCTTGCAGCGTCCATAATAGCTTTACCAGTTGCCATCATAATATTTAGGAAAAACTGGTCGGTATCGGATAGAAAACGGATTACATCATAACGGTCCTTTTCGTTCATATCCAGCTTTGTTATTGTTGGAGCTACCTCTTTTAAGAAAGATAATGAAGCAGCAATATTTCTCTGGTGGAATTCATCGCCCATAGCCAAAGCCTTTGCCATAAGTGGATTTACATCTATACCGCCTAATTCTCTAATAGCTCTGCCAAGAGTTGGACCTAAAATATCACGCATCCAACGTAAACGGCTTATAACTTCTTCAGAATATGCACCAAAACGCAGAACCTTACCAATACCCTCATTCATTGTACAATAAGCACGGTTTCCATCTGTGCGGTTTTCAACTACAAATACAGGCATATTAGGGGAGGTAATACCACCCATAGGACCAACAGCATTTACATGATGACATGGAATTAGCTTGATTTCACCAGATGCAAGCAGTTTTCTAGCATCTTCTTCATTATCTGCCCATTCTTCAAATAATACAGCACCTACACAAGAGCCTTGAACTGGGTCAGGCATGTTTTTATATTCGATAGGTGGGCCAGCATGTAAAATAACTTTGCCCTCAGCCATTTCAGTAATAACTTCTTTTGCTCGCACATTGTCAATAATAACAGGCTGACTTGCCACAATTTTGGCAATAACTTCTCTGTTTGCGGCATCAATGTCAAAATCCTTGAAGTTTCTAAGGAAATCAAGAGTTTTAATCATCTCTACATTGCCACCAGCAGGAGGAGTCCAATCAAATTGAACAACCTTGCAACCAAACTCATCAGCAACTTCTGCAAAGCTCTTTAAACCAATATTTATAATCTTTGGTTTTTCGGAAAGCATTTTAAGCAGTTTATCAGATGCAGGTGTAATTGTGACATTTACATTTTGTTTTTCACGAATTTCTTTTACAGGTTCGGTAAAATCAAGACCAATTGCACGAATAGCCATTTGAGAGGCTAATTTATTGGTTTCACATACGATAACACCAGCGTTTTTAAGCTTATTTACTGCTTCATCATAACCTTGATAGTCATGACGAGTGCCGCAAACGGTGGAAATAAAGAACAGTTTTCTGCCCTCGTTTTTAGCTTTTTGTTTTAGTTCTTCAATAGTTGGAAGTAAAGCACCAGCCATATCTTCATGTGAGCCATAACCCAGCATAATATCAAATAAAATAACACCAGTTGAATTATCATCAATAGCTTCTTTCATACATTCAATACGTTTTGCAGGGTCAATCATTGGGTGAGGTTTACCCTGAGTATAAACATCATCACCTAGGTCAACTACAACATGACCACCATGCTTTAACATAAAGCCTTCTGCTTTTTCTGGTGGGGTGTCAAGGTTTAGAGCGTCCTTGATAAGCATTGCAGCTTCACCTGCAAGAGTACCACCAGAATAATAAGCTTTAATGGTTTTGTTTTCGTTCTTATCAAAAGCATTTTCTGGGGTTTCAGCAGAAACAACACAAGAACTTATATCTTCATTTCTTACAAGATTAACAGCAAGTCTTGCAGCCTCGTCAAGTGTGTAAGCATGATAAAAATCTTTTTCATGATATTCTGGTTTTTCACCTAAAAATAATGTTACAACAGGCTTTTTAAAAGCACTTAAACGATTAGAAATCATCTCTCTAACCGCCTTTGCAGGTGGCTTAGAAATAACAACCATAACTTTAATGCTGTCATCTTGCTCCATAGCATTTATGGTATCCATCATGGTTATACCGCCAATTTCAGAGGAAAGGTCACGTCCACCAGTGCCAATAGCATTTTTAACGCCCTCACCCAAACGGTCAATAATTGTTGTAAGTTCTTGTATACCTGTGCCAGATGCACCGATAATACCAATTTTACCAGAGTTAACTTTATTGGTGAAAGCAATTGGTACACTTTGAATTATGCCCGTGCCACAGTCAGGGCCCATAACAACAAGACCTTTTTCATGTGCCTTTTGTTTAAGCTGTTTTTCATCTTCAATAGTAACATTATCACTAAACATAAAAACATTCATGCCTTCATCTAATGCACGATTTGCCTCAAGTGCAGCATAAGCACCAGCAATAGAGATAACAGCCATGTCGGCATTAGGCATTTTTTCAAGAGCCTTATCCCAAGATTTAACGCTTTCAGTTTTTTCATTTTGAGTGTTTTGTTTTTTGAAATATGCGTCAATTTCGGTTTCGATAGCGTCCATAGTGCTTTCTTCGTTGATATCGGCAACTATTACCATGTCATTTGCACTAGCGGCAAGCAGTTCTTCTGTATCAAGCCCGCTTTGTTTAAAGATATCTTTATTAGCAGGTGTTGCCATCATAATAGATACTTTATTGACCCCTTGCATTGCTGAAATGTGGTTGGTTAGCAGCATAAGCACAACAGAGTCATGATAGCTACCTTTTTTAACAACTGTTTTTAACATATTTGCTCTCCTTTTATTGTTTTAAAGATTGCTAGTTTTATAGTTTGTGTTAAGAGAACTTTCAAGATTGCATAATTGATTACAATAATGCATATTTAAAAACAAACTGTAATATTATTATCACAAGCAATTTGAAAATTTTCAATAGAATTTAATAGTCTAAACAGGATAAATAATAGTAAAGAAATTTATCTTTATAAGTAGTTTTTTTTATAAAATTGAAAAAATAAATAAAAAATCTAAACTTATTACATAAAATAAAATTTATTCATTTTTATGTTAATTTAAAGAAACACAAACTAATACTTTTGTTATTATACACTATTTTAACCGCATTTTCGAGCAAATAGTGAGTAAAAATATAATTTTTTTATATAAAAACGTATTTTTCCAAAAAACACAAAACTATGTAAAAAAATACGTATGTTTAGTTATATAGAACAAAAAACATAAAAAAGATTTTAACATATAATATAATTTTATATGCACTTGCACAAGCGTTAAAATGTGTTTATAATAAGTGATATTGATTTGAAAAATAAATTGGTACTTAACAGAAGGGAATTATCAATTATGAATATGAAATTTAGTGAAATCAATCCATCACCAAGAATGTTAATGACTCCAGGTCCAGTTGAGGCTGACCCTAGAGTTCTTCGTGCAATGGGTGCACATATTCTCGGTCAGTTTGACCCAGAATTTACTGCCCTTATGAATGAAACAATGGAGATGGAGCGTTATCTGTTCCAAACAAAAAATAAACAGACTTATGTTGTTGATACAACTTCAAGAGGTGGTCTGGAAACTGTTTTAACAGGTGCTATCTGTCCAAATGACAAGGTTTTAATCCCTGCATTTGGTCGTTTTGGTTATCTGCTTGCCGAGATTTTAGAGCGTTGTGGTGCTGATATCACACTTCTTGAAAGGGAATGGGGCACCGTATTTGACCCACAAGAAATTGAAGACGAACTAAAAAAAGGTGGATATAAAGCTGTTGCTTGTATTCATGGTGAAACCTCAACTTCTATGATGCAACCACTCAAGGAGATTGGTGAAATCTGCGAAAGATATGGAGCACTTTTAATTGTTGATGCTGTTGCAACTTTAGGCGGTGCTGAAGTTAAGGTTGATGACTGGAAACT
>CALWUO010000061.1 GCA_944384745.1 uncultured Butyricicoccus sp.
CTTGGCTGGCGACGGCCTGGGAAGATAACTCATCGCTTACATTTAAAGCAGTAGCCAATTATGGTTGCTGCTTTTTTCTTTTCAATAAAACAAAAAATATTGTTTTTCGACAAAATTCGACAAAGCATTAAAAAAACTTTTGATATACTATACGTGGTTCTTCTGTTACACGCTTGAAGGACATGGAGCATAATCCCAATATGCTTTATAAAATTTAATATTTGAAACACCCCTATATTCATTATAGAGGTGTTTCTTTATGCCTAAAATTAAATTATAATTATATTATGGGAGGTATGTTAAATGCGTATATTAGTATGTGAAGATGAAAAAGATTTAAACAGACTTATTTGTAATACTTTAATCCGTGCAGGATATAGTGTTGACTACTGTTATAATGGTGAAGATGCTTTGGATTATGTAGCTAATGCCGATTATGATTGTATTTTACTAGATATTATGATGCCAAAACTAGATGGTTATGGGGTTCTAAAGTATCTTCGTCAAAATAATAAAAATTTTCCAGTTATATTCTTAACAGCTAAAGATGCTATTGAAGACCGCATAACGGGACTTGATTTAGGGGCTGATGATTATTTAGTTAAACCTTTTGATTTTAATGAACTTCTTGCCAGAATTCGTGCCGCTACACGTAAATATGGCACTCAAAAAACAAGTGTTTATAGTTTAGCAGATTTATCTGTTGATACAGCTACACATATTGTTAAAAGAGGTAATCAAGAAATTAAATTGTCTGCTAAAGAATATTCTATTTTGGAATACTTAATAATGCATAAAGAAACTATTGTAACTAGAAATCAGCTTGAAAACCATATATGGAACTATGATTATGTTGGGGGTTCTAATGTAGTTGATGTTTATATAACTTATCTTAGAAGAAAAATTGATAATAATTTTGAAAATAAATTATTACATACTATTCGTGGGACAGGTTGGATTTTAAAGGAGTCATAATGAGATTTATTTCAGTTAAACTTAAATTAACTATATTGATAACTATTTTAATGTCTTTTCTAGTTTCTATTGTTCTTTTATCTATGGTTTCTATTACTAGCCGTGTGGTTACAGAAAATACTTTTGATTTATTATCAAACACTGTTAGGCAAAATCTAGTAAGTGTATCAATGGAAAATGGTAAACTTGTTTTTGATGAAAATTTCAATTTTACTTATAATGGTGTATACAGTTTGATTTATAGCAATTCTAATGCATTGTTAGCAGGTCAACCGCCTATAAATTTCCCTGAAAATATAGAGTTTGAAAACGGTGTTACAAAAGAAGTAGAAAGTACAGACGGAAATTATTACGTTTTAGATTTTTGGTTATATTTTGGTTGGGAAAATGGTGTGTGGTTGCGTGGAATAGTGCCTAAACCAGATGTTAAAGACATTATAGAGGACATAAAAGGTATTGCATTACTAATATTACCTTTAACTATTGTTATAGGTGCTATGAGTGCATATATGTTAACAAAAAGAACTTTTAAACCTATTGATAAAATTATAAGTGCAGCAAGTACCATTGGTGAAGGGCGTGATTTATCGCTTAGAATAGGACTTCCAAAAGGTAGAGATGAGATAAGTAAATTAGCTACCGCATTTGATAATATGTTTGCCAGACTAGAAAAGTCTTTTGAAACAGAAAAACAATTTACATCTGATGCTTCTCATGAACTGCGTACACCAACCGCAGTTATATTGGCTGAATGTAATGACTCAATAAATCATACTTCGATAGAAGAGTATAAGCAATCAATAAATGTTATAAATAGACAAGCGGTTAAAATGTCAAATCTTATTAAACAATTACTTCAAATGACACGCTTAGAACAAGGAACTCAAGCCGTTAATTTTGAAACTCAAGATTTAAGCGAATTTGTTTATATTATTTGCTCTGAACAACCAGATTTACCTAATACAATGTCATTAAATCTTGATATACAAGACAATATTATTGCTGAATTTGATGTCGTACTTATAAGTAGATTATTGCAAAATTTAATAAATAATGCTATAACATATGGCAATCCAAACGGTTATATTAAAATTAAATTATATAAAGAACTAAAAACTATTTATCTTTCTGTGGAAGATGATGGTATTGGTATGACTGAGGAGCAACTTCAAAACATTTGGAAAAGATTTTATCAAGCTGACCAATCAAGACAAAATGGTGCAGGTTTAGGACTTACTATGGTTAAACAAATAGCAAATTTACATCATGGTGATGTAAAAGTAACAAGTACAAAGGGTAAAGGCAGTTTATTTGTATTCTCTTTCCCAGAAAAACAATCTTAAAAATTTTTATGTTGTTTTAATGGAATTTTAATTTTCGTATGATATCATAATTACAACAAAGAAATTAACCACTTAATTTTTGAAAGGTGTGATTTATATGAAAAAATTGCTATCTATTTTGGCTGTTTCAACTGTTACAGCTTTGGCTTTAACAGGCTGCTCTACAAGTAAGTTAACCAGACAGGCTAATGTAAATTATATTGGTGTAGATACTGCAAAAAATACAGCTCTTTCTAATGCAAATATTGATGGAAGCAGTGCTGTTTTTACAGAAGCAAAATTGGATAATAAAAATGGTACTGCTTACTATGAAGTGGATTTCACTTCTAATGGTATTGAATATGAATATAATATTGATGCAATTACAGGTACTATAATTGAGCATAAGCAAATTGGCAATCCTAGTGTAAATAATAACAATACAAGCACTAATACAAATAGTGTTGATAATATTCAGGTAGCCGATAATAATACAAACAGCACAAACAACACAAATAATACAAATAACACAAATAGTGCCAAAACAGGTGCTATTGATGAAAATAAAGCAAAGCAAGTTGCTTTAAATCATGCGGGCGTTACTGAAGCTGATACTTCTTTCATTTGGGCAAAACCTGATTTTGACGATGGTATACAGATTTTTGAAGTTGAGTTTTATGTACCTGCTACAAAAAGCGAGTATGATTATGAAATAAATGCTCAGACAGGTGAAATTATCAGTTTTGATTATGATGCTGAAAATTACACACCTAGTACAACAAATAATAATTCGACTACAAAAACTGAAGCAGAAATTAAAAAAATTGCTCTTGATAAGGTTCCAGGTGCAACAGCTAATGATATCCATTTAGAATTAGATAGAGATGATGGAAAAGTAAAATATGAAGGCAAAATTATTTATCAAGGCATGGAATATGATTTTGAAATAGATGCTTATAGTGGTGCTATTTTAGAATGGGAATCTGAATCTATATTTGATTAAATTTATCTAAAGAGGTGTTTTATTATGAAAAAATTAGTTTGTTCTTTGACTGCTGCTCTTTTATTAGGTGGTACAGTAGCAGGTGCATCATATAATGTAAATGCAACACTAACTCCTGATGTAAATGTTAATATTGATGGCATAAATCGAGTATTCTATAATGCTCAAGGTCAAGAAGTTTTTCCTATAATATATAATGGCTCAACATATTTGCCACTTCGTGCCATTGGCGAAATTATGAACAAAAATGTAAACTGGGATAGTAACACAAAAACCGCAAGTATTGGCGGTCAACGTGTAACAGGTGCAACCACAGGTACTCCAAATAATTCAGCAACAAGAGCTAATATCACAATGTTATGTTGTCCAGAATATAGCATTGTAATTGATGGAAGTGCTAGAACATTTAGTGATGTCAATGGTAATACCGTTGAACCAATGAATTACAACGGTTCTATATATCTTCCACTTCGTGCTATTGGTCAGATTATGGGTAAAAATGTGACTTGGGATTCCACAACTCAAACTGCAATACTCACAGGAAACAATCAGTCCTCAGGCGGTGAAGTTACAGATTTTGATACACAAAATCCTACAAATACAACCAATCCATCAACACCATCAACACAAGGTATATCTTTAGAGAGAGCAAAGGAAATTGCATTAAACCATGCAGGTAAAACCGCCTCACAGGTTCAATTTATAAAAGCATATCAAGATTGGGACGATGGAATTCAAAAGTATGATATTGAATTTACATTTACCTCAAATAATATTACTCATAAGTATGACTATGAAATATCAACAAGTGGTAATATTATAAGTTATGATTATGATGCAGAAAGCTATTTTCCAAATTATGGCGGAAATACTTCAACAGGTACAAATGTTGCAATAACCGCAGAAAGAGCTAAGCAAATAGCTATTAGCAGGGTTTCTGGTGCAACAACAGCCAATATCTATGAATTTAAATTAGATAGAGATGATGGAAGATATGAATATGAAGGCAAGATTATTTATAATACTCTTGAATATGAATTTAAAATAGATGCTAATACAGGCAATGTAATTGAATGGGATGTAGAATCTATATATGATTAAGTAATAATGAAACGCACATCAGGTTGATGTGCGTTTTTTGTGTTTTAACTGTAAATTATAGGTTGAATTTGTTTGTTTTCTAATGCATAATCTATGGTTTCAGCTATTAAATCCATATTTGCTACAAGTGAACGTGGTTTTTCTTTTGGTGCGTCCTGCTTAAATGGCACAAAATAATAATTTTTTCTATTTAAAAGTCTACCTATATTTTCCGCAGAACCAGAAAGACCATCATTTGTAGATATAGCAAGCACCACAGGACGTTCTCTTCTTAAATGGCTTTTTACTGCCATTGGTACAGTGCCATCTATTATAGAATTACTTAATTTTGCAAGTGTATTTCCTGTGCATGGTGCTACAACTAACACATCAAATAAACCCTTAGGACCTATTGGTTCAGCTTTAACTATACTGTCTATAATAGGCTTTTTTGTTATATCACTTAAATGTTTATATAATAGTTCAGCTTTCCCAAATTTTGTATCCATTGTTGCTGAATGATGTGATAATATAGCCGTTATATCATATTTTGATGTCATAGCCTCAAGAGCTTTTATAACTCTATTAAACGTGCAAAATGACCCAGTCATTGCAAAACCTATTCGGATTTTGTCACTCATAATACTTTTTCCTCCTGCAATATGGTGTAAATTGTGCTTTTTATCGCTGTTGCCGCAGAAATAGGTGCAACTTTTCCAGGAAGTGATAATGCATGAATAGCTCTTCTGCCAAGTTTTTCTGCATAATCAAAATCAACTCCTCCTGCATTTGAGGCTAAATCAATTATCAAACAATTTTCATTTATATTTGATAATTCGTCTATGCCTAACACTAATGCAGGAACAGTATTTATTATTAAATCAAAATCATTTAATTTGCCTACCAATTTATTTGTATTAAGATAATCTAAACCTTTTGAACTAATCCATGCAAAATCTTTAGGGGAGCGAGCAGAAACAGTAACATCAGCATGTAAAGCTGATAATTTATCAGAAAGCATACTTCCTATGCGTCCATTTCCTACGACAAGCACTTTTGCTCCATGAAGTGTTATAAGTAGTTCACGCATTGCAAGCTCTATTGCTCCCTCGCATGTAGGTATAGAATTCAAAACAGCAAGTTCTTCTCGTTTTAAATAATCATAAAGTAAAATTTCATTGCGTTTTGCTTGCTTTTCCACCTGTTCTGTTACTCCACCTGCAAAGACAATTTTTTTAGCGGGTATAGAATTTATAATTAAATCAAGTTTATATGATGTATTGCAAAGCGGAGCATTTAATATTCCCTTTTCCCTTTGAACTGGCATAGGCAAAATTATTATATCAGCTTTTGAAAAATCTGCTATACTAAGGGGTTTTACATCTTCTTTAAATGAAAATCTGTCAATGGCAAAGCTGAAAACTTCATAATCATCTAAATAAAGCTGTTTTGCAAGAAATATTTGTCTCATATCTCCGCCAACAACTGCAAATGTAAGTTTTTTGTTCAATGTGTCTCCTCCTCCCTTTATGTCAGACTATGCAAATATTGGGTAAAATGTGCATATTTAAATGTGTATTATGGAAATATACCCCAATGCCACTTGATGAATATTGTGTTTTTGTGGTATGCTATATAAGGTATCTCCTGCTATACAGGTTTTACTGTTAGCAATTAGCCGTTTGGGGAAGGCGGCAAAACTCTAATTAGAGTATACTTTTTGTTAGAAAGGATTGAAATTCCATGAACAAACAAGAAATCATGGAGGGCATTGCATTCCAATTAAAGAGTGATTATCATACAACTCCTCGTGATGCAAAGCCTGAACAGCTTCATATGGCTGTATCTAAAGCGATTATGGCAGAAATCGCTGACCGTTGGCAGAATAGCCTTGAAAAACACCATAAACAGCGTAGAGCTTATTATTTCTCTGCTGAGTTCCTTATGGGACGTATGATTTATAATAACCTTATGTGCCTTGGTATGACCAAGGAAGTTGGTGAGCTTCTTGAAGAGGCTGGTGCTTCTCTTGATGAATTTGAAGATGTTGAAGACTGTGCTTTGGGTAATGGTGGTCTTGGCAGACTTGCAGCTTGTTTCTTAGACTCAGCAGCTACTCTTGACCTACCTCTTGAGGGTTACGGTATTCGTTATAAATATGGTCTATTTAAACAGAAAATTCAGGGTGGTTTCCAGACAGAAACTGCTGATGATTGGACTCGTTACGGTGACCCTTGGGGTCTAAGACGTGAGGACGAAAAAGTTAATGTTCGTTTCGCTGACCAAAATATTGTCGCTGTACCTTATGATATGCCAATCATTGGCTATGGAACTGATAATATTGGTACTTTACGTTTGTGGCAGGCTGAAACTGAAACTCCTTTTGATTTTAATTTGTTTAACGACCAGCAATATGATAAGTCTGTTGCAGCAGCTAACCGTGCAGAGGATATTTCCCGTGTGCTTTATCCAAATGATTCCACAGATGCAGGTAAAATTTTAAGACTAAAACAGCAGTATTTCTTCTGCTCTGCATCTTTACAGGATATTATTAAAAAGTTTAAAAAGACTTATGGCGAAGACTTCTCAAAGTTTGCTGACCTTAATGCTATCCAGTTAAATGACACTCACCCTGTTATTGCTATTCCAGAACTTATCCGTTTGCTAACTGATGGCGAAAATCTAACATTTGATGAGGCTCTAGCTATCTGTAAAAAGGTATTCTCTTATACTAACCACACTATCTTGGCTGAGGCTCTTGAAAAGTGGAGCAATCATTTGATGATTAGCACTATTCCTCGTGTTTATGATATCATTGTTAAAATTGATGAGGCTCTTGGTGAGGAATTGAAGGCTCGTGGAGTAGAAGAAAATAAGGCTAACTCTATGAGAATTATTCAGAACAACACTGTTCATATGGCTCATATGGCAATCTTTGCTTCTCGTTATGTAAATGGTGTTGCTCAACTGCATACAGAAATCCTTATGAACGATGTTCTAAAAGATTGGTATCAGTTATACCCTGAGAGATTCCAAAATAAAACCAATGGTATCACTCAGCGTCGTTGGCTTGCACTCTGTAATCCAGAACTTTCTGACCTGTTAACCGAACTTTTAGGGAATGAAAGCTGGAAAACTGACCTTTCTCAGCTTAAAAAGCTAGAAAAGTTTGTAAAAGATGATGAGGTTATGGAGCGTGTAGCTCAAATTAAGATGAATAACCACAAGCGTTTGGCGGCTTATATCCAGAAAAAAGATGGTATTCAAATTGACCCTAACACTTGCTTTGATATTCAGATTAAGCGTTTACATGAGTACAAACGTCAATTCCTTAATATTCTTGCTATTCTTGAGCTTTACTATGAAATCCTTGAGGGTAGCCTAACAGACTTTACACCAACTACATTTATCTTTGGTGCTAAGTCTGCCCCAGGTTATAAACGTGCTAAGGGTATTATCAAGCTTATTAATGAAGTTGCTCGTGTTATTGATAATGACCCTCGTGTTAATGGTATTCTAAAGGTTGTATTCGTTTCTAACTACAACGTTTCTTATGCTGAAAAGTTAGTCGCTGCGGCTGATATCTCTGAACAGATTTCTACTGCTGGTAAGGAAGCATCTGGTACTGGTAATATGAAACTTATGGCTAACGGTGCTGTTACTATGGGCACTTATGACGGTGCTAATATTGAAATCTTTGAGGAAGCGGGCGAGGAAAACAACTATCGCTTTGGTGCTACCGTTGAAGAAATTAACGATATAGCAGAACGCTATAACCCTAACTGGACTTATCACCACGACCATAGAGTTAAACGTATTCTTGATGCTCTTATCAATGGTACTCTTGATGATGGTGGTTCTGGCATCTTCAGAGAGCTGCATGACTCTATTGTTTATGGTACAGGTTGGCATCGCCCTGACCAGTATTTCTTACTGCTTGACCTTGACCGTTATTTAGAGGCTCGTAAAAAAGCTAGTCAGGATTATAAAGATAAGCTGGGCTTTGCTCGTAAATGCTGGATGAATATTTGTAATTCTGGTAAGTTCTCCTCTGACCGTACTATTGCTGAATATGCTAATGATATTTGGCATATCGAGAAGATTAAATAATTAAAGTTTATTTACTGGCAGAAAGGATTATTTATGACTTTACAACAGCTAATTTACGCTGTGACTATTGCGTCATGTGGCTCAGTCAATCAGGCGGCAAAACAACTGTTTTTATCTCAGTCAAGCCTTTCCGCCAGTATTTTAAATTTAGAGCAAGAAATAGGCATAAACTTATTCCATAGAACCAATCGTGGTATAACTGTAACTCCAGAAGGAGAGGAATTTTTAATCCATGCAAGGCAAATTGTAAACCAATATCGTCTTACAGAAGAAAAATTTATTCTAAAGCGGGAAACAAGAAAAAGTTTTCAGGTGTCATCTCAACACTACACATTTGCTGTAAAGGCTTTTATTCAAATGGCTAAACAATTTGAACTAGACCGTTATGCTTTTGGTATGCATGAATGTAAAACATGTGAAGTTATTGAAAATGTTAAAAACTATCACAGCGAAATAGGAGTATTATATATAGATGATTTTAATCATGATATCTTAATGCGTACATTTAACGAAAATGATTTAATATTTACTGAACTTTTTTCATGCAGAATATTTGTTTTTTTGGCGGCTTCTCACCCACTTGCAAAAAATAATATCTTAAATCTTGAAGATTTGGAGCCTTATCCTTGCTTGTCTTTTGACCAAGGTGAAAACAGTGCGTTTTATCTCGCTGAAGAAGTATATAGCTCAAGAAATTATAGGCATATGATAAATGTTAGTGATAGAGCAACTATGCTTAATCTTATGATTGGGCTTAATGGTTATACACTTTGCAGTGGCATTATGTGCGAAGACTTAAACGGTCAGGGTTATACTGTTATACCTTTGAACTCTGATAAAATTATGAAAATTGGATATATAAGACGCAAAGATAGTCAAATAAGCAATATGGGACATATTTATATTGATGAACTTAAAAAATGCAGCATAAATATAATATAATACACACTATAAAGCAGAGATGTTTTATAGTGTTTTCTTATGCTTTTTATTATAGATTAAAACGATAACTAGCAAGTGGTTATCGGTATTAACACTTAACCAGAAAACCTAGTATAATAGTAGGCAAGATATACAAAACAAAATATATTACAGAGGTGAAAAAGTTATGGCTAAAATTACAAATCAACAAAAAGCAAACTGGAAGTTTGAGACTCGTCAATTACATATAGGGCAAGAAGAACATGACCCAGTAACTGGTGCTCGTGCAGTACCAATTTATCAAACAACTTCTTTTGTTTTTGATGATTGCCAAGATGCAGCTAATAGGTTCGCTCTTAAAAAAAGCGGTAACATATATGGCAGACTTACAAACCCTACTGAAGCGGTATTTGAGCAGAGAATTGCTGAACTGGAAGGTGGCATTGCTGCTTTATCCGTTGCATCTGGTGCTGCGGCTGTAACTTATGCAATTCAAAATATTGCCCGTCAAAATGACCATATAGTTGCAGCTAAAAATATTTATGGTGGTACTTATAACTTACTGGCTCATACTTTGCCATCTTATGGTATTACTACAACTTTTGTTGATGCTTTAAATCCTCAAAACTTTGTAGACGCTATTAACAAAAATACTCGTGCGGTATACATTGAGACTCTTGGTAATCCTAACAGTGAAGTGACTGATATTGATGCAATAGCTAAAATTGCTCACGCTCATGGTTTGCCGCTTATTGTTGATAATACTTTTGGTACTCCTTACCTTATTCGTCCAATTGAACATGGTGCGGATATTGTTGTAGAGTCTGCAACTAAATTTATTGGTGGACATGGCACAACTTTGGGCGGTGTTATAGTTGATGCTGGAACTTTCGATTGGAAAGCATATTCAGACAAATATCCACAACTGACTCAGCCAGACCCAAGCTATAATGGCATAAGTTTTTCTGATGCAGCAGGCAAAGCCGCATTTATAACACGTATTCGTGCAATTTTACTGCGTGATATGGGTGCAACTCTTTCTCCTATACATAACTGGATTTTATTACAGGGATTGGAAACACTATCGTTGCGTGTAGACCGTCATATTGAAAATGCTCTTAAAGTAGTTGAATATTTGCAAAATGTTGATAAAGTGGAACAGGTAAATCACCCATCTATCAGCAATGATGAAGAACAAAAAAGACTTTATAAAGAATATTTCCCTCGTGGAGCTGGCTCTATATTTACATTCAGCATTAAAGGTGGAGAAAAAGAGGCTCATGAGTTCATTGACAGGCTTCAACTGTTTAGCTTACTTGCAAATGTAGCTGATGCTAAAAGTCTGGTTATTCACCCAGCAAGTACAACACATGCAGAGCTTACTGAGGCGGAGCAACGTGAGCAGGGAATATATCCTAATACAATTAGGCTATCAATTGGTCTTGAACATATTGATGATATTATTGCAGACCTTGAGCAGGCTTTTAATGAATAATAAATTTTAGAATAGAGCTGGATTTTTACCAGCTCTATTTTTACAAAAAAATCTGAAAAAAGGTATTGACAAGAGAAAAAGCTTTTGATATAATAATTAAGCTGTCTTGAGAGATGGCGAGTTTGCTAGAAAAGCTTAGAAAAAAGTCAAAAAACTTTGAAAAAAGTTCTTGACAAACTAAAATGAGTATGGTAAATTAAATAAGCTGTTTAAAACAGCAAAACATATTGCACCTTGCAAATTAAACAACGAAATGCTTACTTTAAATAGTATG
>CALWUO010000062.1 GCA_944384745.1 uncultured Butyricicoccus sp.
CGTCACATACTATTTAAAGTAAGCATTTCGTTGTTTAATTTGCAAGGTGCAATATGTTTTGCTGTTTTAAACAGCTTGTTTAGTTTACCATACTTATTTTAGTTTGTCAACAACTTTTTTCAAAGTTTTTTGACTTTTTTCTAAATCTTTCTAGCAAACTCGCTATCTCTCAAGACAGCTTGATTATTATATCAAAAGCTTTTTTACTTGTCAACACCTTTTTTCAGGTTTTTCAAGTTTTTTTCTTTTGACTTACTGTCCTCATCAGACAGCTTGATTAGTATACGACATTATTTTTCTTTTGTCAACACTTTTTAAGAAAAATATAGAAAAATAAGTAGACTAACGTCAATCAGCCCACTTATTTAACATATTATCTGATAAAATATTATTTTACAATCATTTTGGCTTCCATATAAAACCTTTTTTCTCTTGCATCTCCCATAGAAAAAGTCTTTCTAGGCAATACTCCATCGAAAATAACACCTTTAAATAAATCTTCTTTTTTAGGGGTCGGCATAAAAAATCCTATACTATTATCTTTTGATGCTAATTCAGATAAAACATCATCACCATGAATATAATCAATTTTGATATTATGATTTTCAGATATATATTCATCTAAAAACGCCTGAATTGACGCTATTGGCAAGGAGTATGGTGAATTCTCAATCACAAATATACCTTTTTTGTCTTTTGTTTTAAAATTGAAAGCATGAACATTTTCATTATTTAAACTGTCTACAATTTTACATCTAGCATTTTTGCTTTCAAAGAATTTAACAGCACTTTCAAATAGATGATTTATATCTACATCAAATAAAATTCTATGAATAGGTTCTATTATAATACTTTCATCATGTATATTAACAAGCTCAGCTAGTATAAAACGTGCAGGGTGATTTAATTTTTCATCTTCTGACAGTGTAGTTTTTATATTTTCCCAGTAAGCTTTAGCAGTTGCCATTGAATGGTTACCATCACCGACAGCAAACTGTAAAATAGAAGTATCTTGTGATGTATTATATTTTTTATAAAACAATTTAGGGTCTGCAAGACCATCTAACATATTTAATATATTTTTTGTTTCTGATGATTTAGGTATAAACCAACCTGTGATATGACCACCATCTTGCATAAGCTCAACATCATAAAGTTTTGAGAAAGTATCCTTTTTTTCATATAAAGGCTCAATAATTTTTCTGTCTGGGTCATCAATCATAATCATAATATGTGGGATTTCAATACTTGCACCATTTCTAACAGCAAGTCTAGGCGGAATACGTTCTTCCACAGTTTTTTCAGTTGGACGTATTTTAGATTTAGAGTCTAATTTATAATTATATTCTTCTAAATCGAACTGTAAAACCAAGCCTTTTCTAATTTTACCAGTATCACGAGCTAATAATATCATACCTTCAGGCAGAGCAGAAAATATATTATTTTTAATATATTCATTCATTGTGTTATGTATTTTATTTATATGCTCAGTTATATTTGGTTCTTCAAGATAAACTTCAGGAAGTATAAGATGTAAAGATGATACATTATCACCTACTATTTTAGCTGTTTCTGTCCAATAATCAGGCTGAGAAGTGTATTGGTCACAAGCAACCACAGACCATTTGTGTAAATCTATATCTGATTTAGGCATAAGAATTTTAGCAGTATTTGCACAATGTTTCATAATATTTTAACTCCTTAGATTGATAAAATAAGAAATTTTTATAAAACGCTCGTCTTAAAGACGAACGCTTTAATAATTAAATAGTTATTCAGGTATACTAATAATTTGAAGTCGTGCTTTTTTTCCATTCCAATCTATTATTTTATCTTTTACAGTAATATTTGTTTTTAAATATTCATTATATATGTTTAAATATATCTGCTTATTTTCTTGCAAGTCCCATTTTTTACACAATTCACATGGAGCATTCTTCCTTTGCAATAACTGATAACATTTTTTACCGTCATATTTTTCAATACCAAAGATTTTAAGACAGGTTTTGTTTATATAATATACATCATATGTTTTCATATCAGATACACAAATACATTCATCTAAAGAATCAAGTATTTCTTCTAGCTGTTGTTCCCTTGTTTTATGTATATCATGAATTATAGAGTCTAATTTATTATCTATATTTTCACAAATAAGTCTTGGTATTTCATTAGAATTTATATAACGTTTTTCAAACTCCTCCGTGCTATAAGGTTTACCAAATAGATAACCTTGAAGTAATTTAGGAGCAAGTTTTTGAAGTACAGCAAGTTCATCTTCTGTTTCAACGCCCTCACAGCATACACGCATATTTCCATTATCAGCCAATGTAATAACATTGTTTACTAGCTGATAATTGTACATACTGTTTTGTATTTCTGTTATAAAGCATCTATCTATTTTAATTTCATCTACATCTAGTTTTTGAAGTCTGTTAAGACTTGAATAACCAGTTCCGAAATCATCGACAGAAATTTCTATGCCCTCTTGTTTCCAACGAGAAAAAATGCTGTTTAATTTGTGATAGTCGTGTAACTCCATACTTTCTGTTACTTCAAGTGTAAGAGCTTCGCCTTTCATTCCTTGTTCTTCCAAAGAATTTAACACTATATCAACAATATTAGGTTGTTTAAGTTGTGAATATGATAGATTAACACTGATATGAAAATCAGGTATTTTTTCACGCCAAATTTTACATTGTTTGATAGCTGTTTTTAATACCCATGTGCCAACCTCGCAAATCATATCCGTTTGCTCAAGTATAGGTATAAATTCGGTTGGTGGAACATTTCCACGTTTTGGGTCATCATATCTTAATAATACTTCAGCACCATATAATTTTTGATTTTTAAGGTCTATCTGTGGTTGATAATTCAATGAAAAATCTTTAAAACCCTGTGAGATACTGTGTTTTAAATTATCTTGCAATTCAACAATGGATATTTTATTTTTATAGTCCTTTTCTTTAAAAAACCTAAGATGACTTTTACCATGTTTTTTAGCTTCATCAAGAGCGATTTCCACACATTGATACATAGTATTACCATCTGTTGTAATGTTGCTATTATATTCTACCGCACCGCCTGAGAATGAGCAAATATGTTTAAATTTTTTACATATATTATTATAAATTTTCTCAACCCCAGATTTATCTATGTTATGTAACATAACCGCAAAACAATCACCATTTATGCGATACACTCTATGTTCATATTTTCTAGCAACATTTTCAAATGTTTTCACTATTTTAACAAGTAGATTATTTCCATATTCTCTGCCGTCTTTTATGTTAATGTGCTTCATATCATCTATACCCATTGCGAGTAAGTAAGCTACACCATTTGTTTTGCAAAGCTCGCTTGCATCATCAATAAGCTGAGGCACATTGAATGCACCAGTTAGTGCATCAACTCTGTATTTGCCTAATTTTTCTGACAACCGACCTATAATTCTACAAGGATTACCATTTTTATCATATTGGGCTTTACCATGACTGTTAACCCAAATAATTTTATTATTATTGTTTACTATACGAAAAGTTATATCATAAACATCACTTTCTTTTTTCATAATTTTATTTAGTTCATTATCAAATGTTTCAATATCTCTAGCATAAATTTTTTGCTTTATCAAGGATAATTCACAAACTTTATGTCTAATATTTAAAAATGGATATTTTTTATCAATATTTTTAGAGAAATATATTTTATTTTCCTCTATTTCAATTATAAAAAAACAGTCATCAGAGTTTTCACTAAAAAAATCAAGCATCTCTAAATAATAACTATTTTTTTTATATTCAGCTTTTTTCATATAGATATCCTTTTTTATTGAATTTTATTTACTATAGGATTTTCAATTCTATGCAATACAACTTGCATTTTTGTTCCCTGTGATTTATTGCTTTGAGCAGTAATTTTTCCATTGTGTATTTGAACAATTTTATAAGCTATTGCAAGCCCTAAACCATGACCATTTACAGTTGAACGCATTTGTTCACCCCTGTAAAATCTTTCAAACACATGGGGTAATTCATTTGATGGTATGGGTTCACCTGAGTTTTGAACCTGCATGATTATATATTTAACATCATACTTAAATAATTTAACGTTTATTTCTCCATTTTTACCAGCATATTTAACCGCATTATCTAATAATATAGATATAAGCTGTTTAAGTGATTGTTCATCACCTTTAACATAGATATTAGGTGCTATTTGAGTATTCATTTTAATATGCTTTTCAAAAGCTACCGCTTCAAATGACAAAGCTGAATTAAGAAGTAAATCGCTTAAATGAACAGGTTTCATTTCAGGTAAATCAATTGCTGCATCACTTCTCGCTAAAATAAGCAAACTTTCAACAAGTTTTTGCATGTTAAGTGCTTCATCTCTTGAATTTACAATCCATTTGCGTTGCTCATTTATGGTTTCGTTTGGGTGTGCCAACAGCACACTAAAGTTGGCTAGCATAACAGTAAGTGGGGTTTTAAGTTCATGACTTGCATCTGCAATAAAACGCCTTTGTTTATTCCAAGCATCTTGCACAGGGGCTAAAGCCTCTTTAAATAAAGAACGGCTTATAAACCAGAAAGCAACCATGCAAAAAATCCAAATTATAAAAAGTAAAAGCATTAAATTTCTCATGCTTCTATATTCAAAATCTATATTTACAACAGCGATTTTAAAGTTATCATCTTGTTTTTTACATATATATCTTAAAGAGAATTCCTGAATACTTCCATTTGGTGAATTTTGTTTTACTATTTTTTTTGCTGATTGCTCTAAAATATCGTTTGATATATTTGCCCCTCTATCAAGTATAACTTCTTGCAATATGCCATCTTGATTTACAAGCATAACTGTAACAGGTACATATCTAACTTTAATTAAATAACTTGGGTTTTGATAAATATCTATTGTTGTAAAATCATCATTTATCATAGCTTGCTCAAGAGCATTATATGTTGCGGTTTTAAGCACATAACCATAGACCACACAAGCTATAACACAGGCGATAAAAAGCACTAAAGCTGCAAGCATTAAATTTACTTTAACAAATTTATGATGTAATTTTTGTATCATTTATCTTCCCATTCCAAACGGTAACCAACTTTCCAAATGGTAGAAATTTTAACTTTTGACTGCAAGTAAGTGAGTTTTTTCCTGAGGAAAGATATATAAGCCTCAACATTATTAGCTTCAGCATCTGAATCAAAACCCCAAACCTTAGTTATAAGCATTTCTTTAGATACAATAGATTTAGAGTTTATCATAAGCATTTGTATTACATCAAATTCTTTTCTATTAAGTCTAACAGATTTTGAGCCTAAACATATATCATGTGTGCTAAGTTTAAGTGTTATATCACCAAATGTCAATGTTTCGATTTGCATTTCTGCTTGACGCCTTGATAACGCTCTAACTCTTGCAAGCAATTCTTCTATGGCGAATGGTTTTGTCAAATAGTCATCAGCACCACTGTCAAGCCCTGCCACCCTGTCACTTACTTCACTTCTTGCTGTAAGCATTAAAATAGGTGTTTTATTATTTTCTTTTCTAAGTATTTTAGCTATTTCAAGACCGCTTTTTTCTGGCAACATGACATCTAAAATTATAATATCATATTGACCTTTTTGAGCATATAATAAGCCATCTGAGCCATTTTCAACAGCATCAACTGTATATTTATTTTCCTGAAGTATTTTGACTAAGACTTCTGACAGTCTTTTTTCATCTTCAACTAATAAAATATTCATAACCTATCACCTATTATAATTATATTCCAAACCAATGATTATACGCAAGCAAAAGGTTATATTAAAGCAATAATATTTTATTTTTTCCTTACTTTGACAATAAACTTTATTCTGATATTCTATAATACTTATGGGAAGGAGGACAATTATACTTGCGTATTATTTATCTGGATATTTTGATAGGTATAAATTTAGCGATAGATTATTTAATGCTTTTTGCATTAAGTAGGATATCAAGTGTATATGCAACACGTTTTAAACTATTTCTAGGAGCATTATTAGGCAGTTTATATGCGGCTATAAGCTGTATAATAAACTCTAATATAATAACAAGTTTGCCTATAAAGATAGCTGTAAGTGGTTTAATGATATTAATTTGTTTTGGTTATAAAAATATAAACAGATTTTTAAAATTACTGCTTCTTTTTTTATTTATATGTTTTGCAGTGGCAGGAGGAGTGCTTGCCCTTGGAAATATAAGTAATAACAGCTTTTTTGCAGGAAGTGGATATTATATAAACAATGTTTCATTCAAAGCCATTGTTATAGTAATGTTAATAAGCTGGATAATAACAGGATTTATCTTTAGAAACGAGGCAAAAGACACTATAACTCCCCGAAAAACTGTAAAAGCTGATATATATTTTTTTAATAATCATGCTGAATATACATTACTTGTGGATACAGGCAATACACTGCATGATATAATCAGCGGAAAACCAGTTATTATATTAGACCGTTTTAGTGCAAGTCAAATCTTACCTATAAATATATCACTTAATAGACTACATACAGAAAATGCAGCCGATATCTTATCTAATATACCAGAAAATTATGTAAAACGTTTTAGACTTATTCCCTTTAATGCCGTTGGAAAAAATTCTGGACTTTTGCTTAGTTTTAAGCCTGATAAAATAACTATCGACGGTAAAATATGGCATGGATTAGTTTCTATAAATGCGGATAAGATTTGTGGTGGACAATATCAAGGACTGATTGGACTTTGAAAGGAGTAAAAGAATGTTTATTAAATTTCTAACCGATTTGCTAGATAAAATTCATCTGTTAAAAAAAGATGATATTTATTATATCGGTGGTTGTGACGTTTTACCTGCACCAATGTCATCAGATGAAGAAAATGAAGCCTTAAATGCATTACAAGCGGGAGAAAACTGGGCGAGAGATAAACTTATAGAGCATAATTTAAGACTGGTTGTTTATATTTCAAAGAAATTTGAAAATACAGGTGTAGGCATGGAAGATTTAATTTCCATAGGAACTATTGGGCTTATAAAAGCTATAACAACATTCAAAGCTGATAAAAAAGTAAAACTTGCAACCTATGCATCAAGATGTATAGAAAATGAAATTTTAATGCATTTAAGAAAAGTATCATCTCAGCGAACCGAAGTATCATTTGATGAACCACTTTCAGCCGATTGGGACGGAAATGAACTTTTACTTTCCGATATTTTAGGCACAGACCCTGATTGTGTTATGAGACCTATTGAAGATGATGTGGATAAAGAGTTATTACATAAGGCGTTAACCAAACTTCCAAAGCGTGAAATGGAAATTATAGCTTTAAGGTTTGGTTTAAGTGGTCATGAGTGTATGACACAAAAAGAAGTCGCTGATATGCTTGGTATTTCACAGTCTTATATATCCCGTTTAGAAAAAAGAATAATCGCACGAATGAAAAAAGATATATTAAAATGGGTATAAAATATTTTAGTAAAATTGCTATTGTAATTTTTTAAAAAATGGCATACAATATAACTGTAATAAGATGTGTTAGCTTTTGCTAATAGTTTACAGAAAGAGGTGGTTCCAATGCAAAGTGAGTTTGATGTAATAACAGAGGACATCTTAAATCACCCTTTGTTTATTGAAACACGCAATCTTATGCACCATGGCAATGGAAACACTGTATATGAACATTCACTTGCCACAGCTATAACAGCATATTCAATATCAAAAAAATTAGGTCTTTCTGATGAACTTGTTAGTTCAACAACAAGGGCTGCATTACTTCATGACTTTTTTGGTTATGATTGGCATGAAGATTGGTTTAGAAATTATTTAAGTCAATATTCAGGTTGGCAAAGATTTAAACGTATGCATGCATTTATTCATGGAGATATAGCCGCCAAACGAGCAAAAGAATATTTTAATCTGAGCGAAAGACAATTAAAAGCAATTAAAAGCCATATGTTCCCTATTTGTTTTTCAGTGCCTACAAATTGCGAAGCATGGATTGTAACTTTATCAGATAAAATTGTTGCAACTCGTGAAATAAGCCAAACTATTGCAAGTTATATATCCAGTGTTTACAAAAAAATGTTAGTTAGTAAATAAGATTGTTTTAAAACGTGTTATAATTCACTTTATAACACGTTTATTTTTGGTGTTTATGAATTTACATGATATTTTAAAGATTAAAAAAACTGATACAGTTGCTATTATTGGTTCTGGTGGTAAAACAACCATGCTTTGGTTACTTGCTAAAGAGCGAAAAGAACAAGGGGCATTTGTCACCACATCTACACATATAATGAAACCAGACAAAAGCGAATGTGATATTATAATTCCAACTGATAGCAAGAGATATATTATAAAAAATAAAATTATTGCCTCACTTGATATAAATAAAGATAACAAATGCACAGGAATACAAACGCTTGAAACATCAAATAAAATTCCTATTTTATATGAAGCTGATGGTTCAAAAAGACTTCCTGCAAAACTACATAATTCAAATGAGCCTGTTATATATAAAAATACTGATATTGTTGTTTTAGTTATCGGCTTATCTTGTCTTGGAAAACCCATAAAAGATGTATGTCATAGATATGAATTATTAAATTTAAATCCAAATGAAATTTTTGATATACAACATTTAATTATGTGTATAGACGATGGTATTAAAAGCTGTAAAATGCCAAAACATAAAATCCGTATTTTTTTAAATCAATTAGATGTTATTTCCAATAAGGAAATTATACACAATCTGTGCAAAACTCTTAATTATCCTTATATTTTTTGTGGAAATTTAAAAAGCGATGACTTTTTTTAGTCATCGCTCATTCTTTTTATTTAACACCTTAGGTATAAATTGGCTGGCAAACTTGCCTTTACCACGGCTTTTAACATAGAAAAATCCGATTATTGAAAAAATAACTGCACCTATAAAATTTACAAGTAAATCTTTCATTGTATCAATAAGACCGATATCAATATAACCGCCATATTTAGCAATCCAATCTTCACCATTTACAACAAGTGAGTTTATATCTACATGGTGTACAACATTAAGACCATTAGGGTCAAATTTCACTGAATTAATAGCTGTAACAATCCAATCTTTTTGCATATCTGTACCAATATAAGTATCCATAGCAAATTCAAAAAACTCCCATAGTACACCAACTGTCATTGAAAAGCAAAAAGCAACTATTGCCAAAAAAAGAGGAGATAATTTAACAGAAAATCTGTCTGAACGATTGAAAATATCAACAAGAGCAAAGCCGATGGCTGCCATTAAAAAGCCGTTTATTGTGTGAAGCATGCTGTCCCAATAAGGGATTTTGGTATAAAATGAATTTAATTCACCCAATATTTCAGCTGCAAAGATAAAACAGTATATAATACCTTCTAAAACAGGAGGTAAATCAATATCAGTTTTTCTTTCTATAAATGTAGGCACACCAAAAAGAATTAGTGTAAGCACACCTACAAAAATACCTTCATAGTTATGAAGAAAGAACTGACGAATAATTGTGGCTAAAACTAAAAGTGACAATGTACCACGGACAGTAAGTCTGCGTTTTTTTTCTTTTTGAAATAGCATGATAATCTCCTAATTTTAATAATAAAATAGCTCTCGGACGACTTAATATGTCTTCTGAGAGCTGAAGTTTTATTCTATTCCTTCATCTTCACCATCTTGACGTTTATTGAAAGCATAGTCACTACACTTTTCAACAGCCTCTGGTTCAGTCTGATATGGACATAGACGTACACGTCCTTCGGTTTCAGCTAAAGCTACACAGATTTTTTCTCCGACAGCATCTCTGCGACGAAATGCACACCAAAGTTTTTTCATGGTAAATATCTTCCTTTCCGTCATTCAATCTTGAAATGTATGCAGAAATACACACACCTCGTTTGATTCCCTCATAAACAGTATTTTATCACGATTTTGAATGTTTCTCAAGCTGTTTATCAGCTTTTTTGTTCATTTGTTTTACAAACTTAATCTTGCACACACTATAAATAATATGTTACGATAAAATAAAGTATGAGTCAAAGGAGAGTAACACATGAAAGATTTACAGTATTACAAGCTTTTAAGTGAGCAGTATCCAACTATTGAATCGGTGTCAAGTAAGATAGTTAGTATGACGGCTACACTTTGTTTACCTAAAGGCACAGAGTATTTTTTCAGTGATTTGCATGGTGAACATGAGGCATTTATACATCTTTTAAGGTCTGGTTCGGGTGTAATTCGTGAAAAAATAGAAACATTATTCTCACATTCTATTTTAGAGTCGGATAGAGCCGAACTTGCAGCACTTATCTGTTATCCAAAACCAATGCTAGTAAATAAAAGAAATTCTTGCCCAAGATTTAAAGAGTGGTCAGAACTTACAATAGGTAGATTGGTTTTAGTATGTAGAGATGTATCTGCAAAATATACCAGAAGCCGAGTGCATAAAGCTATGGACCCAAATTATGCATATATAATGGACGAACTTTTACAAACTTATGACTCTGACCCAGATAAACGCAGATATTTTAGAGCACTTATTGCCTCTATTGTTAAATCTGACAGTTCAGACCCACTTATTATAGCACTTTGTCATTTAATTCAGCAGATGACAGTAGACCATTTACATATTATCGGTGATATTTTTGATAGAGGTCCTCGTGCAGATAAAATTATTAAAGAGCTTATGAAATATCACGATGTTGATATTCAATGGGGTAATCATGATATAAATTGGATGGGTGCAATGAGTGGCAACAGAGTATGTCTATTTAATGTGCTTAAAATTGCAATTAGTTATAACTCATTTGATGTTTTAGAAGATGGTTATGGTGTAAACCTTAGACCTCTTAGTATGTTTGCGGCTGAAACATATCAAAATGACCC
>CALWUO010000063.1 GCA_944384745.1 uncultured Butyricicoccus sp.
GCCATGCTATACCATCTCCTGTCTATTGACAGTATATCATATTTTTGTGCATTTTGCAGTTTTCAGATACATCCTAAAACATCTTTGCTTTTGGCTATAATTATATCAGTTATTATTGCAATGGTAGTTTTATCATCAAATTCATATTTGCGTGCAAAAGATATAATTAAAGAACATTCTAATAATGAGATGTCACAATGTTTATCACTTGCCATAGAGTCTATTCAAAAATCATTATCTAATAATTTAAAAATATCTCAAACATTAGCATATAGTGTTGAAACTATACATAAACAATCAGTAGTTTCAAATCCAGAAGGTTCTTTATGGGAGGAAGAAGCTTATAAAGATATTTTAGTAAGCTTTATAGGAAGTAATAATGAAACATTTGGCGGTGGAATATGGTTTGAACCTTATAAGTACCGTGCAAATCAAATGTTTTTTTCTCCATACTGTATGAGAGAAAATAATGAAGTAACATATGTTCCTAATTATACATTGGGAGAAAATACAAGATATGTGGACCAAGATTGGTATAAAAGTGTATCTTCATCATCTGGAAGTGAAAGCAAATGGTCACCACCATATTATGATGAATTTGCAAAAAAATCTATGATTACGTCTTCAACACCTATTTTCGATTCTAATAATGATTTATTAGGTGTTGCAACTGCTGATGTAGATTTGACATATATACAGAATATGATTACATCAATGGATATAGTTGCAGATGGAAGTGTTATTCTTATAGATGAAGATGGTACATATATAGCACACGAGGATAGCCGTAAAATATTAAATGGTACTATTTTAAATGATGGAAATACTGATATTGCAAGACTTGGTCAAAAAGTATTAAATGATAAACAAGGTACATATAATTTTAAATTAAATAATGAGGATTATGTGGCATTATATAGTCAAATTCCTGAAACAGGTTGGTATATAATAACCATGGCATCTCAAAATAAGTTACTTGAAAATGCTTATGACCTTAAGGACTCTTTAATAAAATTTTGTATAGTATTTATTGTTCTTTTAATTGTTGTGTTGTTTGTATATTTACAAATTTTCATTATTAAACCTATTTACATGTTGGCAGACACTGCAAAACAGATTTCTGATGGAAATTTAAATGTTTCAATACCAAAGTCTTATAAAAATGAATTTGGAACTGTAAATAATTCAATGCAGAAAATGATAGGGCGTTTAAAGATGTATTCTGGATATATTCAAGAAACATCTACAATTCTTAATAATATATCTGATGGTAATTTTAAGTTTAATCTTTCTTATGATTATTCTGGAGAATTTCAAGGTTTAAAACAAGGATTACTTAAAACAAGACGTATGCTTTCAAGTGCACTTTCTACTATATCAACAGTATCTGATGAAGTTGATAGTGGTGCAAGCCAACTTGCTAAATCATCTCAGATACAGGCACAAGGTGCGACTGAACAAGCTTCTAGTATCAATGAATTATCCGATATGATGTCAGATATAGAAAAATCAGCTGATATAAGTGCTAAAAGCACCGCTGATTTAAACGAAAAAATAACACAAGTTATGCATGAGGCTGAAACTGGAGATAAACAAATAAATATAATGCTTAATGCAATGGAAGAAATGGCAGATACATCAAAAGAAATTGAGAAAATTGTAAAAAATATAGAAGATATAGCTTTCCAGACCAATATTCTTGCATTAAATGCTGCAGTTGAGGCAGCAAGAGCTGGTACTGCTGGTAAAGGATTTGCTGTTGTTGCTGACGAGGTTAGAAATTTAGCAGGAAAGACTTCAGAGGCATCAAGAGAGACCGCAGAACTTATAGAAAAAACACTTATATCTGTTGATAATGGAAGAAATATTGCAGATAAAACTGCAAAATCATTTAAATTGGTATCACATGGCATATCTGAGGCATTTAAGCAAACAGAAATTATAACACAGTATTCACAAAATCAAAAGGATTCAATAGTACAAGCGACAAAGGGTGTTGTACAATTATCAGATGTTGTTCAAATGAATTCGGCTAACGCTCAAGAGGGTGCGGCTGCAAGTCAGGAATTGTCTACACAAGCGGAGTCACTTAAAAATTTAGTAAGTAAATTTGAACTATATAAAGAGTAATAAAAAATGCCGCAATTTTATTGCGGCATTAAACTTATTTATTTTTAAAGCAATTATAAACCTCATCAAATGCGTTTTTATCAGTTAAAATATGATATGCAGTTGCGGCACATATTGCAGCACCATCAAAAATACCTTGATAATTTCTAGGTTTTTTACCGGCATCATACCATGCATCAGTGTGTGGAGGAGCATTTACATCAATGGTTTTCACCCAAATACTACAACTTGGCAATTTTTGTGTTACTATACCATAATCAGTAGAACCACACTTCTCTCTTGGTGGTTTAATGTCTGCACAATTAAATTCATTTGCATATTTCATTAAAAGTTTGCGAAGAGGTTCATTCATAGTTGTGTTGTATATATGAGCAATTCTTGTTATTTTTGTTTTTGTACCTGTGGCAAGTGCTGAACCCTCTGCAATATTTCTAACCCAATCTTCTATGGTTTCTAAGTAATCCATAGTATTATGACGGATTTCAACCTTGATTTTTGTATAATCAGGCACAGCATTAACTGCAACACCACCATTTAAAATAATATTGCTTACTCTGCTACCATCTTTTAAGTGATTACGCATAAGCCCTAAACCAGTTTGAAGCATAGTTATTGCATCAACTGCACTTCGTCCTTCATCAGGTGCAATTCCTGCATGTGATGACTTACCAAAAAATTCTATATCAAGTTCAATAAGTGCCAATGTAGGTGAATCAAGTTGTGTGCATGTATTGCCATGTACCATAAATGCAACATCTATATTATCAAAACCACCATTTTCAGCCATTTTATTTTTACCACCATCAAGAGCTTCTTCGCTAGGTGTGCCGATAATATGTATTTCATATGGTAAATCACTATCTGAAAGAACATTTATAAGTGCCATAGCTGCACCAATTATAGATGGAGTTTGCATATGATGTGCACATACATGACCTTGACAATGAAGTGCATCATATTCACCTAAAAATCCTATTGATAAACCTCCATTAGCTTTACCACCTTTATGTTTATATATACCACAAAATGCAGTTTCAAGTCCCGCAAATGGAATAGTGACTTCAAAACCATTTTTTGAAAGCCAATCAGCAAGTAAAGCAGATGATTTATATTCTTTATAGCCTATTTCAGCAAAATCAAATATTTGGTCGCTTAAACTAGATAATTCAGGAAGTAAATTATTTATAGTTTGAGCGATTTTTTTGTTTGTTTCATTCATTTCATTACACCTTCAAACATTTTTAATATCCAATAACAGTGGCAATAAATAAGAATATCATAGATACTAAGCTTAGAATTAAAACAAGCTTATAAATATATCTAAACCATTTAGAATAAGGTATTTTTGAAGCAGCTAAAAATGCAAGCATAGTTGAAGATGTTGGATAAATAGCATTTGTAAGACCATCGCCAAGGTGGAATGCAAGTACAATGCTTTGACGAGAAAGACCAACTAAATCACCAACAGGAACCATAATTGGCATTGTAGCAGCCGCCTGACCAGTACCAGAGTTAATTGGCAGGTTAATAATAGATTGTACTATAAACATACCTATGATTTTTATAGCATCAGGTAATGCCATTAAGCTATTAGACATATGATAAACTATGGTATCAATAATCATTCCATCTACTAAAACTGTGCGTATAGTACCTGCTACACCTACAATCATAGCACCAAATGTGATATTTGCCATACCCTCTATAAAAAGTTCGCAGATTTTATTGCCACTAAAACCAGCTAAAATGCCACAAATAACACCAAGCACCAAGAAAATGGCAGCCATTTCTGAAATAAACCAGCCAAGATATGCAACACCATAAATAATAGAAGCAAAAGCAACAACTACTGCAACTAAAATAAGTTTATGACGTAAATTAACCTCTGGAATTTCGATATCAAGTTCAAGAGAACTCATATCTTCATCTTTAAGTAAATCAAGCTCAGGATTTTTCTTTACTTTTTCAGCATAGCGGATAATATATAAGCTTGTAATGATAATAAATACAATTAAAATAATCCATCTATACCAAGCACCAGAAAACAATGGTGATATACCAGCAATGGATTGAGCAACACCAACATTAAATGGGTTATAAATACCCGAAGTAAAGCCAATAATAGAACCCATAGCAATCATAGCAGTACCAGTTATTATATCATAACCAACAGCATGAGCTACTGCAATACCAATAGGCACAAATACCAGCACTTCTACTGACATACCCATTGTAAAACCGCCAACAGCAAAAATAGAAACAAAAATAGGTATTAAAAATTTCTCTTTGCCATTAAACATTTTACCTAGCTTTGCACAAAAAGCAGAAATCATGCCAGTTTGCATTATAAGCTCAAAAGCACCGCCTATAATAAAAATAAAGAAAATGATTTCATTAACGCTGGAATCGCCAAGCGTTTTAACAAATTCAATAGGTATATTAATAGGTGATACAGGAGTTTGTTCCACTTGAGAGTAACTACCTGCAATAATGAGTTCTCTGCCACTAGCATCGGTCATACGCTCAAATTGACCAGCAGGTATAATATAAGTTAGCAAGCTTACAACTAAAACAATTAAAAACAGTATAATATATGTGTGTGGCATTTTAAATTTCTTTTTCATTTATCACAGTCCTTTAGTTTATATAATTTGCTATATTTATTATTTAAATAATCTAAGAAAGGTTTAGCATCTAGACTTTTTCCAGAGATTTTTTCAGCCAATTCAGAAGCGGTATATATACAGCCATATTGTCTTATATTCTCATTTAACCAGTTGTTAAGTCTGTCAAATTTGCCGTTTTTAATATCTGATTTAAAATCTGGTATATCGCTATTTATAGCTTGTAAAATTTGCCCGCTATAAATATTTCCTAAAGCATAGCTTTGAAAATAACCTATATAATCTCCAGCCCAGTGCATGTCTTGAAGTACACCCTCAGTCGGGTTTTCTGGACAAACATCAAGATATTTTTTATATAGTTCATTCCAACGTTTTTCTATATCGCAGCAATCAAGTTTACCTAAAAAATAATCTCTTTCAATTTCAAAACGTAAGATAACATGTAGATTGTATGTAACTTCATCAGAAGAAATGCGTTTTACACTAGGGTTTACTGCATTCATAGATAAATAAAAATCATCAAGCGATATATCATTAAATGCAGGAAATTCAGCTTGTAATTGAGGGAAATAATATTGCCAATATTCATAGCTTCGACCTATCATATTTTCATTAAATCGAGCCATTGCCTCATGGAAACCACCTTCAATGCCTCCCCACAAATTAGCATTATTTACTTTATCGTTACCACCACTGCAATACATAGAATGACCTGCTTCATGTAAATAAGTGAATATTAAATCAAATCTGCCATGAATAGGTGTGGAAATGCGGCTGTCTCTAGGCCCTAAAAATGATGCAAACCCATGAACTACTTGATTATTAAAAGCTCCACAGCTTTCTTTATAACCAGATTCACATGTAAGACGTCTGGCGAAAGCTTCCATATGAGTAGGTATATCTTCAAAGCTTAAAACAGATGGTTTAACATCACTTGATTTAATTTTATCTAATAAGGATTTTAAACCATTAGAAAGCACATTAAATTCACAGCTTATTTGTTCAGCGTTTGCACCTTCATCATTAAGACTCATAAGGGTATCAAAAGCGGGTTTATTTGGCTCAATAGATAAAGCAATTTGTTTTTTAAGCTCAAACACTTTTTCAAGATATGGTAAAAATATTTGAAAATCCTGTTCTTTACGAGCCAATTTCCAAGCATTCATGGTATCAGCTTTTATAAGATTATATTGCCTTATAAGTTCTTCAGGGGTATGTACTGCATTTTTATATCTAAACAAAAATGTGCGAACTAAAGCACGCTCTATATCATCATCAATAGAATTTAAGTCAGAATTTAAAAAGAAATCAGCGGCTTGTTTTGCCTTATCTGAGAAGAACAGATTAGCTTTCTGGTCAGCTATATGAGCAGCAACTTGTTGGCGATATGTTACACCCTCGCTTGGAAGTGATGACCACTGGTCAAGCTCAAAAAGTGATTCTATGGTTTTATAATATCTAAATTCATTGTTTATAGAGGATATGTTTTCTATATGTTTATTGTATAACAAAATTATTCCTCCTTATAATTATCAAGTATAGATATAGTTGGGTAAGTTTTACCGCCTTTCATAACAAATGCACAATCAAGAAGTGCTTTATCATCGGTGAGTATATCACGACTCCAAGCGGAAATATCAGCTTGTTTGCCAACTTCTATTGTACCCGTTATATTATCAATTCCTAAGATTTTAGCATTTATAGATGTAGCTGCTTTTAATGTGCGATAAGGGTTCATACCATTTCTAAGCCATGCAGAAAACTCTCTGCCACATTCATAATTTTGATAACCTGTAACAAGGTCTGTACCATAACCAAGGCGAATATTACTATTTTTCAGTATTTCACGACTTTCCACAAGCTGTTCACGATAGTAACGCAATTTACGTTGAAATTCAATAGGTTTTTGTGCAAGCTTTTCTTCATCAAGCAATACAATTTCATCATAAGGACAAAATGTAGGTACAACATATATATCTTTTTCTTCAAGCAGATTTGCTGTTTGTTTATCAATTAAAGAGGCGTGTTCAATACCATCTATACCCAGTTCAGCAAGTGTTTTTATAAGTGAACTTGTATATGCATGAGCAGTTACAGGAGTGTAAAGAGCATGAGCAGTTTCAATTATTGCTTTTAACTCATCATAGGACAGCTGTTGGTCTTCTGGAGAGTCGTTTGGAGTGAAAAAACCACCTGTTGCCATAATCTTAATAAAATCAGCACCTAGTTTAACTTCATGTCTTACAGCATCTTTAAAGAAGTTTTCACCACTGCCCATAGATGGATAACATGTTTCAAGAAAGCGTGAAAGAGCAGGATTAGAAGCCATTTTTTGAGTGGAATCACCATGGCTACCAGGAGTACATAAAAAATGAGGTGCTACAATCATTCTAGCACCTTGAATAAAACCAGCATCAATAGCACGTTTTACATCTAAAGAGCAATCTTCACGAAACCAACCAACATGTCTTATTGTAGTAAAACCACCTGCTAATGCTTTTCTGGCACATTCACTAACAGCCAAAGCACGCATACCATCAGAATAAAATATAACATCTTTTTCAATTTCACGCCAATCAAAAAAAGAAGCATGAACATGAGCGTCAATCATTCCTGGGGTAACAGTCAGGGAAGATAGGTCGATTATTTCACAATTTGAAAGACTGGCAACATTTGAACTAACTTCTATAATTTTATCATTTTCTATTAAAATTTGCATATTGCTTTTTAGCTCATCATGTATACCATCATAAAGTTTACCGCATATAATTTTTTTATAATCCATTTCTGCAACCTCCTAAATAGTTTTCCGTCCGCAGGAGAAGAAGGACGGACGGAAATAATTTTTATTTTGATACTACATTAAAGTCTTAGCCGAAGAAAACAGTAGCTCCAGGGCCAAGAGGTAGATTTAAGAACATCCAAACTATAAGCATAATAACCCATGAAATCAGAAATGCAATTGAATATGGTAGCATCATAGAAATTATAGTTCCCATACCAGTTTTTTTATCATATTTAGAAGCCATACCTATAATCATAGGTAAATATGGATAAATAGGGGTTATAGGATTAGTGCAAGAATCACCAATTCTATAAACAACCTGAGCAAATTCAGGTGAATAGCCAAGCATCATAAACATTGGTACAAAAATAGGGGCAAAAATATACCATTTAGCAGTACCGCTTGTCATAACAAAGTTTACAAGAGTAGTAATAAGTAGTATACATAAAATCATTGGAATACCAGTAAAACCGATATTTTTTAAGAAGTCAGCGGCACTAACTGCAATTACCATACCTAAATTAGTATAGTTAAATATTGCTATAAATTGAGAAATTACAAAAACAAGTACAATATAGCCAGTAAGAGAAGTAAGCGATTCAGACATAACATTAGGTATATCACTAGCTGTTTTAAAAGTGCCAACAGTGAAACCATAAACAATACCAGCAAATATAAAATAAAAAATAAGAAATGGAACTAAGCCAACCACAAATGGACCATTTAGAACAGTGCCATCTTCACCACGAAGAAAACCATTTGAAGGAATAAGTCCGATAAGAATAACAGCAATAAAGACTAAAGAGAAAATACCAGCATTTCTAAGACCTTTTTTCTCAATATCAGTTACATTTCTTTCACTGGCAACTTCAGAACCTTTATAATCGCCAAGTCGAGGAGCAATAATTTTATCATTTACAATCATACCAACAATGGTAAGTAAAATACAAGATGCAATCATAAAATACCAGTTGTTAGCAGGAGTAGTTGTATAAGAAGGGTCTATCATTTGAGCAGCTTCTTGAGTTACACCATATAGTAAACCATCAGTGCCAGTTATCATAATGTTTGCAGTGAAACCAGCATTAGTAGCAGCATAACCTGCTATAAGACCAACAAGAGGATGTTTGCCAGCAGCCTGAAAGGCAGCAGCGGCAAGTGGTGGTACAAAAATAATAGATGCTTCAGATGCAATAGAACCATTTATTCCAAGAAAAAGCACAGTTGCACTTAAAGCCCACATAGGTACACCAAGTATCGCACGACGTAAAGCAGTTGTTAATAATCCACTGCTTTCAGCGACACCTATTGCCATTTGCATAACAAGCACAATACCAAGTGCAGCAAAACCAGAGAAATTACTAACTAAAGATGAAGAAATCCAAACTAAACCATCATAACTAAGTATATTTTTAACAGTTACAGTTTCTCCAGTTGTAGGATTGATAACTTGAACACCCATAAATGACATAACAGTAGAAATTATAATAAGTGCTAAAGTTATATAAAGAAACAAAATAAAAGGGTGAGGCAAAGCATTGCCAACACGTTCAACAAATCCTAAAAAACCACCAGTTTTTTTTATAGAATTAGTATTTTCTTTCATATTAAATTTTCCTTTCCATTTACACAAATATTGTGTAAAAAATCTCACTTCCTTTTTTATCACATAATAGTGATATTCTCCTAAAATATGATATAATCAAATTTCCCCGATGTTATTATATAATTTCGTAAAAAAAGTGTCAAATATTTTTTAAATACACTTACAAAGAATAAATAGTTAATAAAAACTATAAATAGTATAAAAAATAAAAAGTGATATTTTGTTTTATTCTAAATCTGTACATATTTCCGATATATTTATTGAGTTAGGCACTTCAGCTAGTGGGTTACCAACTTCAGTATTATTAGCAAGTTCAGATGGGTCTACAGGTTCTTCTTGTGTAGGCTCTTCTTCCCAAAGGGATTTATGTTTCTTACCATCGCAGTTTTTATTCATAAGTGCCATGTTTTTGGCTGCCATATACATTTCTTGATTGTATTCCATTAGCTTTTTTTCGTCAGCAGGTGGAACTTTATCACCTTTGGAAATTCGTCTAAACACTTCAAGTATTTTTAAAAGTTCTTTCGCTGCTTCTTCTGCCGCTTCAGATTGTTGTCGAGAAATTTCAGCGTTTTGTATATTTGCATCCATAATTGAGAGTTTGTTGGCAATATCACTTATTTGTTCATATTCTTCATTGATATTTGACAAAGCTTTAGAAATTTCAACCCTGTCAAAGTTTGAATTAATTTGTAAAGGAGATTTATTATTATTATTTATTATGTTATTTAATTTTAATCTTTGCTCACGAAGAATATCTAATCGCTCAGATACTGTTTGTCGTAACTCTATTAATTTCATATGATTTTCCTCCTTTATATTTAGTGAACTCAATTATTGTATTAAATATATCGGATAAAATTATATATTAATTATATTTTTTGATTTTATTGTTATCTTTAAATCAAAAGCCAATAATCTCGTTTTAACTATAAGATTATCGGCTATTTTATATAATTATGAACTTTTCTTAGTGTTAATGATAAATTAACTTGTTGTGCTATTTGATTATAAAAAATAATTTTATAGGATTAAAATATGAGATGTTTAATTTTAGCGATATG
>CALWUO010000064.1 GCA_944384745.1 uncultured Butyricicoccus sp.
TTTTATTTGGTTCACGTGCAAGAGGGGATAACACTCCACAGAGCGACTATGATATAGCTGTTTACCCTTATAAATATCCGTTCTCTGATTATACAAATTTGAGTGCAAAGCTTGATGATTTGGATACATTATATAAAATTGATTTGGTTGTTATCAGTGATAAATTAGAACCAGCATTAACCCAAAACATTGAAAAAGAGGGAATAATAATAATGGAAAGAGTTAATAAACAAAAAAATTTCTGCAAGGCTACCCAGCGTTTAAGTGAAGCACTTGCAGAATATGAGAAATCTCCATCGGATACAATGAGAGATGGTGTTATACAGCGTTTTGAGTTTACAACCGAGCTTGCATGGAAAGCATGTAAAGAATATCTTAGCGAAATGGGATATGCTGAAATAAATGGTCCAAAGCCTGTCATGAGAGAAGCCTTTTCATATGGTATGCTTGAAGATGATTCTGTATGGATTAAGATTCTGACCGACAGAAATTTAACTTCTCATGTTTATGATGATGAATTAGCCAACGAAATATTTGAAAATATAAAATCAAAATATATAATGCAATTTGAAAAATTGGCTAAATTTTTTATTGATAATTAGAAACAAAAGAGAGTGATTTGGCTAGTGATTGTTTGAAAAATAAAAATTGCACAAAAGAGAAAGATATGCGAAAATAATAGTATGAAAATATATGAATTGAGAAAAAGAACAATGGGAGCAAATAAAAATACTGTTATCACCAGAAGCAACAGGAAAGAGAAATGCTCACGAAAAGATAAGTTAGATTCTTCATTTTGAATTTTGTATATCTTGTTGCTATTGATATTTTGGTAATTTAGCATAATGCTGTCGATTTTTCAAACAAGCTTTAGTTTTAGTCATATTCATGTCTGCCATATAGTATTTGAAAAGACAGTTGAAAATAGAAGTCAATAAGGGGTATATATACTAAAATTATTGAAATTTGTAATTTACATTCAAAAACAGCAAAATTTTATTAGGGTAATACAAAGTGTAATATAGTTAAAAAATAGATTTTTGACGCTAACAAAGATGTTATGTATGAAAAACAAAATTTAAATAGTGTATAAAAAAGGGTAATATTATGAGAATTTCAAGCTTCAATATTAATAAATTTTATGGACAATATAGTGCACCAAATGGAAATTATTCCAATCCAAGGAATATTGATTTCAAATCATCAATTAAAAATATAGTAGATTCTCACTTAAAGAACATTGATGATATTGTTTTTATACAAGAGTTTATTGATAATTCGTATATTAATGCATTACAACTTTTTGGACAAGATAAATATGAGATTTTTCATAATAAAAATTTCAATAAGGCAAAGAGTCATGTTGTTGCTATTACATTAAAGGGAAGTAATTGGCAAAAAAAAATTATAGATGATATTAATTCTTATCATAATAAAATTATTAAAATGGAAATAACTAAAAGCAATATATCTTTACAAGTCTTAAGCTTTCATAATACTCATGAAGATATAAAAAACTATGTAAAAGGTTATTTCAAAGATGAAAATACACAAATTATTCTAGGTGATTTTAATGATGAAGAATGGATTAATGACTTAAATTCTGATAAAAAAATAAACTATAAGGATTTGGTTACAAATTTTATGATAACATTTAAGCCAGCACAAACATCAATAGATCGAATTTTTGTAAAAAATGATAAAGCAATTATTAATAAAATTGTATTTAATGGAGTTACAGAAACATTTGCCTCTGATCATAATTTACTATCTTTTTTGTTAAATATTTAGGTAATATTTAAAGTGACACCAAAAAAGTTACAAAAAATTTAAAAGCATAGAGATTGTAAAAATTAGAAAGATTAAATCATTTAAAATATAATATACATATTCTAAACATCAAATTAAAATAAATCAAGGGTAAAATAAAAATATGGCATTCGTTTTATAATAGTTAGACTAGTTTCACATTATGTATTTTAATAAAGATTATTTCATTGCAGTAAAAATCCTCTAAACAAGAAATTATATTATTATATGTGATAATGGAAAAAGCAAAAGATATGCAAAGCTTAACTTAAACTCATTGTAAATTTTGCGATATAGTAACATAAACTCATTGAAATTTATGTTATAAAATGTTATGCTATGAGTACCAAAGGAGGTATGTGCAAATGTATCGTTTTGCTATGGAAAGCCTATATAAGTGGAAAGAAAGCAAATACAGAAAACCACTTATTATTGAAGGTGCTCGACAAGTGGGAAAAACTTGGCTTATGAAAGAATTTGGGAAAATAGCTTATAAAAACACTGTTTATATTAACTTTGATTCAAATTCACGTATGTCAGAGCTTTTTTCAGTAGACTTAAATACAGACCGCTTGATTATGGGACTTGAAATATATGCAGGTCATAAAATCAACCCCGAAGATACACTTTTGATTTTTGATGAAATACAGGAAGTTCCAAAGGCTTTATCAAGTCTTAAATACTTTTATGAAAATGCTCCAGAGTATCATATTATTTGTGCAGGTTCGCTGCTTGGTTTGGCACTTCATGGTGGTACGTCATTTCCAGTGGGAAAAGTTGACTTCTTAAAGTTATATCCTTTATCTTTTAGGGAATTTCTTATGGCAACGGGCAAAGAAAGATTTGTACAGCTTTTAGATAGTTTAGATTTTGATATGATTACAACTTTCAAACAAACCTATATTGATGAACTGAAACATTATTATTTTGTGGGTGGTATGCCAGAAGCAGTTCTTCATTTTTCAGAAAATAAAGATTTTAATGAGGTCAGAGAAATTCAAAAAAGAATTTTATCAGCTTACGAACAGGATTTTTCAAAACACGCACCGAATGAAATTGTGCCACGAATTCGCATGGTGTGGAACAGCATACCATCTCAACTTGCAAAGGAAAATAAAAAGTTTATTTATGGTTTAGTGCGAGAGGGAAGCAGAGCAAAAGATTATGAAGCTGCTATTATGTGGTTGTCAGACTGCGGATTGGTTCATAAAGTGAGCAGAGTTAATGCTCCAAATATTCCACTTAAAGCATATGAGGATTTAAAAGCATTTAAATTGTTTGTTGTTGATGTAGGTTTACTTGGTTGCATGGGTGGCATTGGTCAAAGAACATTGCTTGATGGTAATGATATGTTTGTAGAATTTAAAGGTGCACTGACTGAGCAATATGTTATACAACAACTTGTTACAATCCCACAGTTAAACACGTATTATTATACAAATGATAGAGGTTCATGTGAAATTGATTTTGTGATTGATGATGGTGAAACTATTGTTCCAGTTGAAGTAAAGGCGAAAGAAAATCTGCAAGCTAAAAGTTTACGCACTTATAGGGATAAATTTAAACCAGAACTTTGCATCAGAACTTCAATGTCAGATTATCGAAAAGAAGAATGGTTATTAAATCTTCCGTTATATGCAATTGAAGAAATAAAATGCTTTTTAAAAAATTTGCTAAATTTTTGATTAAGTAGTATAATATAATTATAAAAGTACAATTTTTATTCGTTTAGGAATTTTAGTGTTTTACAAGATATAGAGCGGGTGACCATGGTGGTCAAAAGTGGTCAAAAAGTGGTCAGGACTAAAAAAACCATGAAAAAGTGGTGTTATTAGGTGGTCAAAGTGGTCTTAAAAGACCTTAAAAATGTCACAAAAACACACTAAAAATCACATAAAAGACTGTTTAAAACATAGAAAAATATTTTTATGGCAGTTCAACTCCCCTCGTCTCCACCAATTTCAAAATAAAACCGATGGTAATTAAACCATCGGTTTTTACTTTCCTAAAAAAGAAATCAAAGTTTATTTTTAGCTTTACAAATAAGTTGTGTCATAGTACCCATAGGGCAGTAAACACACCATGAGCGAGGTTTAAATAAAATCATGGTGATAAAACCAAGTACAGTAGATGTAAGCATTACACTATAAAAACCAAAAGCGAATTGTGCAACGCCATTAGAAATTATAGTTCCATGATAAGCCCAATGCCAAGGCAGTTTAAATGTCCAAAGAAGTGTTACAACTTGTTTTAAATCACTTGCACCAGAAAATACCAAATAGGTATTAAAAAGCATAATAAAAAACATGGCAAAGAAAAAAATTAGAAAACCATATCTAAAATATTTGCTTTTTATAAATTTGGGGATATCCTTTTTCCTAGATAGTCCAAACCTACCGCCTATTAAGCTAAATAATTGACCTCTACCACAATATTTATTACAATATGTTTTATCCTTGCCAGATATAGCCATAATAAGCGGGATAAAAAAGCAAATAAGCCCAAGCCATGCAAATAAAATATTAAAAAAGCCTAAAATTAGATATGTTAAAGAGGCTATCCACAAATAATCATACCAATGTTTTTTAATTTTCATAGTTATTCTCCTTGATAGTTATTACGCTTGCAGGACATTCTTTAGCACATTTACCACAACCCACACATTTTTCTGGATTTACAAGTGCAAAAATACCTTTATTTATGCTGATTGCATTCATGGGGCATACACGTTTACAACAGCCACAAGCGACACAAAGAGAAGTATCAACAATTGCTGTACGTTTAGCTCGTTTTAATGTAGACATAAAAAAACACCTCATTCCTGTTAATTATATTAGTGCATTATTAAATTTATTTCTGTGATAAAATCACAAAAAACACCTAACAGTAAAAACTATACTGAAAGGTGTAAATGTTTTAAATGATTTATTACTAATTTTGCTGTATATCCTGTAATAAGCCCAAGCGGAAAGGAACAAATAAGTAACATAGGTAAATAAGCTACAATATAAACGCTATTAAGTACGAATATAGCAGCGATTATCTGACCTATATTGTGACAAGCCGCACCAGCAATAGAAATTCCATAAAAAGAAAACAATTTGCCTTCCCATTTAAGCAATATATACATAACAGTTACAGACAATAAACCGCCTAAAAATGAAAATAGAAAACCTGTAAAACTACCCGCAAAAATAGAAGATAATACTATTCTACATATAAATATAATTGCAGTTTGTTTAATATCTAGCATTATAAAAGCAAATAAAAGCACAATATTTGCAAGTCCTAGTTTAATTCCCGCTATTGGAACAATAAGCTGTAAGGGGATAAGTCTTTCAACAAGCGAAAGCACAAGAGCAAGAGCAACTAATAAACCACATTGTGCAATTTTACGCATAGAATACCCCCTTTAATTAACAATAGCATCTATTTTGTTTTCTTGACCTATAAGTTTTATTATAACTTTATTAGGCAAGCATACAGCAATTTGTCCTGCATGTGTGAGTTTACCAGTATTTACACAAATTTGGTCAGGACAATCAGAATGTTCAAACCAAACCGAATTATCATCAATGCAAATAACACTGTTTCCGTTTTTGGTTTCAATAGTTATTTTGTCTTTATAACCCTTGTTTAATATTATTTTATTTATAATCTTATTATCTTGACTGATTTCACATATCAACTGGTCAGACTGTGTATTTATAAAAGGGATAAGACATATAACAGCTATAAATAATATAACAGCAAATATAATAAAATCACCTTTTTTAAGAGCTTTTAATAATTTCATAATCTGCACCTTCTGCAAGGGTTAGGGTTATAGAACCAACAGTATATATTTTATGTTCTTTTGTTATAAAAACAGCATTTATATTATTTGCTTTACAAAATTTTATTCCATTATCAAGCCCCATAACAAATAATGCAGTAGTAAGTGCATCAGCACGAGTTGAATTTTTATCAATAACAGTAACAGCTCTAAGTTCATTCTGAGCAGGATAGCCTGTTTGAGGATTGAAAATATGATGATATCTAACACCATCTTGTTCAAAATAGCGTTCATAGTCGCCAGAAGTTACAATGGATAAATCTTTAATTCTAACACTTGCTATATAAGAGCTATTATTATCAGGGTCTGCAAGTCCGATAGACCACAAACCGTCATCAGAATTTGGATTTTCACCGTATGCACCTATATTTCCGCCCAAACTAGCAAGCATAGATACTGATATATCTTTAGTTATTAAGTCGGTTGCATAACCTTTACCAATACCGCCAAGGTCTACTTTAGCACCATTTAAAAGTTTAACTTGATTATTTTCAAGAAAGACTATATTTTTATATCCTACATGGGTTAATGCTTCGTTTATTTGTTCATCTGTTGGAACACTAGGCGAGTCAGTGCCTATTCCCCATAAATCGGAAAGTACAGATGTTGTGGGGTCAAAAGCACCATTAGTAAACTCAGCAAGTTCAACAGCTTGTTTTAAAGCATTATATGCGTCATCATCAAGTGTTACAGGTTCGCCATTTGCTGAATTTAACTTTGCAATAGAGCTTGAAGAAATCTGTTTGCTAAGTGAATTATTAAGTTTATTTACTGTTTGCTGTGCATTGGAAAGAATATCATCAGCATTAGATTTAGAATTTGCCCAGACTGATATATTCATAAAGGTATCCATAGCAAAAAAATCTTGTGATGAATTTTTTAAAGATGAACAACCACAAAGCATAATAAGCATAATAAAAAGAGTAAAAACACCTTTTTTCATAAAATTACTCCAAAAATTCAAATTTTATAACAGATATAATTATAAAGCCATGTATAATAAAATGCAAACAAAATTTAAAAAACCGCTGGAATTAACCAGCGGTTAAGTGTGCTAAAATTAAATAGACGCAGTGATTGGCTCAGATACAGGAACATAGCTCATACTAACAACAGATGTTACAAACATAGCACAAATTTGACAGATATGAACTAAATCATTATCAATACAGTGGCGAACAGTTTCATTTTTATAACGGTCATGCATTGATTTAATTCTGCTTAAAAGAGCATCTTCAGAAACTGGAGGGATAATTGGTTGAACCCAGTTATCAAAATCCTGTTCTGTGAGCTTACGACGCAGACTAAGAGCCACACGTTTCTCATAAATATAGTGAGCAAGCAAACTCTTATTATAGATATCATCATTATGAGGATAACAGAAGAAATCGGTTAAATAGTGGCAAATTTCACCTAAATCTATTGATAAATCTTTGCCGTTATGCTCTTCGATAGTATATTTTTTTAAGAATGTACGAATTTTGTTCATAACTTCATCAAACATTATAGATGGATAATGACGTTTTGTAAAATATGTTCCTGTGAGGTCAGGTTTTAAGTTTCCATAACGGAAAGCGTTTTCATCAAAGCTAACACCATAGGTTGATTTAACATAAGCCAGTAAAAGATTGGCTACACGAGTATGTGAGATAGAATCCATAATGCCTCCTAATGGTATAATATATAAACATTCAAATAACCTTAACTAACAACTGCGTACATTGTAGCACATATTTTTATAAAGCACCATAGGGTTTCACGAAAAAAACATATATTTTTGATTAAATCGTCAAATAAAACAAAATAACCAAAATAAAAAATTTAAATACACTTATATTTAACGAGCTCTGAATGCTTCACTTCTAAATTTAACCTTTCCATCTAAAGCCGCCCTTAAACGATTACACATTATATCCCTATCTTGATTTAATGTTCCAGCTAAATTTACATAATTTGACGCATGATTAGCACGGAAAATACTACCTTCAGCGTCTATATGTTCAAGTAGTATAAGGGTCTCATGTGCAATTTCAATAGGGTTCATAAGATAGAAACGACCTTCTTCCCAGTCTTTCATAAGAGGGGTAGGAAGTTCAAAAAGCAAGGTTAAAAGACCAATATATTCAGGTTTCATTTTTGATAGAGCTTCAGCAGTTTTAATTGCATGTTCTTCAGAAAGTTCAAGCGAGCCAAGACCAGCAATACATGTTACAGAAAGTTTCATACCAGCTTTTTTTACCATAAGCCCTGCATGAATTATTTCATCAGCGGTTTCACCTTTGTTAACACGTTTTAAAACCTCATCAGAGCCAGATTCCAGACCTAAGTAAATCATAGAAAGACCAAGCTCACGTAACATATTTAAATCTTCTTGCTTTTTGCATAAAATAGAAGCGGGAGAGCCATAAGAGGTTACACGCTCACATTCTGGGAAAAGCTGTTTTATATATTTTAAGATTTCCGCCATATGCTCAGGTTTACACATTAAAGCGTCACCATCAGCAAGGAAAATTCTATCAACATGGCGATATTGTTTGCGAGCTGCATCAAAATCAGCTTTGACTTCTTCAAGTTTTCTTACACGGAAATTCTTTTCCTTGTACATATCGCAAAATGTGCATTTATTGTGACTGCAACCAATAGTAACTTGTACAATAAGGCTATAAGCCTCAGATGGTGGGCGAAAAACTCTGCCTTCATAGTGAATCATATTACAAAAGTCCTTTCATTATGCTTATAAATTAAAAAGTGCCTGCATAAAACACAAGCACTTTCATATATCTTAGTCTTGAGGTTTAGACTCATTATCCTCATCAGGGATAACTTCATCATTAACATCTTCATCAGTTGCAACTTGCTCATAGATTTCATCTTCAGATTCATCATCTGGTTCATCATTTGCACAGCAATCATTAGAACAGCTGCAATCAGCACAGCAGTTGTCATCATCTTCAGATTCTGACATAAGCTCATCAAGTTCATTCATAGCCTTGAGTTCTGCCTCGTGATATATTTCCTCACGTTTTTTCTTTTTTAGCATTGCAACTGCTACTGCACCAATACCAGCCGCAATACCAGTAAGGGCAAGACCTAGACCAAACTTTTTCTTTTTACTCATTTTTATATCACCTCTTAAATATAGGAGTGCTGTTAAAATATGTTTTATTGAGAACACTTTATCACACTCAAAACTATTTGTCAATCAGCAGATATAAATAGTTTGTGTATTATTTTGCAAGTTCATACGCACGTTTAATGCAGTTATCATTAGCTTTATCAAGTATATCATCAAGATTGCATTCAGATAAAACTTTCATAGCCTCTAAAGTTGTGCCATTAGGGGAGCAAACAGCATCAATAAGCTGTTTTGGTGTTTTATCGCCTTTAAGCATCATTTCAGCCGAACCGATTAGAGTTTGACAAAATAGTTTTAAAGCATCATCACGGTTTATACCATGTTTTTCAGCGGATTTTAACATACCCTCAGTAAAAGCGTAAATATAAGCAGGAGCAGAACCCGCAAAAGGAATAACATCATTTAATTTGTTTTCATCATCGAAAACAACAGTTATACCCATTGTGTTAAATATATTGAAAACGGTTTTAAGTTGACTGTCAGTTGCCGCAGAGTTTTTAACAAGTTGAGTTGCACCTTTTCCAAGTAGAAGTGGAGTATTAGGCATACAGCGAATAATAGGGCAATCACTTGAAAGAGCCTTTTCCATTTTAGCAAAAGGCACACCAGCAGCAATAGATATTACAAGTGGTTTTGCATCAAGTCCTGAAAGTTTCTCAAGCACTTCAGGGAATGTCTGAGGTTTTACAGCAAATAATACCATTTCACTTTGAGTATAAAGTTTTGTGTAATCATCACTTATAGCAAAACCAAGTTTAGCATTTTGTTTGCGTTTTTCTTCAGAGCGATTATATAAAATAATTTCACTAGCAGGAGTACCAGCATTAACCATGCCTTGTGCTATTGCCATACCCATATTACCAGCACCGATAACACCTAAACGATATTGTTTGCTCATAATTTCAAGACCTCTTTTTTTAAACTTTTTTCTTGCATTTAATTGTCATAACCACAGCAAATACTGCAAGTAAAACTGAACCTAAAATAAGACCAGTCCAACCATTTTGTGTTATGCCAGCCACTATGTAGCTTATAAAGCATATAACAGCCACACTGACAGCATAAGGTATTTGAGTGGATACATGGTTTATATGTTTACATTGAGCACCAGCGGACGCTAAAATTGTGGTATCAGAGATAGGTGAAATATGGTCACCACAAACAGCACCAGAAAGACAAGCGGAAACAGTTATAGTAAGCATAACATCTGTGCCAAAGATAGAAAAAGCTATTGGTATAAGAATGCCAAAAGTTCCCCAAGAAGTGCCAGTGGCAAAAGCAATACCTAAAGCAATTAAAAAGAATATTGCAGGTAAAAACATGCTTATTGCAGCATCACCATGAATATGAGAGGAAACAAATCCACGTAAATC
>CALWUO010000065.1 GCA_944384745.1 uncultured Butyricicoccus sp.
TTTATAGTCTTATTAGTTGGTGCTTTAATTGGCATGAGTGTTTATCATGATTATAAATGGTCAATGTTTAATACTGTCGTTGTTGATTCTGGAGATGGAAACGCAAATTACATTGAAGGAGATAATAATACAGGAGGCGTAATAAATGGCATTGATAATAGTGCGAAAACGCAAGAAAATAAGCAAAACTAAAAGCAAGGGGACTAGAATTAGAATTATAAAAAGGTGATGCGTGTGAATTTGAGAGTTGAGTTTACCGCACTTGAATGTCAGAAATTTAGAGAACTTTGCAATTTTACAAGAGATGAGCTTAATATTTTTAACTTAAGAGTTAGCGACCACTCTATAGTTGAAATAAGTCAAAAATTGAATATCAGCGAGTCAAATGTAAATCGTAAAATTAAAAATATCAAAAACAAAATATTGAAAGTTTTGTGATAGTTTTTTGACAGAAAACTGATATTTTTTCGAGAGTTTAATGATATGTTAGACTCTCTTTTTTGTGTCATAATATACTCATCAAATACATAAAGGAGTGTTAATTATGGCTGAATTTACAACGAAAGCTCAAGGTAACTTAAACACAGCATTGGGTACTATTGGTATTGCTGCTAACCTGATGAGTGGCTGTGGCAATATCCTAAGCAATCTTTTTGGTGTACGTAACAACTGCAATGGTAATTGTGGTAACTGTGGCAATTATAATAACTGTCATGGTAATGCGGGTCAGACATATGTTGATGCGTTACAAGCTGAAATCGCAGAGCTAAAAGCTGAAAAGTATTCTGATAAGGCTTCCGCTGAAGCTTATAAGGCTGCTGTCGCTATGGCTGAAAAACTTGATAACAAATGGTCTGCTCAACTGGGTGAGGTAACTCGTGAAGTTGCTGATAGCCGAGTTCGTGAAGCTAAGATGAAAGGCAGAATGGATTGCATGGAACAGAACGCTGAGCTAAGACAGCAAATTGTTATGGGTAAAATCAATGAAGTTGCATTAACTGCAAGCAATGGTATCAACACTCTTACAGCTACTGTAAATTGTCTTGCTAATACTCTAAATAGCATCACAAAAGTTGTCGTTCCTAATACTTCTGTTTGCCCTGGCTGGGGTAACGTGACAATCACACCTGCTGCTGCAACAACCACAACTACTACTCCTGCTGCGTGAAAAATCAGCCCTCAAAGTTCGATGTTAGCTACAACATCAAAAACTAAAAAGGGCACTAAAAAGAGTAGAAAGAAAAGAAAAAGGGGTGGCTAATGCTGCCCCTAAACTAAATTAGGAGTGAAATTACTATGGTAACGCTTGAGAATATAGTAAATGGTATGATTAAGTACATCGACACCGAGATTATGCCTCATCTATCTGGTGTTAAAAAGATAGGATTGGCTACCTATGTTGGTTTGGCTGTCCCAAATGCAAATGCCATGTTTGAGAAATACTCAAAAAATACAGCAATAGATATCCTTAATGTTATTGATGAACAAAATAATATTGACATTGATAAAATTTATCGTGCTGTGATACCTATGTTTGAGGACGGTCACAAGGAACTTGTAAAAATTCCACTGATTACTGAATTTAAGATAGATAAAAACGATATAGAAATGATGTACAAATATATCACGGAGGGCTAAAAAACATGGAATACAGACATGAAATCATGAATATGGCTGATTACACCATAGAGCATGAGCTTATAGAGGATATGAATGAAAATATCTTTACCGAGTTGGATTGCTCTAAAAAGTATGTAATGGATGCCTTTAGACATAAAATGAAAACAGAGCCACAGCAGATAAAGAGCTTGCTATGAGTGCCGATGAGCTAGGACATGCCAATATGATTATGAATAAAATTGAAAAAACTCTTGAGAAATTTAAGGAAGAGAAACACCAGTGTTATGATTGGCTTGCGTTATCTTGGTATTATACAAAGCATAGAGTTATGGCGTATGTAGATTGGATAAAATCCCTACATGAGAAATATAATAAATAGGTGCAGTGAAAGCTGCATCTTTTTTCATGCATATCTTTCAGATTTAAAAGAATTTTGTCAATTGTATTAAATCTGATATTTTTTAAAAAGTATTAAAACTATAATTGTAGCAATAATCATGTAATCACGCATATCACATAAACTTGTTTCAATAAAAGTGTCTATGACAGAAAAACATATTTCACAAAAAAGATATTTTAATTTGCAAATACGTATTTTATCAAGATTTAAGCATAATTATAACGCACAAAGAGATTTGACGAAAAAATTCAAAAATAGTATTAAAGTAAACGTCCATCTTTTTCAAGATTAAAAACAAGCTAAAATGGATAAAAAAACAACACAACAATACTTCTATTTTTAATACAAATATTGGGGGCGTCAATTTGACACCTCACATAAACCTCGTAGAGCCCACGGACATCTTTGCACGAAGTGAAAGTGTCATAATGGGTTATTACACTTTGTAAAAGTGTTTTGGGATAACTCTAAAAAGCTAAACTATTATCTAAATTTAGCCTGTACATTTCTTGTAAAGCGGGTTGATTTTGGGGGGTATAAGGGGCAGAAATGCCCCTACTTTTTTGAATTAGTCCGTGCTAATTCGTTGCTTGCTAATACTTAGTCCAAAAGACTATATCAGACTTCTTCAAATATTGTTTGAACCATATTCATTATATTTTTTTATTATTGCTTATGATATTATTTTAAAATTTAAAAATAAATAATAATATCATTTATATATTTACAAAAAATTTAAATGATATTATACTAAGATATATAATATGAAAAAGGAGATAATCATTTGAAAAGTAATAACAAGATTTCAATGCTTATATATGCAACGGACGAAGAAAGAGATAGAATTAAAAATGCTGCATCAAAAATGAATTTATCAGTAAGTAAATTTGTGCTTGAATGTGTGATGGAACAGGTTTCCTCAATTGAAGAACTCACAAAAAGGAACGATAAAAATGATTAAAATTGCTATAATGAACCAAAAAGGTGGTACTGGAAAAACCACATCAGTAATTAATATCAGCGGTGAACTTATTCGTCAAGGGAAAAAAGTTCTAATTATTGATATGGATACCCAAGGAAATGCCACATCGAACATAAAAATTATCAGTGAACCTAATAAAAATATGGCTGATGCAATTATAGATTCCAATATAACTATAAACGATATTATCTGTCACACAATAATTGATGGATTAGATATTATTCAAGGTGGAGCGTTATTAGGAAATGTATTTGTTACTCTACAAAAAATGCTTATGGGCAAAGAAACTGTTTTAAAACGATTACTTGATAAACTACCATCAAATATTTATGATTTCATTTTATTTGATTGTTCCCCATCTCTTGAATCAATTCTAAATATAAATGTATTAGTTTCTACTGATTATGTGCTAATCCCTATTCGTGTTGATAAAAACTCAATCGAAGGATATGCAACTATGTTAGAAACTATAAAAGAAGCTAGAGAAACAGTTAACCCATCTTTAAAAGCATTAGGTATTTTTATGACTGCTGTAGAAACTGGCTCTTCATTAGATAAAGAAATGATAAATGAATTTCCAAAAATGTTGCCAGATTTAGCATTTAAAACTTACATAAGAAAAAATATCGAAGTCCGTAAAGCACCTCTTACATTACAACCGCTATGTTTTTATAATTCAAAATGCATAGGAAGTCAAGATTATTTCAATTTAACAAATGAAATCTTAGAGCGTCTTGAAGCGGAGGATAAACAATAATGGCAAAAGCAAAACCATCTTTATTTAGCACCCTACAACAAACAACCGATATTTCTTCTGAAGTAAACAGTGAACTTGTACGTAAAATTCCAGTAGATAAACTTTTAGACAACCCATTAAATCGTTTTTCAATGAAAGAAGATGAAGAATTTGAGCGTTCTTTAAAGTCTATTGAAAAAGATGGTCTTTGGGAAGATATAATAGTAACTCCATCAGAGAATGGATATTATAGAATTATATCTGGTCATAGAAGAAAACTTATTGCTCAAAAACTTGGTTTTAGTACTTTACCATGCAAAGTACGTACCTATCAATCAGAACTAGATGAAGCTAGAGCGTTAATAGGCGAAAATATTCACAAACGTTCTATTACACCATTAGATATGGCTTATCAACTACAAACACTTTCTGAAGTATTAGATAGAGCAGGTATGCCAAATAGTGTTCATCAACGTGTTGAACAACTAATTGAACAAACAGGTTTATCAAGAGCAACTATTTTGCGTTATCTTGATTTACTTCGTTTAAATCCAACTATTGTTAAATGGATAAATGATGGTGCTATGCCTATGACAGATGCTTATTTTTTGGCACAAAAAAATAACTCTATTTTACAGGATAGAGTTCTAGATGAGGTTCAAAAAATAGAAGATGATATTCCATTAGAAGATAAAATTCAATCAGCATTATATATAGTAAGACAAATCAAAAAAGAAAAGAAAAAATCTTCTAATAAACAAGAAAAAACCAATACTATAAATACTGTCAAAAAATGCTGCAATTCTGTTCACAACATATCTAAACAATTAAGTAAACTATGTGATTTATCTTTGTCTGAAATACAAGATAAAAAAGCATTACAAGATGATATTGATAACTTATCATCTGAATTAACAGCTTTATTAAACACATGTGATAATTTGAAAAAAACATTAAGTTAAAAAAATCTCACGTGAGATTTTTAAGCATTAAAAAGACTGCCGTTACTCCCAATAACAGCAGTCGGAAAGGATGTTTATACGGTGATAAACAACAAATTTTCTACTGGTACAAGTGTACCATACCCAAAAAAGTTAGTCAAGGTTATTATTGACGAAAAAGGTTATAAAAGCAAACCTAAAAACTATATGGGGGCTATTACCAACCGCATGATAGCTGCTAAGAATGCTTGTGAAGTTAATTTAATTCAACTTGCAAGTTACATTACAAATGGTCATGCGTTCACTATAAGCTATGCTGTAGGTGGTATGAGTGATAATAACTTTGTATCATCTGATTTAGTTGGTTTAGATTTTGATGGTGAATTAACCGTTAATGAAGTGTTAAAAAAACTAAAAGATTATCATATACCAGCTAACATCGTCTATTATACATATTCTCATGGAGAAAAAGGCGAAAGATTTAGAGTAGTAACCGCTTTAAATGAAACTGTTACTAATAAAGATGAATATAAGCAAATTATAAAAGGTTATCAATCACTTTTTGGTTCTAACACTGACAATGCCACTGTGGGAGCTGTGCAGCGTTTTCTAGGCACTAATAAAGGTTTAGTAAAAGATGTTGACCCTTATAACACAGCAGATAAACATATATTTTTAGATTTATATAATCAAAATTGTAAAACTGTTGATTTTATATCTATTCCAACAATTCAAACAAATATTAATATTGATAATTTTGATTTGCAAAGGGCAATAGATAACTATAATTTATTAGACTATATTAAACAAACTTATCCAGAAAGTGTGTTTAAACCTGCTAGTGGTGGAGTTTATGTAAATCCATGTCCCTTATGTGGTCACAACGACCATCTACATATTACAAATAATAAATTTCATAGCTTTGGGAATAAAGCCTGTTTAGCTCTAGGTGGTGTTGGCATTGTTCAGTGGCTTATGTTCACTGAAAATTTAACCGCAGGACAAGCAATATCAAAGTTTAAATATAATATACTAGATATTGATGAAAAGCAAGACAAACGGGCATATGCTCAGACTATGGCATTAAAAGAAAAAGTTGAAAGTACACAATCTACAAGTGATGACAGCAAGAAAACAAAGGATTACTTAACTATCGAAATACTTCAAAATGAATTGAAAGCACTAAATATCACTGTAAAATATAATGTTATTGCAAATCAAATTGAAGTTAATGGTTATCAAGAATATGAAAGTCCAGAACACATATTAAATACTCTACCTACATTGATTTATAGTGTATTATGTGGTAAATACAAAGGTGCATCTCAACAAATAATTAGTGATTACCTATTGGTAATAGCAACACGCAATCGTTTTAACCCTGTATTAGATATATTACAAAGTGTTAAATGGGACGGAAAAGACCATTTACAAGATGTATATAATTCTTTATGTATTGCTGATAATGATATATTAAGTAAAACACTAATATTAAAATGGTTTTGGCAAGGACTTGCTTTATTACATAACAATAGCACTAATCCTTATGGTGCTGATGGTGTTTTAACTTTAGCGGGCGAGCAAGGCATAGGAAAAACATCATTCTTTCGTAAAATGAGTTTATCGCCTAAATTTTTCAGAGAAGGACAAAGTATAGATAACTATGATAAAGATAGTAAAAGGCGTTGCATTACAACATGGATAACTGAATTAGGTGAAGTCGATACAACCCTTAAATCTGATATGGGTATGTTAAAGGCTTTTATTACAAATGCTTATGACGAATATCGTTTGCCATATAGCAGAACGGACCAACAAGCACCTAGACGAACAAATTTAGCTGCAACGGTAAACGGTACACAATTCTTAATCGACCCAACTGGAAATCGTCGTTTTTGGACTATTCCGCTTGAAAGTATAGATTTAGAAAAACTTAATAATATAAATGCATTACAAGTATGGGTTCAAGTTTGGGAACAATACGCAAAACACAATTTACACGGATTTAGATTATCTAAAAACGAACAACAGTTATTGGAAGAACGCAATAGACAATGTGAAAAACCTGCAAAAGGTGAAGATGAAATTCTTGATATACTTGACGAAACAAAAAATAATGTCAATTATAGAATGGCTTATATGACTATATCACAGTTTAAAATGGAGCATGATGTATTACGTCATTATGATGTAAAGCAATTAGGTAAAATTCTTGATAAAATCGGAATTGTAGCAGAACGTAAAAGCATTGATGGCAAACAACAAAGAGTTAGAATGTTGCCTAAGAGAATTTATAATGCATTAAATTAAATATAATTAGAACTGCAACACATTGAACTTGCAGTTCTTTTTTTATTAGTACAAGACTAGTACATGAGTAGTACATGAGCGTCTAAAATTAGTACATGTAGTACATGAGATTTTTTATAAATAATAATAATTATTATTTGCATTTTAAAAAAACGAACATTTGTTTGTAATTAGTACATGATTAGTACATGACTAGTACATGAGTAGTACATGAGTTTTTACATCTCATGTACTAGCTAATATTTAATATTTAGTTCAGTAATTTTGTAATATTTTATTTTTTTAGCCATTTAAAAGTTGATTTAATTATATATTTTTTTAGTTAGTACATGTAGTACATGAAATATTGCAAAAATAATAAAAAAATTATTTTATACTATATTATATATATTTTTATAACTTTTATAAAGTACATGTACTAGATGTACTAGATGTACTAATTTCTATATTATGAGAAAAAAGAACTTGTATTTTTAAAGCAATAAAATAAAACAACACTGCAACTAAAACTTTTATTTAAGTTAGTTTAAATGTTGTTTTTCTTTGAATTAATATATTGACGCTAAAAAAGCCCTATCTATTAAGATAGAGCTTCGTTTTTTTATCCTAGATTTGCTATTGCATAATCAGCCTGTTCAGCTGTAAATTTTTCACCATATTCAGAAATTAATTGTTCTCTTACAGCATCTTTTGACATGCTCATGTCGTTGTAATATGTTTTAGCTTTTTCTAGTGCATTTTTATTATAATCAGTTACCAGATTATCAACTGCATATTGAGCTTCTTCTGGAGTGAATTGTTCACCATTCTCTGAAACTAACTGGTCATAAATGCCCTGTTTTGACATATGCATATTTTCACTATAACTTTCAGCTTTAGATAAAGCATTTGCATTATAATCTGCTTGTAAGTTGTCAATGGCATATTGTGCAGCCTCAGCAGGGAAATTTTCACCATACTCAGATGTTAGCTGGTCATAAATACCTTGCTTTGACATATTCATGTTTTCACTATAGCTTTCAGCTTTTTTTAGAGCGTTTTTATATTCTTGTGGAATATTGTCTTCTGGTTCAGCAGGTTCTTCTGTGTTGTTTTGAGTATCTTCAGCGGACTGAGCTTGACTGCTGGTTGCAGAATTTTGGTCTAGTGATGAATTATCATCTTTGTTACTTCCCCCTTGTGAGCCAATAGCACCAATAATAATAATTACGACTACCCAAAACCAAATTTTCTTATAAAATGGCTTTTTAACTTTTTGATTGTCCTTCATGTTTTTACCCTCCTGCGATTGATATTATCAATCTTATAGAATTATTTTTTTATCTTAATTGATATAAAGTATCAATAAGAAACATTGTAAGTTTAATTTATATAAAAATTCAATTACATTTGATTTTGTTGTTTAAAAAACTCTTTCACGATTTTAACCGTTTTTTCATTACTGTTAGGATTATAAAAATTATAAGAACTTTTTGTATTTAGAGAAGTTAAAAATTCTTGATTGTTGTAATAATCATCAGCAAATAAATCAAATAAAAAATCTTTTGGGTGTCCAATATGAAAATCTAAATTTTCCTTGTTTAAATAACACCAAATACAATAAGCATATATTTTACATCTCTCTTTTGTATTAAAACCAATATTTGTTACTATATTCCATGCATGTGCTTGAGAGATGTAAGCAGAAAAATAAACACCTTGTGATTGTAAATAATCTGCCAATTTTTGATTGCAACCATCAAGTGGTTTAAAATCTGCATCTTCTGGACTTCTATTACCATCAAGCATACGGCTTAAAATACAAGCAACATCATCTTTATCTGCATCTTGCGGAATAAATACATGAATTTTTCTTGCAAGTTCAAGCTGTGATTCAGTTGGTTTATCAAAAGGTATACATACAGCTTCAATATTAGTGAAATTGAATTCTTTTTCAGCTTTTATAATTGCATCGGCTTTTGTTGGTGCAGTAACTTCTCTTTTGTTTTTTCGTCCAGTTTTTGGATTTGTTCCTACAATTTCAAATCGTGCAGTGTTGCTATACCCACCAGATGGACTTGTATATCCATCTTTAAATTGTATTTTACTTAAAACAAATTGTTTATGGGTAAAAGTTTGAGTTTCAATAGATTGATTAAAATTCTTTTTAAAAAAGTCGAATAATCCCATTTTTTCACACTCTTTACAGATTAAATTTAATTATAAACGTAATATTTTTTATATTAATACCACCGAAATAATACTATATTTTGCTAAATAATACAATGCTATTTTTAAATTTTTGTGAAAATGTATTTATATTTTTGTGCAATATTAATAAAAAATATTGTTAAATTTGAGTATATATTTTTAAGTTTTTGTATTGTATAATTTAGTCACTGTTTGGCTGAACAAGTAAAATATAGAAAGTTTAGGTAATGATATGACAGAAAAGAATAAAGAAGTGCCAGAATACTCTAAAATGCCGATATTAGAAAAATGCTCAACAGATATGGAATGCATTATGGAATATTTAAAAATAGCTAACGATAAGCAATTATCAATCATTTATAAAAATATCGAAAGAATTTTCGTCTATGGAGCATAGAAAAAGCCGTCAAATGACGGCTTTTTTCATTTGATAAGGCTTTTAATAAAATTTGTCAAAGCTTTACGTTCTTGTGGGTTCATCTTGACATAAGCAGATACTATTTCTTTATCAATATTATCAAGATTATAAGCTTTTGCAAGTGCATCAATAGCAGTGTCAGCAACACCTGTAAACATTTCACCTTGACCTGTTGTAAGCCATTCGTAAGACACATTGAAAGTTCTGCATATATCAGCTATTGTTCTTTCACTTGGCACTCTTTCGCCTTTTTCAATCATCCAAACGAAATTCCTAGTTAAGCCTATGTTTTCTGCAAACTTTTCTTGTGTTAATTTTAAACTTTTTCTTATCGCCATTATGCGTTCGTTCATTTATTGCTTTACTCCTTTCTACTACAATATAAATTGGTTAATATACTTAACAACCAGTTAGGTTGTTAGCCTTCTTATTGCTTAAGCT
>CALWUO010000066.1 GCA_944384745.1 uncultured Butyricicoccus sp.
TTTTTGGTCTCACCAAATTGCATTTCATCGACATTTATTTCGATGGTTGTACGCTTATTTCCGTTTTTGTCCTCCCATTGACGGGACTGAATACGACCAACAACAATAGCGAGCATACCCTTTGTAAACCACTGCTTGACAAACTCGCCTTGACGACCCCATGCCACACAGTCTATGAAATCTCCCACTTGTTCACCGTTAGGACCTTTTCTATCACGATTGACAGCAAGGGTAAAAGATGTAACAGACGTGTTGTTTTGAGTGTATCGCATTTCTGGTTCACGAACCAAGCGACCAATAAGTATAGCCTTATTTAACATTATTGTTCCTCCTTAGTTAAACTAATTCAAATTAGGCAAATTATCATATTTTGCTCTTGCATAGCGATATAGATGTAAAAGTGTTTCATAATAAACTTCTAATGGTGTGCAATTACCATTTAAGTATGGTGCATTTGGAAATTTAGCACCTTTTGCACCTCTTAAAAATTCATTACAATAATTTCTTGCAGTTTCCTCGTTGCTTATTTCAAATTTCACTGCTGCACTGATGATTAAATCTTTTACTTGTGCAGTAGTGATTAAATCGTTTATTAGAACATAAGTATATTTTTCATTGCCGTTTAAATTTTCATTACCATACCAGAAACCGTATACTTTTTTGTTTGTTTTCTTTGGTAAAAACTCTGATAAAAAAGGTGATTTTATACTAGCTAAATATCTTGATGAATTTTTGACTTTTTTTATTTTAAATCCATTTAATAGCATAAAATTATCTATTTCTTTGTGTTGTAAAATTATACCTGTATCTTTAGCTAATGCTTTAGATACGGTAAAATCATTAATTTTCCAGCTTGTTGTTTTACATGGTGTAACGTTTGCTTTAACCCAACCGCTAACTAATTTTCTTTCATTATTTGTCATAGTCCAACCCCTTAAAACTCATCAACTTAACACACCATGCAAGGTGTTGTTCTTTGTTTTGTATTCTCAATGAGTGTCATGTTTTAGCCTCCAGTTTTTATCACCACTAAATGTTAATATATAATCTTTAGATACTTCATAAATGCGACTTCCAAGAGCTTCATCAATATCAATAAGCTGTGTTATGGTCCATTCTGTGCTTATCATGGTTATAAGCTCAACATTACGCATACGATAATTTAAAATGCTAAATGCAAGTTTTACATCTGCTGGTGTTGGCTGTGCACCTTTTTGCACCTTGAAGAAATCATCAATGTATAATACTTTACAATTTTTTAAATCATTTAACAGCTTGTCATATTCTTCTGGCATATTTACAAGTGCTTTCAGCTTTGTTGCCTCATCAATCCAAGACATATAACGCACATCTAAGCCATTTTTTAAAAACTCACCTGCAATAGCAGTACATAAATGAGTTTTACCAGCACCAGAAATGCCCGAAAACAATAACCACTTGCCATTTTGGATAAAATCAAGAGCAGTTTGTTTGGCTTTTTCTTGCCACGGTTCTAAAGTTTGATAACTTTCAAAGGTGCAACGGTTAATTTCACCCATTAGACCACTTTTTCTAATTCTGGCATAACTATCACGTTTTTGCTTACAAATGCAATCACGTGTACACCTTTTACCATCTTTTATAGTCCAAGTATATTCATAGTTATTGCAAAGGGGGCAGTCAATGCCCTCTCTGCCCTGCACTGGTTCACGGTTGTTAAGTTCCTGCTCTGATGGCTCGTCATTAAAGTACCGTGACATTAAGTCCATATTTGTTGTCATCATGTCCAGTATTGCTCTTGCATTCAGTTGCATTTAACTCACCGCCCTTATATGCCTTAATCACACTATATACATATGGCTCTGGTTCATCTATATGTTTACCTTTAACACTTTCTAGTGCATTTAGTATTGTTTGTTGTGATTTACCATTCATATATAAGTTTTTAACTGCTGTTAGATGTGACTTGTTAGGCTTTTTCTTAAAAATAGATAAAAAAGAATTTGAATAAAGGGAAAGGAAAAGGGAAATATCTTCTTTCTCTTCCTCTTTCTTTTTATCTATTTCTTTTTCTTTATCTTTCTCTTCCTCTTTCTCTTTCTCTGGGTAACATTGAGGTAACATCGTGGTAACATTGTTACCATCTAACTTTTGAACTGCTCTTTTTTGTCGCATAATTCTAGCCTTATCCGTTTCAGTGCCAATAAGTTCATTGATTTGAGAAAGATAAATTTCACCCGTTTCGAGTATTTTAACAAGTCCTATACTCTCAAAAAGTTTCATTGCAACTACAACAGTATCAACTGGAACTCCAGTTAACTTAGAAAGTGATTTAACATCATAAGGTATCAAATTTTCTCCTATAAGCCTTATCAACTTTCCCTCTGTTTTTACACTTTTTAAGCACAATTTAAGATAAAAATTGACGTAATAAACACCATTTTCCTGTTCTTCTATAAATGAAATGGTATCATCATCAAAAAAATCTTCTTTAAGTTTTAACCAATAATATTTTTTTGGCATTGTTTGCCCCTCCTTTCAGTGCTATTCTGGACAAATTTCAACATTTATACATGGAAATTCCTCACTAAAACGCTTTAAAATCTGCATTTCATTTGTATGATGACTACTTAAATGCATAAGCCAAATCTTTTTTACACTGCTTAAATCCAGTTTTTTAAGATAAGTAATAAGCTTTTCAAGCTCAAAATGACTCTTTTTGATACGCTCAGTAAGTAGTGTTGGTGTATAGCTTTCTTCTAAAAGCTCGCTCTGAAAGTTACATTCAATAGCTATATAATCAAGATTTTTAGCAATTACATTCATATTTGCGGTATCAATCGCAAAAAGCAGTGTTTCATCAGTGCGTTTATCATGTATAAGCCACCCAAGAGGTTCAGCGGTATTATGAAATACATTAAATGGATAAATCCAAAACTTGCCTATTTCAAAACTAACACCAGCTTTGACTATCTTTGCAAGACTCATATCCTCTTTGTGTGAAACCGCTGTTCCCTCTGACATATAAACAGGCACTCCACGCTTTAAAAGCTGACTGACCGCCTTTGCATGGTCATTGTGTTCATGGCTTACCAAGCAGGCGGTGATGCCTGCTTGGTTATAGCCTAAACGTTTTTGAAGTTCTTTGATTGTTAGTCCGCAGTCTAGCAATAATGTTGTTTCACCATCACTCACAACATAAGAATTGCCCTTTGAACTGCTTGCAAGAGAAGTAAAAGTCAAATTGGACACTCCTCTCCATCGTCCTCATTGGACTGTTGTTTATTAGGCCTATCCCCTGATGGTTCTGGTGGTGTAACCTCTTCCATAGTTGGATTTTCTGCAAACTGAGTTGATTTTTTTATTATATCTTGTATCCATGTAGGCAGTTTTTCTAAAACTTCCATATCTGGCTCATCTGCATCAAAAGCAAGTAATTCACTTTCTGGTTTTGGTTCAGGTATGCCTTTAGGAAGTCCTGCTATACCCTCTATATTGTTATATTTTGTACCGTCCTGTTTCTCCTTTTGCGATATGGTAAGCACTGCACCACGACCAAGCACACTAGCAAGGTCGATATTCTCAATGTCTTTGTTGCCCCATGAAGTGAGGAATTTAAAAAGACCGCTTTTTTCGCTTAAAAACGCTGTAAAACGCTTGCTTGAAATCCAACGTGGTTTACTCTCTCCATCAATTTCCACACGTTCGTCTGGTATTTCAAAAATAAACATACACTGTGGTTTATAAGTGCCTTGTTTTTGCTTATCAAACTGAGTATACTGTTCGCCAAGGTCTATAACTGCTGTACATACTGCTGTATAACTATTATCTTCAAGTGGTGGAACAGTGTTTATAACTGTCTTTTTGATTTTCAAACTCATTGATTTTGTACCTCCATATCAGTATTTGCTACAACTAGTCTAATCGTTTGCAAGGTTGTTTGTTGGAAATCTGTCACGCTCTCAGCACAGTCCACTATCAGCGGTACTTGTACATCAAAATGTTTAGTTAATGTCTGTACTATATCAATACCGACCTTTATTTTCTCACCGTCCGATATTGTGCCATATGGTTTGCCGTCCAGCATAACATCACAACAGTCTTCAAGACCGCCATTTATTTGTTCTCTGAAAAGTCTAAATGTCACTAGGCTAAACTTACTGTTAATAGCTGATGTAATGCTATCAACCTTATATCTTGCAAAGTCATCACACAATGCAAGCATACTGTCTATACGGTCAAGCTCTGCTGAAACAGTGCGTTGTTCTGCATTGAGTTCTTCAACTCTTGCATTTGCTTTGCTGATTTCGTCTTTTTTTGCAAGCTGTGAAAGCAAATCACTATACAGATTTTTAGCGTTTTGAAGTTCAGCATTTATGTCCTGTTTATGTTTTAAAACATCACTTGCAATAACCGTTAAAGCACTGTTTGTTTTTGTTATTTCAACTCTGAGTTTCATGTTATCTTCTGCGTAATTCGGTAAATCCTCTATAACTTGTGCCTGTATTTCTGGAGTATTTTTAAGCAATTCGGTCATTTCAGCAAGTTTTACTTTTAATTGTTCTGCATTTTGTTCATGCAGTCTTAGAGCTGATTCATTGTCAGCTAAATTTTGCTTTACAAGCTGACTGTCAGATAACAGCCTATCTTGTCTTGATTTTTTATCATTGTTAAAATGTTCTATTGCCTGCTGTATTTTATCCTTTGGCAAGCTCTGACCACACGCAGGGCAAACAGTATTTCCGCTGAATTGCTCTTTTGCAATCGCTTTCCACTGTATACGATATTTCTCAAGCAATGAATTAGCATTGTTAATTTGAGCGTGTAACAATACCATTTGACTTTGTTCATGTTCCAACTGACTTTTTAGCAAGTTAATTTCCTTTTGAACCACTTGTCTTTTATCCTCTTGTGGAACTTGTTGGCTCAGTCTATGTGTTATATTCTCATTTTCAAGCTTTGCAAGCTGATTTTGTAAACTTTCAAGTTGATTTTTCATGCTAATCATAGCGGTATTGTTATCAATCTCGACAAGTTTAGACTGCAAACCCTCAATAACCTTTTCTTGCTCGTCTACCTGTTTCTGCAAGCTATCAAAATCGATGTTTGCAAGGTCTGCAATAGAGTTTGAAACCTCATCAATTCTTATAGGCAATGCTTCAAGATTTTGATTTACCTTTCTACGCTGATTTTTAAGGCCCGTCTTGTATTCATCAACCGACCATTGACCAACAGCAGTTAAAAGCGGTGCAAATCGGCTATCTTGTGCCATAAGTTCACTATCGGTGCTTATATTACACAAATCAAACAAAATTGCTCTGCGTTCTTGCCATTTAAGACCATTTGGAAAGCGGTAAACATCAGTAAGTAATCTAAACGTATTTTCATCAATAAAAGCAGATAAAATGTTTTTAAACTCGCTTTCTTTTCGTGGGATATCGTCAATAAGATATTCAGTTGTGTGACCGCTGAAAACTGGGTTAGCCTGTCCACGCTTTTTCTCCCATTTTTCCTTGAAAGTCTTTTCTAGCTTTAACGGTCTATCAGTACCCACATCAAAAACAGCGGTAACAGTTGGCATCACACCAGACTTAACAGTGCCATCTGGTTCACGAGGTTTAATCTGAAAACCCTCACTCTCTGGCTGATTGCCCTTGCTGTCCTTGCCTGTCATAAGCCAAGACATAGCATCAAAAATAGTGGTTTTACCTATGCCATTACGACCAGAAACAGTAAGGTTATTACCCTCTAAAGCTAAGTCAAGTTTAGCTGTGCCTTTAAAATTTCTGATATTCAGTTGTAAAAGTTTCATATTAACCATTGATTTTGCCCCTCCTTTGGGCTATTATATAAGTGAGTTTTTTGTTTTGTGACCTTGTTGGAGTTATTCCTCAAGGTCTTATTTTTTTATTTACTGTCAATTTGGTGACTAACAATTCTATATACCCACCAAGCAGCACCAACAATACCGCCTAAAATCGAAACATATCTAGGAATAGAAGTTATAAACCAAATACACATTACAAGTGCTGAAAGAAAACCAAACGCTATAATCATCAGCAAAAAGCAACGAATTGCAAGTCTAAGCTGTTTCACTTCTTTTTATCCTCTTTAGTATCTGGTTCATCTTCAAGCATAAAACGCTTTCTGAGATATTCCTCTGGTATACGACCTGAAATAACTAAGTATCCCTGTTCTTCCATCTCAGCTTGAAGTTGACGAATAATAGAACTTGCTTTTGCTGAACTTACTTGCAAAATCTCACGAACCTCTTTGTTTTTGATTAGTTTCATGATATTATGCCCCTCTCTCAATCATTGGCAAGTAACCATATTCTTTAAGTTTTTCATAAAGGAACAATCTGCCTTTTTGTGTCCACTTAGTGTTCATGACCACATCAGGAGTACCATCTCTATGGGTAATATTAAAAGTTTCAGAATGTGTATAACCATTGCTATGATACTTCTTGTAAAGCAACCACTGACCGCCTTGTTTATACTGAATACCAATTTCATGCAAAATTTTATTCATTTCTTGGGCGGTCATACCATAATCCTTTGCAATCTGATTTATATTAACAACGCTTTTAGATTGTAAAATCATATCTGTATAATCTGCCTTTGGTTGCATTTCATGAATAATCTGTTCCTGTATTGCATTTCTATTTTCAAGTGCCAGTATTGCATCTTTTTGCTGTGCAATAGTTGCCATAGAAATTTGAACCGCTTTAGCCATTATTTCCTGTTCGCTCATTTGTGAAGTGGTTGGAATATAACCACCTGTTTTGCGAATGGTTTTTAAAATCTGCTTTACTTCTTTTTTAAACCTTTTTGCAATAGGTTTACGACTTTGAAACAGAACTTCATACATGCCATCTTCAGTAAGAAGCCACATTTCTTGATCACCACTAAGGGTCGGAACAATACTCCGAACCTTTTCTTCTGGGTCAACACTATTCAGCATTTTATTTATGCTAGAAACATCGTACTCAATCCAGTTCGCAACATCTTTTGCCAAAAACAGAGGATTGTCAAAAGTACCATAAATACGGAAGACTTTACCAAGCACTTCACGCTGGTCGATAATTTTCAATTCATTCATTTTAAAAAACTCCTTTTAGTTCAAAATCTTAAACTTATATGGTAAAAAAATAATCTGGTATTTTCGATGGGTCTATTTCTAAAACTTCGCAAATCTTCGCTATTTCTTCTTGCTTCCAACCAATTTTACCATTTAGCTTTAAAGAAACTGTTCTTTCAGACAGTTCTATCGCTTGTGCAAATCTATATCGAGTGCCAAACTTCTCTATAATTCGCCCAAGCAATTTAGAATAATCATATGGCATTGTTATCACCTCCTGTTCAATTTTTTGAACTACAATGAGTATAAAACTTATTTTTTTATTTGTCAATACAAAAGTTCAATTTTTTTTATTTTTTTATCAATGCATTGAACTTACATTCAATATATGCTAATATATATTCAAGGAGTGATAAAAATGAAAAAAGAAGGTATAGCTGAAAGATTAAAAAAAATAATGGAAGAACGGGATTTGAAACAAGTTAATATACTTGAATTAGCAAAACCTTTTTGTGAAAAATTTGATGTAAAGCTAGGTAAAAGCGATTTAAGCCAGTATATGAGTGGTAAGGTTAAACCTGGTGCTGAAAAATTAAAAGTCTTAGCTCTTGCCTTAAAAGTAAATGAAGAATGGCTTTTAGGTTATGACGTTAACGAAAACGCTACTTCTGATTTAAATGGTTTAAACTCTGAAACCAAAACCGAACAAAAATTAAAATTACTGGCTAGACATTTAGATGAAATACCAGATGATAAGAGAGAAAAACTTATAAAGAATTTTGAAGATAGTATTGATGTTTATCTTGATGCGTTAGGGATTCCAAAGGAGGATAAATGAATATTGACACCCATTGTAAACCAAATTTTAAAAAAGCAAGACATTTAGCAACTGAATTATTATTAAAGCAAGATTTAGATAGCTTATTTATAAATATCATTGATTTTGATATAGATATTCCTGTAAAGATAGATTCTGTACAGCACTACGCAAAAGTGACTAAACGACATATAAATGATTTTACTTGTGACGGCTTTGACGGCTGTTTAGTTTTAAAATATTCCAGATGTAATGTCATTCTTTATGATGAAACAGAAACTAATATAGCAAGACGAAACTGGGGAATAGCTCACGAACTAGGGCATTTATATCTTGAACACGAAACAGATGGACGCATTCAAGAACAAGAAGCAAATGTTTTTGCAGGTCAGTTAATTGTTCCAGAGGCGGTTTTATATTCCATACTTGTGCATAAAGGAAGTATCAAAATCAAAGACCTAACCAATAATTTCAATGTTTCTAAAGAGTGTTCTAAAAATAGATTAAAATCATTTATTAAAAGATTAAATTTTATAAACATTGATTCTAATCTTAATAAAAAACTTTCTGAAAAATTTAGACCTTGCATAGAGCAATGCTTTTATGAGTATAAACAAAAATATATAAAAGACGCTAATTAAGTTAAATATCGAGGTAAAAATTATGGGATTTAGATTTAGAAAAAGTTTTAAAATCGCTCCTGGAGTAAAACTCAATGTTAATAAAAAAAGTATTGGTTTATCTGTAGGAAGCAAAAATGCTAGGGTATCTGTTAATAGTAAAGGTAAGGTAACTAAAAGCATAAGTATACCTGGAACTGGTATAAGTTATACTGATACTCATACTGTTGGAACAAATAGCAAGACCAAAACTAAAAAACAAAATAACTCAAATGTCCAAAAAACTATAAATAATAATTCCAAAAAAGTTCAAACCAATACCTCTAAAAAATCTAAAGATAAATCGTCTTACCTATTATTATTGAAAGCTTTATTTGCTTTAATGATAATTATAGGACTTATTGCTACCGCCACCGATTTATTAACAGGATTCGTTTTTACCATAATAGGTTGTTTAGGTATGCATTATTGTGTAAAATCTAAAGATGATACAAAACCTTTCTACAAAAAGCGTTGGCAAATAGCAGTTTTCGCAATGTTTATATTACTCTCAATTATTAACCTAACTGCTTAAATAATGTATAAAACAAAGATAAGTGATATCAATGAAAAAAATCCTGCCATAGTCCGTTACACTAAGGCAGGATAAAAAACAGAAGTCATAAGCAACTTCTAACAATATTATATAAGATTAGCGAATAATGTCAATCGCAGGAGGGGTAAAAATGAAGAATAAGCCAAAAGTCAAAAAACCGTTTTATAAGAAAATTTGGTTTTGGATTATAGTCATTATTATTATTGGTGCTATTGGTTCACAAGACGGAGATAATAAAAATAATAACTCATCGTTGGACCAAAACTCTAAAACAATCAGTCAAACCCAGCAAGAAGACAATCAATCTGCACAAGATGAAAAAGCTGAAGCAGAAAAGAAAGCTGAAGAGGAACGCTTAGCAGCAGAAAAAGCAGAACAGGAGCGAGTAGCAGCCGAGCAAAAAGCCGCAGAAGAAAAAGCAGCGGCTGAAAAAGCAGAACAAGAGCGACTTGCCGCAGAGAAAGCAGAGCAAGAAAGAATAGCACAAGAGCAAGCCGCTGCACAGCAGGCAGCTCAAGAACAAGCAGCACAAGAAC
>CALWUO010000067.1 GCA_944384745.1 uncultured Butyricicoccus sp.
TGATATTTTCTTACTGTATTTAGTGTAGTTTATTTCATTGGGTTAATTCCATTTACACAGTTTATTTTTCAGACTTAAAAATCCAGAGATAGTATCTATAAACTTTGCACCTAAATTTCTTTTATCTTCTTCTGGTTCTTGACTTTTTGTGTCTTTTAAGTCGCATAATCCTATTATAGGCTTGTAAACGCTTGCAACATCACTTCCAATAATAACTTGATATTGACCGCCACTTGCTACAACACCCATAACGCCTTTTGTCTTTTTTAATTGTTCTGTTTGTGCTTTGCTCTCATCTGCTAGATTAAAACGAAGTCGAGTTGCACAATGGGTTAAACCGCTAACATTTTGTTTGCCACCAACTAAATCTAGTATGGTTTTTGCTAACTGATTGTAATCCATCTTCTTTTTTCCTCCTTTTTATTTGGCTTTTAGAATAAAAAAATACCCAAACAAAACAAATCTTGTCTTGCTCGGGTATAGACTACGATTTAATAGTAACAATCCCTAATTATTAGATGTTATTCTTCTAAGGTGAACTGTTAAATAAATAAGTTCATCTTCGGTTAATTCTTTATTATATTCTTTCATATAAAGTACAAAGGTATTCATTTCTATATTGTTCTTTTAATACAAGTAAAAAACCTTTATCAGGTTCATCAATTTCAGCATCTGTGAAAACCCTTTGCACAAAAAATTTAAGATGTGTTAAAAATCTTTCATAATGCAAAGAATATTCATCAATATCAACTTTAAAATGATATTTTACAATAGATAATATTCTATCTATAACTTTTGTCATTTCTGTGGTTATTCCCAAATCCACAGAGTTCATACTAGCGTTTACAATGTGCAAAGCAATAAAACCAGCTTCATCTTCTGGAAGTTCCACATTAAGTCTACGTTTTATAATTTGTAAAGCCTCTTTAGCTATAAGATATTCATGATTATAAAACCTGCGTATTTCCCAAAGTAAAGCGTTTTTTACTACTATACCTTTTTTAAAACGCTCAACTGCAAAAGAAATATGGTCTGTTAATGTGATATAGATATTATCATTTAATTTTTTACCAAGTGAAGATTTAATGTAATTTATAACTTCATTTGCTGTTTTTATATGTTCTTCTGGAACTCTTGTTAAAAGCTCTTCAAGTTTACTGCTTTTATCTTGCAATGTGTATATTTGAGTTATCTTGCTTTCATCAACTTGACTACCAACCTTTTTCTGAAAGCCAATACCACAACCCATTAAAATGACATGTTGTCCTTTATCATTTATTGAACGAACCAAATTATTATTGATAATCTTTTCTATTTTCACCGCTTTTCACCTACTAATTATATCTTTATAAGCATTTTTGGCATAAAAAAATACCATATGCTAAAAAGATACAAAAATCCCTTTTGCAACGGTATAGCCTGCATAACCAGTAACAACCCTATTTACATGTATAATTATATGATAACTAAAAAAATATGTCAATAAAATATTATATATTACGCCTTTTTTAGATACTTTCACAACAAATCAATTTATATATAGTGCATATTTACTATTACTTTTAATATAAATAGTGATTTCAAAGCTTGAGGTGACTTTATTATGCAGAATTTAGAATAATAAAATTAAAAATGTTTCCATAGCAGATATGATACTATAAATGATTATTCTTTTATTTTAATATCTGGCTAATGTATACTTTCTATATTCAGATGGTGAAAAACCTGTTATTTTCTTGAATACACGATTAAAATGTGTAACATTTGAGAAACCTGATTGTTGACTTATATCAGTTATAGCAAGTTTTGTTTCTATGAGTTTTCGTTGTGCATACATTATTCTAATAGTATTTAAATATGTAATTATCGTTGTATTTGTATATTTTTTAAATTCTCTACATAGATAATAAGAACTTATAAAAAAATTCTTTGCAATATCATCTAGTTTTATATCCTCTTGATAATGCTCATGTAAATATGTTATAACCTCAGAAAAACGCTCTTTTTTTTCTGCTTTTATTGGGTTTTCAACATGTCTTACTATTTCTATAAGCAGTTGATTTAAAAGTAATGACATATATTCTTTATTATATTTATTGATGTTTTTCTGTTCATTTAATATAAGAGCTAACATATCTTTGATTTTTTCTTTTAATTTATCATCAAGATTATAAACACCAGTTCCATTTTTTAAATTTTCAAGTAAACTTTTAGATATTATTTTATTTGGTCTAAAATATAAAACCGTCCTGTCAAATGGTATATCAATATCACCATAAGAATAATGCATAACATAAGGGGCAAAAATTACAAGTTCACCAGCTTTTATGTTATATAGCTTATTGTAAATTACATGATTTCTTTCACCCTTATCTAAATAATAAATCTCGAAAAAATCGTGATAATGAGCATTAATCATATTATCATTAACACCACAAATTTTTTCACAAGCGACAGAATTTCCCTCTTTCATATAGCTTGCAGCCTTATCAATCATATTAAATCTCCTTTTAGCAAAATAGATAAATTTATAACAAACTATTTGTTTAAGCTACATAAATACTGTTTTTTATTATAATAACTAGTGCAAGATATGTCAAGTTTAAGCGATTTTATAACAATTATTATCTTGTTTTGCACTTGCTTTTTTCTTACAATGTTTCACATAACGAAAATCAATGAAAGAGAGAAAGTATAAATGAAAGTATCTACTAAAGCTATAAGCATTTTAAAGAAAGATACATATTTTGCAGTTGAAACAAATGGTGCACAAATTCGTATTATGTTTGTAACTGATGATATTGTTAGAATTCGTGCAGGTTTTAATTCTGATTTTGCTGAAGAGTCTTATTGTTTAGTTACAACCGCTTGGCAAGACCGCATGGACAATTTTATGAAGGGTTATAGAACACGTATAACACCTAGTGATGCGGTTTTAACAGATAAGGAAAATACAGCTATTATTGAAGGTAAAAAACTAAAAGTTGTAATTGAAAAAGAACCTTTTAGAATTTGTGTTTATGATTTAGATAATACATTACTTCATGCAGATATTGTTGACCTTGCATATATGCTTGATAGCAATGGTAGAAGAATTCATACAAGTGAAATTTCCAATGATGATTGTTTCTATGGTTTTGGTGAAAAATCAGGAGATTTTAACAAATGTCAAAAATTTATGACCATTCGTGCAACCGATGCAATGGGTTATAATCCAAAAGAAACCGATGGACTTTATAAGCATATACCATTTTATATAAAACTTAGCCGTCACACTCAAAAAGCAATAGGTTATTTTTATCACAATACATATGAATGTGATTTTAATATGGGACGTGAGAGAAGCAACTACTGGAAACCTCACAGCCGTTATAGAGTAGATGGTGGCGATATTGATTTATTTTTAATTGCTGGTCCATCAATTAGACAAGTTGTAGAGCGTTATACAGATTTAACTGGTAAATCTGCAATGCTTCCACGTTATTCCCTTGGTTATTTAGGAAGCTCTATGTATTATCCAGAACTTGATGAAAATTGTGATGATGCAATAATTGATTTTATCGACACCACAATAGAAGAACAAATTCCTGTTGATGGTTTCCAACTCTCTTCTGGTTATTGCACAGTTGAAACCGAAGAAGGAATTAAAAGATGTGTTTTCACTTGGAATAAAAAACGCTTTAAAGACCCAGCAGATTTCTTTAAAAAGATGGAAGAAAGAGGCGTCGGAGTTTCTCCAAATGTTAAACCAGGTATATTATTACTTCACCCAATGCTTGAGGAAATGAAGAAGAAAAATATTTTTGTTCGTGCAAGCGATAGTGATGAAGCAGGTGTAGGCACTTGGTGGGGCGGTAAGGGTGTATTTGCTGACTTTACCAAGCCAGAAACACGTGAGTATTGGAAAGAGTTATTAAAAGAACATGTACTTGATTATGGTACAAGCTCTGTATGGAATGATAACTGCGAATATGATAGTATTGTTGATACTGATTGTCGTTGTGACTTTGAGGGTAAAGGCGGTACTATTGGACAGTTAAAGTCTGTTATGTCTAGCATTATGTGCCATATAACAGAGGAGGCTATAAATCAATCATTCCCTAATACACGTCCTTATATTGTTTGTCGCTCAGGTTATGCGGGTATTCAGCGTTATGCACAGACTTGGGCAGGCGATAACTTAACCTGTTGGGACGCTTTAAAGTATAATATTGCAACTATACTTGGAATGGGACTTTCTGGTGTTGCTAATCAGGGTTGTGATATAGGCGGTTTTTATGGTCCAGCTCCTGAAGCTGAGTTATTCGTACGTTGGATACAAAATGGTATTTTCCAACCACGTTTTTCAATTCACTCAACAAATACAGATAACACTGTTACTGAACCTTGGATGTATACAGGTTGTGTAGATATCATTAGAAACGCTATAAATTTACGTTATACATTAAGCCCTTATTTATATTCTCTTGTTTATAGAGCAAACAAAACAGGTTTACCTATTATGGAAGCACTCTGTTCTGCATTCCAAAATGATAAAAACGTATATGATGAAGGCGTTGATTTTATGTTTGGTGATGCATTACTTGTTGCAAATGTTGTTGAAAAAGGTGCAAAAACTCGAACAGTTTATTTACCACAGGGTGAAAAGTTCTATGATTACTACACCAGAGAATGTTATGAAGGCGGTCAGAAGATAACATTTGATGTTGATTTATCAAGTATACCAATGTTTATTCGTTCTGGTGCTATTGTAGTAACAAGTGAGGATAAGCTTACAAACCTTAGAACACAAAGTGCAAAAACAATTAAAATTCTTTGCTCAAATGATAAAAATGCTCAGTTTACTCTATATGAAGATGACGGCATTACAATGGAATATAAAAACGGCAATTATTTGAAAACTGATATTAATTTACAAGCTGGGGAAAAGGCTGTTTTAAGTTTTGAAAATGAAGGCGAATATAAAACAAATGTAGAAAATATTCATGTAGATATGATAAATCGTGCAAAATCCCCTTACTGGGTGAGCTTAGATGGTCAAGAAATTCCTCATTTCTTACATCGTCGCAAGTTTGAAGAATGCGATTTTGGTTGGTATTATAGCCAAAGCTTAAAATCTGTTCAAATCCGTTATAAGAACCCTAAGAAAAATCATAATCTTGTGGTATCTTTTGAACAATTTGATATGCTTGGTATGTAATAAAAATAAAAAAAGAGGAGAAAAAGGCATGAAGAAATTTACAAAAACTATATTTGCTCTATGGTTAAGTGCAATGGTTTTATGTGGTTGTTCAAGCTCTACGGTTACAAACAGCAGTGATGCAACAAAAGAAAACCCAATGGTTTTAACACTTTCTCATGGTTTAAGTGAAAGCCATACCGTACATATTGCAATGACCGAATTTGCACAAGAGGTTGAAGAAAATACCGATGGCAGAATACAAGTGAAAATTTATCCTAATGGTCAGTTAGGTTCAGAGACTGAGTCAATGGAACAGCTTATGGCTGGTGTTATTGCTATGACTAAAGTTTCTGCCCCTGGTCTTGCAACTTATAATGAAGGTTATCATACTTTTGGTTTACCTTATATTTTTGAAGACACATCAGATTTTTATAATGTAATGGATTCTAAAGAAATGCGAGAATTTTTCTTGTCTTCAGCTGATGATGGTTTTGTAAGCCTTACTTATTATACTTCTGGTGCACGTTCTTTCTATACAAAAAATACACCAATTCGCACACCTGAGGACTTAAAAGGTTTGAAAATCCGTGTACAGGATATGAAATCACAAACCGATATGTTAAAAGCTTTGGGCGGTATTCCAGTAGCTATGTCATATGGTGATGTTTATACATCTTTGCAGACTGGTATTATTGATGGTACAGAAAACAATGAAACCGCACTTACAACTGGTAAACATGGAGAAATTTGTAAAGCATTTTCAACAGATGAACATGCAATGATTCCTGATATTCTAGTTATGAGTGCCAAGGTTTGGGACACTATTTCTGACGATGACAAAGAAATTATTTTACAAGCAGCTTATAACTCAACAAATAGCCATAAAATTGCATGGGATAAAGCAATAGATGAGGCAATCCAAGAGGCTAAAACTGAAATGAATGTAGAATTTGTAACTGATGTAGACAAAGATGCATTTAGAGAAGCGACAGCTTCAATGGTTGAAGATTATTGCAATGAATATCAAGGAGTAGATGAATTGCTTGACACTATAAAAACTGTACAAGCAAGGGGGGGTAAATGCAAATGAATAATATTTTATGTAATATTCGCAAGGGTATGAATATACTTTTATCAAGACTTGCAGCTATTTTATTATCATTTATGACATTTTTAGTACTATATCAGGTGTTTACCCGTTATGTTTTAGGTTCACCTGCGGCATTTACTGAAGAACTTGTTAGATATTCACTTATTTGGACTGGCTTTATAGGTGCGGCTTATGCTTTTAGCACACGTCAACATATGGCACTTATTTTAGTACAAGAAAAGTTAAATCCATCAGCAAAAAAAGTTTTAACTGCTGCCATTGATACTTTAGTTTTAATTTTTGCACTATTTGTAATTTTAATTGGTGGTATAAAGCTTGCTATGAGTGCTGTTCATGAATATTCTGCACTTCTTGGTATATCTCGTGGACTTGTTTACAGTATGGCACCTATTTCTGGCGTGTTTATTATTCTGGCTCAGATTATCAATATTTATGAGGATTTGACTGGAAAATCTATTGAGGAGGTCAAATAAAAAATGAGTATTGGTTTAATCACAGTTATTTTATTTGCTATTTTTGGTATTTTACTGTTTTTAGGCTGTCCTATTTCAGTTAGCATTGTTGTTTCATCAATAGTAGCAGCACTTTCTTCATTATCTTGGGACCAGATTACATTTATTACAATGCAAAAAATGAACAGTGGTATAGAAAGTTTTTCACTTCTTGCTGTTCCGCTGTTTATTCTGGCGGGTAATATTATGAATAATGGTGGTATTGCCCGTAGACTGGTTAACTTTGCAAAACTATTTTGCGGACGCATTCCTGGCTCACTTGCACAAGCTAATGTACTTGGAAATATGCTTTTTGGTGCATTATCTGGCTCATCTGTTGCCGCAGCATCTGCAATGGGTGGCTGTATTTATCCAATTCAAAAAGATGAAGGTTATGACCCAGCATTTGCTTCTGCTGTAAATATCGCTTCTGCTCCTACTGGTTTACTTATTCCTCCTACAAGTGCATTTATTGTGTATTCTACTGTTGCAGGTGGTGTATCAATTTCCGCACTGTTTATGGCAGGTTATATACCAGGAATTTTAATGGGTCTTGGTGTAATGGCAGTTGCATTTGTTTATGCTAAAAAAAATAATTATCCAACAAGCGGTGGAGTAAAAATAAGTGAAGCTATTAAAATTACACTTGATGCAATCCCTAGTTTGTTACTTATTGTAATTGTTATTGGTGGAATTGTAGGTGGTGTATTTACTGCAACTGAGGGTGCAGGCATTTGTGTGCTTTACTGCTTAATTCTTTCAATTTTCTATAAAACTATCACTTTTAAAAGCTTTATGGATATACTTTTAAATAGTGCTTGCACAAGTGGCACAATTTTATTTCTAATTTCTGCATCTTCTGCAATGTCATTTGTAATGGCTTATTCAGGTATTCCAGCAGCTATAAGTGAGTCTATTATGTCAATCTCTCAAAATAAATTTGTAATTTTCCTACTTATGAATTTAATTTTACTTGTTGTTGGCATGTTTATGGATATTACCCCAGCGATTTTAATATTTACACCTATCTTTTTACCTATTGCACAAAGCTTTGGTATGACTGATATTCAATTTGGTGTAATGCTTGTATTCAATATGTGTATGGGTAATATAACTCCACCTGTAGGCTCTGTATTATTTGTAGGTTGCGGCATAAGCAAGATAAGTATTGAACAGGTAAGTAAACGACTTATTCCATATTTTATAACGTTATTTATTCTGCTTTTAGTTGTAACATATATTCCAGCGTTATCAATTGGATTACCTACACTTATGGGTTTGGTTTAAAGCTTTTTTATATATTTCCCTATTAACTGACTTCGTTTTTACAGCGGAGTCAGTTTTTTTATTACTTTAACCCGTTGTGCTAGATAAAAAATAAAAAAGAACCTCAACAATATGCTATGCTATTTGTAGAGTAATACAAATG
>CALWUO010000068.1 GCA_944384745.1 uncultured Butyricicoccus sp.
GTCTTTCTCCTAACCAAATGGAATCTCTATTCTTTAGTTAATTTTACTTGTCCACTTTATTGACTATAATCCACTTATAGGCTACATTAAATTTTTGTATGTTTTGTGAAAATATGGTGTGAATATGGTATAATAATGAAAGCTTTGTTAATATAAAAAGGATTGTTAATTCTATTTGCAATTATAATTTTTTTCTATATAGGCTCTTGACGGCTTTATTCTACAAGTGTAAAATAAAAATATAAAGATACTACATTTGTAGAATAGAGGTGAATATAATGAAAAGATTACCTGATAGTGAGCTTGTTGTAATGCAGGCGATTTGGTCGTGTGAGCCACCTGTTTCAAGAGCAGAAATGCAAGAAATTTTAAAAGACAGTCACCCAATGGCACAAACAACCTTATTAACTTTGCTTACTCGACTATCAGAAAAGAGATTTATCAAAATCGAAAAGCATGGCAGAATATCAAAATATATACCAATGATTTCTGAGCGTGAATATCTTGCAAATCAAGGAAAAAGATTTATAAATCAACTTTGTAATGGAAATATTTCCACATTTGCGACTGCATTATGTGACAGTGGACTTACAAAAGAGGATTTAGAAGAACTTCGTGAACTGCTTGGAAAGGGTGAATTATAATGGGTATAAATTCATTTGGATTGTTTCTTGCTATTATTGAAGGTTTTAGTATTTGTTACACCATATATACATGTGATAAAAATGAAAGATGGTCACCAGATGGCAAAAAACAACTTTATACACCTTATATTTCCAGTTTAATGTTTATAGTAGTAATATCTATTATACCAATTTTATCAGTTGTACTTTTTGATATGAAAACCGCTGTACAAAAGACAATCGGATTTAATTTCTCTATATTTTTTCAAATTTTTCTCTATTATTTAGTGCTTATTCCTTTTTTACCTCTTTTAAGAAGATTTATAAGTGCAAGAGCGTGTTCTGTGTTATGGCTTATACCAAGCTGTATATATGTTATGCAATATGAGTCATCTACACCAGATAAACCGATTTTTATATTGTCTGCACCTGCTTATTTAGTTAAAATCTTATTCGTAGTTTGGTTTATTGGCTTTTGTGCGGTTATGGTTTATAAAATTGGCTCTCATATAAAATTTAGACGCTATATTCTTGAAAACTCATCACAGATAACTGATAGAAATATTATAGATATATGGTATAATGAGCTTGAACATTCAAGACTACATAAAACAGATTATCCACTTTTACAATCAAGTATAGTTAAAACTCCAATATCCATAGGGGTTTTTAAAAGCAAGATTTTTATTGTGTTACCAGAAAAATCATATTGTGATGATGATTTAAAGCTTATATTTAGGCATGAAATTGTCCATATAGGTCGAGCTGATAGTTTATCTAAATTTTATCATGTATTTTGCACTGCTGTCTGTTGGTTTAATCCGCTTATGTGGTTTGCAATGAGAAAAAGTGCAGACGATATAGAACTTAGCTGTGATGAAACAGTTTTACTTGATGCAGATGAACAGACAAGAGCAAGGTATGCAAGCTTGATACTTGAAACCGCAGGAGATGAAAGAGGTTTTACAACCTGTCTGTCTGCAAGTGCTAATGCATTAAGATATAGACTAAAAAATATAGTTAAACCGAATAAAAAATTTTCTGGTACAGTTGTTGTTGGTGCGATATTTATTGCTCTATGTATGACAACTGGTCATACTGCTCTGGTTTATGGTGATTATACTGGCGAAGATATTATTTTTTCAAATGCTGAGAATTTTAAATTAAGTTATGTAGGGTTTAAACCAGATAATAAAAATTATATATGCACTGATGAAAAAGCGTTAAAAGAATATCTATCAAATTTAAGAATACAAAATATAAGCGGTGTTTATACATTTAAAAACGAAAAAAAACATTGGGTTACAATATCTTATGAAACTCCCGATGATTTTATAATTATAAAGCTCTTTAGTAATTTTATCGAAATACACCCACGCATTTCAGATTTCGATTATTATTATTTACCTGATAGTGTTGATTTTGATAGATTACATAAGCTTATTATAGAAAAAACCTGAGGTTGACCTCAGGTTTTTAAAAAATTTATCTATTATCTACTTTTTCAGGGTACATATCATGCTGACTTAAACGGTTAAATGCAACATCTTCCCATTTTGTACCTTTTCGACCATAATTGCAATATGGGTCTATTGAAATACCACCTCTTGGGGTAAACTTGCCCCAAACCTCAATATATTTAGGGTTCATTAGCTTAATTAAATCTTTCATAATTATATTGACACAATCTTCATGGAAATCACCATGATTTCTAAAGCTAAATAAATATAACTTTAAAGATTTACTTTCCACCATTACTTTGTCTGGTATGTAAGAAATATAAATTGTTGCAAAGTCTGGTTGACCTGTCATAGGACAAAGACTTGTAAATTCAGGGCAATTAAACTTTACAAAATAATCATTATCTGGGTGTTTATTAGGAAATGCCTCTAAAACTTCAGGCGTATAATCAGATTTATACTCAGTTTTTTTATTACCAAGTAAAGTTACACCTGTTAATTCATCTTGATTTCTCATTAGTTTTCACCTTTAATTGTGTTTTTAGGATAAAGAACTTTTTCAAGTGCTTTTACCAGTATAACACCGCATATAGCAGGAGTTATTTGACCTATACACAGACTTAGAGCTAAAGCACTATAAGGCATATTTAAAAGGTAAGATAGCCAAGTAGCAACACCAAGTCCTGGAACTAAAATAATAGGTAATATCATCAACCATTTATTTAGGTTTAATCTACGGATTTGAACAATCAAACCAGATGTAACCATACCAACGATACAGCCACCGACTATATCAAAGATACCCATTCCACCCATAACCATATTAGAAATGAAATTTGCTAAGCCAAGCGGTACTACTAGGAACGGAAACAAATAAGAAAGAGCATACATTGCAGTAGCAATACGGATTTGGTAAGCACCAAAAGCGAAACTTTGTGTAAAAAACATAATAACAACATATATTGCAATAACCATTGCAGAGAAAGTCATTTTTTGTGTTTTGCTCATATTCTTCATGTTTTCTCACCTCCAAAATAACTAGCGAAAAACGCTGTACAACAATAATTTTTATATTGTTCCTAGTTTTGTTTACCGACAGGATGGTTGCGAACTGTCCATTTCTATTATTTAGAAGGTATTGGTTGTGATAATACACGGTTGGTATTATAACATTATTATTCTAAATTTTCAATATGAAAATTATATTAAATATTCATTTTATGTATAATATTGTCTAAAAGCAAAAATATGTTATAATTGAACTATTATGAATTTTTAATAAAGGTGGATAAAATGAAAGCGTTAGTATTATCAAGTGGTGGTTTAGATTCAACTACTGCACTAGCATTGGCTGTAAAAGAATATGGACATAAAAATGTTATCTCACTTTCTGTATCATATGGACAAAAGCATACTAAAGAGTTAAAAGCTGCTGAAGAAGTTGCAAAATATTATGATGTAGAGCATATGTTTGTAGATTTAACTGCTATTTTTAAATATAGTAATTGCTCATTACTTACAGGTTCAACCGAAGAAATACCTCACGAAAGTTATGCAGAACAAATAAAAAAAACAAATGGTCAAACACCTGTAAGCACATATGTTCCATTTAGAAATGGTTTATTTTTATCCGTAGCTGCAAGTATTGCTCTTAGTAAAGATTGCCAATATATTTATTATGGTGCTCATGCAGATGATGCAGCAGGTTCTGCTTATCCTGATTGTTCTGAAGTTTTTAATAGTGCAATAAATACCGCTATTTATGAGGGCTCAGGTAAACAATTAACAGTAAAAGCACCATTTGTCGGCAAAAACAAATCAGATATAGTGGCTATTGGTCATAAGTTAAATGCACCATATCACCTTACATGGTCTTGTTATGAAGGCGGTGAAAAACCATGCGGTAAGTGTGGAACTTGTATTGACCGTGCTGCGGCATTTAAAGCAAATAATTTGAAAGACCCTGCACTATAAAAGAAATAAAAGCATTATTGATAAATATTTATAATTTTCTCTCCTCATTTTAAAAGAACCTCTCACAGTATATTTTATTATACCATGAGAGGCTTTTATATTTTATTTTTTATAGCTGATTTTAAATTTTAATGTCATAGGCTCATTTGCCTTTAATCTATAACGCTCTTGAACAGGTGCACCCCAACTGTCATCACCACCAACGCCCATTTGTTTAGCCATTATTCTAACCCAAGTGTAATTAACGTTTGGTAATTCATTTATATGCATAGCATTTTCAAGCTCAAGTGAGCTATAAGGCAGTACACTCATAGAAAAAGGAGTGTCTATTGCCTCAAAATATAAACCAGTGTTACTATCAGAATAAACATCAACATAGCGAACCTGTTCACGGTTTCCGCACTCTTGAGGTATTAAGTATTTTGAAAAGTTCTCTTGTGCTGTGCTTTCATATACTCCAAGTTTTGCCCCACATTTTCTATCAAGATAATTTTCTTCGCTACCTAAACCATAATATTTAAACTTATAGTTATGTTTTTTAAGTTTAAAATCCATTCCAAACAAAGGAATATATTCTTCAGCAGAAATTGCAGGATAATTTGCGGTTATATAAACCTCACCTAAGCGATTAACTTTATATTCTACTAAACATCTAAATTTTTCTGGATATTTTGCTTCAAATTCAACTGAGAAATACAGATAATTTTCATCATTTGAAATTTTAAAGCTATCACTGACTATTTTTAAGCCTTTAGTTGCAGCAAGCCAACCGCTATTATCATAAAATGCAAGACAGCCTTTATCATTATCAGTATAAGCTCTATGGAAAGTCAAACTAGGTGTACGGGTTATATATTCCTCACCATTATAGACAAGTGAAATTATACCGCCCTCACCTTTTGAAAATAAAACTTCAAAATTCTTGCCCTTAACTCCAATATTTACATCACCATATGTAATTGTAAACGGTGTATCTTGTGAAATTTCGGTTTTTCTTTCGCTCCAAGAGTTAATTATAGCTTGACCGAAAGCAATTTCATAACCAGCATTAGCGTATAAAGTATTATGTTTAAGCGTAGCTGAGACATTAACCGTATATTCATCAGTTAATTTTGGCAAATATTCGGTTATATCTATTGTTTTTTGCTCTCCTGCGTCTATATTTATATACAAAATCGCTTTATTTAGAATATTTCCCTCTTGCTCTACGGTTAAAATAAAATTATAGTCGCTTAAATCTATAAACAGATTTTTATTTTTTATAGTTGCTGATGTATTGTTTATATCTATTATAATATTGGAAAATAGCTTTTTAACCTCTTGCATTTTTGGCGATGGGGTTCTATCTGCATAAATTATGCCATTTGTACAGAAACAGTAATCTGTTGCACGTTCGTCAAAATCTCCGCCATAAACAAGGGTTTTAACTCCGTTTTCGGTTTTATAAATCGCTTGGTCAATATAATCCCAAATAAAACCGCCTTGATATTTTGCATATTTGTCTTCAAGCTCGGTGTATAATTCCATTCCGCCCAAAGAATTGCCCATTGCATGCATATATTCACAACTTATATATGGTTTTACTCCGCCATTATCTAAATATTCACATATATCCTGTGGTTTTGCATACATGCGACTTTCCATATCGCTTATATCATTGAAATCTCTGTTCCAGAACACACCTTCATAATGTACAAGTCTTGAATTGTCTCTTTTATGGAAAAATTCACTTATAGCAAGTATATCTTCGCCAGCGTAAGACTCATTACCACATGACCAAATTATAACCGATGGGTGGTTTTTGTCACGTTCTAACATGGATTTAGCTCTATCAAGTACACATTCTTTCCACTCTGGCAGTGATGCAGGCACATTCCATGATGGTTCACATTTGCCTAGCTTTTGCCATGAACCATGACTTTCCATATTTGTTTCATCAATCACATAAATTCCATAAATGTCGCAAAGCTCATACCAATAACTTTGGTTCGGATAATGTGAAGTTCTAACCGCATTTATATTATTTTGTTTAAAGAATTTAATATCAAAAAGCATTTCTTTTTTTGTTATTGCTCTGCCTTTATCTGCACTAAATTCATGTCTGTTTACACCATGAAAAACTATTCTTTTTCCATTTATACACATAATATTATCTATCATTTCAAATTTTCTAAATCCTATATTTTGACAGATAAACTCATGTGTTTTATTATTCTCATCTTTGACAGTTATTTCAAGAGTGTATAAATAAGGGTTTTCAGCCGACCAAGAGTTAATATTTTCTATAATAAATTCGGTTTTTAGTTCATTTACAAGTGTTTTTTGTGCCTTAATCTCACCGTTTTTATCTTTTAAAACAAGCTCCAAAATAGCATTTTTGTTTTCTAAAAGCTCAAAATCTATATTTAATACACCTGTTTTATAATTATCTGTTAAATCAGCGTGTATAAACATATCTCTAATATGAATTTCTGGCACTGCATATAAATAAACATCTCTAAAAATGCCAGAAAATCTCCAGAAATCTTGGTCTTCAATCCAACTTGCACTACTGCGTTTATAAACTTCAACACAAAGTTTATTTTCGCCAGATTTTAAAAATTCGGTTAGTTCAAATTCTGACGGTGTAAAAGTGTCCTCTGAGTAGCCGACAAACTCACCATTTAGCCATATATAAAATGCTGTTTCAACGCCTTGAAAGCTTATAAATACTCGTTTATTAAGCAAATTTGGGTTTAAAGTAAAGTGTTTTACATAAGAACCAACTGGGTTATATTCACTTGACACCATAGGCGGTCTTAAATTTTCTCTGCCGTCCCATGGATACATTGTGTTTATATATTGACATCTGTCATAGCCTTCAAGCTGAATATGTGCAGGAACCTTTATTTCTTTGAAATCATCTAAATTAAAATCAAGTTTATAAAAATCTGCTTTTCTTTCCGATGGTTTTTCAGCGTATGAAAACAGCCATTTTCCATTTAAATTTTGGACAAAAGAACTTTCATTTGCATAAAATTCATTTACTGATTTAAAAAACTTATGGTCAGAATGTGCTTTACATCTGTTTACTTGAAATATTTCTGGATTTGATAGCCAATCAAGTGTAGGTTTCATATTCTTTTCATCTCCTAACAAAACTTTTATAGCTCCCCCAAATAAAAAACGGAGGAGCTATTTTTATTAACCCTTAACAGAACCTGTCATGCCTGCAACAAATTGTTTTTGCATAAAGAAGAATAACAGAGCAGTTGGTAGAGTTGAAATAACAACAGCTGTCATCAGCATACCATAATCTGGTGTACAAGACGAGCCTATATCTGAAAGAATTAGTAAAAAAGTTTTTTAATTCAAAACTATAAAATAACATTTTAACTATAGTGTGACGGTTGTGATGATTTTTTTCGAGTTTCTATAAAAAATATTTTTATTTTATGATTTATATGATTGTTTTGATTGTTATGAACGTTTTAACTTTTTTTTCGCCTAGAAGTTAAAAAAAACTATCACAATTATCACAGTGTTTAACAATCTCATTTTTATTTGATTTAAATAGTATATTTTCTTAGTTTTTTAATAAATATATAACTTTTTAAGCTAAAATGCTGTGATAGTTTTTATTTTAAAATCATCACAAAATTATCACAGATTTTTAAAAATCATCACAGATAGGAATTATTATCATTTATAAAAAGTGATTTCAGGCTGAAAATCATCACAAAAAATCATCACGGATAAGAACTATTATCATCTGTGATAGTTTTTATTTTAAAATCATCACAAAATTATCACGAAAATCATCACAGATAGGAACT
>CALWUO010000069.1 GCA_944384745.1 uncultured Butyricicoccus sp.
TTTTTGTCTTATTTCATTATTTAATAAAAAAGAACTGCTATTTGCATTTTTAAACAGCAGTTCTTTGACAGCCTGAACAGGGGTTTATCCCCTGTCTTTTTATTTATATTCACTTTTTAAAAGTTCTAATAATTGCATAGGCGAACCCATTTCTTCAGCTGCTGAATGGTTTTCATTTTTAGCTTCTAACAGTTCTTTTCGCAGTATTTGAACGTTTTTAGGTGCATCAACACTCAAGCGAACACGTCCACCACTTATCTCTTGAATGGTAATTTGTATATCATCACCAATAACAAAGGACTGCCCTGCTTTACGTTGTAAAATTAGCATTATTCGTCCCTCTTTTCAAGACTTGAAAGCGGAAAACGCATTTCATAATCATCTAAAATCACTTGTTTAGCCTGTCTTGTGCAATCATTTATAACTATTGGACAACGAAGATTTATCGTACTATCAGAAACAGGTTTTTTTATTCTACACATATTATAGAAACAAAGGTCTTCACTTTTTTCAACTTGCATTTGTTTTAATTCTTCATCATTTAACATAGGCTTATAGTTAGGCATAAGCATAAAAGGATTTACAACTGTAAATGCAAGATAAGGCGTTTTTATACTCTGAAGGCATAAAAGAAAAGACTCCTCTTCAGAAAATTGCAAAAGGGCAAATTCTTTTTCATCTTCAAATCCAAAAATACCTTCTTTAAAATGAAGTGTTGTTTTTGGGTCTACGGCTACTTCACCAAAATATTTTGTTAATATTTTCATATCTAACCTTTCTTATGCTTTAACATCTACAGGTTCATAATTAGGATCGGAAGATGGTGGCACATAGATTGGTGAACCTATATATTTAACAATAACATCAGGCTGCTGAGTTACTGATATTTCTATATCTCCTGGAGTAAACTCAAACTGACCTTCACTCATACGCCAATCAAAATTAAGTTTATCCATTTCATAACGTATATTAAGTTCTGCACCTTCCCATGAAATATTTGGAGCAGCTGATGGTAAAAACTGCATAGCAAAATCTGTATTTACTTGTTGACTTTCCATCGCAAATTGAGAAATCAATTGCTCACCTATTTTAGCTTCCAAAAGAAGATTTCCCCTTCTTGCATAAGTTGCCATTGTATCGTACACTTTCTGTGTTCCCTTTTGAGCTGCTTGCTCTATACTACGCATAGCAGTTGGGGTTACTGAATTTCTAGCCTCAAAAGTATCTAACTTTACACGAATAGGCTTACTATGAATTTTCAATCCACCTTTGTCTCTTGACACCTCCAAATCAACATTGGAACGTTTATATTCTAATCGTGCATTATTTATTTTCATCTGAATTTCTATTGGCACAGTTGTTATCTCTATCAATCGTTCCATCTATATTCACTCCTTTTCATATACCCACATTTCTATTATTTTAACTCATATAATCAATAAATGATTGTGACAATACTTGATTACCAACTCTAAGTGCTGCATTATAAGTATATTGTGCATAAGCAAAAGATGTTAAAGCATCTGCCATATCTGTTTTATCAACACTTGTAAACTGTTCTGTTAGCTGATCACCAGTTGTCTCCAGTCTTTTATCGTTAGATTGTAAAAACTCTGCTCTTGAAGTAATTGTTGCCCATTCAGTATTTACATTAGTAAATGTATCTTGCATCTTTCTAAAAAGCTCATCTGCCTCAGCTGCTAAATCATTTGGCTGAGTAGGTAAATTTCCCTCTTCATCTGATTGGGAATAAATCTCACCAAGACGAGAAATTATAGAAATCATATTGTTTGGATTTCCATTGCCATCTTTACCATATCCCATAATATTTAGACCTGAAATTGAGGAATCAAAAGCAGTAGATGGAATAACTTCTTGATTTGCATCTAAAGAAAATCCAAGACCAATATCAACATATGAATGTTCATCAAGCATTTTTAAAGCATCTTGAATTACTTGGTCTGCACTATTAGGATCTAGCGAGTCAACATCAATACCTCTAAATAAAACTTTACCATCATCAGTTAACTCAAATGGTGCGTTGTCACCATCAGCACCAGCAAACACATATTTATCACCATATTTAACATTAAGTGTATACACCATATTTTCAGCTACACCTTTTAAAGTAGTACCAAGCTCTTTAAGTGCACTGCCTGTTGGCGCATTTTCTGCTTTCATGGCCTGTTCAAGAGCATTACTATACAAATCACTTATTTGTTGCATACTACTATGAGCTTGTTCAAACTTACTAATCATAGTATCATTAGTTTCTTGATGAGTTTGATTCTTAGCATAAGCGGAATGCAAACGATAAGACTCTGTTGCTCTTGCTGGTGAATCTGCAAAAGAACTAAATAGACGTCCATCATTCAAAACCAAATTCATTGCATTATATTGCCCAAGTGTCGCTTTCGCAAGACTACTGCGATATGTACGAATTGTACTAGTCGTTGTAACTCTCATTATAATGAAATCCTTTCTATATTATTATCTACCAACAACTCCCATTCCGTTTATAACCTTATCCATAACTTCATCAAGAGCTGTCATCATACGACAAGAAGCTGCAAATGCTTTTTGATACTGAATCATATTTACACCTTCCTCATTTAAATCAACACCAGATACTGCATCACGGCTGTTATTTAACTCATCAGCAGACATTGCATATGTATCATATACTGCTGCTGTGCTTTGATAATCCAAGCCAAGAACACCTTGCATATTTGCATAGAATCCTTCAAATGTACCATTATAAACTACACTACCCGCTTGTGCTCCTTCAAATTTAATATTTTGACTGAATAATGCCTGAAATCTTAAAATATTATCATTGGCATCACTTGGTGCATTTTCATCAACAGAAGAAACTATATTTACCCTACCATTTCTCCAATCATCAGAAATATCAATATTAGCTGCTGTTATGTCAGTTGTACCATCATTTGGTGCAAACAAATTACCCGCACCTTCACTTTTTATCTTATCAGCATCTAAGTAACTTCCATCTGGCTGTTGAACTGCTCCTGGCTTTAAAGTATTCAATTTATTCATAGCATCTGCAAAAGTTTTTGCCAACTGATTTAAAGATTCTTCATAATAAGGAATTCCACGTGTTGTATCTTTTGCATCTGGGCTATATTCGCCTTTACCAGTAATAATCTGACGCATTGATTCAAGAGCACCATAACCCATTCCTTGCTTTATAGGTCCATTTTTTATCGGATTACCTTTATCATCTAAAACAACATTTCCATTTTTATCTTCTAATTGACCAACTTTAATTGAATAGTCACTATTCACAATAATATCAGCAGAGTTAATTCCATCTATTAAAGTGTAACCTGATTTTCCTGTACTATCATCAACAACATTAATTGTTAATTTTTCTATTTCAATACCTGAACCCAAGCTTTCTTTTCCATATGTTATATCAACTTTCATATATTGAGAAAGCTCATCTAACATAACATTTCTCTGGTCGCGAAGCTCCAGTGCTAAATCGCCATTTATATCAGCTTTACGGATTTGTTCATTTATATTACGGATATTATCTATCAAATCATTAAGATTTACAACTTCTTCATTATACTTCATTTCGTAATTTTCTTTTACATCTTGAAGTTTTGAAGCTGCTTGATTTAAAAGTTGACAAAGTGACTGTGCTGAATTTTTAATCAAATTCTTAAATTCATCTATACCAACTTTATTGGCATTTAATTGACCAAATTTATCAAGTAAGTCTTGAAATTGTGTTGTTATACCATTTTTATTTACATCATTTATAACTTGTTGTATCTGCTCCAGACCACCAAGCAATGCATCAGCCGAACCGACGTTACTCATTTCATCACGAAAACGTATATCAAGATATGGGTCTCTAAGCTGGGATATACCATTCATCATAACACCAGCACCAGCTGAAAAACTGTTATTTGAACGATAAAGACCAGAACCATTTAACACAAATGTTGTTTGGTCAAGACTTCTACGAGTATATCCTGTTGTATTTATATTTGAAATGTTTTGTCCTGTTATATTAAGTGCCATTTGACTTGACATTATACCAGTACGAGCAATCACAAAATCTCCAAAACTAGCCATATTTATATTATCCTCCAATTATGCATGAAAATCCGTGTGTATACCAGAATTTATTTGTGTTTGTGACGGGTCAACACCAATTTTTCTCATTGTTTGTTCTACTCGTCTTAGATTAGCCTCTAAAATTGAACGTGCTGTTTCTGACGTGCTTTTCACAATTTTATACTGTGCTGAAAGTTTATTAGCTGCATTTCTTATTCTTATCTGCATTTCTGCATCCTTTACTTTGGAAGGTAATTCAGATAATTTTATCTCTTTAAAACCTAATTCATCTTGAAGTTTCAATCTTTTTTGTTCTATATTTCGTAATGTCAAAGAAAGAACCTGCTCATGCTTCATGCAATCAGCAAGTTTTTCAAGATTGTCTTCACCAACTGCCGCAACGACTTGACGTTGCATATCAGCCAACTTAACAAGTACATTTGTAAGCTCATCTATTAGATTTATCATGCTTTCAAATTTATCATTCATTTAACTTAATCCTCCAAACAGCATGATTTGTGCAGTCAGTTTATCTAAATCATAATTATACTCATTATTTTGAACTTGATTTTTAAGCTCTGATACCTTTTCAGGCTGTCCTATACGGACTTCTTGTGATATTTTGCTTGATAATTCTAGTGCAAAACGTTCTTCTTGAGAATAATTTTTGACCTCTACTCGGTCGTATTTTACTGAACGAACAGAACTATTTCTATTACATCCAGACTGCATATTAGCTGTTTGTAGAGGGGTTGTATTTGTTGTTTTATAAATCATCATAATTATTCAGCTCCTCCTCATTCAAACTTATTATAACCACAAAGTAAAGGTCTAATAATTTCCAATACAGCGGCATTTGATATATAGTGTATCGGTATAACAGAAAAAAAAATAAGATAAAACAACTATTTTTTTGACGAACATAGAAAAAACACAGATATTGCACCTGTGTTTTTTTAGATTTTTTATATAGTTTAAACAACTATCTCCACTCATTTAGCTTGCGGATAAGCACTCCAGCAATATTTTCACAAGAGGCTTGAACTGTAACTGCACCTATATTTTGAGCAACCATAGGCATACCATACACAACGCAAGACTCTTTATCTTGACCTATTGTAAAAGCACCTTTTTGTTTCATTGCCAACAGACCTTTAGCACCATCACTACCCATACCAGTCATAATAATGCCAGCCATACGACAACGCACATTTTCAGCCATTGACTGGAATAAAACATCTACTGAGGGACAATGTCCACTTACTTTTTCACCAGCTTGACAGTTTACAGTATAATTATTACCTGTTTTAACCACTCTCATCTGCTTATCACCAGGAGCAATAAGCACTTGACCAGTTTTAATTACATCGCCTGTCTCAGCTTCTTTTACATTTAACGCACAACTTCTATCAAGTCTATCTGCATACATTTTTGTAAATCCTGGCGGCATATGCTGAACCACAACCATACCTGGAGTATTAGCTGGCAATCTTTTTAAAACATCAAGAGTTGCTTCTGTGCCACCTGTTGATGCACCCAAGCCAATAATTATTTCATTATTGAAATGTGCTGAAAAAGTGAGTTTTGAAATTGATGGAGCACTTTGAACTACATTCATAGGTCTTTTTCTAACTCTTGAACAAGATGCAACTACAATTTTATTTGCTAAACTTTCTATAAAGCGTTCTTTACCATGAATTCCCTCTGGCTTTCTTACGAAGTCAACCGCACCAACCGCAAGTGCATCAAAAACTCTAAGGTCTAAAGATGACACAAGTATAATAGGAATTGAATATTCGGGTAAAATACTTTTTACAAAATCTATGCCATTCATACCTGGCATTTCCACATCTGAAGTTATGACATCAGGTTTTAAAACAGGTATTTTAGCTCTTGCATCCCTTGCATTTATTGCCTCACCTACAACCTCGATATTTTGGTATTTTTTAAGACCATCATGTATTATTCTGCGAGCCAATATTGAATCATCAACTATCATGACTCTTATTTTTTTATTGTAACTATATGACATAATTTATACATCTCCCAAGATTTTAATAGTTTTTTCTCTGGTAGATATTTTTATGCCTTTTTCCAGAGTTTGGTATTGTATATAATGATTTAAAAATCGTATGTATTATTTTTTTTGGAATGTTGCCGGTCTTATCATTTGATATGGACAAACCTTTCCCAAATTTTCCGAATGACCAATCATAAAATAACCACCTTTTTTAGTAGCATTATAAAACCTTTGAACCAATGCATCTTTTGTTGGTTGGTCAAAATAAATCATAACGTTTCGACAAAATATAACATCAAAATCCAATTTAAATCTAATTGGGTCCATAAGATTAAATGTTCTAAAAATAACATTTCGTCTTATTTCAGGTGTTACGGTATACATACCACTTCCATCATTACGTTTCATAAAATATTTAGTTTTCCATGCAGGCGGAATATCATTTGGCATTTCATAAGATGGGTCCTTTGCCTGAGCAAGTACCCTTGGAGAAATATCAGTAGCAAGCACTCTTGTATCCCATTGACTTGCACTTGCACCGAAATACTCTTTAAGACACATTGATAAATTATAAGGTTCCTCACCTGTTGAACAACCTGCACTCCAAATAGAAAGCACTTTTTTGCTTTGATTTTTTCTTGAAATATCAGGCAAAACAACATTCATAAAGAAATCATAGTGTTCTTTTTCACGCATAAAATAGGTATAATTTGTTGTTAGTTTGCTTAAAACCAAGTCTATAAGGTCATTATCTTGTTTTGATACAAGTTTATCTACAAACTGTGTAAAATTTTCATACCCTTGTGATACGAGTGAAAGTGACAAACGATTATTTATAAGTTGTCTTTTTTTGGTCAGGTTGATACCATAATTATCCTGCATAAATCTGACCATTCTTTGAAAATCTGAATCAGATAATTG
>CALWUO010000070.1 GCA_944384745.1 uncultured Butyricicoccus sp.
ACAGCTTTTATACGCTCTTGAGGTGCACCACAACCGCCACAACTTGCACAATCATGACCACAAGCACTTTGACGCTGTACTTCAATTTCAGCGTGTTTATTGTCTAAAATCTTCTTAACTACCGCCTTTTGAATCATTATATTAAATCCCCTTTACTGAAGAATATTGTTCTAAAATATAGCTTGCCGCACGTATGCCATCTACCGCAGCAGACATAATTCCTCCTGCATAACCTGCACCCTCACCAGTAGGTATAAGACCATTGACCGTAATACTGTAAAGGTTTTCATTACGCATAATTCGGACAGGCGACGATGTGCGAGTTTCTGGGGCGGTAAGCAAAGCGTTTTTATCATCAAATCCACGAATTTTCTTTCCAAATACAGCAAGCCCTAATTTAAGTTGATTTACCACAAATTCAGGCAAGCAATCAGCTACACTGCCATATTCAACACCTATTGGGTAAGTAGGTTTTACCTCACCACAATTTTTACTTCTCTTACCCTCCAAAAAATCACCGACTTTTTGACAAGGTGCTTTATAACTTCCAGTTGCCAAAAATGCAGCTTTTTCAATTTTTCTTTGAAACTCAACACCACCAAGAGGTGTTCCATCTGCAAAATCTGATGGTTCAACAGATACAGCGAGTGCAGAATTTGAATTTAATCCATTTCGTGCATGATAACTCATTCCATTTGTTACAATGGTGTTTTCTTCACTTTGAGCCGCTACAACTTGCCCTCCTGGACACATACAGAATGAATAACAAGCCCTGTTATTTTCCCTATGTGATAAATTATACTCAGCTGGAGGTAAATTAAACTTATCAACCAAATTTCCATATAGTGCATTATTTATTTTTTGCTGTAAATGCTCAATACGCACTCCAACAGAAAAAGGCTTAGGCTCTAGATGTATACCTGTTTCATATAACATTTTAAATGTATCTCTTGCACTGTGACCAATGGCAAGAATTGCTTGTTCACATGGGATTTCCCCATTTTCAGTTTTTATAGCAATTAAATTTCCATTTAAAACTCTAACACCTGTAAGTGCGGTTCTAAAGTGAACCTCACCGCCTAAACGTATAATCTCCTCACGCATAGCACAAACAACATTTTTAAGTATATCTGTGCCTATATGCGGTTTAGCTTGTGTACAAATTTCCTTAGGTGCACCAAATTTAACAAGAATTTTTAAAACTTCATCACAACGACTATCATTTATTCTTGTTGTAAGTTTGCCATCGGAATATGTACCTGCACCACCTTCACCAAACTGAATATTAGAATTTATATCAAGTTTACCACCATTACAAAAGCTATTTACTTTTTTATCTCGCTCGTCTATTTTATCGCCACGTTCAATAACAATAGGTTTATAGCCGTATTTTGCAAGAATATATGCAGCGAACAAACCCGCAGGACCAAAGCCTATAACAACTGGTCTATTTTGTAATTTCTTTTTGCCTATTATAGGTTTAAACTCTTCTACTTTTCTATAACGAATATTGTTATCATTGAGTTTTTGAACTATTTTTTCTTCGTTTTCTACGCCCTCAAGAATTACAGTGTAAACCTTAGATATTTTACCACGTCTTGCATCAATCGACACACGATAAATAAAAGCATTTTGTGCTTTTGTATGTGAAAGCTTAGTTTTTTTATATGCTTCATCTATTGCTAAGTATTCTGGTTCATCAAATGGCAAACGAATACCTGATACATAAATACTCAACTTCCTATATTCTCCTCCTCTTTTTGCATAACAACAACTTTAATTGTTGGATTTTCATTTACAATTTTAACACCATTTACATCACAAGAAATTTCACAAGGTACATCGTGAGTACCTAAATCAAGAGTAGATAAATCTACTTTTACATTTACATGCAGATTTTCTGGCTTAATATTAGCCATTACATTTGCCTTGCCCTCGATTTCAACATCAAGTGAGGCGTTTTGAAGATAAACTTCTTTTTCCGTTGATTGTGAAGTGTCCTCCAGTGTGATGTCGGTTACAGTCAACGTTCTGGACACTCCATCTTTCATAGAGAGTTTAACTCTTGCTTGTTTAGGTTCGCCCTCCATAAGTTTTACACCATCAGGCAATTTAATTGTAAAAGAATGTTCTTCACCATCTGCACTTACATTTGCAAGGTCTATTGAGCCTAGACTTATTGAATTTAGCTGACTTAATGCGTCTTCTTTGCCATAAACTCTAACTTGTTCAGGGGCAATGGTCGCTACAACTAAATCCTTATTTAAAGTTGCAGAAGATACAATATTTACATTAAGCTTAACACTTTTAACCTGATTTAATCCAACTGTAACATCAAGGGTTTCCACTTCTGGTTTTACAAAATCAGAGTCTACAAGTGCATCTTCTTCTGTATAAAGTGCAACTCTACATGTTTGAGCTTTGTTTTTTGTTATATTCTCTAAATCAACAGTCAAAAGAGCATAATTAACAGTGTTTACCACACTTTCAGCACCAGTGATTTTAATAGTTTGCTTACTTGGTGATAAATCCTCTATAAGCTGATTTTCCTGTAATGTATTCATTGTTGTGACTTTTACAGGGACTTCTTTAGTTATAACATTTTCTATATTTATTTGCAGTCGTCTTGGCTGAAAAGAAACTGATTCTATTGTTTTTTGCACAGTTATACCTGGCTGAATATAATAAACTCCTGCCTCTTGTATATTGGATAAATCAACCTGAGCTATAATATCTGACGCTGTAAGATTAGCCATATCTTTACTTGTGCCAGTGACTTTTAATGTTATTTTTGCTTGTTCAGCATTCACCATTATAAGTCCACGTTCTTCTAGTGCCTCTATTCCTATTTCTTGTACTGTTTGATTTGAGAATGTTTGAGTTTTTATTGGGTTCTCAGATAAAAGCACAAAAGACCATAGAAAAATTGCTATAAGCAAAGATAATATTTTCAAAAAGACATTATGTTCTTTTAAGAAATTCATTTTTTATCCTTCCTACCCGCTAATAAGTTGCTTTTTTCTTCTTTTTATCCACTGTATTGGTTATAAGTTCGGCTTCTAATATCTTACGGAGTGTTTCTGAGTCAAGTTCACGTTTAAGCATACCGCCTATTGCTACTGAAATTGTCCCAGTTTCTTCTGAAACAACAACAATTACTGCATCAGAAACTTCACTCATTCCAACCGCTGACCTATGTCTTGTTCCAAGGTCACGACTTAAATTTAGATTTTTAGAAAGCGGTAACACACAACCTGCTGAATGTATTCTGCCATCTCTTAAAATCATTGCACCATCATGAAGTGGAGATTTAGGATAAAATATATTTTTTATAAGCTCGGCAGATGGTTCTGCATCTATACGAGTACCTGTTTTTGTGACCTCACCTAATCGCTCCATTCTTTCAAAAACCATAAGAGCACCTGTTCTTGACCAGCTCATTGACTCACATGCGAGTACAGTTTGTGAAATTGCATAATCAATTTCTGTTTGACCATTTTCACGACGCACAAGCAGTCTTGTAACATGTCCCATGCCGATTTGTTCGAGTAAACGACGGAGTTCTGGTTGAAACACAATTAAAAGTGCAATAACACCATAGTAGAATGTTTTTTCAAGTACAAAACTAATAGTGTTTAGATATGCCCTTGAAGCTATTAGTTGAGCTGCAAGCAAAATAACAACACCTTTTAACAGTCTTTCTGCACTTGTATTTCTAACAAAACGTATAAGATGATAGACCAAAAAAGCGACTATCACAATATCTATTATATCTGTAATTGAGCCATTTTTGACAAGTAGCCAATAATTTTCCCAAAATTCCATTATTAAATACACCTATTTCATAAAATTCCGTTGTAATGCACCCTGCCGAATATTTAAAACGGCAGGATACAACACATTATTTAAAATAAAACCATATTTATTTTATCACATACTATCTTTACTGTGAATAGATTTCACTTATTTTTCATATTTTATCATTATTTTTTAAAAATTTTTTAAGATTTAAAGTTAATCCATTTATATCCCTAATTTTTGTATCAAATCCAAAAGAAACACGAACTGTACCAGTTTCAAGAGTACCAGCAGATTTATGTGCAAGCGGTGCACAATGCAAGCCTGCTCTTACACATATATCATTTTCAGCAAGCATTTCAGCTATTTTTTCACAAGAGATATTTTTATGTCTAAAAGACAATACACCTGCTTGATTTTTACTATCTGAAAAGACTTCTATATTTGGAATTTGATTAAGCTCTTTGACAGCTTTTGCAAGCAATTCTTGTTCATGTTTTAAATTTTGCTTATAATCCAATGATAAAATATAATTTATTCCCTCTGATAACGAGGCTATACCTACTATATTAGGCGTACCGCTTTCTAATCTATCAGGCAACATATAAGGCTGATTTAAATCGTTTGAAAGGCTACCTGTTCCGCCTTGCATAAGTGGGTTTAACATTTCTCCTGTGCAAACAACTAAAATTCCTGTGCCTGTTAAACCTAAAAGACCTTTATGCCCTGCTGTGCAAAGTGCTTTAACAGATTTTAATTTTGATAAATCTATTTTTCTTTTGCCTGCTGATTGTGATGCATCTATAATCATATCTGCATTTGCATTGTATAACATTTCATCTATTTGTTCTATTGGAGCAATCTGACCAAAAACATTTGAAATATGATTTATTATAAACAAATCACAGCCGTTATCAAGTGCTTTTTGCACGCCGTCAAGCATACTTTTCTCATCAAAAAGTTTACTTTCTATAATATAATAATCTATATTCCTTGCATAAAGCGGTCTTACAACTGAATTGTGCTCATAACCTGTTATAGCGATTTTTTTAACCTTTGGTGCAAATGAATAAATTGCTTGATTTAATGCATGAGTGGCATTTAACGTAAAAACAGCCTGTTCTAGTGATTGTAAATTAAAAAGTTTTTGCACTCTTTCTCGGCATTTATAAACTATTTCGCCAGCATACAGTGCGGCTTTATGACCACTTCGCCCATAGCCTGCCGCATTAAGCATCGCTTTATTAGCTGCTTTTATAACACTTTTAGGTCTTATAAGTGTGGTAGCTGCATTATCTAAATATACCATTTTAACTCTCCGTTTCTATCCTCACGGGTTTAAAATTTTTCTCTTGCATACGTCTTAAAGCGTTTTGCATATATTCGTCTCTTATTTTAACGCCCCATATACAGGCACTATCTTTATTTTTTCTAGGTGGTTTACATAAACTACCGCTTATACCTGCTCCCTGTAACATTCTAAGACAAGCAAATGCTTCTGTTTGCGATTTGCAAATTAAGATTTTTTTAGCCATAATTTTTCTCCTCTCTAAATAATATTATTTATCCCCTTTTTATCATATGCATGTTTATATTTAGTTGCACATACTTTAACTTTGTGATATGCTAAAAGAAAAATAATTTTGGAGGTTTATTATGGATATAAATTCACTTAAAATTAGACTTTCTCTTTTATCTTCCCTGCGTAATCTGCTGGATACACCAATTATTTCAGCCTATAACACTGTTTTTAATGCAAAAACTTCATATGAGTTTACAAACTCTTATGCGGCACTTTGTCATAAAATTTATAGCATGGAAGATGTTTGTCAAGCAGTTGTGAATGATATTTCATGTGATGAAAACGCCCTTACAGCCAATCTTGAAAACCCAAATCAAGATATCGTAAAATCTATAACTTTAGATTTACAGACAATTAGCGAAATTTTAAAGCTAAAAACAAATGATTTTGCTAAATATATAGAAAATACTTTTCCAGAACTTGCTTCATGCTTAGATTTTATGCCAAACTTGCCTAAATGCAAAGAATTTCCTTTTTCTAATTGCAATGAACTTTTAGAGCACTATAAAGCCAATGGTTTTGGTTTTTTTGCAAAATCTTCATCGTTTACTGTAAATGAAAACGGTAAAATTTTACCTGTATTGTGCCCTGATGCAATTACATTGTCAGAGTTAAAGGGGTATAAAAGACAAAGAGACCAAGTTATTGCAAATACAGTTGCATTCCTCAATAAAAAGCCCGCAAATAATATTTTACTTTATGGTGACAAGGGCACTGGTAAATCTTCAACAGTCAAAGCTGTTGCACATGATTATGCTGATAAAGGTCTTAAAATTATAGAATTATCACCTAGACAAATATATGTTTTCCCTAAAATATGCGAGCTTGCAAAAAATAGTCCTTATAGAATTATAGTATTTATGGACGATTTAAGTTTTGATAGAGAAGATGGTAATTTTGCAATTTTAAAGGCATTTATAGAGGGCGGTTTAACTGGCAAGCCTGAAAATGTATTACTCTATGCCACATCTAACCGACGTCATTTAATCCGTGAAAGCTTTTCTGACCGTCAAGGTGATGATATTCATGTTAGAGATACTCTTGAAACTATTACATCACTTTCCGACCGTTTTGGTCTTGAAATTACCTTTTCTGTACCTGATAAAGATGAATATTTGTATATTGTTGGCGAACTTGCACAAAGCTATAATTTAGATATAGAACAAAATAAACTTAATATGCTTGCAGAACGTTTTGCACTTAGAAGAAATGGACGTTCCCCAAGAACTGCTCAACAATTTATACGTTATATGTTAACTCAAGAAAACATTTAAACCTTGCTATTTGTTATAACACTATGCTATACTGTCTGTAAACAAAGGAGGCTGATTTTTATGCCACAGTCTGAAATTGGCTATACTGTCATTTGGATTGCTGTTTTAATAGGCGGTGTAGCAATAGAAGTTGC
>CALWUO010000071.1 GCA_944384745.1 uncultured Butyricicoccus sp.
AAATCCTACATAAAGCTTTTGCCTGAAATAATCAATTTACTATTGACTTTTTATTTGCAGGCTTCAATAAAAAAGCAACCTTACACTTTAAGTGCAAAGCTGCTATACGATAATGTTTATTTAATTTTAACATATATGGTTAGATAGGACTATTATATAGTTTTTATATACATTTATTTTTCAAGTAAATCCATATAAATCAAACCTATGTATTATATACATTTATTTTTACTTTTGATGGTTTATTTTCATCATATATGACCTTAATATAAGAACCAACACTTGGTACTGGATACCACGCACCTACCCATTTTCTTTTTATATACTCCTTTCCATCAACATTATAACTTATTTTTATAATATGGGGATATATTGCACCATCTGAACTATTCTTTCTAATTGGTTTTGTGTTGATTTTTATCCATTTCTGTTTTGAAACAGATATAACTTTTGCTGTTGTTTGTTTGTCCATATAAGCACCTCCAGAGGTTTTATATTTATCAATCTAAATTTCTTTACTTTATTCTGCTTGAATTTTGATTTTATGTAAGCTGTGCTGTCAGTAAAATCATAGTATCATTTTTATCTTTTAAACAGACAAACAATTTGTTTGTTTCACTGTCATTGCAAAAATTAACACCTAAATGTGTCATCTTTTCAATGTCCAAATTATTTTTTTTCAGAGTATTTAAAATTTCATCTTTTTCATCAAATGATTGCACATCATATAAACACCATGTTGACATGAAAAAGATATACTTTAAAAATTCTTCTGTATTATCTGCTACTTTATCAAAAGTTATAAAATCATCATTTGTAGAAATATACACTGGTGGGTCTTGCACTCCATTTTCTAAATCTTTACGCAAATATCCTGCATTCCAAACACCTTGATTTTCACATGCAATCAAAATATAATCATCTGTTATGATATTCCAATTTTCCTTAGGCAATTGACATAAGCGATAAATATCATTTTCTTCACACATTTTCTGTGCTTCTTCATCACTAACGCCTTCAAGGTCTTCAATATAACTATCAATGTCTTCTGACAAATATTCATATGTGCTTGCAATCTCGCTCGGCTCACAAAGTTTGTCTTGAATATTATTGATGGGGTGTCGTCCGTATTGCATCATATATTGTTTATAAAATTCAGGAAATACTACACCAAGTCTTTCTTCTGACTGTTGAATTTCCTCCGCTGAAAATCCTGAAAATTCTTCCTTAAATCTTTGTTCTTCACCTCTTTGCAAGCATTGCAAGATTTCTAATACTGTTAAATCATATTTTTTGCTCATTTTTCCACACACCTTTTAAGAAAAATTTTATATTACTTAATAACTTCAATACCATGAAACATTGGGCGATTTTTATATGTTCTTCTTCTGCCTTTTATAGAAATAAACACAAGAAAAAGCTGAACCAATAACAATAGACTATATTATAATTATGTATTTTTTCATATCTCATAAAGTCCTATTCATCAATTTCTTTAGTAACCTCTGTTACAGACATTTGAAGCTGATATACATTTTTTTCGCCATTTTTATCTGTTATAACAAGCTCAAAATATAAATTGTTTTTTAAATCTTCTAATTTATCAACTCCATTTACAAAGATAATACCATCTCCAGACAGCTTTCCTAAATCTCCATTTATATGAATAGAACCACCTGTCATATCTATCACAGAATTACTTGAAATTGTTTTCTTTTCATTTCCAGACATGATATAAAATGTGTTTGAAAAAGAAGTTATTTCTGACGGAAATTTATCTGTCACTTTTAAATCTCCACCATAAAACACATCATTCGTATCACTTAAAACAATAACACCATTTGAAATAGAAAATTGTTCATTTTCGCCACTAAAAGAATAAACCATTAGATAGTTATCATCTTTTGCTTTCTGACAACCTGTTATAAGTAGTATAAATGTAGTTATAAAAATAAATAATTTAGCTTTTTTCATATTTCATCACCTACATAAATTGTAATTTATAACAATTATATCATAATAGCCAACTCATTTCATTAAAAACCATCTATAAAAAAACAGCTTTACACCCTAAGTGCAAAGCTACTTTATATAATATATCCATTTAATTTTTAGACGATGACTTTATTCTATAACGCTTTATAGAAAAAGCTAAAGTAAAAATTAAAACAAGCATACAAATATGAAAAATTACATTTATAATAGTAAAATTATAAAAGTTTGATATTTCTCCTAGCTCTGAAATATATCTAAATATAAGTCCAAGTGATACCAATACTATATTAACAAGTGCAATAAAAACAATAGATTTCTTTGAAAAAATAATTGCCTCTAATTCTCCTATTTCAATACATGATATGAAAAACATAGCAATTATTAAAAGATGCATTGTTATTCCAAGATCTACTTTATTTTTAGGATTAAAATTAATAATAGGGAAAAAACCTCCACTAACAAGGCATACAATACAAAAAATAACAACAGTAAATACAACTTTTTTACTTTTGCTCATTTTTTCGATATTATTCATTCCTAACACCACCAATGTCTAGCAAGTATGATTTAAACCATTATATAAAATTCCAGAGGTTTTATATGTAGAAGATTATTCTTTTAGGTGAAATATGACTTGTCAATCTTCCTTCATAAATGAAAATATAATTCCTACAATTCCAGAAATCAATCCTACCCACAAGGTAATAGATTTAAAAACGTCCTCAATAATAGGTACCCATGGGTTTATCACTGTAAACATCATTAACAAAATACCAAATAAAATAAAGCTAATACCTTGTAACTGTTTTTTCATCATAAATCCTCCATAAATTATAATCTGTTATCATTATATCATAACAAACAACTTATTTCATAAAAAATATTTATAAAAAAGCAACCTTACACTTTAAGTGCAAAGCTGCTATACAACAATGTTTATTTAATTTTAACATACATGGTTAGATAGAACTATTATGTTGGAAAAACTAGAGTTTTCATAAAACAAGCATTGATTGCCCCACATTATATAAAAAGTGTAATATTATTGCACCCCATAAACAATTTGTTTTCTTGTAAACAAAATCACACACGAAGTGTAATACTATTAAATTTATTACATAATACAACGATAAACTATTAAAAGAAAATCCACCCACAACCCAACGTGTAGGATAGTGCATAACTAAAAATAATAAAGCTGTAAAAAAAGAGCATATTATTGGCTCATTAATTATTCCTGTTAAACGAGTTTGGATATATCCACGAAAAATGATTTCCTCTTGAATTGCAGCAATGACAAATATCCAAAATGTACCTAACGTAGGATAAGTAATACCAACTGATACATTTTCTACAACCCTAAAATAAATAGCCATTCCAATTATTAAAATAATAGATAATATCACACCAATAAGTAAACTTGGTAAAAGTTTAGTTTTATTCAAACCAACAGTATATAATTTATCTTTAGATAAAACGATAAACATAATTCCGATTATAAGAATAAAAAGAGGAAAAATAATTTGCAATTTATTTAGAATATCTAAACTCAAATTAGTGGTATATGTAAAACCTTGTACAAACAAAATTAGTATATAAATAATATAAAGCGAAATTGCTTTTATTCCATCAATAGTATTAAAATTTTTCAAGTTTTCTCTGTATTCTCTTGATACCAACATTTTTCTATCTCCATAAATTATAATTTATTGTAATTATACCATAACCACCATCTAACATTAAAAACACTGAAATTTAGCTATAACTTTCATTCTGCTGAACCTTCATCATCTGTATTATTCTCATCTTCATTTTCCCATGGAATTTCATCATCGTCAGAATTTTCATCTTCGCCATAATCATAATCTTCCAAATCGTACTTGCCTGCGGTATCTGGCTTATTTCTTATAAATCTCATATAAGCAAAAATACCTGCACCAGCTAATATCAAAACAGTAATAGCAATAGCTACTAAATTTATACTGTCTTGTTGTTCTTTTGACTCAGTTTTCTCTGGAGTTTCAATTATTATTGGTTCTTTTCCAGAACATTTTCTCATATCAGTAGAGCATACTTCACAATCGGTATTTATTAAGCCTAGTTTACATTTATCATCACAAGAACAAGTTTGGGGAGTATCTTGCTCATTATCGTCCATAAGAGCCATTAAATCACTTTCATCAACTTGATTTAGAAAATGAACAGCAGTTTCTTTATCTTCATTTGCTCTATCAATCAGAATGTAAAAATAATTACCAGACTTTGTTGTAATGGTTATAAGCTGTTTATCTCCATAATAATCGTCAACTAATGTTGCATTGCCTTCTGGAGTAAGTGGTTCTTGTTCTGTTGATGGGATTTCACCATTTGGCTGAATTGTTTCAATACCTCCAGTTGTAGGAATATCCTGACTACTTGCAAACACATTTAATGCAAAACACTGAATTAACATTGTAACCATCAAAATATAACGAATAAATTTAGTCATGACGTTATTCCCTCATTTGTTGTGGCTTTAAAATTTGTAAAAGTTGTTCTGGTGTTAAATTCATACTGCGAACCAGACCTATAATATCTGTATTTTCAAGCTCTAAGATTTGTTTATCCAATTTCTCGTTTTCTTTGGTGAGAGATTGAATTTTTTCATTGTTTTTATTGCGTTTTATACGCAGTTTGTTTAGTTTTGTATTCATTTTAATAACCTCCTGAACATAAATATTTTATTGCTTTTAAGTATTCCTGTTCTGGTAAAACTGATTTAATTAGCCCGTTTAAATCACAAATAGCAAGGTCACGAAAAGTCTTATTAAGGCGTAAATCAGATATATTAATTTGATATTTTCTAGCAAGAACTAATAAAATATCGTCACAAGTAAGCATGAAAAAGTGTCCTCCAGTTATGGTAATCTACCAAAAGTGTAAAAATAATTTTGCCAATAGCTTGAAGATATATCTGCATATGAAATTGGGTCACCGCAATGAATCATATAATTTCCTCCTACATAAATACCAACATGGGACGCACCCGAAGTATTATAAGTACCTTGAAAGAAAATTAAATCTCCAGCTTTTGCATTGGCACTTGAAACAGGAGTGCAAATACCAAGTAATCCATTTGCTGTTAATCTGCCTACATTCCAACCATTACCACAATTATTTATAACCCAGCTAACAAAACCAGAACAATCAAAGCTAGTTGATGGCGAAGAACCACCCCAAACATAAGGGTAACCTAAATATTTTTCAGCTTCTTTTATCATATTGGCAAATTGTTCATCTTCCAAAGCCTCTGGTGGCACATCATAATCTAGAAAATCATCTGTAACTGATGCGTTTGGATATTCACTTTGAGGAAATAAATCTGGACGATTGCCGAGTGTTGACATATAAACAGCATACATTGACATCTGCTGTTCATTTAATATATAGACAGGTAAATGTGAAAAGTCAAAATTCTCTAAAGTAACATAACAAATATAATAAGTATATGAATTACCATCACTATCATGGCGTGTTTCAGCTACAACTTCCTCTGTTAATTTATATTGCTTTTCAAATAACATATCCAGTGTACTTTGTACTTGTGATAGTGTCCATTCACCCTCATGGTAAGCTGTCAATAATGAAATAAGCACATAAGGGTCATGCCCGATTTCATCTAAATCATAATGATATTCATCATAATTATGTGTGCTTTCATAATTATCAAGATATAATTGTAACTCAGCTTCTTTAGCACTATAAGTGACTTCTGCATCTAACATATCTTGGTCTTTAGATGGATAAGTAGAGCTGGAAACAGCAGAACCAATACTTTGAGCAATCATAGTACATGATGACATGCTAGAGCCTATAATACATATCATCATAAATAAAGCTAAAACCACAAGAACACTTTTTTATGTCGTAGAATAAGCTCTATGGCTTGTTTTGATTTTTCTTTAGCAGTTCTAGCAGCTTTTTTAGCGTTTTGTGCTACATTATTTGCATTATTAGCAGTTTGATTCGCACGTTTTGCATTGGCATATTGCTTTTTTATAGCTTGTTTTTGCTGAAATCTTGATAAATGATTGCTTGAAAGCTGTGGATTTTCATACAGTGACTTTTTATACAAAGCGTTTATATTTGCTTTTTCAAGTTCACGTTCTGCATATACAGCTTTTCTATATGGCTTTAACTTATGGCTTTTATAACCCTCATGTAATAGATGTACGCCAGTTTCAAGCATTTTTTCGGACTTGTGGGTGCTTTGAACACCCACATTTTCGTCCTCAGATTTTTCTATTTCACCATCAATACTGCTGATTATGGTTTGCACAGGTGCGTTTTTAACTGTATTTGTAAGTTTAGTTTTGACTTTGCCCGTTTTGGGGTCGATATAGCTTCTTTTTATACCTTTTTTCTGTAATTTAGCCTGTGCTTTATCAGCCTTTTTAGCAGCTTTATCCACATTATGAATAGCTTTTTTCAGCTCTGGTGCAGACCGTTCTTCTTTAGTAAATTTAAGTCTAGGTTCTTTATTCATTTTTCTCCTTTAATTCTGACGGT
>CALWUO010000072.1 GCA_944384745.1 uncultured Butyricicoccus sp.
CCTGTGCGTGATTTAGCAAATAAATGTTCTATCTTTTCCCATTCACTATCGCTTAGTTCATATCTTTTTCTCATGCTACACCATCTCCTGTCTATTGACAGTATATCATATTTTTGTGCATTTTGCAGTTTTCAGATACATCCTAGTTTTCAAATGGTCAATAAGTAATTTTACACCTAAATTATCACAAATTTGTTTATATTTTATTTGTTCTTCTTTTGAAGTTACAACATCTACTATTGTCATACCCATATTTGGAATATATTTTTTACAATATTTTCCAAGATTTAACATGCTATAATAAGAGTAAATACCAAATTAAGACAAAAGTTGCATGAGCATGGGCAACGATTTTTTATATTGATATATAGGTTATTTTTAACTGGATATGTAATTGTTATCATACTCTTTCACTTTTAAATATATAGTTTTTTGCTTTAATTTTATCCAATGCACCGCCTAAAGTTACAAAAACTATACTGCTTAAAATGCATTGTGTTATACACCCTGCAATTCCTGCAAGAGGGGCTATAAAATTACCTGTTATAATACTTTCATAGATGTAATATCCAAAAATACAGATAAACCAAGCAGGAATTAGTGCTAAAATATTTCGTAAACAGATTATCTTTTCATTTTTTCTTGAAAAACATAAAACTGTTAAACTTTTTATAATAATAGATGCAGGTGCCCATATAGCAAAGCCAGTGAGACAGTCCGCAAGTAATGCTCCAACCGCACCAACTGCCGCAGCATATGGCAGAGGAAGTAAGCAAGCTGCAATATAAATAAATGCATCACCTATATGTGTATAACCTGTATAACTTGGAATATGAAGATAAGCAGTAAAAATAAAAGTAATGGCAATAAAAACACCTGTAATACACATTAGTTTAATTTTTTCAGTTCTCATAATTTAATATCACCTATTTCATGTAAATTATTTTCAATTTGATTAACACTTGCAAGAAACCCTGTTAAAACATCATCAAATTCAAAATTCAGTTTTTTCAATTTCTATGATTTTAGATATGAAAATAATATACTTTAATTTTGGTAATATTTAAATAGTCAAATCTAAGAAAAAATATAATGCCAGATTTAAAGATTTAATTTTTATTTTTGTATTTCTATTTTAAAAATAAAATCTATATAAAAGTTGAATAAAATGAAAAATAAACTGTGTAAAGTGGAATTAACCCAAAGAAATAAACTACTCTAAATATAGTAAGAAAATATCAAAGAATAGGTTAAATTTTGAGTTAAGAAACAAAACTATCTTCAAAGAAAATAAAGAGTTGAGAATAAGCCAGTCCCCAATTACGAACAGGCATAGTCCATTTTTTAGAAATATGCATCACACTCATATAAATTACTTTACGAATAGAATCATCAGTAGGGAAAATAGCCTTAGATTTAGTAAATTTTCTAACTATTCTGTGGTAACTTTCAACTGTATTGGTAGTATATATTACTTTCATAATTTGTTATGGGTATTCAAAAAACGTTGTAAGTTCATTCCAATTTTCATCCCATGACATTAAGATATTTGGATATCTTTTATTCCATTTTTCATGAAATTCTTCTTTAGCATATTCAGCATCGTCAAGATTAACAGCAACATAGATTTTCTTTAGGTCTGCACAAACAGCTTTTATATCCTTATATGACACAAATTTGCAGCTGTTTCTAATCTAATGAATAATGCAAAGTTGGTTCTTTGGTTTTGATAAAATTGTGTTAATTGCATTACTTAATCCAGTTAAATTGTCATGACAAGCTATAAAAATATCTGTTACATCACGATTTTTTAGGTCTGAGCAGATATCTGCATAAAAACTTGCACTCTCTTTTTCAGATATCCATGTCCCTAAAATCTCTTTTCTACCATCCATATTTATTCCTAAAACAGAATATACACATTTACTTGCAATTTTGTTATCTTTTTGTGAATTAAATACTATTCTATCAAAGAAAACTACTAGATAAATGCTATCTAAAGGTCGATTTTGCCATTCATTTACTTCTGGCAGTATTTTTTATCTGTTATATGTAAAATTAACCCCTGTGAAATCTTTGAGCCATATATCTCATAAAGTGTATCTTCAATATCTCGCTGTGAAATTCCTTTTGCATACTTTCACATAATTTTTTACTCAAGGCACGCTTCGCAGAGTTCTATCTCATCTGTTCGTGTCTGTATTTTGCTCATAATATGTGGCTTAAATTCGCCATTACGGTCTCTCGGAACAAATATTTCACATTCTCAGTAACACTTGTTATTGTTTTTTTACCATAACCATTTGGGCTATTTCCTGAATTATTTCCTTTAATTAAATTTTTTTCATATCCCAAATGTTTGTCCATATCAGTCTCTAGCATTTGCTCTATTGTTCCTGCAAAAGATGCTTTAATTTTAACTGTATATCTGCTGTTGTTTTACACTCTGACATCAGCAATTTTACCAGTTCCATTTCTCTTTCATCCTAATCCGTGTTTTCTGTTTCTCATGCTCAATATACCCATGTTTTATTATGGGTATTATTGCTATTTGCACGGTTAGTTATTCAGAACCAACTATAATCTATGTACTGAATAATATTACTCAAAGGAATCAAAATGGAGCTCAAGCAAATTTAGAACCTTACAAAACTTCAAATGGTCAGATATTAACTTTTAATATTCTTGTGGAACTGATTTTGAACGATGCTACATTATCACCTTTTATTAAAAATATTGATAAAAAGGTGTTCGATAAGGTGGCGAAAGAGTCCATGAACACAATGTTAAAAACTTTACCACGCTGTAATAGTGTTAAAACAGACAATCTATATATTCCAGTAACTAAATTATCCAGAAATATAAACAGAGTTGTAGAAGCAGGTTTAAGTGGTGTAATCATAGATGTAGGCAGTAAAAATAGTGATAAAAAAATATATACAAACTGTATCATATCTTTTGATAATGCTAAAACAAATCTTTCAAAAAATATAAGTCGTTATGATACTTTAGTATATAATGCTATTGCAACTTATGCAGATTATTGTGATACTGATAAATTAATAACTTTAGAAAATATTTATCGTATTATGGTAGGTGATAAAGGTAATACTGCACCAAGTAAAGAACATCTTAAAAGAATTAAAGAAAGTATAGATAAAATGCGTGTATGCTTAGTAAAAATAGATTGCACTGATGAAGTAAAGGCATACAAAAAAACCAATATGACAAGAGATAATAAAAGTCTGCAAACAAATATAGATGGCAAATTTTATTATGATACTTATTTATTAGCTGGAAGTTGGGTTAGTGCCATTATAAAAGGGAAAGAAGTTAATGCTTTGCATCTAATGGAAATACCTGTTATGCTGAGCTACGCCAAAATCAGTGGACAAATTTTAAACATTCCATCTTATTTATTGGACACCAAACACATACTTTCAAACACGGAAAAAAATCTAATAATAAAAGATTGTTTATTGAGACGCATCGCAGGTATGAAAAATGAAAATAGTTTAATTCAAAAAACAATTTCACTGTATAGCTATCAAAAAAATGGTAAATACAGACAAGGTTTATATGAACAAGTTACACAAATCCCAAATATAAGTAAAAAAGAGGCTGGTATAATAAGAAATTCAGCGAGTAAATATTTAGATTATTGGACACAAGTTGGATACATAAAAAATTATGAATTTAAAAAAGATGGACAAATTTTTTCAAGCATAAAAATTGATATATAATTCAATAATTGACCGTCTAATAAGGCGGTCTTTTCTTTTTAATAAATTATTTTTGCGTAAAATCAATATGTTAAAGTTTAATTTATTGCCATTTATTTCCATATAATTTTATGTAAAAAAATATAAATAAAGTTAAATATATGAATTAGTAATTAGCTAAAAAATCTTCTTCGATAGGCGAGATTTGGGTACCGATAGGCGAGATTTGGGTACCGGATAGGCGAGATTTGGGTACCGATAGGCGAGATTTGGGTACTACGGACACATGTCCACTAACTCAAAAACCCCCACTTTTATATATTTTAAATTCTTAAATTTTTCGTTTTTTTCGTTTTTTTACGTTTTAAACTCCAGAAAAATTTTTCTCAAAAATCAGCCGTAAGTACTGTAGGTATACTGTAAGTACTGTAGACAGCACGACCGACTTTAAGAGGTCGGTCATACTGTCAATAACCCTTGCTAATTTAAAATCTCCTTTTTTATCCTTGTAAAGAAAGAAATAATTATGCCTAAGTTTTTAATAATCTGTCCAAGATAAAATCAACAATTTCTTGTTAAGTAATCATACTAAAAAAATTTATCTTCATCAGCAATAAAATTAAAAACAAAACAAAAAAATCCATTCTCTTTACCAGATTGATACACCCTCATACGAAGCCGTAGAACGTCCTAGAATGCTTTAAATGACCTCAGCCATACTTTCTCTTTTACCCTAAAGGCTTAAAAGGCTTGTGAAGGGCTTAAAAACCGTGTTTATCAATAACTGATAAAGATTTCCATTAAAATTTGTATGATTAAATTTTTCTTTCAGAAAACGTATGCAAATTAAATAAAAACTACCATTTAACAATTTTTAATAAAAATTAAAAAATAACATAAAAACTGATTTCCATATTTAATATAAAAATTTTCTTTGAAAATATTTTTTTACAAAAATTTTTATTTCAACTTTATTTTATATCAATCACATATATAATTTAAAAACAACATTCTGACTATAGTTTTAAAATTTTTAATCAGAAGTATATTTATAATATTTAGCTTTACTATCAGCTAAATCTCAAATTATAATAATGTAATAATAAATAAAATTTTGAAATAGGTGAATATAAAATGTTTGATAGTCTTGATAATAACTTTGTTTTGGATAGAATGTTTGGATATGATATAGATGTTTTTAACAATGCAATATTAAGTGAAATCAATTTTAGCTTTGGAAGTAATATCCCAGTAAGTCCACATCCGCAATTTATGAGACTTTCATTAGAATTTCAAACTTTCTGTAAAGTACTTAATCCACCAAAACGATGGGAACAAGATATATATAATTCTGTTTATATTTATATTACAGTAGATTTATTAGATAACATACAAATTAATTTGCGAGAAGCTGATATGGAAAAAAATCCGCTTAAAGTTATTTCACATAAAACCGAATTTTTATACCAAACAAATATTACACCTGATTATAGTATGCCTTATTACTGTACAGAATTTATATTTGAAAAAAATTATAAAATAAAATTTATACATTCTATTGGACATATACAACACATATCGAATCACAAAGAATATATACAATAAATTATTTACTGTTCTTAGTTGCTATCCATTACAATTTTATAAATATAATTATTATTTTAATTCTAAATTTTAGTTATTTATAAAGCTACTAACAAAAATAAAACCACTTACATTTAAATTTCTGTAAGTGGTTAAGTTTAATCTTTATGTAAAAGTTATAGTGAAAATATTTTAATTACTTTATGCTAATATGTCAGTACCTGGCTTGTAATTATCTAAGATTCCAGGTTTGACTTGCATACCCCAATTCTAAGATGGGTCTCGCTGATGTACATATTCTCCAAGTCGATCAGCCTCTTGAAGACTAATCTGGTTTAATGTCCAACCAGCGGCAGCTCGTTTTTCGGGAGGCAGAGTCATAATGTAACTTTTTATAATTTGACTTTCTTCCTCTCCATCACTCATTCCACCATTTTTCACCATATCATCAAACGCTAAAGATTTTATTTTATTTACAATCTCTTCATCAACAGGAATGATACGACGATGGTCTGTCCTACCTGTTATATCCATTCCTTCTGGACAATATGGGTTAACATGACCAGGTGGAGGTAATGAGCCATTTGGAAGTTGGGGGGTAGATTGCAGATTTTGAGCCTTATTATTTTGTTGCATAAATCTAGCCATTTCAGTGATTGTCATTGAAATACCTCCTTTTCATTTAATATTTATACTAAGCTCTAAAAACTATCTTGTTTGTTATAGGATATATCGTCATATTATTTCAAAAAATTAATCATAGTATGGTCAATATTTGAAATAAAACAAATAATGATATAAAGTTCATATAATTACCTATTACATACAGCTCTATGTGGTTTTACATAGGGCTGTTTTTATATACAATTCACAATTTAGGTGTATTTACACCACGACCACAAGGAGGAAAATGTATGGAATTTTTTAATAGTGCAGTAACCGTTTTACAGACTCTAGTGATAGCTCTTGGTGCTGGTCTTGGTATTTGGGGGGCTGTCAATCT
>CALWUO010000073.1 GCA_944384745.1 uncultured Butyricicoccus sp.
CAAGCCTTGTAAAAAAGATATAAATTAAAAGGAAGTATAAAATATAAAGAGCATAGAGGATTATTTCCCCTATGCTCTAAATGTTTCCTTATACAAAAGACCGCCCACTTTTTTCAAGCAGGCGGTCTATGTAAAATTCCACAATACTATTATAACACATCTTTAGCGGAAAAAACGGACAACTTTAAAAACTTATCATGTTTTTTTCTGATTGCATCAGCCGTATTTTTTCCACCAATATTATCTGCAATTTGTTGCCATGTTAAACCATTTACATATCTCAGTGATAATATCATTCTCATCTGTGCATCTGGAACATTTTCTATATAACGATTTAGACGATTATATTCAATAACCGATTGTTTAATTTTAAGTTCAATTAAGTCTTTTTGTTCCGCAATCAATATACTTAAATCGCCTATTTTATCATGTATGCCAGACACATGAGGTAAACCTGTTATTTTAGTTGTGCAACCAGTAGTAGCAGCTTTTAATTCATTAAGTTTTCTTTGTTCTTCTTCAATCTCTCTGTTAAGCCAATAAAGCTCAGATAATTCTTTTTTTGTCAATGTTATACCTCCAATGTAAATATCTTAACATCTCTTTGCTGTATAAAGTTCAATCAGTTGCACCATATCTTTTCTCAAAATAGTCTGGGTGGAACGGCATGAAAAAACCTACAAGATTATCATTATCATCATACGCTTTTATCGGAGAAGTTTTTCTATCTCCACCATAAAGCTTGAATTTTTTAAACTTTTTATAATATTTATTATTTACATAAATATTATCCCCATTATTTAATGTCAGTTTTCTGATTTTATTTCCATATACATCTTTAAATTTGGCAGATATATCAATAACCATATATTTGTTGTTTTTGTTTAAAATTTGGCTAACAATATCTTCTGGAAGGTTATCTATTGGAATATAAGAAAGCGACTCATGGTCTTCAGATAATAAAAACCCGTAACGATTATCAATTATTACAAAAACCTTATCATCAATTGCAACTCGTTTTACTTCACCATAGGTATCAAGAGCATCAGCTACATATTTAAAAATTTTACCATCAAGGTTTTTGTTCTTTTTCTTGTTCCAAGGAACAAAATTTTCTATCTTTGACAGAAGTTTTTCTGGTTTTCCATCAAAACAGATAGCTCTGTCATCTATGTAAACAATAGCAGGTGGTTTTTCTTTACATATCTTATCAATATACTGAGCTAAACCATATTTATTAAGCCATTCTGCAACTGCTTTTGCTCCTACCACCGCTGAACATCTAGTTGATACAACAGCAATTTCATATCCTGCCTCATGTATCTCTTTTAAGGCATTTTCTATCCCCTTTACTGGTTCATCTGGTATTACATCAATACCTTTCCACCCGCTAGTGTAGCTATGAATTACACCATCAAAGTCAAATACTACTGTTTTATTCATACATTTCACCTTCTATTAAATTTTTGTTTTTGCCTAAATTTCAAATTTATCATGGTCATAACACACGCTACATGGAAATTTATATTTTTCTCTCATAGCAAAACGACAAGTTTTACACCAATATGTACTGTTATTTCTGAGTTTTTGACCACACTTACCACAATATTCATTTTGTTCACCATTTTTATTGTAGAGATAATCGCCACTATGACAATTAGGACAAGCTTGGCAATTGCCATTTTTATCCGAAATAACACTTCTAGACTCTTCTTTTGTGTTTTTTATTTCATCTTTCCATCTATCACAGCAAAAATCACGCTCTACTCTCTTATTATTGTGATTTGAATCTGCGTTATAACAAAAACCTCTACCGTAGAAGTCTTCAAAAAAGCGACAATTGCCGCAACAAATTTGATTTGCCATTGTTTTTTCCTCCTGCTAGGTATTTTAAATTTCTTTATTTTTTAAGCCTTTTCTATCATCAATTTTCACACCACAAAAGCAACTTTTTAAGCAATCTGGAATGCTTGACTTTTGCTTATTAGGCAAATGCGAAACTTCCCATTTAAGTTTTATCTTTTTCATTTTCTTCACCTACAAAACACCAGTCTTCAGCCAACATATCTTCATATTCTGGTGTCCAATTTATTTTTATAACATTCATTCCAACCCGAGAAATAGAATCATAGTTTATATCATCTCTATAGTTGTAAATAACCCTACCATCAAGTATATCAGACACATTTTTAGTCAGTTGCACATACTGTTCTTTGCACTCCCAAGCTTTTCTTCTTAATTTTAAACCACGCTTGATATATTTAATAGCTTCATCAAAACCGAATATTGGTTCACTGCCTAACACTGTACAGTTTTCATTATAATCAACAGCTTTTTGTATGCTAAACTTTCCACAATGAAACTTTTCGTCTGTAAATTCTCTATAAGAATCAGATGAAGGGTTGGTACACTCACCATCGATATGAAATTCACAATTACTACATCTATCCATATAATCACAGATATAACAGTATCGTACAAGTTCATCATGTCCACAATTAGGACATACAGAATCGTATTTTGAAGTAAATTGAATTTTCTCATTAATAATTTTTATTGCTTGATTTATAATTGCACAACCCTTTGTTGCACAACTATTTTCATACCCGCAACCAAGACATTTATGCTTATCTATCTTGATGCGATTTAATTCTTTTATAATATCCATTTTTACTCAATCCTTTCTATTATTATCCCGTTCAATAATGATTTTCTTTTTATCTTTTGTGATGTTAAGCGTCAAGAACTCCTGTTCTCTTTGTAGTTCATCACCATGCATTGCAAAATAATTTAACAGTGCCAAAACTCCATTTTTATTCCACATATGAAGTCCTGTTAAACCATTGGCATTTAAAAACCATTTGTGAACGTCTCTCAAGGCTTGTATATAACCCTGATAATAAAGAATATCTAGTTTATCGCTCCAGTTTGGTTCTGTCAAAATGAAACCTCCATCATTTGAGCATTACTCGAACAAACGTTCTATATTTGATTTATGCTATATTTCAAGCCTTATTATCCCGCTAAACCAAATAATATTTTCATTTCAAAACATTTAACTCTTTAAGTTTCTGTTTTACGAACTTTACTGGTAAATCATTTAAGTCTGCTAATATTCGTATTTGTTGTTTTTTATCCACAGATTGATTGTAACTGTGGATAATTTCACTATCTGACATATACCATTTAGGTGTGCTCTCAATAAATTTATCAGCACCAAAATAATCTAATATTTTATCTATTGATGGTTGTGATGGATATCTTTTCCCGCTAAGCCAATCTAGCAAAGAGTTGTATTGTATACCTATCTCTTTACACAAGGCTTTTTTATCTTGCTTTCCAATAGCTTTTTTAAGATTACGACTAAAACAAGAACGCTTATAAGCTTGTTCTTGCTCTATATCAAGCATTTTCATTTTTATTTCACTTCCTTAAAACTAAGCATTTTAACACACCATGCAAGATGTTCTTTATATGCCTCATGGCGAAAATCTCGCCATTTCTTATTAAGAGAACAACTTTTTCTTATGTCAGTAGGGCAAAAGCCCTCATAGTTACATACCATACAAGGATTATCTTCCTGTTTGGCTGTCTTTTCGATAATATTCATACTGCAGCACCTCTAAGTTTAATTCTAGGTCTTTCGTATTCGTCGCCAAGCACTTGTTTTTGATATGTAGTTCTTTCATTTGCCAGAAGTGCTATGGCTTTTCGCTTTTGTTCTTCTGGGTCTGGTGGAGTTGGTAACGTCATTTTATCACCATGACGTTCTAATACTTGTCTTAAATCGCTTGGTAATGCCAAATATTCAGCCGCTTCATGTTTTCTAGCTCTATAAGCTCGCTGAAAATTTGAGCTTATAATAGTTTGTACTTCATCAGCAGGGAGTATTGCCCACGCTTTTAATACTTCTGGTTTTCCAACTACACGCTGCACAATAGGGTGTAGCTTTTTAAACTCTTCTCCTGCATGATAACCTGAATTTTGAATAGCTTTCCAAACCTGTGTCCATGCCTCAGCCTCATCTGGCATGTCTGGGGCATTGAGCTGTACTAAACGCTGTTTTATCTGTCCAACTGATGGAGGAAAACCTTTTGTATCAGTTGCAACAAATGCCTTAACCGCTGCAAGCACTTGATTTCCGTCATCGTCCTTAAACATTTCATGCCAAAGAGTAACAGAAACTTGTATTTGTTCTGGTGTTTTATCTTTGTGAAAAGCTGGATAAAATTCTTTTATAACAGCCATAACCATTAACATTTCATTCTTAGTCAAAATGATTCACCGCTTTCTGCTTTCAATAACGCATCAGCAAAAGGATTGCCTGTAAAACTTGCTTGTGCTGATTGTTGTTGCTGATACCCGCTATCTGTGGTATACTGTCTTTGTGGTTTATCTTGTTCCCTTGATAACCAACGATTAACAAAGGACATCATACCTCGTTTTGTTTTTCGCTTGTTAGGATTAGATACTAACCACGCTTGCATTTTATTGAGTTCTTACATGATATCAACGCTAGGATACCATTTCTGAAAATCATCTATGTGTTGCTGTGTTATGTTAAAGAACTCATTTTTATTTGTGATTAGTTGAACGACGGTAGGTGATGTAGACGATTTTTCGGCTACGTCCCTACTATCTACATTATCTTTAGTAGACGGATATTTAGTAGATGTATCTTTTGGTCTGCAATATTTTGCAGAGGGTTCAGCAATATTTTGCAGAGGGTTTAGCAATGTTTTGCAAGTGTCTGCAATATTTTGCAGAGGGTTAGCAATATTTTGCACTTGATTTTGTGGCATATCTTTTGTTATCAGTTTGGTGTAATTTTCGCCAAACCCATACATGGAGTAAGTACCACCCACTTTTTTGGTATGATGAGTTAAAATGTTAGCATCAACCATTTTTTGAAGACGGGTATACAACATACGTTGCTTTATGTTAAGTATTGGCATATCCTGCAAAAGTGTTTGATAATTTATCCAGTAATATATTTTATTGCCTTCTATCGTTTTTGAGATTTTATCAGTATTGCTAAAATCGACAAACCAGCGTAAAATAGCTAAATCAATAACATCTAGCTTATGACCGCTTGCATTGATATCAAGTACAGCCTGCTGATTAAAACCCATAATTGTAAATTTCATATTATTCACCCGCTTTAACTTTGTTTTTTAACAAGATTGTTATATTCCTCTATCCATTCGATAGGGATTTCTTGTTGCTCTTGCATATATCTGTTTACAGCGTTTGTTATATCCGCTATTCTTTCGTTATCCCAAAAGAGCTTTGGCATTAAGCCAAGAGGCGGTTTAACATTTCTCGCTTTAGGGCTTCCAACCAATAAATCTGAGGTAACACCTAAATAATCAGCAATTCTTTCTAGCGTTTCCTCATTTGGATTTCTTTTGCCAGTTTCATACTGATGTAAAGTATTTTGGCTAATGCCGATATCTTCCGCCATTTTAGCTTGAGTTAATTTTTTTTGCTTTCTCATATATCGTATTTTATTAGGATTTTTTTTCTTTCCTTCTGAATAATTTTTAGGATTGATTAAATATGATTTTAGAATGTGATTGATTAAATCTGATAATGTGTAATTACTTTCGTTTGCTAAGTCAGACAAATTATGTTTTATTTCACTATCTATACGAGCACTTAAAAAGCTATTTCTTGTTCCCATGATTGTCACCTCTTTCAACACTTATGGGGAATTTATCTAATGAAATATACATGAAAAATGTGGAAATATAATTTCCCATTGGAACTACTCTCAGCCCCAATGGGAACTAAAATTTTACACATAATGACCACTAACACTTAATCTCTTGAATGTTGGCAGTATTTAAGAGATTTTTTTATCGTTTTGAACTTCTCTTGCTAACTGCATACCAATAACAACGCCATGAACTTTGTTTCTGTCCTCTTCACTTAATTGTGATAATAATGTAAATAATTCAGTTAATTCTTCACAAAAAGTGTAATTTTCAAGCTTATTATTCATCTTGCTCACCTCCTGCTAACTTGTATACTTATAATAGCACACACAGTCAACTTATGTCAACTTTTTTAAAAATTTTTTGTTGACGTAGTTAGCATTATATTTTATACTAGAATAAAGCCTGCAAATAAAAAGTCAATAGTAAATTGATTATTTCAGGCAAAAGCTTTATGTAGGATTTTGAACATTGAAAT
>CALWUO010000074.1 GCA_944384745.1 uncultured Butyricicoccus sp.
ATATTTTTCAATTTCACTTTCTTGTTTTTCTTGTCTTTTATTTTATCATACTTATCCACTTTTATAGTATACATCCACAATAAGGAATCCATATGAATGCAAAAAGAGTATGCAAGCTTATGAGTGAGCATGGTTTAATCGCAAAAGGACCCCGTAAATATTATCACTATCATACAAATAAAACAGTCTATGATGAAAAAGATAAAATCCTTCGTCAGGTGTTTTCAGCAAATGAGAAAAATAAAATATGGGCAGGAGACATTACTTACATTCCAACAAAACACGGTTGGCTGTATTTAGCCATTTTTATTGATATATTCTCTAGGAATGTAATCGGCTTGGTGGTAGTACTATCTGCCTTAAATCAAGCAATCGGTAGGGAGCATCAACCTACAGAGTTAATTATCCATACAAATCGCGGTTGCCAATATACGGGGCAACGGTTCCAGTCAATGTGTATTCGTTATGTCTTTCGTCAAAGTATTAGCAGAAAAGGCAACCCATATGACAATGCTGTGATGGAATCGTTTTACAGAACATTAAAAAGAGAGCCTGTTCAGGATGCATATTATGACAATCCCGAACAAGCATGTATGGATATTTTTAAATATATTGAGTTGTATTACAATACTAAACGAATACACTCTGCTATTGGTTGGGGTAGTCCTTTTCAATTTGAAAAAACTCTTAACTTTGTGTCCACTTTTTCTTGACATGACCAATTTTTAATTTCAAATTTTGTCTAACTTTTTGGGGTCACTTCATTTTTCCTATTGTCCGTTTTTACTGTACATGTTCAAAAATTCATATGTTTTTTTGCTAACAAGCGAAAAAAAGAAAAAATATAATCACCACTCATTGCAAGGACTCTAACACAAACGCCTTTTTTTGCAAGGCTTGCACCTATAACTCCATTTTTAAGCATGGATTTTGATAGTTTTCTAGCGTTTTCTAAAAATAATGTTTGTTTATCTTCATTTTCAAAATAAGCATATAATAAACCGTTATGTGTGAAGTTTTGCCATTGACCTATTGTGTTGTAACTTAATATAGATGGACATATTAAAGTATAATCTGCAAAGATAAGAGAGCCATTTAATCTTACATTCAAACGATTTTCAAATCTTTTCATCTGGAAAAATTCATTCATTCCAGTTCTGCCACATGAACAAATATCACTATATAAAAATGTACTAGAATGGTCAAGTTCAATGTCTGTTATATTTCTAAAGTCACTATTTGCAAATGGTGTAACAGGATAAGGAAAATAATATATTTTTGAATTTTCTTCACAAATAATTTTAGTGTATTTCTTAGCAATATTATTTTCTGTATTAAAGATTTTTTCATATCCTTGTGTAGTGATATATACATCTGAATTAGCTTTAAAAATATACTCTGCATTTAGTGTATCACCGCCAAGTATACCTGCTGATGCCATCATAACAGTTATATCTAAACCATTTTCCCTGCGAAAAGGACGCATTATTTTATAGGGAGCTGTAAAAAATATATCCTTTATTTCAGTGCGATTATATATAAATTCGGTCTGCAAATAAAGCTGACTGTTCATTTTTTATCCTCAAATAAAACATCAGATTTAATCCAGTTTATAACTTTATCTAATCCTTCTAATGTCATAAGGTTTGTGAATATAAATTTTCTACCGTCACGCATTCTATTACTATCACTTGCCATAACAGATAAATCAGCTCCAACTAAAGGGGCTAAATCAGTTTTATTTATTATAAGTAAATCACTTCTAGTAACCCCAGGACCGCCCTTTCTTGGTATTTTTTCGCCCTGTGCTACATCAATAACATATATAGAGGCATCAGCCAAATCAGGGCTAAATGTAGCAGATAAATTATCTCCGCCAGATTCAATAAATATAATTTGTACATCTGGAAATTTATTTGCCATTTCTTCAACAGCTTCTAAATTCATAGAGCAATCTTCACGAATAGCTGTATGAGGACAGCCTCCTGTTTCTACACCCATAATACGTTCTGGTTGTAAACAAGAATTTTTTATAAGAAACTGTGCATCTTCTTTTGTGTAAATATCGTTTGTTATAACACAAATGCTGTATTCTTCACTCATTTTGCGTGTTAAACGCTCTATAAGTGCGGTTTTGCCCGAACCAACAGGTCCACCTATACCAATTTTAACATAACTCATTTTTATAACCTCAACTCATATATAATCTTGAATAAAGTGTCTCATGCTCCATTGAAAATATATCAAAAGCCGCCCCACCTATTCCTATTTCATTTAAGTTTATCTGTTGTGCAATTTTAGCCGCTTGATATAACATTGTAAAACTTTCTCTAAGCACTTTTTGACCGTCTAACTGTCTAAGTGGAACAGATTTTACAGCATTTGTTGTAAGTGCTGATAATAGTGAATAACCATATAATAATGTAGCTTGTTCAATATCTGCTTTATGAGCAGCGGCAAACAATCCAACAGCAATGGAATGTTGACCTATGCATTCACCATTTATTATTTTATTATGATAGTCATCAAGTATTTTAAAAGGTGCAATTTCATTTGCAGTCTTTAAAAGTCTTATACATAATTTACTGCTTCCTTGCCTAACTTCCATTGAACAGCGAAAAGCAGAATAAAGTTCATCTAGTTGACATATGTATTTTATATCATTTGCATTTTTTGCAGCCAAAACCATAGTTCCTAAATCTTGATATGGTGCAATTTTTAAAAAATCGTGTAAATAATTCTTTAAATCCTTAGCTGTGGATACTTTTCCACGCTGAACATATGTTTCCATACCATTTGATAATGCAAATGCACCAATAGGAAATAAGCTATCACATATTTGTAATAGCTCTAAAAAACAAATATTATTCATGATGGTGATGCTCGTGAGAATGTTGTGAAGCTCCATGAGCTTTACACTGTATAAAGTCACTAAAAACTTCATTTATACTGTTTGCATTAAATCCTAACTTTCTTAAATAAAGAAAAGTTGGTTCATCATATGGAATATACACAGAATTTTCTTCAATTTTTAAAGATAAGTGACGGTTTCCAAGCTCAAAACATAATCTACACATTTCTTTCATAGATGTTACATCTATTTTTATAAGATGTGATGGCTTAATTTGAACAACATACATTTTATTATCTTGTTTTGCTAAAATATCGCCATCATTTAAAACGTCACCTGTGCAAATAACACCTATTTCTGTTCCATCATCAGCAATTTTTGCAATTCGCTTTTTTTCAACTTCAAACCACTCAAACGGTACATTTATAATTTTATCATCTGTCTTTATATTGTTTATATTACCTAAAGTTCTTTCTGAAATCATTTATTTTAATCCTCACTTTAAAATAAAAAATATCTTTGTGCAAGTGTAAGCTCAGAAAAAGGCTCACATGTTATACGCTCACCATCAACAGTAACCGTATATGTTTCAGGGTCTACACAAATATTTGCTACTTTATTATTATGACGCATATCTTTTTTACCTATATTTCTACAATTTGAAACAGGTAAAACTGTTCTATTAAGCCCTAAACGACCTTTAATATTATTTTGATAAGCATAATATGAAACAAATGTTAAACAGCTTTCTGACAATGCTTTTCCATGGGCTGCAAACATATCTGTAAAAACAACAGGTTCAGGGGTTGGAATGGAAGCATTAGCATCACCCATATTAGAAGCTATAATTGAGCCGTTTTTAATTATCATTTCAGGCTTTGTACCAAACATAGCAGGCTTCCATAATACTAAATCGGCAAATTTACCCACTTCAACCGAACCTACATAACTTGAAATACCGTGGGCAATCGCAGGATTTATAGTATATTTAGATAAATATCTTTTAACTCTTTGATTGTCATTGCGGTCACAATCACTTTCAAGAATACCTCTTTGTTTTTTCATTTTATCAGCTGTTTGCCAAGTTCGTGTTATAACTTCGCCTACACGTCCCATAGCCTGACTATCTGAAGACATCATTGAAAAAATGCCCATATCGTGTAACACATCTTCAGCAGCTATTGTTTCTGGACGTATTCGACTATCTGCAAATGCAACATCTTCTGGATTATTTTTATCCAAATGGTGACAAACCATAAGCATATCTAAATGTTCATCAATAGTATTAGCTGTAAATGGCATAGTTGGGTTTGTAGATGATGGCAAAACATAATCATAAGCAGAAGCACGAATTATATCAGGGGCATGACCACCGCCCGCACCTTCGGTATGATATGTATGAATTACACGTTCTTTAAAAGCGGCAATAGTATCTTCTACACAACCAGCCTCATTTAGTGTATCTGTGTGAATTGAAACTTGTACATCATATTTATCAGCAACAGACAAACAACAATCAATAGCGGCTAGAGTGCTGCCCCAATCTTCATGTAATTTTAACCCAGCTGCTCCAGCTTTTATCTGCTCTATAAGAGGCTCTTCAGAAGAGCAATTTCCTTTTCCTAAAAATCCAATATTTATAGGTAAATCTTCCGCACTTTGAAGCATTTTCTCAATATGAAAAGCACCTGGAGTACAAGTTGTTGCATTTGTGCCATCAGCAGGCCCAGTTCCTCCACCTATCATAGTTGTAACACCAGAATACAAAGCGGTACGCACTTGAGTTGGCGAAATAAAATGAATATGTGTGTCTATACCACCAGCAGTTAAAATAAGTCCTTCACCCGCAATAGCTTCTGTTGAAGCACCAACAATCATTCCTTCAGTTACTCCACTCATAATATGAGGATTACCAGCTTTACCTATACCGCTAATTTTACCGTTTTTTATACCTATATCAGCTTTATAAATGCCTGTATAATCTAAAATAAGTGCATTTGTAATAACAGTATCAAGACATTCATTATCAGTATGGATACAAGATTGTCCCATGCCATCTCTAAGCGATTTGCCACCACCAAATTTAGCTTCATCTCCATAAGTTGTAAAATCTTTTTCAACTTCTATAATAAGAGAAGTATCACCTAAACGAACACGGTCACCAGTAGTTGGCCCATACATAGCAGCATATTCTTTTCTTGAAAGCTCTACCATGTTTTTAATCCTCCATTCCTAAAAAGCCTTGTTCCTTTGCCTTTTTAAATGCATTTTGCTTTACAGTTTCATCATCAAAAGCACCATTTACAAGACCATTTAAACCATATCCATAGCGAGTTCCACCAATTTCTGTTAATCTAACTTTTTTGCTTTCTCCTGCTTCAAAACGCACTGCAGTTCCAGATGGTATGTCTAATCTCATACCCCAACAAGCTTTTCTATCAAATTTTAATCGTGAATTTACCTCAAAGAAATGAAAATGTGAACCAACTTGAATTGCACGGTCTGCGGTGTTAGTAACTATAATTTCAACTGTTTCTCTGCCTTCATTTAGTTTAATTGTGCCTTCAGCTGGTAAATTTTCGCCTGGAATTATTTTGTTTTTTCGGATAATTGGTTCATGAACGGTTACAAGCTTAGTTCCATCTTTAAAAGTAGCTTCCACTTGAACTTCATCAATCATTTCTGCTACTCCGTCCATTACATCATTTTCTGATAAGATTTTTCGTCCTGCCTGCATAAGCTCTGCAACGCTTTTTCCATCTCTAGCCATCTCAATAATATCGCTTGATATAAGTGCAATCGCTTCTGGATAATTGAGTTTTAATCCTCTTTGAAGCCTTTCACGGGCAAGATTACCAGCTAAATGAAGCATTAGTTTATCCATTTCTCTTGTTGTTAATCTCATTTTGCTACTTCCTTAAAATATTGTTTATCATGATGTCATAAGTTTTTGTATATGAC
>CALWUO010000075.1 GCA_944384745.1 uncultured Butyricicoccus sp.
GGCTTAACCTATATTGAATTAGGAATAAGCGTATCTCAGAATAAATAGCTTAATGTAAGTAAGTATTGTTCAGTTTTCAGGGTGCAAACCCTTTAAAATATATGCACCATTAGCTCAGATGGTAGAGCAACTGACTCTTAATCAGTGGGTCCTGGGTTCGAGTCCCCGATGGTGTACCAAAAGCTGTTTTTCTTATAGCAAAGACCAAATGTGGCCCGTTGGTCAAGCGGTTAAGACGGCGGTCTCTCACGCCGCAAACAGGGGTTCGATTCCCCTACGGGTCACCAATAAAAAGTCTTGACAAATTATAGCTTATGTGTTAAACTGATTAAGCTGTAATAAGAAACAGCAAGATAGAAAATTAAGTAGGTGTTAATGGTGACGAGGGTACACCTGTTCCCATTCCGAACACAGTAGTTAAGCTCGTTTACGGTGACAATACTTGGCTGGCGACGGCCTGGGAAGATAACTCAACGCCTACACAAATATTCCTCAATAGCTCAGTCGGTAGAGCATGCGGCTGTTAACCGCAGGGTCGTTGGTTCGAGTCCAACTTGAGGAGCCAATTAAACGGATTTTGCCGCTACTATTTATGGTGGCGGCAAATTTTCTATTTATGCGGGCCCTTAGCTCAGTTGGTCAGAGCAGACGGCTCATAACCGTCCGGTCCTGGGTTCGAGTCCCTGAGGGCCCACCAAAAAAAAGAAAATACTGTTTAATATTGAAGTTTCTTTTGCTAGCTTTTCTTTAAAAAGAAAAGTAGAATACCAGATTTAGGGGTATAGCTCAGCTGGTAGAGCAGCGGTCTCCAAAACCGCGTGCCGTGGGTTCGATCCCTACTGCCCCTGCCAATTTTGGCCCAGTAGCTCAGTCGGTTAGAGCGCTAGCCTGTCACGCTAGAGGTCGTGGGTTCGAGCCCCATCTGGGTCGCCATTTTTTTAAATTCTTGCTGTTATAGCTCAGCAGGCAGAGCACTTCCTTGGTAAGGAAGAGGTCGACAGTTCGAATCTGTTTAACAGCTCCATTTTTTTAACCAGTCCATAAAGGATTGGTTTTTTTATTTATTGACAAATAATTTGTTGTTTAGTACAATAAGCAAAACTAAATAAAACTAAACTGAAATGAAGTGAGATTGTGAAAAGGTTATTATCCACAGCTTGTGCATTGTTTATGTTTTCAAATATGATTGCATGTACATCAAACAATAATTCTGAGGAAACAACTTTGACAGTGTTTGCGGCAGCATCTATGACTGAAACTATGGAACAAATAGCTGATATATATAAGCAGGATAACCAAAATATAAATATTGAATTTAATTTTGACTCATCAGGAACTTTAAAAACTCAAATTGAACAAGGTGCAGTTTGTGATATATTTATATCCGCTGCACAAAAGCAGATGGACGAATTAGGAGAAGATTTTATAAATACTGACTCAAGAGTTGATTTATTAGAAAATAAAGTGGTAATGATTGTACCAGAAAATTCAGATAATGATATAAATTCATTTCAAGATGTAAAATCAGTAAGTTTAATATCATTAGGTAATGTTGATGTACCTGTTGGACAATATTCTGAACAGATTTTTAAATCATTGGATTTATGGGACAAGCTAAATAATTCAAATAAAATAAGTTTTGCGTCAAATGTAAAAGAAGTAGTTTCACAGGTTGCAAGTGCATCAGTTGACTGTGGTGTTGTTTATGCAACAGATGTAACAAAAGATAGCAAAGTAAAAATTGTGGCAAGTGCACCAGAAAACAGTTGTGACCCAGCGATTTATCCAGCGGCAGTTATTAAAACAAGTGAAAACCAAACTGAGGCACAAAAATTTCTTGATTTTCTTTCAGAAGATGAGTGCAAAGATATATTTTCTCAGGCGGGATTTACAACTTTAACATAAATTTATAGTAAGCACAGGCAGAAAAAACTGTCTGTGTTTTTGTTTAGTATTATATTAAGGAGAGTAATTATGGATTTATTTCCGCTTTATAATTCGCTTAGAATAGCTTTAATTTCCACTATAATTACATTTTTTTTAGGTATTTTTGCCGCATATTATATTGCAAAAGCACCTAGACTATTAAAAGGAATTTTGGATTGTGTTTTAACTTTACCAATGGTACTTCCACCAACAGTAGTGGGATTTTTCTTGCTTGTTGTAATTTCACCTAATGGTATAATTGGAAAATATCTATTTGAGTGGTATAATTTAAGAGTAACTATGACTTGGTATGCAGCCATATTTTCCACTTCAATAGTGACTTTTCCGCTTATGTATCGTACAGCAAGAGGAGCTTTTGAAAGTTTTGATAAGAATTTATTGTATGCAGGGCAAACTTTAGGTTTATCGAATATATATATTTTTTGGAAAGTTATAATGCCAACATGTAAACAAGGTATTTTAGCAGGTGTAGTTTTATCATTTGCCAGAGGTCTTGGAGAATATGGTGCAACAAGTATGGTTGCTGGTTACACTCCAAATAGAACCGCAACTATTTCAACAACTGTTTATCAGCTTTGGAGAGAATCAAATGATGCTTTAGCTTATAAATGGGTAATGATAAATTTATTTATATCGCTTGCTGTATTGCTTGCGGTTAATTTACTTGAAAAAAATCAGAAAAGGGGGACTTAAAAATGCTTGAAGTCAATATCACAAAAAAACTCAAGGCATTTACATTAGATGTAAACTTTAAAGCAGATAATAATGCCCTTGCACTGCTTGGTCAGTCTGGTTCTGGTAAATCTATGACATTAAAATGTATTGCAGGTGTAGAAAAACCTGACAGTGGAAGAATAGTTCTTGATGGAGAAGTTTTATATGATTCTACACAGGGTATATGCTTATCACCACAAAAACGAAGAATAGGGCTATTATTTCAAAATTATGCACTTTTTCCTATGATGACAGTTTTACAAAATATTATGTCTGCTTGTCATCAGATACCAAGAAAAGCAAGAAAAGCACATGTATTAGATATTATGAAAAAATTCAGTTTGGAGGGCTTTGAAAATACCTATCCTAATAAGTTATCAGGTGGTCAACAGCAAAGAGTAGCACTTGCAAGAATGCTTGCAGCTAATCCTAGACTTTTACTTTTTGATGAGCCATTTTCTGCACTGGATACCAATTTAAGAAGACAACTAAGCCAAATGGTAGCCGATGTATTAGAAGACTATGACGGTTCAGCTATTTTTGTATCACATGATTGTGCAGAAGCGTTTAGATTATGCCCTGAAATTGCAATTATGGAAAATGGTAAAATAACCGTTCATAAAGATAGAATATCTTTATTTAAATCACCAGAAACAATTGCAGCCGCTAAACTTATAGGTTGTGAAAATATTTTGACTGTTAGAACTCAGGAGGAAAGCGTTATTGTTTCTAATTTAGGCATTATAATAAATAACGAAAATTCAGATGACATAACAGCCATAGGTCTACCTGCAACAGCTATACATGTTGATAGTAATGGTGAATATAAGTTTAATGGAAATATTGTAAAAATTATTAAATCCCCATATGATACTACACTTGTTATAAATATGGATTATAGCAAATATGATATATTTTGTAGCTTGCCAAATGGTGAACAGATACCAGAAATAAATTCAAATATAACTTTTTCGTTTGATAAAGAAGATATATTTTTTCTTAAAGGGAGCAATTAACAAAAAATTCACTTTAAATAATAAAATTTGAAGTATAATGAAGTTATAATTTTAGATAAAAAGGAATGATATTTACATGTCTAAAAAAATTCTTATTGTAGAAGATGATGATAATATTAGAGAATTATTGCGTTTATATCTTGAAAGAGAGGGTTTTGAAATTTCCGAGGCAGAAAACGGTGCAGTAGGTTTGTCAACTTGGAAAGCTGAAAATCCTGATATGATGCTTTTAGATGTAATGATGCCTGTTATGGACGGTTGGCAAGTATGTAAAGAGATAAGAGCTTCAGGCTCTACAATGCCAATAATAATGATTACAGCTAAGGGTGAAACTATGGATAAGGTTTCGGGTTTAGAACTTGGTGCAGATGATTATATTGTAAAACCACTTGAAATGCGAGAAGTAATTGCTCGTGTTCGTGCAGTTTTTAGAAGATTTGCAGGAGATGACACAGGCAAACTTACATTTGATAAACTAACTATTGATAAACAAGCGTATGACCTTATTATAAATGGAAAACGTGTAGATGCACCACCAAAAGAAATTGAATTACTTTATTTTCTTGCACAAAGTCCAAATAGGGTTTTTACACGTGCACAGCTTTTAGATGATGTATGGGGATTTGATTACTACGGTGACACAAGAACAGTTGATGTACATGTAAAGCGTTTAAGAGAAAAACTTGAGGGTGTTTCAGATAAATGGGAGCTTAAAACCGTTTGGGGTGTAGGATATAAGTTTGAAACCAAGGGGTAACATATAATTATGGACAGACAAAGTTTTTTTCTACGCAATTACTTAGCACATAGTATTTTAATATTATTTGCATTTTTGATTGCAGGTAGTGTATTTACTCAGCAATTTAGTTTATATATCCAGTCTGAAAAACAAAAACAATTACAGTCCACAGTAATTTCGGTTGCAAGTCAGACAGCAGTTGCAGCTTCAGAACCAGAAAATAAACTTGTAAAAGAGTTATATAATGTATATATTTCGCAGATAGCTGATAGTGATGATGTGAGAATATTAGTTACAGATTTATCTGGTAATACTATTTTTGAAGCAGCACCAATGGAAGCTAAAGCCCTTTTATCAAAAAAAGTTGATGATATAAGTGTAAGAAAATTAAAAGAAACAGGTGAGTTTAACTCAAAAGGAAAACTCGGAAATATATTACCTGAAGAAAGTTATATTTCAGGTGCAGTATGTAAAGATGATAATGGAAATCCAATAGCACTTGTTTATATAAGTTCACCTTACAGTGCTGTAAAATATATGATGAATAATGTTTCACGTATGTTTGTAGTTATTTTACTTTGTGCACTTGCTGGAGCACTTGTAATATCATATTTTATTTCCGCTAGAATGACACAGCCACTTAAAATTATGGCGATGGCAGCAAAACAATATGCAGCAGGTAATTTTGATATAAGAGTTCCAGAAGATAATCACTGTATAGAGATAGATGAGCTTGCGGCATCATTTAATAATATGGCAAGAGATTTGGCACAGCTTGACGAGCTTACAAGAGGTTTTATAGGAAATGTGTCACATGAATTTAAAACCCCTATGACAACAATAGGCGGTTTTGTTGATGGTATGCTTGACGGTACTATACCAAAAGACCAACAGGAAAAATATTTGCGTATTATTTCCGAAGAAGTAAAACGTCTTAGCAGAATGGTAATTCGTATGCTTGATGCAGCTAAAATACAGTCAGGAGAACTTATTTTAAATACTGCACCATTTGATTTTACAGAAATGACAAGTCAAATAGCTTTATCATTTGAGCAAAAAATAGT
>CALWUO010000076.1 GCA_944384745.1 uncultured Butyricicoccus sp.
TCTGTTTCTCATGCTTAATACCTCCATGTCTTATTATGGGTATTATTGCCATTTACACGGTTAGTTATTCAGACCCACCTGTAGTTCTTTTGAAACCGCATCTTTGTCCAACTTTTTGGGGTTAGTACACTTAACTAAGCATAAACATCTATGTACTTTCCCATATTTGATGATTTTTCAGCAACCTGTTGTGTTTTTTTAATATCTGATGTAGTTTTTTCTGTATTTTCGTTTTTTTGATTTTTAAGCTGCTGAATTTGTTTTTCAATTTCTCGGATTTGCTTTTCTAATTTATTCTTCTGTTTTTCATCTTTTTGCTGAACTGCTTTCTGTTTTTCTGTTTCCAATTGCTGTAATTGTTGTTCCAATGAGCGAATTTTAGCATCATTACCAGAGCTTTGTTGCGATATAGAACTAATTGGAAGATAGTTTGAATTAATAGAAGAAATATTCATAAAAATCACCTCATACTATGAGAATATATATTACTAATTAAATAATCAATAGCTTTGTTTTGAATTGTCATTTAGATGTAATGAAATGTTTAGTAGCACATTCAAACAAAAGTGTTGATTATCCTTTTCTATCAACATAGTACCATGATATTTTTTAGCTATAGCTTTAATATTAGAAAGTCCAATTCCCATTTTAGGTAATGTATTCATTGAACAAGTATTGTGAAATTCTAGCATATAGAAATCGCCTTGCTGTTTTCCACTAATGTAAATGCACTTTGCTCCTTCAATTGATTGGCAGGCTTTCACAGCATTATCTAAGGCATTGGCAAAAATAACACACAAATCAAAATCATCTATATAACAGGATTTTGGTAAAATTAATGATACTTCAACATCAATTTTATTTGATTTTGCAAGCCCTAGCTTTTCGCCAAGTAGAATATCTACAACAGGATTTCCAGTCTGATAAGGAAAGAATAGAGAAGTCGATTTGGCTTCTAATTTTTTTAGATAATTTATACTTTCTTGCAACTGTCCGTTATTTAATAGCCCATTTAGTACAGATAAATGATTTTTAATATCATGACGAAAAGCTTTTGTTTGTTCATAACGCATTTTTGCTTCGTAAATATATGTTTTCTGTGCTTGAGCAGCTTGCTTAAGTGAAATCAAAGTTGACTGTGTTTGAAATCCATAACAGATACGTTGATATGCATATAAAGTACAAAGAAGTGATACTAAACCCAACATCTGCATAAATAGCAATCCAATATGTTTTCCTTTTTCGGTCAAAGAAATTATAGAAGGTAAACTGCTATATGACATATGAAGAATATATAATTCTGCAATAAAGAAAAATAATACTGGAAATAACAAAAGAAATGGCATTTGTTCAATTTTTCTCAAGGACAAAAATTTTAATACAGCAATATAACAACATATGCAAATTATAAACGCAGTAATTGTTGCTAAAATAAGAAATAAATATAGCAAAGGTTTTCCAATAAAATTTGGAAACACTATTGCTTCTATTGAGTTGATTATGCCAAATGAAAGTTGCAAAATATAAATTGCCAAAATAGAAGAAATAAGGGATATAGAGCGTTGTGTTCCTAATGCAATACAATTTAATTCATATAAAATTATTAACTGTAAGCTAATTGCCATTGTTTCTATTATAATGTTTTTGTTAGCTATAAATTCCAAAGTAAAGAGAAGGAAAGAGTATAGAATAAAGTGCCATGTTCTATATCTGTTTTCAGAAAATCGGCTTGTAAAAATAAGTTGTATAATGCTTTGAATGATAAGACAAAAGCTATTAAAAAATATACTGAAATAATCCATGTTAATAATCCTTTTCTTTCATATGTCTCAAAAGTGACTCTGCAAATTCTCGTTCACGTAATCTCGAAATTGGAATTGCATTTTCATTTGACAGAATAATTTGTCCAGAGTGGCTACCACGAACGTGGTCAAGATTTACAAGATAACTTCGGTGACATTTGAAAAAGCGTCCATCAACATGACGTTCAAAATTATTCATCTTATCATATAAATTAATAACTCTTCCATCATCTTGATGAATATAAATTTTCCGACCTTGTACTTCACAGTACATAATTTTAGAAAGTGGTATTACTTCACAAGAGTTTCCATGCTGTATGACAATACATTTTGATGCATTTTGTTCTAAAGTTAACATGACTCGATTCATTGTTTTTTTAAAATGCAAGTAGTCTATTGGCTTGACTAAATAATCATATGCTTGTACTTCAAAAGCATCAAACACATATTCTTTTAGAACGGTTATAAAAATTAAAATACTATGATTTTTGCGTTGTCTTAATATTTTAGCGGTTTCCATTCCATTAAGTTGTTCCATTTGAATGTCAAGAAATATAACATCAAAATCACATTGAGCTTGTAATAATGACAAGCTACTTTGAAAACTATTGATAGAGTAAGAAGTATTTTGTTTTTCTTTCATAAATATTGAAATATATTCTGAAATTTCTTTTGTTGCAAATAGTTCATCATCACAAATTGCGAATTTTATCATCTTTATCACCACACCTATCCTATTAGCATATCAAATGTAAAATAAAATAACAATCTTATTGTAATCGAATGTTATAAATTTGTAATGAGTTGCTTCAATATATAAATTTCATTACATTTTAAGCGGTGTTTCGTTACATATACCTTGAATTTTTATATAAATTATCCGATATAAAATAGGAGTTATATATTTTGTAGTATAGGGGAGAGTGCACTATGTTGAGAATTGCAATTTGCGATGATGAGCAAGAAATTAACAATCAAATTAGTAATATGATTAAGAAATATTTATTAGATAGTGAAATTGTCTGTTATTTAAGTGGTAAAGATTTATTATCTGTTTCACAAAAATTTGATATTATATTCTTAGATATTCAAATGGAAGGCTTAAACGGAATTGAAACCGCCAGAAATATAAGAAAATATGATGATAAAGTTATAATTATTTTTATAACTGGTATAAAAGAATATGTTTTTGAGGCTTTTGATGTAGCAGCGTTTCATTATCTATTAAAGCCTATTCAAGAAGAAAAACTGCATGAAGTTCTTGAACGAGCAAAAAGAGAAATTACTAAAAAAGCTAATAGAAATAAAAGGCATATTGTTGTTAAAAATAAACAAAGAAGTTTTACACTTGATATAGATGATATTATTTTTTTTGAAAATGCTTTGCGAAAAGTTGTAATACATACAAAAACAGAAACAATTTCAGTATATGGTGCTATGTCAGAATTTGAAAAAAAGGTTGGAGATGGCTTTTATCGCAGTCATAGAGGTTATTTAGTCAATATGGCTTATATAAGCGAATATGATTATGAAAATATCTATATGAACAATGGTGAAAAGATTTATTTAACACGGAAAAAGTATCAAGATTTTGTAAAACACTATATGCGTTTTTTGCGTAATGGAGATGTGTATAATGTCTGATGTATTAAGCAATTTGTTTTTAATTATACTCTATATTTTTGAAGGTTTCTGTATTCAATATTTGTTTAACGCTTTTTTATATTCACGATTTAGCAAATATTCAATAGGTTTTGTTTGGGTTATATATCAAGTAATTTGTATAATGTTAGGTTTAAACTTTTATTCATCTTCTATATTAAATCTAATAATTTATATATGTATATTGTTATTGTTTTCTCTATTTTGTTATCGGGGTAATTTTCTGCTTAAATTATTTTTAGTTGTTCAATTTACAGCTATACATGAGTTATCAATATGGGCAAGTAATAGTTTAATTTACTTTAGCTCAAAAGTAGCTGATTTTATTTGTATATGTGTAGAACAGCAAATCATATCTTTAAAGACATTTGAGTTAGTAATTTCAATATCTACTATGTTTTTTATTGTTATTACAGGAATAGTGCGAGAAGTTATAACATTTTTGTTTATTGAGCAGATTGTAAAAAGTTATCAGTATCATCAACGTTTTGAAAAGCAAGTTATGTTTTATTTGCTGCCAGCATCAGCGGGGGTGTTGACTTCAGCACTTATAAGACTACTCATTTTAACAATAGAGAATGGATATGTTACTATTCTTTATGAGAAATATCCTTTATTATATCTAATTATTCCTTTGATTGCCATTACATTACTTATAGCGAATTTGTTCAGTTTTAAAACATTTCAAAAGATGATTGAAGCTCAACAAGAACGGGCAGAAAAAATAGTGTTAGAAAATCAGATTATTGGTCTACAAAATTCTCTAGCAGAAATAGAGAATATTAAGATGGTTAAGCATGATATGAAAAATCATATGGCAATATTACAAAATCTGTTAAATAAATGGCAACGGTCAGGTGATAATATTAGCGATGAAATAAATCAATATTTTGAGGAATTTCATAATACTGTTGAACAACTGGACAATCAAGTACATACTGGAAATTTGGTTAGTGATGTTGTAATCAATAGTAAATTTCAGTATGCAAAAAAAGAAATCAATGATATTAGGTTAGATGCTAGTGAATTTTTAATAAATAATGAAATTTCTGCATTTGATATTGGTATTATTTTAAGCAATGGACTAGATAATGCAATTGAAGCTTGTAAAAATTTGAGGGAAGTAAAGCCAAATGCTAATGTTTATATCCTAATAAAGTCTTTTTGGAAAGGAAAAATGCTGTTTATTGAGATTGAAAATAGTTTTTGTGGTGTAATTAAAATGGATATCGAGGGTGATTTGCCACAATCAACAAAACAAGACAATGATATTCATGGTATTGGTTTGAAAAATATACGAAATTGTGCCAAAAAGTATAATGGTGATATAGATTGTATTGTACAAGAAAATAGATTTATATTATCAGTAATGGTAAAAGGGAGGTAGTGTAAAAATATAAGGAAAAAATAGTAAAAAGACCGTTATCTTTTTGAAAATAGCGGTCTTTTGTAAATATCTTGAGATTTATATATTATGGATATAGGTATTGTATACAAGCTATATTTTCATATCCAAAAATTTTTTTTGTTGCAATTCTTCAATAAAGTGTTTTTGATTTATTTTTTTTTCAACTAATTCTTGATTTTCAAGTTCTTCTCTAAATTGTTTTAACCATTCATCATTTTGATGGCGAATTTCTAAGCTGTTTTGATAATGGGTTTCTGACACATCAGCACCTATTGCCTCATCATAATCAAAACTAGAATCTTTATTTTTTTTCAAGAGTTCTTCTTGTTGGTCTAAAAAGCTATTGAAATCAAAACCACCATACTTATTCTTAGCCTCTAAACT
>CALWUO010000077.1 GCA_944384745.1 uncultured Butyricicoccus sp.
AAAATCAGGTATTAAAACAAATGATATACTATATGTTACACTTACAGACCATATAAATTCTGCTATTGAAAGATATAAATCTGATATTCATTTAAAGAATATTTTAAAACTTGATATTCAAAAGTTTTACTCTCAGGAATATATAATAGGTAAACAGGCAGTTATATGGATAGCTAAAGAAACTGGTATTGATTTAGGCGATGATGAGGCGGCTTTTATTGCAATGCATATAGTGTCATCAGAGCTTGATAACAGTTTAACATCAGATGTTCAAAAAATGACCGAACTTATAAATTCTATATTAAAAATTATAAGAATAAGTTTTAAAATAGATTTTAATGAGGAAAGTATTTCATATCAGCGTTTTATTACACATTTAAAATTTTTTGCTGCAAGAATTATGACAGATACCGAATATAAAGATAGTATGGGTGAGATTTATGAAGTTATGATAAATCAAAATCCAAAAGCAGTATCTGGTGTTGAAAAAATAAGACAGCTTATAAAAAAAGAATATAATCACGAATTAAGTATAGATGAAAGCTTATATTTACTTATACATATAAAACGTCTGTTAGACGAACAAAATATTGATTAGTTTGTTATGATTTAGTTCAGCAAGACTTGTAAACTAGGGGTTTTATTGACCTCTGGTTTTCAGGTCTTTTTTATTTTTAAAAAAAGAAAAAATAGAGAGGTGGAAAGCAATGGATTATCAAAGCATTGCAAAAAAAATACTCGAAAGAGTAGGTGGAAAGGAGAATGTTGTAAGTTTAATACACTGTATGACAAGACTTCGTTTTACATTAAAAGATGAGTCAGTTGTAGATGACGAACTTGTTAAAAAAACAAAGGGCGTTATGGGTGTTATGAAAAAAGCTGGTCAATACCAAATTATTATTGGTAATGATGTAGCAAATGTATATAATGAGCTGCAAAAACTCGGAAATTTTTCAAATCAAAAGGTTACACAGCCACAAAAGAAGGAAAACAGAAATATTTTATCCATGTTAATGGATACTATTTCTGGTATTATGACACCTGTAATTCCTGCACTTATTGGTGCTGCTATGATGAAAGTGCTGCTGACAGTGCTTCCAATGCTTGGTGTTTTAGATACATCAGGTCAAACATATCAGATTTTAAATGTAATTGGTGATGGTGCATTCTTCTTTATGCCTGTTTTGATTGCTATTTCAGCATCTCAAAAGTTTGGTACAAACATGTATTATGCAGCAAGCCTTGCACTAATTATACTGCATCCTAATTTTATAAGCTTTATGGATACTGCACATAATGCGAATGAAACTGTAAAATTCTTAGGATTTTTACCTGTTACATATGCAAGTTATTCTTATTCAGTAATTCCAATTATTCTATCTGTATGGGCTCTTAGATATGTTGAGCGCCTAGTAGATAAAATAACTCCTGTGGTTACTAAAAACTTTTTAAAGCCTATGCTTGTTATGCTTATTGCAGCACCAATCGCAATTATTGTTTTAGGACCTTTAGGTGCTATTTTTGGCAATGTGCTTTCAGATATAGTTTACTTTATTCATGATAAATTAGGCTTTATTGCTATTGGCTTAGTAGCTGGTATTTACCCATTTGTTGTTGTAGCAGGTATGCACCATGCATTTACACCAATTAAACTTGGTATGCTTGCAACTATTGGTTATGAAAACTTTATTTGTATTGGTGAGCTTTGCTCTAATATGGCACAAGGTGCAGCAGCTCTTGCAGTATCTATTCGCAGTAAAAACAAGGATTTCAAACAGATTGCTGGTTCTTCTGCATTCTCTGCATTGCTTGCAGGTATTACAGAGCCTGCTCTTTATGGTGTAACATTAAGACTTAAAAAACCTATGCTTGGTGCTTGTATTGGTGCAGTAGCTGGTGGCTTATTCGGTGGTTTCTTCCAGATGAAGTGTTTTGGTATTGCTACACCTGCTACAATTACTATTGTTCAATATGTTGAAGAAGGCAGACCAGAAAGCTTGCTTATAGCTGCTCTTACAATCCTATTAACTGTTGTAGTAGCTTTTATTGCGACAATGTTTATAGGCTTTGAAGATGTTGTTGATGAAGATGAAGATATTGAAGAAATTACAGTAGAAGAAAATAACGCTCCAGTCGCATTGGATAAGGAAATCACCATTGACAGTCCACTCAATGGCAAGGCTATCGAACTGTCTAAAGTAAATGATTCTACATTTTCCAATGAGATTTTAGGTAAAGGTGTGGCTATTATCCCAGAAGAAGGCGTTGTTTATGCTCCTTTTGATGGTAAAATTGATGTATTCTTCCAAACAGGTCATGCAATCGGTCTTGTTAATAATGAGGGTACAGAAGTTTTAATTCATGTTGGTATTGATACTGTAAATCTTAATGGCGAGTTTTTCCACCCACAAAAGCAGTCAGGCGATGAAATTAAAAAGGGTGAAGTGCTATTAAAATTTGATATTGACAAGATAAAAGAGGCTGGATATGATATAGTAACACCTGTTATAATATCAAATACAGCTGATTATGCAGATGTTACTGTTGTATCACAGGATAATGTAAGCAAATTACAACCAATTTTATTTATTAGATAAAGAGGTAAAAAAATGAATTTTCCAAAAGAGTTTTTATGGGGCAGTGCTTCAGCAGCATACCAGATAGAGGGTGCTCATTTAGAAGACGGCAAAGGTATGACAAATTGGGATACTTTTGTTAGAATTGAAGGCAAAACATACAAAGGTACAACTGGTGATATAGCAGTAGACCATTATCACCGCTATAAAGAAGATATTGCACTTATGGCGGAAATGGGTTTAAAAACATATCGTTTTTCTATTTCTTGGGCGAGAATTTATCCAACTGGAAATGGTGAAGTTAATAAAAAGGGTATTGAATTTTATAAAAACATAATTGATACCTGTTTAAGCTATAATATAGAGCCTATGGTAACTATTTTCCATTGGGATTTACCACAAGCTCTAGTAGATGAATATAACGGCTGGGAAAGCAGAAAAATTATCGATGATTTTGTAAATTATGCAAAAACATTGTTTATAAACTTTGGTGATAAAGTTAAATACTGGATTACACTAAACGAGCAAAATATATTTACTTCTTTAGGCTGGCTTACAGCTCAACACCCACCTGGAAAGTTTGATGAGCAAAAGATGTTTTATCAGGTAAATCACCATGCGTTTATGGCTCATGCTAAAACTGTTCTATTATATCGTCAAATGGGCTTTACAGGAAATATTGGTGCGAGCTTTGCTTACACTCCTTCATATTCTCTTGATTGTAAGCCTATAAATGCAATGAGTAAGTTAAACTATGATGATTTAAAAAATTTCTGGTGGATGGACGTTTATGCTTATGGTCGTTATCCTAAGGCAGCTATGACTTATTTAAAAAAGAAAGGTTTTGCACCTGATTTTGAAGATGGAGATGCTGAAATTTTAAAGCAAGCTGCAAAGCATATATCTTTTATGGGTGTAAACTACTATCAAAGCTGTGTATGTGAATACAATCCAGAAGACGGCGTAACACCATATGGTGTTATGAATACAACAGGTAAAAAGGGTTCAAGTACAATAACAGGTATTCAAGGCGTATATAAAAACCCACCAAACCCATATTTGATGACTACTGACTGGGATTGGAGTATAGACCCATCAGGTCTTGCCTATTGTTGTCGAGAGATAACAAGCAGATATGATTTACCTATTGTTATTTCTGAAAATGGCTTAGGTGCTTTTGATAAAAAAGAGGAAGATAACTCAATACATGATGAATACCGCATAGTATATTTAAATGAGCATCTAAAAGCACTTTATAAGGCAATAGAAGAAGGCTGTACAGTTCTTGCATATTGTACTTGGTCATTTACCGACCTTTTAAGCTGGTTAAACGGTTATCAAAAACGTTATGGTTTTATTTATATAGACCGTGATGAAACTGATAAAGGCTCTTTAAACCGTTACAAGAAAGATAGTTATTATTGGTATAAAAAAGTTATTGAAACAAACGGAAATTCATTATTTGAAGACTAAAATAAAAAGTCACCTTTTTAGGTGACTTTTTGCATATCTGTTTTAATTTATAAAATCATATCTTTAGATTGAGGTAAATAATTAAACCAGTTAAAAACTCTATGATTTATTATCAAACAGGCAAAATTTTATAGATTTTCGCCGTTTTCAGCTATGATGTTTCTATACCAATAACCAGAATCTTTAATAATACGTTTTTGGGTTTGATAATCTACATAAATCATGCCAAAACGCTCTGCATAACCACTGTGCCATTCAAAATTATCCATAAGTGACCAATGGAAATAACCTCTTATATCAACACCATTTTCACTAGCCTTTTTAAGCTGTTTTAAATAGCTTTCGACAAATGTTATTCTGTTAGGGTCATGTACCTTGCCATCTGATGAAACCATATCATGGCAAGAAAGACCATTTTCAGTAATATAAATAGGCTTTTTATATCTTTCATAGAGGAAATAAGGTCCCCAGTATAGACATTCTGGAGTTACAGGCCAATCAAGAGCAGTTTTTGGGAAACCGTCATAACGTTTAATAACTTGTGGTTTTCCGTCCTCACCCATTTTTATACGATTGCCGTTATAGATATTTTGACCGTAAAAATCAATAGGCTGATTTATAAGCTTTAAATCTTCTTTTGTAATTTCAGGTAGATAATCTTTATAAAGCTTTAAACCGTCCTCTGGATACTGACCTAAAATAACAGGGTCACTCCACCAAGTAACATTCCAAGTCCAGTTTGTAATATCTGGATTACAGCTCATCAAATGAGTTCTTGCAGCTTCAATATCTTCTGGTTTATCACTATCTGGATAGCTCATAGAACCTGTTGGAGCAATACCGATTAAAATATCCTGTTTTGCATTTTCACGCATTTTTTTTACTGCTAAACCATGAGCTTTTAGCACATTATGAGCCATAATAAAACTATCTCTAATTGGTGCTTTAAGTCCAGGGGCATGTACACCAGTTACAAAGCCTAAACCAATAAAACATTGTGGCTCATTAAAAGTAAAGAATTTTGTAACCTTATTTGAAAATTCTTTAACTATAAAAGCTGCATAGTCTGAAAACCATTCAACAACTTCATCATTTAGCCAGCCACCTTTTTTATAAACCTCATAAGG
>CALWUO010000078.1 GCA_944384745.1 uncultured Butyricicoccus sp.
AATTTGTGTCTTATTTTAAACCATGTTTTTTATCCTAATTCTCATATCGCTAAAATTAAACATCTCATATTTTAATCCTATAAAATTATTCTTTATAATCAAATAGCACAACAAGTTAATTATATATTTTTCTTTTTTAATTTTCTCTCCTTAGGAATTAAAAAAGAATTACAAAAAAAGGGGGTATACCCCCCATTAAATGTTTTTTAATAATCTATTTGTTTTGTCATGGAATCTGAACCATAAACGTATCCATACTCAAGTTTTATATCCATTGATAATGTATAATCTTTAAAATATGTGTGTTTTGCACCATGATAGATTGCTTTTTTGAATTATAATAACCGAAATGAGTAATAAATGTATCTCTAAATGTATATTACTTTCTTCAAATAGTCTATTTTCCTTGTACCATTCTTTATAGACATCATACATAACTTTAGTAGTACAATTATCAACGAAACCTTCTATTGGTCGTTTTATTACACATTCATCAATAAACATAAGTACACTATCATTTTCTTTTTTTAATTCATAAAAGCTTTGTTCCGCACTTTCTGGCACTGCATAATCATAACCAGCATCTATGACAGTCTTTAAAGCAAGTACACATTTTCTGATTATACCTTTTCTTTCAGCATACATCTTTTCTAACAGTCGTAAGTTACTATATACTTAATATAGTCTAAAGATGTAGAAAGACGAGGTCCTTCAGCTAAAACGCCAAGATAAACCGTACCAGAAAACCCTCCTGATTGTTGAAACAATGGAAATTGCGTGACATCAAGTCCATTTACCACTTGTTCTGTAACAGCCGTATAGGTATCAGTATTATGAAGATCATATTCTATTTGATTATCTTCCAAAATAACTGTATTTGTTGTTAAATATGGTTGTACATACTCGTAAAGCAGTTTGTCTTGTTGAATAAGTTTGTTTAAATCATACAGATACCCTTTTTTTGATAGAATATCATAAGCCTCCTGATTCATAAAAACAACATCTAGCTGTTTAGAAGCAATGGCTCCCATAATTTTCATCTGTGAGGCATAGGCATATTGATGATTTTCTGTTGATGCGTTATCAGATAGATACAAAGCAGAATTTGTATAGACATCATATTTTTGCTTATCTTTGCCAGAGAAAAAAACAAATTCGGTACTTAAATCTTTGTTTAATGAATCATTGATCGAAACATTGATGTATGCCGTATAAAGCAAGACTTCTTTTTTTGTTACCAGTCCATATACTGTATATCCTAGCATGAAAACTGCAATAAGAACTAAAATAACAGGTAGTTTATAGTAAGTAAATATATAATCCACTTTGTTTGCAATGCTCATATTATGAAAAGAAGCCCGCAGATGTGCTCGTTCCTCAGAAGAAAGTTTCATAAATTACCTCATTCAAAGTATAATTATTTTTCATCGACTTGATTAGTTTCATTAGGATTATAGGAACAGGCCACAATTACATTGGAAAGGAAAGGAGAACTTAACATGGCACATAACCCTTGACCAAAAATAAGCAGCGGAGTAAATATCCTAACCGATACAAAAAATACAGCGAAATGAATTCCAAATACTAAAATCGTACAGAATAGATAACGAATACTAATAAAAAAAGAATTTTTTAGCATTGCGATATTTGTATTCACAACGCTAGTTACTAGTGGGAAAACATAAAACAATATCATGACATATGCAATAGTGGCTACAATCACAAGTGCAAGCATTAAGGTCAAAATTACAGCAATTGTTCCAGTTGCGTGTTTATGCATATGATATAGAATATATATATCTCCACCAAGACAAAGACCAAATACTAACAAAATTAGCCAAAGTACAGTAGCCTGACGGAAGTTTTCACGAAATGCTTTGAAAAACTGGCGATGTATGATAACATCTTCATTTCTAGCAATCTTCAGCGTTACAGAATATAATGCTGAGGTAGATGCTCCTATTGTGAAAATAGGAATAGAACAGATAATCCAGAGCAAATTTAAGTAACAGCAATTACACAGCTTTAAGATGATTTGACTGAATTTACTTTCATATGATAAAAATTTCATTTATAATTCCCCTTTACTTATCCAAAATCTTGGTGGAATCACGATAGATAAGAGAAGTTTCTGTATAAATTACACGATAATCCAAAGATGGTTCTGCAATTCTGGACACCAAAAGCTGGACTGCATTATACGCCATACTTTGGCTATGTATATGAATGGTAGTCAGTTGAGGTGTAATGATTCTGGATTCTGGTGCATCATCAAAACCTGCGAAAAGAACATCTTGTGGAATTGAAATTCCTCTGTTTCGTATAATGTTAATTGCTTCAGTAGCTATAAAATCATTAGCACAAAGGAAAAGATCAGGCATTTGTGCAAGTGTATTAAGTTGGGTTTCACGTTCAGATTGTAACTGTGATGTTATACAGAATTCTTCACATACAGGCACATTCTCCATAAGCATAGCCATGCGAAATGCTGTATAACGTTCATAAAAAGATTGACAATGTCGATAATCTCCGATAAATCCAATTTTTTGTTTACCTTTGGCAATCATATCACGGACAATCTGGGTGATTCCGTTATTGTTTTCCATATAAAGTTGGTCTGCAGGTAGGGGATTACCAGTTAAATTAGCAGGACCATCTACAAAAAGTACAGGAAGATTGAGCGAACATATCATTTCGCCATAAGTTCTATCAAGCATTTCAATACAGATAATCGCACTAACCTGCTCTTTTATAAATGTATTCGGTAAGGTGCAATTAGAGAGCCCTTCTTTATCTATGAAATGGATTTCTAGCGAAAATCCTAATTGAGAAAGTTCTCTTTTTATATGGTCAAGCATTAGAACTCCAAAATGTCCATTATTTGTAAAAGGTGTTGTGGTTATTAGTGCAACTACACCAGAAGACTTGGGAATAGACAGTTTAGGAACATTTCCGCCAACCTTTGTTAACATGGATACATATGAAAATTGCTTATATCCCATTTCAATTGCCTTTTGTAATACTTTATCGCGTGTGGCTTGGGCAATTCCGTCCGATTGATTGAGTACTTTGGACACAGTGTTGCGAGAAATTCCCAAAGCATCCGCAATATCTTGAATGGTAACTCTGCTCATATGCTATTCAACCTCATTTACAATATCTATATTATTTTGACAATAACATAAAGAGGTGAATATGTCAAGTTTTGAATTGTGCAAATAACACAATTTGATTAACAAACGAAGAATTTAAATATGTGCAAATATAACTGTTAAGTTTTACAAAAAAGTAACATATTTTTTTGATGATATGCACAAATCACAATTTTAATTGTGCAAATGTAAAATAATTTGTTGACCTTACTAAAATGTGATGATATAATCAAGACATCTTAATTGTGCAAATGCACATTAGAAACAGAGCGTTTTGTATTTATTTGCACACAAACACGTGGGCAAGGAGGTGTCATAACAATACAAAGAGATAGTTCTGATATGTCCTAAATTTAAAGTAAGGAGGAGAAAAAATGAGTAAGGGAAAAACAGCTGTTACGACAAGGAAATTAAATGATTCCAAGTTACAAAGTACCATTCGTTATGTTCGACAGCACTGGTTGTTATATGTGTTGTTTATCATGCCTGCTTTTATACTCACAATTATCTTCAAGTATATCCCAATGGGTGGTATCGCAATCGCTTTCGTAGACTATAATCCGTTTAAAGGTATATCTGGCAGTACATTTGTAGGTTTTCAGCACTTTTCACGCTTTCTGTCATCGCCTGATTTTATGACGTATTTGGTTAATACACTCAAACTGAGTGTATATGGTCTTTTGTGGGGGTTTCCAGCACCAATTCTGCTTGCATTCCTACTCAATCGTATTTTAAATTCCAAAGTTAAGCAGAAGATTCAGCTTGTATTGTACATGCCGAACTTTATTTCGGTTATTGTGCTATGTGGTATCGTTCGTATCCTGCTTTCTCCAACAGGCTTCCTTAATATACTGCTTGGTACACAGTACAATTTTATGACTATGCCAGAAGCGTTCCGTACTATTTATATCGCAAGTGGTATCTGGCAGGGAGCTGGTTGGGCATCTATCATTTATACAGCGGCACTCTCAAATGCTAGCAAGGACTTGAAAGAAGCTGCAATTTTAGATGGTGCAAACATCATTCAGCAGATTAAAGCGGTTGAATGGCCTGCAATCAAAGATACCGTAATGATTCAGTTTATAATGGCTGTAGGTAATGTTATGAGTATCGGATTTGAAAAGGCATATGCTTTGCAGACCGACCTTAATATGTCCACCTCGGAAATTATTGCTACTTATGTGTATAAAAAAGGTATTTTAGATGGTGACTATGGATTTTCGACCGCTGTCGGTTTATTCAACACTGTCATCAATATTATCCTTCTAATTTCAATGAATGCGATTGCCAAAAAAATGAATGATGGCAAGGGTATATAACGGAAGGAGTGAGACTTAATGAAAAGAAAGACAAAAAGTGAGTTTGCAAAGTCTACTACGGTGGACAAGGTCATATTGATTTGTGTTTATGTGATTTTGGCACTGTTTGTCATTGCTATTATTTTCCCAATGATTTACATTATTCTTGCCTCTTTCATTGACCCAGTCACTCTACAAAATAATGGCTTAACTTTTGATTTCAGCAAATGGACGTTAACCGCATATGAACGTGTAATGAGTAATGAGCAGATTTGGGTGGGATTCCGAAATGCGTTGATTTATTCGGTAAGCTTTACCATACTCTCTGTGACAATAACACTGTTGGCAGCCTATCCGATGTCACGTCCTGATTTTAAGGGTAAAAAATTCTTTAATGTTATTTTCATTATTACCATGTTTTTTGGTGGTGGACTGATTCCAACTTATTTGTTAATCAGCCAAATCGGATGGCTTGATAATCCGTTGGCGATTTTGGTTCCTCCTGCTTTTAATGTTTGGAATATGATTATTGCTCGTACTTATTATCAAGGTATTCCACGTGAACTTCAGGAAGCGGCAGATATTGACGGTGCAAGTGA
>CALWUO010000079.1 GCA_944384745.1 uncultured Butyricicoccus sp.
ATGAGCCCAGTTCAATACCGAGCTCATTACCAATCAATTTAATATTTAATTTTGTCTAAACTTTGGGGTTCACTTCACGCTTAGGCAGCTTTTTTTATTGTGTATCAATAGTGCTTATGATATAATTAGTTTATCAAATAAACTATTAAACAGGAGAACTATAATGAATGAATATGAAATCATCAATACGTTCCTTGTTGATATCTGGGGACGAATAAATAAAATAGAAGAACGTTCACTGACTACTGCTTTAGGTGAGGATATCTCTGTAACCGAAATACATATTATTGAAAAAATCGGTGACGATGAACCTAAAAGAATGAGTCAAGTTTCAAGGGCTTTAGGCGTTACTATGGCAACATTAACTGTTGCTTGTGATAAACTAGAACACAAAGAACTGGTAAACCGTGAAAGAGATAGCAAAGATAAACGAGTTGTGAATGTAAGTCTTACCCCAAGAGGCAGAGCTGTTTATGAGTGCCATAAAAAATTCCATGAACGCATGGTTTCTGCGGCACTTGCTGATTTTACTCCAGAAGAAATAGAGATTTTAGCTCAAAGTTTGCTTAAATTGCAAAAGTTTTTATTATCTGAAGCATGATGAATGTTCATCTATTTATGTGTTAAGCACAGGAAAGGAACTAATATATGCAGGATATTGTTATTATAACGGACTCAAGCTGTGATTATTCACCAGAACAAGCGTCTAATGCTGGATTTTCTATGGTTCCGCTCACAGTTTCTTTTGGTGAGGAGAATTTTTTAGAAGGTCTTGAAATAACACCTAGTCAGTTTTATAGTCGTTTAGCTAAGGAAAATGAACTTCCAAAAACATCTCAGCCAAGCCCTGAAATGTTTTGCAGTGTATTTAAAAAATATCAAGACGCAAAACATATTGTATGTATAACTATTTCAAGTGGTTTATCTGGTACAGTTCGTAGTGCTACTATTGCCGCACAAATGCTTGAAGAAGAAAATTTTGCACCTAAAATTCATGTTGTAGACTCGCTTAATGGTTGTACTGCCACTGGTCTTATGGCTGAAACTGTGGCTAAAATGGCAAGTGAGGGTAAAAATATAGATGAAATATTAGCTAGACTTCAAGAAATGCAAAAAACAACGGCTATTTATTTTGTCCCTGATACTCTTGAAAACCTTAGAAAAGGCGGAAGAATTGGAAATGTTCGTGCCGCAGTCGGCAGTCTTCTGGGTATTAAACCAATTTTAACTGTTATAGACGGAAAAGCAACTGATATTGGTAAATGTCGTGGTGCTGTTCAAGTTCGTCAAAAACTTGTTCAAAAATTCCTTGAATGTGCAAAAAGTTTAAAGGAAGTTATTGTTATACATACTGATGCACCTGTTGCCGCACAAGAACTTGTAAAAGAGCTTAAAAAATCAGTTCCAGATATTAAAATTCATCTTCATATAGTTGGGTCTGTTATAGGAACTTATATTGGGGCTGGTGCTGTGGGACTTGCTTTTGAAGAAAAACAACCTAGATGGTAAAAATGCTATGAGCGGCAAAAAATGCTGCTCTTTTTTAATTGAAATTAGAGAAAAAGAATAGGAAAATTTTAAAATGGATAGTTTAATTTATAGTTTAAATGCAACAGTGCCTATATTTGCAGTTATATTTTTAAGTTATTTGTTAAAACAGCGTGGCTTTTTTAAAGAAAGTTTTATAAGTGGTGCGGATAAAGTTATTTTTCAGCTTTTTCTGCCTGTTTTGCTTTTCCGTGATATTGCAGAGGGTAGAATAACAGAAACTTTTGATTTAACTTTCTTTTTATTTTGTATGATATCAACTGTTGTTTATGTTTTCGCTATTTGGGGCGGTGCAGAGCTTTTTATGAAAGATAAAACTATGATTGGTGCTTTTACTCAAGGTGCTTTTCGTGGTTCACTTGCGGTTTTAGGTGTTGCTTTCATTCAAAATATATATGGTGATGCAGGTCTTGCTCCACTTATGATAGTTGCAACCGTTCCGCTTTATAATATTTTTGCGGTTATTGTGCTTACTGTTCGTTCAAATAAGCCAATAGCAGGCGGTGACAGTATGGTTCGTGCAACATTAAGGGGAATTTTGCGAAATCCTATAATTTTAGGTATAATTGCAGGTCTACCTTTTTCATTGTTTGAAATTGAATTTCCAACAATGTTAACTAAAACGCTTGATATGATTGCCGCTCCTGCAACCCCGCTTGCACTTGTTACAATCGGTGCAGGTTTTGAGGGTGCAAAGGCAATAAAAAAACTTAAACCCACTATTATAGCTTCAGTTGTTAAACTTATTGTTTTACCCGCTGTATTTTTACCAATAGCGGTTTTAATGGGTTTTAGAAATCAAGCACTTGTTTCAATACTTATTATGACAGGTGCACCAAGCACAGTAAGTGGCTATATTATGGCTAAAAATATGAACGCTGATTATGTGCTTGCTTCATCAATTATTGTGTTAACCACTGCACTTTCCGTTTTTACTATGACTTTAGCTCTTTATATAATGCGAAGTTTAGCACTTATTTAAAAAGAGGTATTTTTATGCTTACCTATCATATAAAAACTTCTGATGTTTTGCCAATGTATGAACAACTATATCGTGCGATTAAAGAAGATATAATAAATGGTGTTATTAGCGGAGGCGAAAAACTGCCATCTAAACGCAGACTTGCAGAACATTTAAAAATAAGTCAAATAACAGTTGAAAATGCTTATAGTCAGTTATTAGCGGAGGGATATATAATTTCAAAACCTCGTTCTGGTTATTATGCTCAACAAATTATAAAACATAATAAAAAAAGTGATACTATAAGCTATGAAATTCCAAAACCAAAAGTAGAAGATTATTTATATGCTTTTCATACAAATACAGTTGATACAGAATGTTTTCCATTTTCATCATGGGCAAAGCTTTTACGTTCTGAACTCACTGAAAAAGCAAGTAAATTGCTAATTGCTGCACCTAATCAAGGTGTTTTGGAGTTAAGACAACAAATTTGTAAATACTTAGCCGAGTTTAGAGGAATTTATGCCATTCCAGAACAGGTTGTTATTGGTGCTGGCTCAGAATATCTTTTAATGCTTTTAATTCAGCTTTTGGGTAGAAATAGAGTTTACGCACTCGAAAACCCTTGTTATCCAAAGTTAAACAATGTTTTTAATTCAAATGGTGCAAATGTACAACCGATTGCACTTGATAAAGATGGTTTGCAAATAGATAAACTTGAAAAAACCAATGCAAGTGTAGTGTATTTAACACCATCACATCAATTTCCGCTAGGGGTTGTTATGCCAGTTGCAAGAAGAATTAAAATGCTTAAATGGGCAGAGCAAACAGGGGATAGATATATTATAGAAGACGACTATGACTCAGAATTTCGTTATACATCTCGTCCTATACCTGCTATGAAAGAACTTGACCATGCTGATAGGGTTATTTATTTAAATACTTTTGCAAAAAGTTTGGCTCCATCTCTTCGTATAAGCTATATGGTTTTGCCTATAAGTTTATTGAAACAATATCGTGAAGATTTAAGATTTTATTCTTCAACTGTGCCAAGTTTTGAACAGTATACACTTGCAAAATTTATTAAAACTGGTATGTTTGAACGTCATATCTCAAGAATTAGAAATCTATATAAATCAAGACGTGATATTTTACTTGAGCTTTTAAATAAAAGTGCATTTGCAAAGGATATGAAAATATCAGGAGAAGATGCGGGACTTCATTTGATGCTCACTCTTAAAAATGGTTTGTCAGAAACTCAAATGGTAGAACTTGCCGCACAAAATGGCGTACATTTGCACGGTATTTCAGATTATTATATAGCTAAATGCGAAAAAAAACCTAATTCAACCGTTGTATTAGGTTATGCAGGTCTTAATGAGGATATAATGAAAAAAGCGGTTATATGTCTTGAAAAAGCATGGGCAAAATTCGCACTTTGCAATTATGATGAATTATGATAAAATAATTATTATCATATCATGGAAATATTTAATATTTAATTTTTTTGGAGAAATGATTTATATGATGGATTATACCTATCTTGCGGATAAACTTTTTCCGCATATCACTGAAACACCAGAGCAAATAGAAGCTCGTTATCCAAAACGTGAACTTCCAGAGGGTGCTAAAGTTACCCGTATGGGTCCTAGTCCAACTGGTTTTATGCACCTTGGTAATCTATATGGTGCATTAGTTGACGAGCGTTTAGCACATCAATCTGGCGGTGTGTTTTATCTGCGTATAGAAGATACTGACCGCAAGCGTGAAGTTGAGGGCGGTGTGCAAACAATTATTGATGCTTTTTCTTCCTTTGGTTTGCCTTTTGATGAAGGTGCAACTCTTGATGGTGAAATCGGCAATTATGGCCCATATCGTCAATCACAAAGAGCTGAAATCTATCAAACTTTTGTAAAATGGCTTATGAAGCAAGGTATGGCTTATCCTTGTTTCTGTACAGAAGAAGAACTTGCAAATGCTCATGCACAGCAAGAGGCTAATAAGGAAAATTTCGGTTACTATGGTAAATATGCAATCTGGCGTGACCGTACATTAGAGGAAATTGAAGCACAACTTGAAAAAGGTATGCCTTATGTTATCCGTTTCCGTTCACAGGGCAGTATTGAAAATAAAATAAAGCATGAGGATTTAGTTAAAGGCAAAATGGAAGTCACCGAAAATGACCAAGATATTGTTATTTTAAAATCCGATGGTATTCCAACATATCATTTTGCCCACGTTGTTGATGACCATTTAATGGGAACTACTGTTGTTGTTCGTGGTGAAGAATGGCTTGCAACTTTACCTGTACATCTTCAGTTATTTAGAGCTATGGGCTGGAAAGCTCCTAAATATGCACATACTGCACAGCTTATGAAAATTGATGAGGAAACAGGCGG
>CALWUO010000080.1 GCA_944384745.1 uncultured Butyricicoccus sp.
AAATTCACTTTTATCAACCATGGCTATTCTTATGGTTTATCTTTTACTACAAGATTTCTTTTATATAAGCGATAAAAACAATATATGTGTTAAGCTTTTAAGTTTACTTTCATGTATATATATTGCATTTGGTTTTCTATGGTCTATAAAATATGCTGTGCGTTTTAGCTATCTCTATTATCTTGATGACCAAAATATAACATTAAGACACACATTACATGATTATAAAAAGCAGGAACAAAATCTAAAAGCTGCAAGCGATTATGACCCTTTAACTGGAATATTAAACCGTCGTGCAGGTGATAATTCAATAAAAAATTTATTTGAAAATAATATAGATTTTTGTTTATGTATTATTGACCTTGATGGACTTAAATATGTAAATGACAATCTTGGTCATCAATATGGCGATATATATTTAAAATCTATTTCAGATTTATTAAAACATAATTGCAGAAGTAATAAAGACACCTTATTTAGATATGGTGGAGATGAATTTGTAATAGCTTTTGTTGATATGCCAATTTATAATGTAAACATTCGTATGAAACATATATTTGATGAGGTTGTAAAATTAAGTGAAAAATCTGATTTTCCAATGAATATAAGTTATGGTATATCTCCACCAAGTGAGCTTTCAATATCTGAGCGTTTTGAACAGGCTGATAATTATATGTATCAAATGAAAGCCGAACATAAAAAACAAAACCCAGATATTGTACGAAACTAAAAGACATCGGACTGTAAAAATACAGTTCGATTATTTTTTTATATCTTTATACCATTTACATATTTTGCATATATAGCTCTATCTTCCAAATGATATGCAATTCTTTCAAGTCTATCTGTAAGCTGTAAATCATTTATATTTTCAAGCTTGCTATCATCAAGTACAAGTGCATCAAAAGAAAATCCTTTTTCAAGCTTACCCACTTTTCCAAAAAAGCTTCCTGAGCCTGCTGTGGCAAGATAAAAGCTTTCAGCAAAAGACAATGGTTTTGCGTTTTCATCTACAAGACGCATATATAACTTACTCATTGCTACCGCATCTGTTATTGCTCTAAACATTGATATATTAGCACCACCTGCTATATCAGTAGCTAAACCTATATTTATATCATTATCTAAATAGTGTCTTATAGGAGCAATTCCGCTTGCAAGATTTGCATTAGACTGTGGACAATGTGCAATATAGCTATTTGTTTGTTTTAAAAGTTCTATTTCCTTTGGTGTACAGTAAACACAATGTGCAAATATGCTGTTATTACCCATTAAATTAGCTCTATAATAAGTATCAGCATAATTTTCAGCATCAGGACATAATTCACTTACCCATTCAATTTCACTTAAATTTTCACTCAAATGGGTTTGCACAGGTAGATTAAACTTACCTAACATTTGCATTAAATCATCTGTACAAGATGGAGTAAATCTTGGGGTTAATATTGGTTTGCAATTTTTAAATTTACTTGCACTTTCAATCCACTCTCTAGTATTATCAATAGAGGTTTGTGCATCTATTTCACAAAGGCTTTTAGGACAATTACGGTTCATATTGACCTTACCCACAAATGTTATAAGCCCTGATTTATCAAGCATATCCATAAGCATAATTGTAGCCTCATTATGCACCGTAGCAAATATACATGCCCTTGTACTACTGCTGTTTTTCAATGCCTTTACAAACGAGCTATACGCCTTTTGAGCATATTCTATATCATTATATTTACTTTCCTCTGGGAATGTATATGTGTTAAGCCAATCTATAAGTTCTAAATCCATTCCCAACCCTCTAAATGAATATTGAGGAGCATGTATATGTAAATCGGTCATGCCTGGAATTATAATTTTGTTACTATAATCTGTAATTTGAAGATTTTTATATTTTTCTGGTAAAACCTTAAAAATACCGCTTATAATACCATTTTCACAAACAAGATAATGATTTTCATATGTTTTTAAACTGTCTTTGCTTTCACTCGTTATAAAATTACTGTATATAATCATTTTATCACCTTACATAAATTAAGCCGATTATACTGAGGTTTTATGTCAATAAATCGGCTTTTAAAAATTAATTTATTAAATTACAACATATGAGCTCTTAACTCTTCACCAGATAATATAGATAAATAAGCTGGTGCAATGTCAAATACAGTTTTAGCTCCACTTATACCCTCTTGTGCCATTTTATAAGCTGCACGGGCATATGCCACAAGCACAGAGCCCGTAAATTCTGGATTTGAGTCAAGCTGTAAACGGTACTCAATTAAGTGCTTATTTCCGTTTTTAGTTTCACCTGTGCGAATTACAAAACCGCCATGAGGTAGACCAGCATGGTCTTTCTTCATTGTTTCTTCATCAATAAAATGTACAGTTGTATCATAATCTGAGAAATAGTTAGGCATTTCCTTTATTTCTTTTTCTATTTTTGCAGTGTCTGCACCCTCTGCTGCTACCACAAAAACTTCACGTGTATGCTTTTGTCGAGTTGTTAACTCTGGGTTTTTACCTGCACGAACAGCCTCTAAAGCCGCCTCAACTGGAATAGTATACTGACGAGCATCTAAAACACCCTCAATACGTCTTACAGCGTCTGAATGTCCTTGGCTTACACCACGACCCCAAAAAGTATAATCTGTACCATGTGGCAGTATACAGCCCGCATATAGTCGATTTAATGAAAACATACCTGGGTCCCAACCACAGGAAATAATACCTATTTTACCAGCCTTTTTAGCTGCCTCATCTACATTTGCAAAATGTGTAGGAATATTTGCATGAGTGTCAAAACTATCAATTACATTGAACATTGAAACAAACTCTGGAGTCTGTTTTGGTAAATCGGTTGCACTGCCACCACAGATAATAAGAACATCAATATCATTTGTCATGTTCTTAGCTTCATCAATATGTAAAACCTTTGCAGACTGAGTTTCAATTTTTAAATCTTCTGGATTGCGACGAGTAAATACTGCTTTTAGCTCCATATCTGGATTTTGAGCAATAGAAGCTTCAACACCTCTGCCAAGGTTGCCATAACCTAAAATACCAATACGAATTGACATTATTATATAACTCCTTTGAAACAAAACTTTTATTTTACTATAACATTCTTCAACTTGTTTTGTCTAGTATTTTTCTTTATTATTGACTATACAACTATAATCTAGTACAATCAATTTGTATATATTAAAATATGAAAGGATAGGAAAAATGGAAACCTCAAAAGCTGAAGTTCAGGAAAACAAAATGGGGATAATGCCTGAAAACAAGCTACTTTTAAACATGTCAATCCCTATAATGATAGCAATGCTTGTACAAGCACTGTATAATATTGTGGATAGCATCTTTGTTTCTCAGTTAAGCGAAGATGCACTTAATGCTGTATCACTTGCCTTTCCAATGCAAAACTTAATGATTGCAGTATCTTCAGGCACTTGTGTTGGTATGAACGCATTATTATCTAAAAGCCTTGGAGAAAAGAATCTTAAACAGGTTAAGCTTGCTGCAAATAATGGAGTATTTCTGGCATTTATGAGCTTTATTGTTTTTGCTCTTATTGGTATTTTCGGTGCAAGAACATTTTATCTTTCACAAACAGATATACCAACTATTGTTGATGATGGTACTGCTTATCTAACTATTTGTTTAGTGTGTTCTTTTGGTTTGTTTGGTCAAATTTGTTTTGAAAGACTTTTACAGTCAACTGGTAGAACATTCTATACTATGATAACACAAGGTACTGGTGCTATTATCAATATTATTTTTGACCCACTTCTTATATTTGGTATAGGACCATTCCCTAAAATGGGCGTAGCTGGTGCGGCTGTTGCAACTGTAACAGGTCAAATTATAGCCCTTATCATTGCTGCATTTATAAATCATGCAAAAAACCATGAAATTGAATTAAGTATAAAAGGTTTTAAACCTCACTTAAATACAATTAAAAGAATTTATATGGTTGGTATACCTAGTATTATTATGATTTCAATAGGCTCAGTTATGGTTTTTGGTATGAATAAAATTTTGATTTCATTTACCTCAACTGCTACCGCTATATTTGGTGTTTATTATAAACTTCAAAGCTTTGTGTTTATGCCTGTATTTGGTATAAATAATGGTATGGTTCCAATCATTGCATACAACTACGGAGCAAGAAAACCTCATAGAATAAAAAAGGTATTAAAACTGGCAATTATGTATGCATGTTTAATTATGTTTATAGGATTTATAGTTATTCAAATAGTACCAACCAAACTTTTAGGTATGTTTAATCCATCAGAAAATATGATTGTACTTGGTGTACCTGCACTTAAAAAAATAAGTATAAGCTTTTTAATTGCTGGATTTTCTATTATATCATCTTCATATTTCCAAGCACTTGGACACGGTATCTTTAGCTTGTTAGTATCTGTACTTAGACAATTATTTGTGCTGTTACCTGCCGCATATGTACTAAGTAAGATAGGCGGACTTGATGCTGTATGGTGGTCATTCCCTATTGCTGAAATTATAAGTGGTGTTTTATCAGCATTCTTTATCAATAAAATATATCATAAAGAAATTCATCCATTAGAGTTATTAGAAAACAAATAATAAAAGACGCACTGAATTTGTTCAGTGCGTTAATTTTTTATATTTACAATCATCAAAAAAACCAGTCCTTTATGGACTGGTTAAAAAAATGGAGCTGTTAAACAGATTCGAACTGTCGACCTCTTCCTTACCAAGGAAGTGC
>CALWUO010000081.1 GCA_944384745.1 uncultured Butyricicoccus sp.
GGTTGTTTACTTTCGCATGATAATATGTTAAGATAATTCCAGTAAGTGTTTATGGAGGTGTCAATATGAACGGTAAATTAAAAGATGTTCATATGGATCAGCTTTTTGCAGGAATTATGTCCTTACAATCTATTGAGGAGTGTTATAATTTCTTTGAAGATTTATGTACAATAACAGAACTTCGTGCTATGGCACAGCGTTTTCAGGTTGCAAAAATGCTTGACCAAGGTCAAATTTATAGCGATATTGTACAGGAAACAGGTGCAAGTACCGCAACTATTAGCAGGGTAAATAAATGTCTTGTTTATGGTACAGATGGTTATCGTATGGTGCTTGACCGCACTCAGGAGTCGGAAGATTAAAAATGGATAGCTATCGTTTTTTATCATCATATTATGATAGATTTACTGATGATGTCGGATATGAAAAATGGGCTGATTTTTTTGAAAAAATATTTAAAAAAGAAGGTTTAAAACCCCATTTGGTCGTTGATTTAGCATGTGGTACAGGCAGTCTTACCGCAGAAATGACAAAGCGTGGTTATGAGATGATTGGCGTGGACGCTTCAGCAGAAATGCTTATGCAAGCGATGAATCAAACAATTGATTTGACTCCACGCCCTATTTTTTTAAATCAACGAATGGAAAACTTAGATTTATTTGGCACAGTTGACGCTTGTTTGTGTTGCCTTGATAGCGTAAACTATATAACTGATGAGTTTGCACTTAAAACAGCTTTTGAAAAAGTTCATCTGTTTTTAGAACCTAACGGAATATTTATTTTTGATGTAAATACAAAAAATAAATTTGATTATATGAATGGTCAATGTTATATCCGTGAAGATGAAGATGTTTTTTGTGTATGGCAAGTTTCATTCGACGGTCAAATTTGTGAATATAACTTTGATATTTTTGAAAAATCAGGCACAAAATGGACAAGACTTGAAGAGCAACATTTGGAAAGATATTATGAGTCAGAAAAGTTATGTAAAATGTTATCTGATGCAGGTTTTATTGATATAAAAATGTATGCAGAATTGAGTTTTGAGCCAATAAAGCAAAATGAAAATAGAATTTTTATTTCAGCAAGAAAGAGGAAACTAATAAATGAGTGATAAGCGTATTCGAGCTATTGCAAAGGACGCTGCAATTCAAATAACCGCTGTAACCAGCATAGAAACAGTAGAAAAAGCAAGACAAATTCATAAAACTTTGCCAACAGCCACAGCGGCTCTTGGTCGTGTCCTTACTATTTGCTCTATAATGGGAAGTCAACTTAAAGTTGATGACGGTTCAGTTACAGTTCAGTTTAAAGGAAATGGCCCATTAGGTTCAGTTGTTTGTGTATCTGATAGTGAGGGCAATGTGCGTGGATATCTGCAAAATCCCGCTTGTGATTTACCTCTTAGACCAGATGGAAAATTAAATGTTGGTGCTGGTATTGGTCAAGGTTATTTGATGGTAATTAAGGATATTGGACTTAAAGACCCTGTAACAGGAACAACTATGCTTGTAAATGGTGAGATAGCGGAAGATATAACCCGTTATTTTGTTGAAAGCGAGCAAATTCCATCAGCGTGTGCTTTAGGTGTGTTAGTTGGAACAGAACAGCAAGTTAAACAAGCAGGAGGATATTTAGTTCAGCTTATGCCAGGACATACTGAAAAAGATATTGATAAGCTGGAAGAAAATATAAAAAATGCTGGTGCAATAACTACTATGCTTGAAACTGGTATGACACTAGAAGAGATTATTTATAAGGTGCTTGACGGATTTGATGTGGAAATTCTGGAGGAGTCAAACTTTGAATATCGCTGTAATTGTAGCCGTGAAAAAGTTATAAGAGCACTTATTAGCATGGGAAGAAAAGAACTCACTGAACTTATGAATGAACAGAAAAACACCGAAGTAACTTGTCAATTTTGTGATAAAGTTTACTCTTTTACAAATGATGAGATTGGTGAGCTTTTAAATAAAATTTAGCTTATAAACGCTCATAGTAAATTTTGCTGTGGGCGTATTTTTGTATACTTTTATAATGGTAAGGAGGAATACAGACAATGAATAGTATGTTAAACTTAACACCAGAGGTCGAACAGCTTGCAAACCTTTGCAAAGATAATAGTCGTATAGATAGCGAGCTTTACATAGAGAAGCATGTAAAGCGTGGACTGAGAGATATTGACGGTAATGGTGTTGTTGCAGGACTCACAAATATTTCAGAGATTATTTCTAAAAAAATAGTTGATGGAAAAGAAGTTTCTTGTGATGGCGAACTTTATTATCGTGGCTATGATATACATGACCTTGTTAAAGGCTTTATGAGTGAAGACCGCAAAGGGTTTGAAGAAACAACATTTTTGTTGCTATTTGGAGAACTGCCAAATAAACAGCAATTAGACGATTTTAAGGCACTTTTAGCACATGGTAGAACATTGCCCACAAATTTTGTACGTGATGTTGTTATGAAAGCGGCTACACATGACCTTATGAATAGCTTGTCAAGAAGTGTGTTAACTTTGGCATCTTATGATAATTCATGCGATGATTTAAGTTTACCTAATGTACTTCGTCAGTGTTTAATGCTTATTTCTGTATTCCCATTGCTTGCCGTTTATTCCTACCATGCATATAACCATTATGAATGTGGTGGAAGTATGTATATACATTATCCATCAAATAGTTTATCAACTGCTAGTAATATACTGCGTATTTTAAGACCAGATATGCAATATACACCGCTTGAGTCAAAAGTTTTAGACCTTGCTTTAGTGTTACATACGGAGCATGGAGGAGGCAATAACTCATCATTTACAACTCATGTTGTTACATCTTCGGGAACTGATACATATTCGGCTATTTCAGCCGCACTTGGCAGTTTAAAAGGTCCAAAACATGGCGGGGCTAATATTAAAGTTGTACAGATGATAAGAGATTTAAAACAAAATGTATCAGATATAACCGATGAGCAGGAAGTGAAAAATTATCTTCGTAAACTGTTACATAAAGAGGCATTTGACAAAAAAGGGCTTATTTATGGTATTGGTCATGCAGTTTATTCACTTTCAGACCCACGAGCACAGATTTTTAAAGGGTTTGTAGGTCAACTTGCACATGAAAAGGGTAGAGATGAAGATTTTGCACTTTATGAAATGGTTGAGCGTTTAGCACCACAAATTATTTGTGAAGAACGTAAAATTTACAAAGGTGTAAGTGCAAATGTGGACTTTTATTCTGGATTTGTGTATTCTATGCTTAATTTACCACTTGAACTTTATACCCCTATGTTTGCAGCTGCAAGAATAGTCGGCTGGAGTGCTCATAGACTTGAGGAGCTTATAAACACAGATAAGATAATAAGACCAGCATATTTATCAATTCATCAGCAAAACAAATATAAACCTATGAAAGATAGATAAAAATAATATATATAAAAGAATTGAATGAGGAATTATATATGAAACAATATGAATATGTAAATATTAAGATTTCAAAGTTTATAGGTGCAAAGTCAGAAGAGCATCGACAAATTATTGATGAATATGCTAAAAGAGGATATAGGTATGTTGGATTTATTCCAACAAATATTAATGACTATGGAAAAATAAAGGAGATGGATTTGGTTTTTGAAATTGATTACTAATATATAAATAATAATTCTATTTCAATCAATACTTATGTATTAGTAGTAGAAAACAAAAGAACTCACAATTAAAAGATTGTGAGTTTTTTAACATTTGAAGTAAAAAAATCCTCTTGACAACATGTTAGCAAAGGCATACAATAATGTTAGCCGATGTTAACAAGGGCTATTTAGCTCTTATAATTTGGGAGGTCTTATGGCAAATATTCATGAATCAGGTGAAAATTATCTCGAACTCATTTTAGATATTTCAAAAACTCAAAAAGAAGTTAGGTCAATAGATATAGCAAGACGATTAGGAGTGTCAAGAGCGTCAGTATCAAAAGCTTTGGGTGTACTGCGTGAAGCGGGTATGGTTGAACCTGCATATTATGGTAAAGTAGTGTTAACTGAGGAGGGCATTAAACGTGCATCTGAGGTTAGAAAAAGACATGATTTATTGTGTTGTTATCTGACAGATATACTTGGTGTTTCAAAGGATATAGCAGAAGTAGACGCTTGCAGAATGGAACATATAGTAAGTGAAGAAGTTATTTTAAAAATAGAAGAAGTATTAAGAAAGTAATGCCGTTTGTTTAGAACATTCGGCATTTTTTAGTTTTTAAGCTTTTGAATAATTACAGATATTTGTTCATTGACATGTTCAACCTCCCATTTTAAATCATTTGCACTTAATCTTTCTGCACCATGACCTAAAATTATCATTTGTTCAGTAGCATCTGATGT
>CALWUO010000082.1 GCA_944384745.1 uncultured Butyricicoccus sp.
AAAAATGTGCTCATTATCGGTGGTTCTGGTTCTGGTAAAACACGATTTTGGCTCAAGCCTAACTTACTTCAGATGCATAGTTCATATGTTGTTACTGACCCAAAAGGCACTATTTTAGTGGAATGTGGTAAAATATTGCAACGTGGAACACCTAAAAAGCGTCCAAAGTTAGATAAGAATAAACAGCCTATGAAAGATAAACATGGAAATACAATCTATGAAACTGTTAAATATAAAAACGGTAAAGTTGTTTATGAGCCATACAATATTAAAATACTTAACACTATAAACTTTAAGAAATCCATGCATTATAATCCTTTTGCATATATTCATAGCGAAAAAGATATTTTAAAACTTGTCACAACGCTAATTGCTAACACCAAAGGTGAAGGCAAAGCTGGTGATGATTTTTGGGTTAAAGCAGAGATTTTACTTTATTGTGCTTTAATTGGATATATACATTATGAAGCACCAATAGAAGAACAAAATTTTTCTACTTTAATTGAATTTATAAATGCTATGGAAGTGCGTGAGGACGATGAGGGATTTAAAAATCCTGTTGATATGATGTTTGATGAACTTGAAGCAAAAAAGCCAAATCATTTTGCTGTTAGACAATATAAAAAATACAAACTAGCAGCTGGAAAAACAGCTAAGTCTATTTTAATATCCTGTGGTGCAAGACTTGCTGTGTTTGATATAGCTGAACTTAGAGAAATAACTTCATATGATGAGTTAGAACTGGACACATTGGGCGATAGAAAAACTGCCCTTTTTCTTATTATGTCAGATACAGATGATAGTTTTAACTTTTTAATTTCAATGTGTTACACTCAGCTATTTAACATGTTATGTGAAAAGGCTGATGATAAGTATGGTGGTAGATTACCTGTTCATGTACGTTGCCTTATTGATGAATGTGCTAATATCGGTCATATACCCAAGCTAGAAAAGCTGGTAGCTACAATAAGAAGTAGAGAAATATCCGCTTGTCTGGTATTACAAGCACAAAGTCAGCTAAAAGCAATATATAAAGATAATGCTGATACAATCATTGGTAATATGGATTCTTCTATCTTTTTAGGTGGCAAAGAGCCAACTACATTAAAGGAATTATCTGCTGTATTGGGTAAGGAAACAATTGATATGTATAACACTGGTGAAAGTCGAGGGCGTGAAACCTCACATTCGCTAAATTATCAAAAATTAGGCAAAGAACTTATGAGTCAAGATGAACTTGCTGTTATGGACGGTAGTAAGTGCATTTTGCAACTTCGTGGTGTTAGACCGTTTTTATCAGATAAGTATGATATTACAAAACACCCTAATTTTAAATTTACAGCTGATGCTAATGAAAAAAATGCTTTTAATATTGAAAAGTATTTATCCACTCATCTAAAAACAAAGCCTAATGAAATCTATGATGTGTATGAAGTAGATACAAACGAATGATTTTCCGAATTAGATAGACAGCAATCAATTATTGCGTAATATGAAGAGAAGTTTACTATTTTCTTAAAATGTTAAAATGCGTTGCTTGTGGCAACGGGCAGTTTAGCCTAAAATAATGGTAACAACCACAATAAAGGAGGCTATTCCCAATGCTGAGCGAAAATATTAAAGCAATCAGGAAATCAAAAGGACTTTCTCAACAAGAACTTGCTGTTAAGCTAAATGTCGTAAGACAGACAATTTCGAAATGGGAACAAGGTCTGTCGGTTCCAGATTCTGCTATGTTGATTGCCATATCGGGAGTGCTAGAAACGCCTGTAAGCACATTGTTGGGAGAAACTATTGTTGAAACAGAGGTTGATAACTTAAAAGCTATTTCTGAAAAATTGGAGGTGATAAATTTGCAACTAGCACACAGGAAAACCACAACAAGAAAAATTATTCATTGGTTGCTTATCTCATTGTGTGTACTCATAGTAGCAATTTTTATAATCTTATTTTTATTAGGAAGTTCTTACTTAGGATGGGATTATAGCAACCCTGAAACCGTTGTTCTCGGAGTGGTATTTCATTCATTTGAATGGCTATTTGTTAGAGTAGCACCGATTGTATTTATTATTTCAATTATTGGAGTTTTATTAATATGGAGAAAAGAATGAAATCATCTTGCTTTTAAGGCAAAGTTTAGCCCTATTTAATGAGTAAATAGCAAACTCAGCAAAGCAAAATAAAATATTTTATAATCATTTTAGAGGATAACAAATATTGTTGTCCTCTTTTGTATTTTAATTTTAAGTTAACTTTTTTAATTATTATATTAACAACTGCTCAATTGTTGTTTGCAATCTATTTTGATATTATAAATATAGAAAGGAGATGGTAAGCATGAAAATCAATCAAATTATTAGAGAAAAAAGAAAAGAATTGTCATTAACTCAAGAACAAATTGCAGAATTTCTAGGTGTTTCTACTCCAGCGGTTAATAAATGGGAGAAAGGCATCACATATCCAGATATTACACTTTTACCTGCGTTAGCAAGATTACTGAAAACCGACTTGAATACACTGATGTCTTTTAATGAAGATTTATCAGATGTAGAGATTGGGAACTTTGTTAATGAACTTGATAAAATTATTGCTGAGAAAAATTACGAAACTGCTTTTAAAGAAGGTCTTAACAAAATACACGAATACCCAACTTGTGATATGCTGATATACACCACTATTATTTATTTGGAAGGAGCACTAACGCTTTATAGTGTACCTAATCCTGAGCAATATCAAAAAGTGTTTGAAACATTTTATAAACGATTAACTGAAAGCGATATACAGGAGATAAGGGATACTGCAACTAGCATGTTGATTTCTTATGCACGAAACAATGGTGATTATCTAAAAGCAGAAGAACTAATCAATACTTTACCATTTTCAAAAATAAATAAAGAAGAACAGCTTGCAATCCTTTTTAGGTGTCAGGGTAAATACGATGACGCTGAAAAAATATGGGAACATCGTGTTTTAAAAGGTGTAACAGACATACAGACAGCGTTAATAAATATGATTGAAAAGTCTTTGATTGAAAATAACAATCAAGATGCAGAGTATTTTGCTGATTTATATGAAAACATTACTCATAAATTTTGTTTTCCAGAGTGGATACGTTACAATGCACATTTACAGATTTACTTAGAAAATAAAGACAGAGCTAAATGTATGGCTATTCTCAAAAAAATGCTACCTGCTATGAAAAAAGAATGGAATTCGCAAGACTATAAACTGTATCGTAATTTAAACAATACCAGTGGTTCGACTTTTCTATCAAGTAAGATTGCAGACAGCTTTTGTATGGACTTGTTTACAAAAGAGGAATATTCATTTATCAGTGATTGTGCCGAGTTTAAAGAATTGATGGCACAAATTAAAACTTAAAAATATTTGTTTGTATGTGTTAAATTACAAATAAATAAATTATAATATTAAACACTTTAGAGGATAACAAATGTTGTTATCCTCTTTTGTATTTTATATATTTGTGAAATAATCATAAACAACTGATTTTCCGCATTGAAAGGAGTGGTCTTATCTATTCGCCAGATAGTCATGGCGTACAAAGCGGACAATCAAATAACTAAAAATTAAGAAGGAGGATAGCTGGAATCTAACCACCATTTAAGGTGGTTTTTTGTTCCAGCTTTGTGTGCCTATGAAATATGACTAAATAAAAACAGATTCCAGCTAAATTTTAATATATGGAATTTTTCAATAGTGCAGTAAGCGTATTACAAACTCTCGTTATTGCTTTGGGTGCTGGTTTGGGTGTTTGGGGTGTTATAAATCTCCTTGAGGGGTACGGAAATGACAATCCTGGTGCAAAAAGCCAAGGTATGAAGCAATTAGTTGCAGGCGGTGGAGTTGCCCTTATTGGTACAACACTTGTTCCCCTACTCTCTGGTTTGTTCGGATAATAAAATCAAATCCTTGCCACTCCTATAACTAAAATTAGGGGTGGCAGAAAGGAGATAATAATATGGATATTTTATTAGATGAACTTACAAAATGGATAAAAGAAATGCTGGTAAATGGTATAATCAGCAATCTTTCAG
>CALWUO010000083.1 GCA_944384745.1 uncultured Butyricicoccus sp.
CTGTTTCTCATGCTTAATACCTCCATGTCTTATTATGGGTATTATTGCCATTTACACGGTTAGTTATTCAGACCCAACCTGGTAGGCAGGTTTTTCATTTACTGAATATGTTTATTATTCACGCCATTCTAATATTTCATCATCATCAATGGGTGGCTGATTTATCCATGAAAATGCTTCATTTATATCCAAAGTTATTTTATCATTTAATACAAACGCAGGTATCCCTATACCGCCATTTTTTCTCGTATTTTCAAATACACTTGATGTATCTCTTAAATGTAAAAATTCTTTTAGATTAGCAGTATTTTCTGTTATATCAATAAATTCTAAATTTAAATTCCTAGCTTTATTTATATGATTGAAATTCCTACAATCAATACAAATATTTGAACCATATACTTTCATAAATTTAAACCTCACTTATAAATTTATTACAATTATATCATTTTCTAATTTTATAGTCTATATATTGTAATAGTTCAGTGATGATTGCATTTTAAGCATATATTGGTTATAATATATATTAAGATATGTGTAATTTTTGCAAAATGAGGAAAGTAAAGATATGAAGTTCAAAAAAAAATTTATAATTTTTATATGTTGTATTTTACTTTTTAATATAGGGGTTGCTCATGCCTCCAGTAAAAAAGTAATTAAAGTTGGATTTCCAATTCAATATGGTATATCATATATAGATGATAATGGAAATTATGCTGGTTATATGGTTGACTATTTAGAACAGTTAAGTTTATATGCAAACTTGGAATATGAATTTGTTAGAGTAGATGGAGATATAAATACACAAATATCAACATTACTTGATATGCTTATAAGTGGCGAAATTGATATGCTTGGTACAATGAACCGCAATGCAGCTATGGAAGAGTTGTTTTTATATCCTAATTATAGTTATGGAACTGCATATACTGCTCTTACTGTAAAAGAGGACTCTCAAGAATGGCTTGAAGAAGATTTTGAACATTGGAACGGTATTAAGATAGGTGTATATGCTGGACAGTCAAATCGTATAGAACAGCTTGAACAGTATGCAGAACTAAATGGTTTTACTTATGAGTTGGTTGAATACAATAGTGCAGAAGAAACTTTAGATGCTGTGTTAAATGGCGATACAGATGCAGTATTACAAGTCGATATATCAATGAAAGATGGATTTCGTACAATTGCTAGTTTTTCACCAAATCCATACTATTTTGCTTTATATAAAGGTGACACAGATTTGTTAAAAACACTAAATAAAGCACTTTATAATATGGATAAATCTTATCCTCATTTGCAGACAGAATTATATAATCAGTATTTTAAATCATATAATGAATTTATGATTTCTGAAGAAGACAAAGAATATATAAAACAATTGGGTACAATTAAAGTTATATTTTGTGATGGAAATGCCCCTTTTCAATATGTTGTAAATGGTAAAGTAAAAGGTCTTGCTGTTGAATTTTTTGATGAATTTGCAAAAAAAACGGGACTTAATTACGAACCAGTTATAGTTAATTCTTGTCAAGAGGGTATTGAGCTTATAGAGCATGGAAAAGCAGATATAGTTGCATGTGCAGCTACAAGTTCCGCTTATATTGCAACAGATGGTATGAAGTTTACACTTCCTTATTTTACTAGCAGCACTGTTTCTGTTTATGTACCAGATGTTTCAGATAAAGTTGGCAACGATAAAAATGAACAGTTCTATACAAATACACAAGATGCTTTAAATAAAATGAGAAGTAATGTAGAGCAGCAAGCAAGACTTGACTTTTATTCAGTAAACCATTATCTTAATAAAAAGATGTTATATGATAACCTGAATGTAAACTGGTCAAGTGAGAAGAATATATCATATTCAGTTGGAATTAGTAACAATATTTCTGATAGAATGATTAAACTTTTAAATAATTTTACAAACTCTTTTCCTTCTACACAATTACAAAATATATTGTATCAATATATGACAGATGATGTGGAATATACATTTACAGAATTATTGTATATATACAAATATTGGATTGTTGGAATTGCTATTTTATTGACATTGATAGCATGTGTGTATGTTATGTATCGTAGAAGTAAATTGGCAAAGTATGAAGTAGCAATAACACAAAACAGATTAGAACATTTATCACGTTATGATGACCTTACAGGTGTATATAATGGAATTTATTTTAGAACACTTTTGTCGGAAAATTGTAATAAACATATTCCATTAGCACTTGTTGTATTAAATATACGAAATTTCAAATATGTAAATGAAACATATGGAGTATTAACGGCAGATAAAGTTTTATGTAAGATTAAAGAGTGTTTGGACAGCATAAAAAAAACAGATGAGTTCTTTTGTAGAGAATCAGCAGATATATTTTATTTAGCTTTAAAAGAAAATTCTGATGAACAACTTAAAAAGCGTATACATAGCATATATCAACTTATACAAGAAAAATGCAGTGATTTTCTGGGACAATATATAGTTTCAATATCATGTGGTGCTGTTTTTATTGAGAAATCCCCTGAACCATTTTCAGCATCAGCTAATATGAACTATATAATGGCAGCACTTGCCCAAACAAAAACTAAAAAACATTTGGATATTTGTATCTATAATGATGAATTACATAAATCTGAACAAATTCGTTTATATGTTGAAAGTCATATGCAAAGTGCATTGGAAAAAGGTGAATTTAAATTATACTTACAGCCTAAAATAAATTTAGCAACTGGATATTTAAGCGGTGCTGAAGCACTTGTAAGATGGCAGTCAGAAGACAAAGGTATGATTTACCCAGACCAATTTATACCTGTTTTCGAGGAAAACGGTTTTTGTGTTAAGCTTGACCTTTATATGGTTGAACAGGCTTGTAAACAGATACGTTATTGGATAGATAAAGGAACTAAACCTATACATATATCAGTAAATCAGACTAGATTGCTTTTTGCCAGTGAAGGTTATGTGGAAAAATTACTTGAAATAACCAATAAGTATAATGTATCACCTGAATACATTACTTTAGAAATATTGGAAAGTATTGCACTTGATAATATCGAAAAAATAAATAATTGTATTGAAAAATTAAGAAAATATGGATTTCGCATATCTATGGACGATTTTGGAAGCGGTTATTCATCACTTAATACACTTGGAAAGCTTAAAATTGATGAACTTAAACTTGATAGGCTGTTTCTTATGGACGTTACAAAGGATAAAGAGGGTATACAACGCAAAGTAATGGCATGTATATTGGAATTAGCTAAACAGCTTAATATAGCTACGGTGGCTGAAGGTGTTGAAACAAAACAAGATGAAAATATGGTAACTCAGCTTAATTGTGATTGCGGACAAGGATATTATTACAGCCGACCAATATCAGTTTCAGATTTTGAGAATAATTTTTTATATAACAAATAGTGATTTATAACAAAATGACCACAATCCATTTAAAGGACTGTGGTCATAATTTTTATGCAAATGTAATATATATTTGGATAAAAAGTAGAAAAAATTTAAATATTATAGTATAATAATTGTTGTTAAAAATTTATCGAGATGGGATTGTTGCTGACAAATTAACAGAAATAAATCTAAGAGGTAGTTTGACATGTCTGGAATATGGTTTGATTAAACGCTTGACTTGTCTACTAATAAAATTATAGTTGTATAGGAGTTGATTGTTTTGATTTAGATAAAATTTATAAATGATAAAAATAAATAGAGGGAGATGAGTGAAGAGAAATATATTTTTTGTATTTGACCAAGTAGACAGTTCTATTTTGTTGATGTACATTATTTACTTTATTTTTACTTACAATAGTTAATGCATTTACAAGTCATTGCTATTATATTAATTAAGCATAATAAAATAAACTACAATGGGGCAGTGTTGTACAAATGAACGGTTTATCAGAAAATAAAAAAAAGAAAATATCTAAAATTTATTCAATTAGGTTGTATCTGAAAAGTAGGTGTTAACTGTCATTTTAACAAAATAGTAATAGCAGCGATATGAATAAAAGAC
>CALWUO010000084.1 GCA_944384745.1 uncultured Butyricicoccus sp.
ATTGTTCTTAAAACAGAGGATAATATAACAACAGACCATATTCTTCCAGCAGGTGCTAAACTTCTGCCTTATCGTTCAAATATTCCTCACTATTCAAATTACTGCTTTATTAACGTTGACCCTAAATTCCCAGCTCGTTGTCAGGAAAATGGCGGTGGCGTAATTGTTGGCGGTGCAAACTATGGTCAAGGTTCTTCCCGTGAACATGCTGCACTTGTTCCGCTTTATCTAGGTATAAGAGCAGTTTTAACCAAATCTTTTGCTCGTATACATAAAGCAAATCTTATAAACTCTGGTATTATTCCACTAACATTTGCAAATCCAGAGGATTATGACAAAATTTCATTAAATGATACAATTTCTCTGCCACATATTCAAGAAGAAATTCGTGACGGCAAGCAGGTAACTGTGGTTGTAAACGGTTATGAATTTAAAGCAGATTGTGATGTATCTGAACGTCAGCGTGGAGCACTGCTTGCAGGTGGTACTCTAAATTATGCTAAAAAGCAGGGTTAATTAGGGGAGGAATATAAAAATGGCATTATCTGAAAAAGCAATTGCACAATATGAAAAAGTAGTAGAAAGTCAACTTGCACGTATTAAAGCTATGAAAGAGCAAAAGGACTTTATTGATTATAGCAAGTTAGATAAAATTGTTATTGGTGTTTGTGGCGGTGATGGCATTGGTCCAATGATTACTGGTATGGCACAACATGCACTGGAAGAACTGCTTGCTGATAAAGTTAAAGCGGGCAAAGTTAAATTTAAGGTTATTGACGGACTTACAATAGAACGTCGTGCAGAACTTGGTTGTGCAATTCCTGAAGATGTGATGGAAGAATTAAAATCCTGTCATGTTATTCTTAAAGGGCCAACAACTACACCTCGTAAGGGCGACCCATGGCCAAATGTAGAGTCTGCAAACGTTGCAATGCGTAAGGCTCTTGACCTTTTTGCAAATGTTCGTCCTGTAAAAGTGCCAGAACTTGGTATAGATTGGACTTTCTATCGTGAAAACACAGAGGGCGGTTATGCAGTAGGTTCTCAAGGTGTTCAAATTGATGATGATTTATTTATTGACTTTACAGTTGCAACTTCTCAAGGTTGTGACCGTATCGCTAGATTGGCTTTTGAATACGCTAAAAAGACAGGCAAAAATAGAGTATCTTGTGTAACTAAAGCAAATATAATTAAAACAACTGATGGTAAGTTCCTAGATACTTGTCAAAAGGTTGCAGCAGAATATCCAGAAGTTGTATTTGATGACTGGTATATTGATATTATGACTGCTAAACTGCTTGATGATAAACGTCGTCGTGATTTTAAAGTGTTTGTTCTTCCAAACCTTTACGGTGATATTCTAACAGATGAAGCGGCTGAAATTCAGGGCGGTGTTGGCACAGCAGGTTCTGCAAATATTGGTAAGCGTTATGCAATGTTTGAGGCTATTCACGGTTCTGCACCTCGTATGGTTGAAGAAGGTCGCGCACAATACGCAGACCCATCAAGTGTACTCCGTGCATCTGTAATGCTTTTAGAGCATATAGGTGAAATTGAACTTGCAAAGAAACTCGATAGAGCTTTAGATATTTGCATGTTTGAAAATAAAAAGTATGTAATCACAGGACGTGACACTGGTGCAACAGCACAACAGTTCACAGATTACGTTTTAGAAACTATTCGTTCTTTATAATTTGAACTTTTGGAGGTTCGATATGGAAAAGAAACAGAAGGTGTCTAGAGCGGTTATTCATCGCATTCCTCGTTATTATCGGTATGTTTCTACACTCCGAGCAAATGGAGTGCAACGAATCTCCTCTAGGTCACTTGCAGAGTCAATGGGACTTACAGCATCTCAGATTAGACAGGATTTTAACTGCTTTGGTGGCTTTGGTCAACAGGGTTATGGTTATAATGTTGAAAAGCTTTATGAGGGCTTAGGAGAAATCCTTGGCATTAACAGACAACGAAAAGCAATTTTAGTTGGTGCTGGTAACCTTGGTAAAGCACTGATGAAAAACTTTGATTTTAAATCAAGTGGTTTTGATTTGGTTTGTGCATTTGATTCAAATGAAAAGGTTATTGGCACTGAGCTGGGTGGCATTAAAATATGTGATGCTACAAACCTTTATTCATATGTAAGTGAGAACAAACCAGATATTGCTGTTTTAACTGTTCCATATAGTGTTGCATCAGAAATTGCAAGAAATTTAGTTGAACATGGTATCAGAGGTTTATGGAATTTTACAGGCGGTGACTTACATCTTGAAGGCAAGCTTGTTCCAGTAGAAAACGTGCATTTCTCTGATAGTGTGATGATTTTGGGATATGCAGTTGATACTAGCGATATTGAAGTTGTAGACGAATAAAATTTAAAGCACAGAGTGATTGTCATTCTGTGCTTTTTATATATGTAATCCAATTATTATTTACCTTTTTTAGACTGCAAGCAGTTAAAAGATATGCAAATTCATGTTCCTTACCAGCATTAAAAAAAGTTTCATATTGTTGCTTTGTAATATATTTTCCAGAGCCATCATCAAGGTAATATGTAGTATTATTATTTATAATATCTTTCTTTATTTTGCGATTTAAGCACATTAAATTACCTTTTGGTTCAAGAACACCTAAATTTATTATTTTATCATCTGTTTTAGCAAAAAGCCTCAATATATCACTTGAATTATATTTGCACTCTGCATAAATATTGTTTTCTGATACTGTTACATATCCGACAGTATCATTTTTTAATTTAACTGGAAAATTCATAGTTTTAAAACCTCATATAAAAAAGTGCATATCCTATAATTAAGATACGCACTTTAAATATAAATTATGCTATTGAATATTCGCCATCTACTAAAACTGTAACAGTTTCTTTTGCTTTAAATCCTGCACCTTTAGTAGTTGCAATATATCTGTGGTTTATAGATAATTTTTCATCTGCACAAAGAACAGAACCACCAGATAAATCAGTAAGACCTGTGCCAGCACTTTCTATACATGTTGCACTGCCACGCTGAATAATAATTTCAGTATTTAATTCAAGCTTTAGGAAGGAATTCGCATCTATTTCAAGTACTTCCCAATTACCATTGTTACTACTTACGCCACCAGCATTTGCCACTTTTTTTGCAAACGCATCATCTTTTGCAAGATTTGCAGCCAAAGATGCTATTTTATTGTCAATCGCTTGGCTAAGTTCAATTATTTTTCTCTCCATAGCTGATTGATAATTATTAGTTTGAGTTTCTATGGTGCTATTAGCAGAATTTATAATAGAAGGGGTAAGAACTTGTTCTAAATAGCTTTTAGTTATAAGCGGGTCGGAATCAGAGCCATATTCAGCAGCAACAGCAGCATAGCCAGTTGCAAGCATACATATCATGAGAATAGCTCCGATAGTAATAGTAAATCTACGTTTGTTTTTCACCTTTTTAGTAACTCCTAAATTTTAATCGGTAGGCTGTAAGCCAAGACCAAAACTCACTGCAAGGGCCTCATCAACCGAACGCATATGAGCTTCATCTAAACAGCCCATTTTTTCACGCAGTCGCTTTTTATCCAGAGTACGAATCTGCTCAGTTAAAACTATTGAATCCTTTGTCAAACCAAAGGATTTTGCACCAAGCTCTATATGAGTTGGCATTTTGGTTTTGTTTACCTGTGAGGTGATGGCGGCAGCAATTACAGTAGGACTGAATTTATTTCCAACATTATTCTGGACGATAAGTACTGGACGAATACCGCCTTGCTCACTGCCCACAACTGGGCTTAAATCAGCATAGAAAATATCTCCTCTTTTGATATTATGATCCACGTTTGTCACACTCCG
>CALWUO010000085.1 GCA_944384745.1 uncultured Butyricicoccus sp.
CTCACCCTTATGATAATGCTGTTATGGAATGTTTCTTCAAATATCTTAAAAAAGAAGAGTTAAATCGTCGTTCTTTCACATCTATTGACCAACTCAAACTTAGTTTAGTCAAATACATTGATGGCTTTTACAATTCTATTAGACCTCATTCTCATAACAATGGTCTTTCTCCTAACCAAATGGAATCTCTATTCTTTAGTTAATTTTACTTGTCCACTTTATTGACTATAATCCAAATTAACCTCGTCCACTTCTTCAAGTAAACTGTCATTTTTGTTATCTATTAAATCTACAAAATAATCGTCTATGTTATCTTGTGTTACTATGTCAGCCGTTTTAATAATTCCGTCTACAAAATCTGTGCTTTCAAATTCTCCAAAAGAATTAGCAAGTCCTTCTAAAACCTCATTCTCATAGTGTTTTTGCATTTTACACATAAGAATTTCTATGTTTTTTCTGACATTTGTATCCGAAATATCGAAAACATGACGCAGTTTATATGGTGCATCGGTATCTACCAAAAGAGCTATGCCCTTTGCACCTTTATTAACCCATCTACCATATCTATTCCAAAATGAGATTTCTGCACAAGCTGTTGCATTTGGCTTTTGAGCATAGATTAAAAGCTGTTCTTCAAATGAATATTTAAAGTTATTCGCTGCTGTTGTTAGAAAACTTGTGTATTTTTCGCTATTGGTCGTTATATTTCTAGCCACAAATTCTTCTAACTGCAAAATATTTTGATATTTACTATCCATTTTATTTTCCTCCTTCGTCTTAAAAAATGGTATAAAAAAATCAGGAAACGTTAATTTCCTGATTTAATAATTCTTATTCTTTATCTGGTTGCTGACCGTCATGTGCAAGCCATTGACATTCAAGCATTTTCATATTGGTAAATGTAGCTTTAAATGATGAATTTTCTGGACTACAAGCATAAATGCCAAATTTAATCTTATCATCTGCTTTCCATAGATGACAAACTCTCATTTGACTAAAATTTTCTCCATCTTGTGAACATTCAATGCAAAAATCATTTTCTCTACGACTAAGTCTATACCACATGGATTTTATATCGGCTTTTATTGCAGTTGTTGCCCAATCTGAATAACCCATATTTGTTACTACACTTCCAAGATGTTGAAAATCTTCATTTTCATATTCAATAGAACCTTTCAGCCAATTTTCACTATCTAAATAAACTACCACACCACATTGGTCAAAACGATGTTTGCTTTCAAATTCGGTTTTAACTATAAATGAAAAATATTTTTCTTCGGTTTCCAACTGAAGCACTGGAGCGTTATCATTTCTAAAATGATAATATGTTCTTTGCCATAAATCTGTATTTGGTTTAGTAATAATTTCAATTTTATCTTCACTTATACTATATTTTTCTGGCTCTCTAATCCAAATCAAATTATTTACTTCAAATTTCATTTTTATGCCCCCGTATATTTGGTTTATACACTCATACTATCACATCTTTTTGACATTGTCTACTTGAGCATAATAAATTTACTAGTCTATTAAAATCCAATATTGCTGAATTTCTATCATCGAAATAATTGCCCCAATGGTACATTTTTATATCTCCTGTTAAGCGAGTACATTTCCATGTTACATATTTTTTTGAGTTTTCTATATGCTTACCTAAAACAATTTCTGTATCATTTACACATGCTTTTGCTATAATTTCATAGCCTGCATTATATTCTTTTTGTTCTGGAAAATATTCTGGATTTATGTATGCATGATTATTACGAACATGATTTTTAAAAACTTTAGTTAAAATACTTTTTATCATATTGACCTCCTATTTCTTGCAAAAAGGTATAAAAAAATCAGGAAATGTTAATTTCCTGATTTATAGACAATGTAATTCAACTTTCTATTTGCTGTCTGTACTTTGTAAGTTTATAATTATTACTTCTGGACGATTATTTATTCTAACTGGAATAATGCTATTTCCGATGCCTCTACTTACAACCATATTTGTATTATTTTCTGTAAATAAACCTGAATCATATTTTGGGAATAAGCCTTGGTTTGGTGCAACTAAACCGCCTATAAATGGCAATCTAAATTGACCACCATGAGCATGTCCAGTCAAAACCAAATCAATGTTACTATTGGCATAAGTTTTAAAATACTCTGGTCTATGTGACAAAAGAATTGTATATGAATCTTCCAAATCAAATTCTTTAAGTTTTGTTTCTATTATACTTTCTTCGTTTAATTCATATCCTTTTGTAAATGATGGGTCATCTATACCAACAAGTTTTATCTTAGCACCATTCTTTTCTAAATCAAAATATGTATCATGTAAAACATTAACACCACATTCAATGAGTTTACTTTCAAGTTCATCATACTGCTCTGTCCAAGCCTCATGGTTTCCTGTAACATAAAAACATGGTGCAATTTTAACTGCTTGTTTCATAAATAAAACTGCTATATCTACATTGGTATGGTTTGAGTCCACTAAATCTCCTGTGACCGCAATAATATCTGGATTTTCGTTTTTTAATATATCAATTATTTTACTATTGTTTTCTCCAAACTCTGCATTATGGAAATCAGATATATGTGCAATCTTATAATCATTAAATTCTATTGGCAAATTATTTGATGACACTGTAATATCTGTGGTTTTAACTGTTTTATTACTCCATATAAGCCAACCAATAACAATAAACAGCAATAATATTATAAAAAATATAACTTTTCTTTTCATTTAAACTCTACTTTCTTTTTATTCTTGTATAAAAATGAGTTTCATCTTCGTGATGAATATAAGCACCATTTTTCTTCTGAACAATGAGAGATGCAATATTATCTTTTCTTACTGACATGTAAATTTCATCTTCCTCTATAATAGACCATGCTTTTTCTATTATTAAGCTAAGACCTTTGCTTGCATATCCTTTACCACGATATTCTTTTTTTATGCCATATCCTATATGTCCTCCGCCATTTCTTAAAAAGTCATTCAATTTATGCCTTATACGAAAAAGTCCTACTATAATATCATCATTCCATAAAAAATATTCTGTTGATGGAACATATCCATTTGGTAAATCAACTCCTTTTGAATTGTTTACAATTCTTGGTAACACGATATTTTCAAAATCAATTCTTGAAACCCCATAATCTGGATTAGTAAATCCATTTTCATTTGTTGGCAATTCAGTTATAAATTCATATTCTTTTTCTATATCTTGAAAATTTGCTTCTTTTAAATATAACATATAATTTTATCCTCATTTTTATTTTTACATAAGAAACTCTAAATTTCCTAATAAACCAATAATATAACAAAATGAGCCTAACAATATTGACGAATCAGTCGAGAACAAATCGACGTTCCCCAATGAGTTAAGCTCATTTCATCGAATCTACTCTACTGACAGAGCAGTCGATCCACAATCGACGTCCCCCAGTAGAATAAATCCGTCTTTTACGATAGTATATCATATAAAAATATACTATGCAATTTATAAAATTTACAATATCTTTCTAACCTTTTGTAAATAAGGCTGAACTATATTCTATATTTTTGTTTATAAATATTATTCTCATAATATCATATCTCCTTTTTATTGTCTATCTAATACTATGTAAGGCATGTTGCTTATCTGCAACACGCCGAGAGGCTATTAAATCCAGCTTTCCTCATCTTGCATATCTGCTGTATGAGAATTTGCAGCCTCCATTATTTCATAATAAGCCCAGTGAGA
>CALWUO010000086.1 GCA_944384745.1 uncultured Butyricicoccus sp.
GAACGATAAGGCAGAAGTTTAGCACCTGCTGGAAGAATATGGTCTGTTGTTATATTATCCTCTGTTTTAAGAACAATTTTGCCCATATAGCTTTCTTCAAGCTCTTTTCCAAGTGGGAAAGGCTTAATATTAGGTCCTCGACGAACCTCAACAGTAGATGGGTCTTCTGCTGGCTTTATAATTAAGTTATCGTTGATATCAAAATGCTCTGGTATTTCAATAACAGGTGCTTCCCCTAAAGTTCTTGGGTCAGTAAGCACACCTGTCAATGCTGATGCAGCCGCAACTTCTGGTGATACCAAATAAATTTGAGCGTCTTGTGTACCGCTTCGACCTTCAAAGTTACGGTTAAATGTGCGAAGTGAAACACCTGCTGATTCTGGAGATTGTCCCATACCAATACATGGACCACATGCACATTCAAGAATTCTAGCACCTGCGGCAATAATATCAGACAATGCACCGTTTTTTGCAAGCATATTAAACACCTGCATAGAACCAGGGCTGATTGTCAGTGATACATCAGGGTGAATTGTTTTACCCTTTAGTATAGCTGCTACTTTCATCATATCGTAATAAGAAGAGTTTGTGCAAGAACCAATACAACACTGATTTACTTTAATTTCACCTATTTCACTTACTGGTTTTACATTGTCTGGCATATGAGGCATAGCCGCTAGTGGAACAAGTGAGTCAAGGTCAACAGTGTATTCTTCATCATATACAGCATCTTCGTCAGAGGACAGCGGAATATAAACATCTCCACGACCTTGAGCTTCTAAAAATGCTTTTGTAACTTCATCAGATGGGAAAATTGAAGTTGTAGCACCAAGTTCTGCACCCATATTTGTAATAGTTGCACGTTCTGGCACAGAAAGAGTTTTAACTCCCTCACCTGCATATTCAACAATTTTACCTACGCCACCCTTTACTGTCATCTGACGCAGTACATCTAAAATAATATCTTTCGCAGCTACCCATGGCTTTAGCTTACCAGTTAAAGTAACTCGAACCATTTTTGGCATTGGAATATAGTATGCACCACCGCCCATTGCAACAGCAACATCTAAACCGCCAGCACCAAATGCCAACATACCAATACCACCACCAGTTGGAGTGTGACTATCCGAACCGATTAAAGTTTTTCCTGGAGCACCAAAACGCTCCAAATGCACCTGATGACAAATGCCATTACCAGCCTTTGAGTAATAAATACCATGTTTTTTTGCAACAGTACCTATATACTTATGGTCATCTGCATTTTCAAAGCCAGACTGCAATGTGTTATGGTCAATATATGCAACTGAGCGTTCGGTTTTTACCTGTTCAACACCCATTGCTTCAAACTGTAAATACGCCATTGTGCCTGTTGCATCTTGTGTTAATGTCTGGTCAATCTTTAAGCCAATTTCTTGACCTTTAATCATTTCACCATCTACAAGATGTGCTTTTAAAATTTTTTCTGCAATTGTCATTCCCATTTTCTTACATCGCTCCTCATGTCTTTATGTAAAAAACATTACATTTATATTCGTAAAGTGGCGGCTTCCACAGCCTTCTCCACGACTAAATTTATAGTCGTGCCCAAAACATTAAAAGAGCGGGCCAATTAAAACCCTATTTTATATTTTACCGTATAACACGATTTTTTTCCAGAGTAATTATTTATTTTTTTACACAAATATTTTCATAAATTTCTGCGGTTGCAAAGGCATTTTGCAAAGTATTGCCAATATTTCCTGCTTTAAACTCATAATATGCTTGACTTGCTATCATAGCGGCATTATCACCACATAGTGAAAGCGGAGGTAAATATAATTTTAAATTATTCTTTTTTGCCATATCCTCAAGTGATTTTCTAAGCCACGAATTAGCAGCAACACCACCTGCACAAACAATGTTTTTTACACCTGTTTGTTTTTGTGCAAGTTCAAGCCTAGGAACAAGAGTATCAACTACTGCATTACAAAACGCTGCCGCTAAGGCTGATTTATCTATTTGTTCACCTTTTTGCTCTGCATTATGTGCTAAATTTATAACAGCTGTTTTAAGTCCAGAAAATGAGAAATCAAGTGGAGCATCTTTGACTTTAGAATGTGGTAATTTATATTTTGTAGCCTCTCTACCTTGAGCCATTTTATCAATTTTTGGTCCACCAGGATAGCCAACTTCTAAAACTCTAGCAACTTTATCAAAAGCTTCACCAGCTGCATCATCTCTTGTGCCACCTAAAATTTCAAAGTCTGTATAATCTTTTACAAAAACAATCATGCTATGACCACCAGAGGCAACAAGTGTTAAAAAGGGTGGTTTTAAATCATCAAAAGCTAAATAATTAGCGGCTATATGTCCCCTTATATGATGAACTGGTATAAAAGGCTTTTTTAATGCATACGCCATTGACTTTGCAAAATTAGCACCAACAAGTAATGCACCAATAAGACCAGGGGCACAAGTTGCGGCTATTGCATCTAATTCTTCCCCTGTTAAATTTGCATCTTTTAATGCCTTTTCTGTAACTCTAACTATTGCTTTCATATGACCTCTTGAGGCAACTTCTGGTACTACTCCGCCATACTTTGCATGTGTTTCTACTTGACTATCTATAACATTTGATAATATTTTTCTTCCATCTTCTATTATTGCCGCTGCTGTCTCATCACATGATGATTCTATTGCAAGTATTTTCACCTTATATTCTCCTATTTCTTAATTTAATTTCTTAATTTATATATAATAAGTCATCAAAATTGCATCTTCTTTTGGATTTCTATAAAAATTCTTACGCAAACCAACCTCTTTATAATTCATTTTTTTATATAGATTTATTGCTGGTATATTTGAAACACGAACTTCAAGTGTTATAAATTGTAATCTTTGCTCTTTTATTCTATTATTAAGCTCAAAAAGCAATTTTTGTGCTATGCCTTTTCCTCTCATATTAGGAAAAACTGCAACATTAGTTATGTATCCGCCATCTATTGTAATCTGGCAACCAACATAACCCGCTACAGTTTTATCATTTAAAGCAACTAAAAATAAACTATATTCATTTTTTAATTCTTCTTCAAGTTGTTTTTCTGTCCAAGGTGTGTGAAAACATTCTTTTTCAAGCTCTGTTAAATCTTTAATATGTTCATTATCCATATTTACTATTTCAATCATTTTTTACTAAGCCTTTCTATTATGCTTCCAACTGCTATTTTTATTTGATTTGCACATTTTCTATAATCATCAATATTACCACCATACGGGTCATCAATATCTGTTGGTAATAATGTAAACAATTTATTACTTACATCAGGAAATTTCAATAATATTTGGTCATAATGAGCACCTGTCATACATACTAAATATTTAGCATCATTCACTATATCTTGATTTAATATCTGTGATTTATGATTTGATATATCTGCACCAAGCTCTTTAGCTGCGATAATTGCATTTTCGGAAGCAGACATGCCATTTGTAGTGAATATACCTGCTGATATAGCTTTAAGTGATGTTTTCTCCTCTCCACCCATGGCTTTAAATAAACCCTCTGCCATTGGACTTCTGCATGTATTGCCCGTGCATATAAAAACTATTTTATCCATGTTTT
>CALWUO010000087.1 GCA_944384745.1 uncultured Butyricicoccus sp.
ATGCTTGTCCCTAATAAAAACTCTTTAAATTTTTCTACTGTTTTTCTAATCATTTTATTTCTTCCTTTCGTTTTCTTTTTCTTTTAGAGCCATTCTTATGAAAATATCTGCAAGTTTTTGATATATTTCTTCTTTTTCTTCTTCTGTTGTTTCGGCAATGTGCCTTGTCACTTTGTATTCTTTTTTCATAAGCTCAACTCCTTTCTTTTATTTTATTCATATAGTTTGTACTCATTGAATATTTTTGATATAATTCATCTCGAAAGCGAGGTGAATTATAAATGTATAATTATTCTGTCAATGCTGATGAATCTATTACAATAAATACGCCTAACGTTAAATCTTTATCAGATATTAAAATAGAGAAAAAACAAACTTCTGACTGTATAATTAATCACTCTATTTACCCTGATGGAACTGACGTAACTTTCACACAACTAGCTGGTAAAATAATTATTTCTTCTAATAAAGAACTTGTAAAAAATGATGATGGTACATATTCTTTTAAGAATTAATAGTTATTTCTTTTGCTGTCTGAATTACAGTTGAACTAGTAGACTTACCCTCTACTGGTTCTATTTTTGTAATTATAGTTGTTTTGTCTTTCTCTTCTATATTTGTCTTTGTTACTTTCCCGCCTTCAGCAAGTATTTGTTTTGTTTCTTTTTTGCTTTGTTCAATTAAATTTTTAGCTTCTTGCTCTGTTATTACTTCCATCTTCTTCCCTCCTAACTTTCTTTTGTCTTATTTTTATGTTTTTATGTTTGTTAAACTGTCATTTGAGATTAAAAAAATATCGTCATTATTATATTTTAATATTTTTTTTATATGTAATGCAGTTTCTAAAGAAGGAGCAAAATTTCCGTTTTCATACCCTGTATACGTTGTTCTTGCCACATTTAGTTTACTTGCCATTTGTTCTTGTGTGTAACCGTCTTTTTTTCCTAATCTCAATAAGCTTTTCTCTCATTTTATCGCCTCCCTTGTTCGTTGTACTGACATTATATATCTTGTTTGTTTTACTGTCAATACTTTTTTTAAATTTTTCTAAAAATGTTTGCAAAACTGACAATGTGGTGTTATAATTTTGTTAGAAAGGAGCTAACTTCATGACTTTTGGAAATATTTTAAAAAAATTAAGACAAGACAATAATTTAACGCAAGACGAACTTGCTAAAAAAATAGATACTTCTCGTTCTAATATTGCAAATTATGAAAATGGCAAAAATATGCCATCTGTTGACATATTAGAAAAAATAGCAAAGTTGTTTGATTGTACAACAGATTATTTATTGGGCAAATCTGACATAAGAAATCCAGAAGAACTAAAAAATGTAAAATTTGCTAATGCAGGTGGATTAGATGTAGAAGGTTTAGATGAAGACGATTTACTAGAATTGCAAAGACAAGTTGAATATATGAAAAAATTGAAACAAAAAAACAAATATATTTGACATTTTTCGACAAACTTTGCATTTCTTTTGTATTATACTTTGCTTAGAGGTGTGATATGGAATTAATAGATTTAACTAAAATTGCAGAAAATGAAAAAATTTATATAAGGAATTTTAAAATGAATAAATCTAAAGCTAGAATAATTAATGATAATATATCATGCATTTTTATTGATTATTCTCAAATACACACATATACAGAAGAAAAATGTATTCTAGCAGAAGAATTAGGACACTATTATTATGATGCCTATTATAGTCTGTCTTCAAGTAGAGAAAATATAGAGAAGCAAGAATATAAAGCACTGAAATGGAAGTCATTAGTTTGTGTGCCATTACAATCTATTTTAAATTGTTTTTACAAACGGTATATTTAATTTATCAGATATGGCAGAAGAGTTGAATGTAGAAACAAATATGATTGAATTCGCATATAATTATTATACTGAAAATAATCAACTAAAGACAAATGCTATTGATGGCATTTAATTTTTTAATATTGTATACGAACGGAGGTTTGTTATGATTGCCATTTATGCAAGACAATCCATAGAGAAAAAAGATAGTGTTAGTATAGAAGCTCAAATAGAAAAATGTAAAGTTTTTTGTGAGGATTCTGATTATAAGATTTATAAAGATGCAGGTTATTCTGGAAAAAATATAAATAGACCTCAATTTACGCAACTTTTACAAGATATAAAATCAGGATTAATAAAAAAAGTTATTGCTTATAGATTAGATCGTATTAGCAGAAGTATTGCAGATTTCTCGCAATTATTATTATTATTTGAAAAATATAATGTAAAATTTATATCTGCTACAGAAAATTTTGATACTGATACTCCTATGGGTAGAGCTATGATTAATATTGTTATGACATTTGCTCAATTAGAAAGAGAAACCATTGTAGAACGTGTAACAGATAGCTACTATTTTAGAGCAAAAAACGGTTATTGGGCGGGAGGCTATGCTCCATACGGTTATAAAATAAAACATATTATTGGACAAGATGGTAAAAAACATTCTATATTAGATATTAACCAAGACCAAGCTAAAATAGTTAAAGAAATTTATGATATGTATATCAATAAAAATATAAGTATGAGAAAAATCAGTCAAGACCTAAATCTAAGGAAAATTCCACCTCAAAGAGAGTTCGGACCTGATTCTAAGTGGACATTAAATACCATTAAAGCTGTTTTAACTAGACCAATTTATACAAATGCTACCGCAAAAATTTATAATTATTTTAATGAGCTTGATACACAAATTACAAATGACATAGAAATGTTTGATGGTTCTTTTACTGCAAATTTATTTGGAAAAACTAAAAAAACTGTAAGAGCTAAAGCTGTGAGAGATTACAATGATATGTATTTATCTATAATTCGATGTCCCGCAATAATTTCAAACGACGATTGGTTTAAAGCTCAAGCAATAAAAGGAAAAAGAGAACATCTTGCTCCACGTACAAATACATCAAATGTGTCTTTTTTATGTGGTTTAGTTAAGTGCGGAAAGTGTGGGTCAAATTTTGTTACTCAAGGTTGTAAAAATAAATATGGTATAAAATATCATTATTTAATTTGTTGTACTAAACGTAATGTAGGAGCAAGTGTATGTAATAACAAAATGATTGAAATTAATAAGTTACAAGACTATGTTATTAATGATATGAAAGAGTATTTCAATTCTACTAATATTGATAATAAAATAAAAAAATATGTTACAAAGAAAAACAAAACGAATTCTCAAGTAATCGCAGAAAAAGAAGAATATGAAAATCAAATAACTAAATACAATATTCAAATAAAAAATTTGATAGACTCTATTGCAGAAGGTAATTCTATTGCAATAAAATATATTAATCAAAAAATAGAAGTTCTTGAAAAACAAAAAAATGATATATCAATAAAATTACAAAAGTTAAATAACAACAATTATTTGGAAGAAGACAATTACATTGTTGAGTATATAAAAAATATAAATGAAAAATTAAATACTTCTGACTTTGAAGAATTAAAAACAATTTGCAAAACTGTAATTGATAAAATTATCATAACTGATGAAAACATAGACATACACTATAAAATATAGTGTATGTTTTTTTGACTATAATGTATCATTATT
>CALWUO010000088.1 GCA_944384745.1 uncultured Butyricicoccus sp.
AGAGTACCTTATGATGATTATCCAGCTTTACTGCATGAGGGCGAGCGTGTACTTACTGCAAATCAAGCAAGGCAAATGGACAATCAGAAATCTATACAAAATGATAGATTGCTTGCTATGCGTGAAAATCAATCTTATTTAAATAATATTACACCGATTGAGCCAAGAAATAATGCACAAGAGCAAGTACCAAGTAATAATAATCAATCTTATAACATCACAATAAATATGGGCGGTGTTACAGTCAGGGAAGATGCAGATATTGACCGTATCGCTGCTGCTCTTGCTCAAAATCTTAAGGTAGCAAAGGCGGTGCAAAAATAATGCTCCGTAAATTCATTTTTAAAAATAATGTAACTGGTAAAGAGGTTATTTTACCAATTACACCAGAAAGTTTCACTATTGACCATGGAAACCATATTGAAACCGTAAATTTACATACTGTTGGTGATTACCATTTGCCTGGTGGTCGCACGCTTTTTACTTGTAAAATCTCTGGTATGCTACCAAAACAGCAATATCCGTTTGTATTTGCTGGCTCATCACTTAACCCTTATGAATACATTTACTTTTTTGAGCTTACAAGTGATAAAAAACAAGTTTGTCGTTTTGCTATTTCAGATACTCCAACTATTGCAGATGTGTACATTGAGAATTTTCAGTACAGTGAAAAAGATGGTACAAACGATGTTTACTATACCATTACACTTAGGCGGCATATGCCCGTTCAGGCGGTACAGTCTACGGGTAGCAGTACAGAAGAAACTACCAATACTCGCACAACTCCACTTAATATTGATACTCCTCAGCAATACACTATACAACGTGGTGACACATTATGGTCACTATGTAAAAAGTTTTATGGTGACCCTACTCTTTATCCTAAGCTGGCACAGGCTAATAATATTCCAAATCCTGATTTAATTTACGATGGTAATACGCTTGTTATTCCAGATAAAAATAGCTTGTAAAGGGGTGATTTAATGGCTTTATCATTACTGCTTGGAGATAAGGAAATAATAAATTTATGCAGTAAAATTACTGTTTCTGGTTCAATTAAACAATGTGCAAGAACGCTAAAAGTTGAAATAGTAAATAATCTTTATGATACTGCTATTGTTACTTCCCCTGAGCTTTATCAGATTATACAGTTTTATGATGATGGTGATTTAATATTCTATGGCTCAATATTTACTATAACTCATTCAACTGGCAGCAATGTAAAAACTATTACCTGTTTTGATATGGGTTATTTCCTTAAAAATAATTATGGTACTTATAACTTAAAAATGTTACTCCAGAGTCAGTTGCTCAGCGTGTTTGCACTGAATACAGCATACCGATTTACAACTTAGCAAGCACTGGTTTTACTTTTAGTCGTAAGTTTTCTAATGTATCTATACAACAAATTATAGATACTGCTTATACACTTGCCAGTGAGTCAAATGGTAATAAGTATATGACTAAATTTATAGGTGCCGCTCTTTATATCTTTGTAAAAGGTGAGCCAAAAAGCACCACCATTATTGAAGGTGTAAGTAACTTGCAAAACATGACTTACACAATATCTTCTGATGGCATGTTTAATGCTGTTAAAGTTTATGATTCAGATGGAAATTACATATCTTCACAGGAAAATAGCGAAAATGCACCGTCTAAATATGGATTACGCACTAAAATACTTGTTAAGCGTGATAACACTGATATTCAGGGGCAAATTAAGGCTATTTTTGAAGATAACGATATTGAACGAACTATAAATGTTAATGTGCTTGCTACCAATGATATGATATCAGGAAGTGCTATAACGTTAAGAGAGCCACAAACTCAGCAAAACGGGCTTTTTTGGATTGATGAAGATACTCATACTTGGCAAAATGGACTGCACACTGCTACGCTTACACTTAACTTTAAAAATATTATGCGTGAGGGTGACTCTGGAACGGAGGAAAAAGAATGAACCCTTATGAAGAAATTTTAAAAGCTACTGAAACAGAACAAAAAGAGGGAAGTAGTGTTATTACTACTGGTACAGTGCTTTCAGTCATTCCATTAAAGGTTAAAGTTGGTGAATTGGAATATGATAGTGAAGATATTAAGTTTTTAAGAACTTATAGTGGTTTATTACAAGTTAGAAGTGGTGATGTACTTTTAATGGTAACATTGGACGGCAGACAAACTTTTTATGTTATAGGGAGAATTTAATTTATGGCTGATATATTCCCTAGTTTTGTATCTTCACTGACTGAAGCTCAATCACAAATAAAAAATAATTTACCACTGTACAAAGAATGTAAATGGGATTTTGAGAACAATAAGCCTATATTTAAAAACGGTCAGCCTGTAATTATAACGGGACATGAGGCGGTTTTAACTTGGGCACATCATGCACTGCTTACTGTGCGTGGTCGTTGGGAAATTCACACTCCTAATTATGGCTCAGATATTGAAACGCTTATAGGTTCTGCTTGGTCAAGTGAACTTGTAACTGCTGAGGCTATGCAATATATAAAAGAATGTTTGCTTGAGTCACCTTATATCACATCTGTTTTTTGTTCTGACATATCATTTTCAGAAAGTACATTAACTATAAAATGCAAAATTGAAACAATTTACAGTGAAAGCGAGGAAAATTATGAGCTTTCCTTATGAAGATACTCAAGAGCAAATACGGCAAAACATAACAAGTCGTATGGGTGATAGTGTTAGCACTCTTGAAGGCTCTTTTGGTGATATTGTGCCTAGAGCTGTAAGTTATGAGCTTTGGAGATTTTACACTCAACTTAGAGCATTAACAGGTATTGCTTTTCCAGATGCCAATAGTGGGCGGTATCTTGAAATGAGATGCAGTGAATATGGTATAACTCGAAAACAAGCGGGTTTTGCTGTTGTTATGATGACTTTTAATGGTAATGCTAATACAAATATACCTAAAAACACGGCTGTTCAGACTGCTGATGGACTTATATTTAACACTCAATCTGCTGTGAAGATACCTGAAAGCGGTACAGTAGAAATATTAGCAAAGGCAGAAAACAGCGGTGTTATCTACAATGTAAAGGAAAATACCATAACAAAAATGCTTACATCTATAAATGGTATAAATCGTGTTATCAATTTGGAGCCTGCAACTGGTGGATATGATGAAGAAACCAGTGAGGCATTATATGAAAGACTTAATATGATAAGGCAAAGCAGAGCAACAAGCGGAAATGCTGCACATTATGAAGAATGGGCGTTAGAAGTTGAGGGCGTTGGTGCTGCAAGGTGCATTGAAGTTTGGGACGG
>CALWUO010000089.1 GCA_944384745.1 uncultured Butyricicoccus sp.
GGTATGCTCAATGATGAAACTGATAAGGACTCCTTTGATTATAATGAATTGCAAATTGAGTATATTCAAAACTTAGGCAATCAACGAAAATTCGTTGATTTTGGCATAGATAAGCTAACCAGGACTGCAAGATGTCCTAGAAATGGATTAGTTGTAATTGGAGCTAGACCGAGTGTAGGTAAAACCGCTATTGCTTTACAGTTTTGCAAGCACATGGGACAACATTATAGAGTTGGTTTTTTCTCACTAGAAACTGACAGATTAACCATAATGGATAGATTAAATGCTTCTAGTGCTGGTGTGTCTCTTGAAAAACTTCAAGATGGGAATTTGACACCACTTGAATATAAACATGTAGTTGATGCGGCTAGAAGAAAATTAAATTTTAAAATATACGAAGCAAGCGGGTATACCACTGAGCAAATAAGAGGAAAAATCGTTAGAGATAGACTAGATGTTGTATTTATCGACTATTTACAACTAATAAGAAATTCAAATCCGAAATTTTCTGAATATGAGCGTGTAACATACGCTTCATCAGCTCTTAAAAATATAGCAACTGATTTAAATGTGACTGTTATAGCTCTTTCTCAGCTTAACCGAAACATTTCAAAATATGAAGAACCAGACCCATCAGACTTGCGTTCATCGGGGCAGATTGAGCAAGATGCAAATGTTATCTTGTTCGCATATCTTCCTAGTGAAGATGAGCTAAAAAATCCAGATGATATTGATAATCATGAATCTTTACGCTGGTTTAAGATAGCAAAAGCTAAAGAAGGCAAGTTAGGGAAGTTTAAAATGTTCTTTGATGGGAAGTATCAACGATTTACTGAGGGATGGGAAAGCTTTATAGAACTCGAATCTGAGTTTGATAAAGTCGAACAACAAACTTTAGGAGCAGGGTAATGAAGATAGGCAAAATTATAAAAATAAAAGGCAAAATGGGTAATATAATCTGGACACACCCTTTAAGACGATTTATATTAGTTGAATTTAAAGTTTATTCACGATTTGGAATTCAAAAGTTCCGTGAGTGCTTTAAAATTATTAATGGGAAAATCGTTGCTTAATTTCGAGTTGAAAATTTTCGTATCTACTGTACAATTAGTTTATAACAAAGAAAGAGGTTAACTATTATGAAGACAATAGCTATTGTAAATTTAAAAGGCGGTGTAGGTAAAACTACAACAGCTATAAACATGGCTGCTTGCCTTGCTGAACAAGGAAAAAAAGTATTACTAATTGATGCTGATAGTCAATATAACCTATCAATGCACATGCAAGTAAATACAAAAGGTTATACATTATGTGATTTGTTAACTTGCAAGGTTGATAGTGATATAATTATCCAGACAACATATCTACGTAATGTAGATATTATTCCAGGTTCTCTGGATTTGATGGATATGGATATATCCACATTAAAACAGGGTTTGATAAACCCAAGAAGTATTTTAGATTTCTGCGAGTTATTGAGAGATAACAAGTATTATGATTATGTTATTATAGACTGTCCTCCAAGCTTTTCAGCTGCCTGTGCTACTGCTATCTATGCAGCTGATGAAGTAATAATACCAACTACCGTTGGTGCTTATGAACAAGAAGGCATAAGCAATATAATTAAACAAGTTAATAGTATGAAAGCTATTAATCCAAATTTACATATAGCAGGAGTGCTTATAACTCAATTTAGAAAAGACGAGCTATGTAAGCAAGGTGCAGATTATTTTAGAAAAAATCTATCTGTAAATGTTTTCTCTACCATGATTTGGCGTTCCAATGGTGTGGGCGAAAGTGCCTATGCTAGTGAGCCTTGTGTAAGTTGGTCTCCTACTTGCTGGGCTGCTAAAACATATCGTAAATTTATTGCTGAATATTTGGAGGGTAGTCATGAGTAAATTTGACCTTGCTGCCATATTTGATGCTAAATCAAATGATAATGATAAATCACTAGAAATTGTTGAGCTGAAATGCTCACAAATAAAAACAAATGAAGAAAACTTCTTTGAAATATCAAATATTCAGGAGCTTGCAGAAAGCATTGAGCTTATTGGACTTCAACAGCCTTTGGTTGTTACAAAAAGCAGTAACGGTTATTTACTTATTGCAGGGCATAGACGTTTTGAAGCAATTAAAACTTTAAACTGGGATACAGTGTCTTGTATTATATCTAGTCCAGCTAATTCAGAACTTGAAACACTAGCATTAATACAAACCAATACGCAAACAAGAGAATTGTCTTATGCTGAGCGTGTTGAAGCTGTTAAACGTACAGGACAAGCATTGAAAAGCCTAAAAGATAAAGGCTACAAATTCTCTGGTAGATTGCGTGATAAAATCGCTGAAATCACAAAGGAAAGTCCAAGCGAAATTGGAAAAATGCAAGCTATAGAAAAAAACCTTACTGACGAGGGTAAGGAAATGCTTACTGGTGGAGATTTATCTCCATCAGTAGCCTATGAAATGTCAAAAATGACTAAACAAAAACAAAAAGCTTTTACTGAAAAATGCAAAAAAGAAGAAAAAGCACCAACAGCAAAAGAATTAAAACAATTTCAAGCTGAAGAAAACAAAATCGAACATGAAACTAAAATAGAAAAATTTGAACAACTAAATCAAAGCTGGGATTGGAAACCAGTCAGTGAAAAACCTCAAAAAAGCCCTTATAATTTAATCTTAGCTAGTAAAAATGAAGGTAAATGGCAATATAGATGTATTGATGATAATTTTGATGACTATATAAAAATGCTTAATGCTGAATATTGGTGTGAGATTCAATCGCCATAATAGATTGGAGGTATAGAATTTGACAAGTTTTAGTCCAGAAGATAGATTACTTTTTGCCAATAAGCTTCAAAAGCTTATTGGTGATAAAGATAAAAGAGCATTTTGTAAAGAATTAAATATTAGATATGACTCATTATTGGATTGGCTTGGTGCAAGGCGTTTCCCGTCAAAGCAATCAATAGAGAAGTTATCTATATATTTTGGTATAAGTGCTAATAGTTTGATTGGTAAACAACAATGTTGTTGGCATATGTCTGATGAAGAAATTGAAATAAGTTACAAGCAAGCTAAAAATCAAAAAGAGCAAATTATAATTCTATCAGACTTAAATGATGTACCTGTTAAAATGATGAAACAAAAATTAGAATCATTGGGATTATTAAAAGGTAGGTGAATTTGATGGAAAATATTAAACCGCCTTTAGGCTTAATGCCTAAGTTATTGTGGGATAGTGAAAGACTTGCTGA
>CALWUO010000090.1 GCA_944384745.1 uncultured Butyricicoccus sp.
TTGTAAATCCTTCTACATCATTTGCTACAATAATATTAGTAATTAGTTTGTATGCCTCTATAGTTGATATTTCCTGCTTTTTAGTTGTTTTGTCATTTAATCCTACATATAAATTAAATTTTGTCATAAAAAATTCACTCTCCTATCAATAGAATATTTTTTCGACAAATCTATTGACTAGTAGAGTGATTTCATCTATACTATATATAGATGACTAGCAATAGTCGTCGCTGTGTGGAATGACGTTAGTCCTCGAAAAATTGACGTCGTTCCTTTTTTTACTTTTTATCAAAATACTCTGAACATATAGTTCTGACTACTGAAGCTAAAGAATTTCCTGTTCTTTCAGCCTCTGCTTTTAGCTGTTCATATAGTTTAGAGGGTATTTTGATATTTAATGCTTTATCGTTCATAATAGCCCCCTTTCTTACTCTACTACAATTATACTACAACTATTGTAGTATGTCAATGGTGTTTTTAAAATTTCTTTAAGTTTTTATGGGTAGTGGCATAGTTTACATATTTCTACATTTTTAAAATGTCAAAATGGGTAGGTGCTAATATGTAGCCTTAGGTTAAGCCTTTCAAGTAAGTGGGGTTTTAAAACTCAAAAAAAGGTTTTAAATCCATAAAAGATAATCAAAAATTTTTAAATTTTAATTGATATATCAATATTTTAATAAAATTATATATGTGTGTTTTGGTGGTAGTTAGTATTGTTATACTAGAGATAATTTATTAAATAGTTGTAAAGTAAAGTATTTAATAATTAAAATTTTTAAATTTTGATTTTTTATTGATATAAAAGGATTTTTTTAGATTATGTAGAAAGTAGGGGAGTAAACTTTTTGATAAAAATGTAGCATTTAATGTGATATACTCTCCTGTAGCGATATAAAATATATTGGTTTATCCATAGAGTACAAAATATTATAAAACACCATTTGTAATACAGAACATTTGCCTTTTAAAACCTATGTTTGAAATAAAAATAATAATAGATGTGAAATCTATTCTAAAAGTAATAATTACACATCTATTATATCATATTTTTTTATTCTTTTGAAGATTTCTAAACATTTCTAAATCTCTTTTAAATTCTTCACTATTTATATCAATATCTTCACAATCTTCTTCTTCATCTTCATAATATGGCTCTGAATCTTCTAACTTTTCTTCCTCATCTTCATAACAATAATTATAACTAGTATTAACCTTAAAATCGTAATTTTCTTTTTCTCTTTCTTCATTTAATTTTGGAAATTTGTAATATGAAACTGATTTACTTGAAGTCCAACAACAATTATCACAGTCAAAATCTTTTGAATAGTTTCTTCTATTCAAATAACAACCGCTTGTACTTTTATCATAGTTGTTTTGAATAGCCCATTGATAAAACATTTCAAAACCATTGTCCTTTTCAAAAATAGTAGGAAAGAATTTTATATTTTGCTCAATAATTTCCTTTTTAAATTTTGGTGTGGGATTATTATATAATTCTTTAAATTTAATCCATATATAATATAATTCTTTTCTATATCTATTTGATAATATCAAGTTATTTTTCTTTATCCTATCTTTCATACATTTTTTACACATAGATATATTTTTATTTTCCAAGTTATCTATAGTAGTTGTTAGCAATTCTCCACAAGTACATCTACATACTACTCTTTTATTATCTTTCTGTTGTAATATTACCAATTCGCTATATTTTGTACCTATCAAATTTTTTGTAATTTGTGCTTGTTTTGGTTGAATACAACCACAAGTAATATCCTTATTATGTCTAATATAATACATTATTTTAGAATATGAATACTCTATGTTGTTATTTCTACAATTTGAACAATAGCAATATACTTTACTATTTTTTTGACTTGTTACATATAAACTTCCTATTTTTTTACCAACTAAAGATTCTTTAGATTCCATATTTCTCCTTTCTGACAACTACGATTTATCAGTTTACTCCACTTCGTTTCGTTCACGGGGCGAATACTCGCCCAAATATCTTTTCTTATTCTTAATAATATAATTTTGTTCAAAATCTTCCACACCCCTAATATAAATTAGTAGAGGTATGGAAGAAATGCAAACATTTTTTTGTAAGATATATAGGTACTTCTCTGTTCGAGCTTTGCGAGAACAATGACGAGTACAAAGTACGAGGAATCAAGAATCACCAGTTGTCTATTTTAATGGGCTATCTAATACAAAAACCAAATTCTTCTTAAAGTATAAAATACTGTTTTCTTTCATAAAATCTTTACAGTCATATATTGATTTACTGAATTTGTTATCGTCATAAGCTAGAAATTTTTGTATTTCTTCTCTGTTTATTTGAATAATGTAATTGTCTAACTTCTTGTACTTAATGTCTTGTGAGATGTTACCACTTATAATATCAGTAAATAATTTTTTCATCTGGCTAGATTTAGAATTTTCGTGTCTTTTCTTGTTTACTTCATTTTCTCCATAATTAAACATTGAATTATATTTATTTGTTTGTTTACATTCACAATTCAACATATCACTAACATATAGAATAGCTCCTAAATATTTACTTATGATAATTACTTTTGTATTATACTCCATTTCTCTATTTACTCTACATACTGCTTGATAGAAGTGATTAGCGATTGTTTTCTCCTTGAATTCCTGTAATTCTCTATCATTAAAAACATATATTCCACCTAAATTATTTTCTGAATGACTTTTAAATTTTGTTGTATCATCTGAATAACGTTTACCTGTAAAATACATATATTTTAAGATGTAGTCTGTTTCTGAATAGTTTATGGTATGAGTTATTAGTGCATTTTTTAGATGACTATAATCATTCTTACCTGTGATGTTTCCAAAATGTTGGATATTTTCTACAGGAATATTACAATCAAAATCCTCATAAGGATTATAAGATATTTCATTACCTTTAGAATCTGTTTTGATATGTTCTGCTTTTGTGCATACAACAAAAGTTTCATTTTCTTCTAAATCTTTTATAACTTCTGCACAACCTTTATAGAATCTATCTTTCTTTTCTTCTTGCTCTTCATCTTCAATATTATTTAACAATCCTTTTGCTGACTTTGTAGAGCCATAAAAAATATATTCCATATTCCACTTTGAGTGGTCTAATACAGGTTTGTTATTCATCAGAAAATATAATTGAGGATTCATTGTATATTGAGAATTTAGTGTTGCTGGCGCGCACAG
>CALWUO010000091.1 GCA_944384745.1 uncultured Butyricicoccus sp.
TCCAAAGTTCTTTCTAAATAAATTTTACCATATTTTGGTTCTTTTTATTTAGTGTGAACTTTAAAGGTATTATAATCTCTCGTTCTTAATTTTGTTTCATTATTTTTTTAAAGATCCATCGAACAAAAGGACCGGCATAGAAGATTTGATAAAAAAATGCCATTGGAAAATTTAATACAAAAGTTTGTAACCATCTAACAACTAATGTATCGATTGTTTCTTTTCCAAATAGGAAACAACCAAAGAAACTCATAATAGGACACATCAAACATACTATTATAGATGATATGGCAATTGTTACAAATAATGGTTTATCTTTTTTAGGATTCATAAATTGAAAAGCCAATTTTTGGGCTAACTTCCCAATCAAAAAGAATTCTAATAAAAATGCAATTACTCCCATAATTGGTAATTCTTTAAAAGCTTCTAAAAAGATAAAGTTTTGCATTCCTCCTACATTTTGGCAAATATTATAGCATACCATTCCGTAAACCATAACAATTGCCATAATAATCGTATAGATAAAATCTTCAAATTTTGTTTTTGGCATAATAAAAACACTCCTTTCTTTTGACAAGATGAGTGTTGTTCCTTCTTTTGAATGTTTCCAATTGGTACCTTTTTCTGTCAATGTTTGTAATTTTATCATATTTTTAAATTTTATGTAAGTTTTTTTTAAAATTATTTATGTATATATTTTTGATAAGATTTTTCTTCTATATCTTTGTCAGATAGAATAGGTATCGTTAATCCTTCTTTTTTTATAGAGTCTTTTAATATTTGTAAAACATGATGTTTTTTTTCATCTTGGGATTCTGCACTACAAAGAAGAATGGTTTTATCATTCAGAATATGAGAAATTTCTTCGCATAATTGACGGCAAAGTCCACGAGAACGGAAAAATTCATTTGTTTCTATGGTACTAATGTAAGTAAAAGGATAACTTTGATCAATGAACAAATAATAGCTTTTATAATACATACAGGCAGCAACAATTGTTTTTTTATTAATTTTATTTGGAACGATGCCTAATAAATATTGGCAATCATCAGTATTACTACCAAATCCAATGTAATGCATTCCAAATGGAACTTCACCATTACTAACATATTGTAGTTGTCCTTCATCAAAATAATTTTCCTTTAGAAAATCGAAATATTTTTCTTCTGTTAAAGTTAACCATTGTATTTTTTTTAAATCAATTTCTGCTATATATTGTTTTTGCCATTTATCAGATTGTTGCATGATAATTTCCTCTCTTGTTTATTTCATTCAATAAAGTGTCTTTATTATAGAAAAAATAAGTTTTAGAATCAAGTATTTGTTAATTGAAATGAAATTGTGCTATTTAAAATTTCATTTTATTATATTGTAGAAGATATTGCTAAGAATGCTGATGATTGAGATTGTGTGTTGTTTATAGGGGTGGTGTTTTTTTGGTTCGTTTGTTAAATGGTTTTTTGAGTTTGGTTGATTATCGAAAATATCCAGATGTGAAACAAAAGATGAAATTTGAATTGTAAAAAATAATAAGTAACAGAAAGAAATAATATTCTTTCTTTTTTTTGTTATTTGTGGTATAATAGCGCTTACAAAAGGGAGTTGGTAGAAATGTTTGAGGAAAAGAAAATGAGTTCTGACGATTTAATTGAATTATATGAGAAGTGTGTCAGGAAAATCGATACTATGAAAAGTGAACGAGAAATTATTCATGTTTATCAAAGCTTAGCAGGAAAATCTTATCAATCAGAATATTTAAAAATCGATGATTTGGGAGATCGTTTTATTCGAGAATTTTTAGAACGTAATCATGGGAAAAATAAACCATATAATTATACCAAAGGTGGAGAACGTTTTTTACAATCTAAATATTTATCAGAATATTTTAAAAGTAAAATCAATCGATTATTGATGGATAACATTATATTGCTTTTAGCAAAGTCAAAATCTTCTGTAGACGTATTTTCTCTTGTAAAAAGTAATAAGATGTTTAATCAGATGACTGAAGCAGAAATTTTGGCTATTGTAGAAGCTGTCGAAATTGTAGAGAAGTATTCTAAAAATTCTAAAAATAATTATAATTCTAATCTTTTATTTTCGTATCTTTATCATTTAAATGGAGAAGGAGCAATTTCCTATATTAAAAATCATGTTTCTGCTGTTGAATTTGCGAATCAAATTTTAGCTACTTCTGGTGTTCATCCAGTGGCAAGCTACTATTCAGGCCGAGGTGTAAATCTTGGTGATTTGAGCGATTCCCACCTTGTGTCTATTTTTAAAAAACTATTAAAATATGATGTTACTTATGCTTATAATTTTGTTGAACTTATTCAAAAAATGAATATTTTAGATGCAACTCAATTTATTACTTGTTTTAAAAATTTTGCACAAGATGGCTTTTGCGTAAAATCAAATCACATTTCTGCTGATAGTTATTCCTTTGAAGGGATTGATCCTAATTATTGCTATCCATATACTTATCTTATGGTAGAATGTTCTTCTTTTACACAAAATTTAAAATTACAAAAAGAAAAATCCAAACTTATCAAGCAAGCTTTCTTATTTGAAATTAATCCAATATTGCAAAAGGTATATTCTAATTATGAATTGGTGCAGGGAGAAAGTTATGGTCAAACTTATTTTCGTAAAATAAGTAAAAAATAGAAAATATTTTTTTAGATTATAGTAAATTTTTAAGGGAAGAATTTTTCTTAATAAAAGTAAAAAAAATTTATTTTAGCTATTTTTGTTTGAATTAGAATGTTGTTATGAATTATTATAAATATTATGAAAGAACTTAGTATTTACTAAGTTCTTTGGTACTGTTTCGGTTTTTGATCGAGTTCTTTTTCGGCAATGATTAAATTTTTAAAACCGTTTTTTTCTAAAGTTTCTTTTAATGTTTGGAAGGTATGACAGATTTTTCCTTCTTCCGATTCGTTACTACATAC
>CALWUO010000092.1 GCA_944384745.1 uncultured Butyricicoccus sp.
AACACTTCAAATGAATATTATATCTTAAATTTTATTGCAGACTCAGGATTTTATTTCTTTCCAGTGGTATTAGCTTTTTCATCAGCTACTAAATTTGGTTGTAATCCATATCTGGCGGCAATGATTGGCGGTGTGTTAATTCACCCAAACTGGATAGCACTTGTTTCAGCAGGTGAAGCTGTGACATTTTTCGGATTGCCAGTTAAATTATTTTCTTATGCCTCTTCCATATTACCAACTATTTTAACAGTGTGGTTTATGTCATTTGTAGAAAAATTTGCAGAAAAAGTTTCTCCAAACATGGTTAAGGCAATTTTAAAACCACTGATTACAATGGCTGTTACAGCAATTGTTTCATTGATTGTATTAGCTCCTTTAGGTGCTTATATTGGTGGTATTTTATCAGGTATTATAGCATTTTTAGACAAAAATATACCTGTTTTAGTTCCTACTATTGTTGGTGCAATTCAACCTTTTCTTATTTTCTTTGGTATGCATCTTGCAATTTTTCCACCTCTTCAAACCTTACAGTTAGCAGAAATGGGATATGAAACTGTTTGCGGTCCTGGTTTTCTTGCGGCAGTTCTTGCAACATCTGGTGCTACTATCGGATTTGCACTTCGTACAAAAGATAAAAATGCAAAAGAACTTGCATTTTCTACTGGATTTACAGCTTTTTGCGGTGTAACTGAACCTGCTGTATATGGTATCATAGTAAAATATAAAAAGATTATTCCAGCTGTTATGTTAGGTGGTGTATCTGGTGGTTTGTTTGCAGGTATATTCCATTTAAAGCGTTATGCACTTGCAACTCCTGGTGTTCCTGCACTTCCTACATTTATTGGTGAAGACCCTAATAATATATTTATAGCAATAGCTACTGTTTGTATTGCTTTTATTGTCTCATTAGTTGCCTCATATCTGCTTACAGGAACAAGTAATAAAACATCAGATATAGAAAACACATCTGTTTCAGAACCAAATACTATATATTCGCCTTTAAATGGTAAGGTTGTTCCTCTTGACCAAGTTCCAGATGAAACATTTTCAACAGGAGTTCTAGGCAGTGGTTTTGCAGTTGAGCCATCAAGTCCTAATGTTTATGCTCCATTTGATGGCACAATTATTCAAACTATGGATTCAAAACATGCTATTGGTATTGAATCTAATGATGGTATTGAAGTTTTAATTCATGTTGGTATTGATACCGTAGATATGAATGGTCTAGGTTTTGAACTAAATTGCAAAGAAGGAGATAAAGTTAAACTTGGTCAACTTCTATTAACATTTGACCCAAAAGCTATTGAAGCGGCTGGTCACCCTACTATAACAGTTGTAGTTGTTACAAATAGTGATACATATAATTCAATTGATGTTCAAAATTTAGGTATGGTTAATGCAACCGATAAAGTTATTACATTAAAATAATTATTATCTAACAAAATATACATTTACCTCATTTCAAAAGTCCAACTTATGCTTAGCGTGGGTTGGATTTTTTTATAAAGAATTTAAGCAAAGTATTGACACCATGTCAGAATAGAACTATAATATATATGCTGACACAATGTCAGTATATATTGTTCATAAATCAGGAGGAACAAAGCTATGCCTAAAGGTTCGCCAGAGCTTGCCAATGCAAGAAAGGAAGAAATTATAAACGCTTGCGAAAAGCTGTATCAGACCATGAGTTTTAAGGATATTACAATTAAAGAAATTGGTAATATTACCAGTTTTACAAGAACTTCAATATACAACTATTTTCAAACAAAGGAAGAAATCTTTCTTGCTTTATTAAAACGTGAGTATGAACTTTGGCTTAATGATTTAAGTGACATTGAAAATCAACCAAAAGAGAAATCAGGTGAGGAATTTGCAGATAGGTTGGCACATTCTTTGGAACAAAGACATCAGCTTTTGAAACTGCTTTCAATGAACCATTATGATTTAGAAAGCAATGTACGCCCAGAACATTTGACCGAATTTAAAATTGTATATGGCAAGTCAATGAGTTCTGTAATGAATTGTCTAGCAGTTTATTTTCCTAATATGTCAATGACAGACCGTCAAGATTTTCTGTATGCTTTTTTCCCATTTATGTTTGGAATCTATCCATATACTGTGGTTAACGAGAAACAAAAAGCAGCTATGAAAGAGGCCAATGTAAATTATGTATTTATGACAATTTATGAAATTACCTATAACTGTATCAAACGATTGCTTAGAGATTAAAGGAGGATAATATTATGAGTAAATTACTAATAGCTTATTTTAGTGCAAGCGGAACAACTGCAAAAGTAGCAGAACAGCTTTCACAAGCAACAAACGCTGACTTATACGAGATAAAGCCTAAAACTCCATATACAAAAGATGATTTGAATTGGATGGATAAAAACTCTCGTAGTTCTATTGAAATGAACGATAAATCATTCCGACCAGCATTGAAAGATAAAGATGCTAATATCCAAGCATATGACATAGTTGCATTGGGCTTTCCAATTTGGTGGTATGTTGCACCAAATATTATCAATACATTCCTTGAAAGTTATGATTTTTCTGGAAAGACTGTGGTTTTATTTGCTACCTCTGGCGGTAGTGGATTTGGTAAAACGGTATCTGAATTAAAGAATTCTATTGCAGCAGATACAAAAATTATAGAAGGAAAAATTCTAAACAATAAACATTCAGTCGATGAATTGGCACAACAGATGAAAAGCTTATGTAAATAATAGGTGGACTCTATGAAATATATAAAGCTTGGGAAATCAGATATGAATGTATCCCGTATTTGTATGGGCTGTATGGGTTTTGGAA
>CALWUO010000093.1 GCA_944384745.1 uncultured Butyricicoccus sp.
ACAATGCAGATTGACACTGTTGTATATTTTCAGATTACTGACCCTAAGCTTTTCACATATGCGATTGAAAACCCAATGGCAGCTATTGAAAATTTAACAGCCACTACACTTCGTAATATTATCGGTGATTTAGAGCTTGATGAAACTCTAACAAGTCGTGATATAATAAACACTAAAATGCGTTCTTTGCTTGATGAAGCAACCGACGACTGGGGTATTAAAGTAAATCGTGTTGAGCTTAAAAATATTATTCCACCAGCCGCTATTAAAGAGTCTATGGAAAAACAAATGCGTGCAGAACGTGAACGTCGTGAAGCTATTCTTGTAGCTGAGGGCAAAAAGCAATCGGCTATTTTAGTCGCTGAGGGTGAAAAAGAATCTATGGTACTTCGTGCAGAAGCGACTAGACTTTCTAAGATTAAAGAGGCTGAAGGTGAAGCTGAAGCACTACTTGCTGTACAAAAAGCACTTGCTGACTCACTTAGAATGTTAAATGAAGCTGCTCCATCTGATAGCGTGCTTAAAATTAAAGCTCTTGAGGCTTTCGCAGAGGCGGCTAATGGTCAAGCGACAAAGATTATTATTCCTAGCGAAATACAAGGGCTTGCAGGGCTTGCAACCTCGTTAAAAGAAACCATTGTCGACCCTGTAAATCTTAAAAAGTAAAAAATTATGGTCTGGAAACAAATCCAGACCATTTTTATTTAACTAATCTTATTCATAACTACAATATGTGGATATGCTATGTCTACACCCTCATTTTCACAGCGTTCCTTAATTGATTTTAATAAATCACTTCTCATTGGAAACGCTGTTGCATTATCCTTTGCCCAAAGCTGTGCACGTATAATAACCGCAGAGTCAGCCAGCTCTTGAACTCTTATAACAACCGCTGGTGCACCATTTTTTATATCTTCTTCTGTGCGATTATCATAATAAGTAGGGTGATTTACAATTTCTTCACGCATAATTTGCATAGCATGGCTGATATCTGATTCATAAGTAATACCAATATCAAGCATTAAACAAACTTTAGTTTCTGCATAATTGGCATTTTCGATTATTGCACTATTCATTGCATCATTTGGAATTATGACACGTTTATTCTCTACTGTTCGTATAATGGTATGACGAAGTGTTATTTCCTCAACTGTACCCATAACATTGTTGGACACAACATTTATAACATCACCTATTACAAATGGTTTAAATGCCAAAATCATTGCACCACTTACCATTGAACCCATAGCTTGTTGTGAGGCAAGACCAACTACAACCGCAAGCACACCACCTGCTGCAAAAAGTTTATTCATACCTGATGCAAGCCAAGGAATATTACTTACAATAATTGCAATAGCTGCAAAATAGATACCAGAAAGTGCTAGATATCTTAAATATGCAAAAGCTGTGGCAGCTGGATTTTTTTCAGCAAGCATTTTATCAACAGTTTTTTTAAAAGCATGGTTTATAATACGAACCAAAAATAAAGCTAAAACAATAACAATAGCAATAAAAACGACAGTTACAATAACTCCACCAATCCATGTTGATGTAAATTCGCTTATTTTATCCCATACGCTTTTTGGAACTACGTTTTCAAGCTCTAAATCATCTACTACACCTAAGCTATTTGATAGTTTATTCATATTTTATTATCTCCATATTTAAAAAACAGGGGGAAACATTTTTGTTCCCCCCATAGATGCTACAATATATTAGTATGCGATACCCCAAACAATCATTTTCTTTGCAGGTTTTCCGCAAATTGGGCAAACATCGCCTAAATGCTCTTGCTCAAGTGGCATACAACGTGAAGGCATACCAGTTTCTTCTTTAACTTTCTCCTCACAAGCCAAATCACCGCACCACATTGATTTAACAAAACCAACATTCTTAGAAATAATTTCTTTCATTTCATCAAGAGAATGTGCAGTGTAAGTGTGTTCTTCACGGTTTTTCAGTGCTTTATTAAATAAAGCGGTCTGAATTTCTTCAAGTAACTGTGGAACAACAGTTGTTAAATCTTCAAACTTAACAAAAGTTTTTTCACGAGTATCACGACGAACGAGTACACACTGACCATTTTCAATATCACGAGGGCCGACTTCAAGACGAAGTGGGAAGCCTTTCATTTCATACTCTGCATACTTCCAACCTGGAGTATTGTCAGATAGGTCGATTTTAGCACGAATACCAGCCTTTTTAAGAGTTTCAAGCAACTCTTGAGCCTTTTCGGTTACACCTGCCTTATGAGATGCAACTGGAATAACAACAAGCTGGAATGGAGCAATTCTTGGTGGTAAAACTAAGCCTTCATTATCACCATGTGTCATAATGATAGCACCAATTAAACGGGTAGAAACGCCCCAAGAGGTTTGATGCATATACTGAAGTGTATTGGTCTTATCGCTAAACTGCATATTAAATGCACGAGCAAAACCATCACCAAAATAATGGCTAGTGCCAGATTGTAAAGCTTTACCATCATGCATCATAGCTTCAATAGTATATGTTTCAACTGCACCTGCAAAACGCTCTTTATCGGTCTTTTGTCCCTTTAAAACAGGGATTGCAAGATAATCTTCACAGAACTTTGCATAGATATTTAACATACGCATAGTTTCTTCACGAGCTTCTTCTTCAGTTGCATGAACAGTGTGACCTTCCTGCCACCAGAATTCACGAGAACGCAGGAAAGGACGTGTAGTTTTTTCCCAGCGAACTACTGAACACCACTGATTATAAAGCTTTGGCAG
>CALWUO010000094.1 GCA_944384745.1 uncultured Butyricicoccus sp.
GGGGAATATAAAGATTATATACGTCCGCTTGATATGTTTATGAGTGAAGTTGACCATGAAAAATATCCTGATGTACAACAAAAATATAGATTTGAAAAGTTTAAATGAAATTTGTTTAAAAAGAAGCAATAAGAATATTAGTTAAACTTATAAAAGATTATTGACGAATGATTTTTTTATTTGTACAATTTAATTACTAGCAAAACCGTAGAGTTTTATAGAGCGCGCGTCATTTTTTGACAAGCGCTTTAATTTTTTTATAAAGTGTGCAATAGTGTTAAAAGAAAGAGAGAGATATGTATTTCTCTCTTTTTTATTATAAATATCAAAATTAGTATTTACATACTAAAAATAATGTTGTAATATATGAATAAGGAGGAGATAGGATGTATAAAATTTTTAAAGAACGATATAGTGAATTTTTAAGAGTTAGCCGTGGAGTAATAGATTTATCATCAGACGATTTGGTAAAAACTGTTTTGACAATTTTGAGGGTAAAAAAGGAATTAATAAAGCGACATGAAAATAATTTGGACGAGCATCAATTATATGAAATTATGAATGATGTATCTAAAGATATACAGCCATTTAATATAACAGTAGATGCTTTTTATAAAATTTTTTATATAGCAAAAGACATTTTTACGGATGATGAAGATTTATTAAATATTATTCAAAATTCTAGAATGGTAATGTATGTATCACCTGCTTTAGAAGATATATTCATTAATGCTATAGAAAAAAGTAAAGCTAAATCTGTATTAATTTTTGGTATAGAGGGATTTTCGAAAAAATTATTAGAAGTAGTGAAGAAACATAAAGATATTGAATTTTCTTTTATGATGAATGTAGATAACTACAGTTGCTATATGTTACTAAAAGAAATCTATAAAAATATTAATATTATAGATGTTGATAGTAATTATGTAGACGCTATTTCTAATGTAAAATTTATTAATGAAAAAATTTATAAATATGGATATCACAATAATGCGAAGTATGATTTAATTATAGCTGTCCCTAAATTTGGTACTATTAGTGATACATTTTTAAGAAGTCAAATGATAGCTAATAGTTGGGATTTAATGGTGACAGAAATACTTTTAAAATCTTTAAATGAAAAAGGAGTATTAAAGGTAGTAGTAACGCCTAAAATCATTTTTAGTGGTGGAATAGATAGCAAATTTAGAAAATATTTGCTTGAAAATTATAAGCTCCTAGAAATAGCTGATTTGCCAGCAGGTTTATTTAATAACGTAACTATGGTAAAAACAGTATTACTTACTTTAAGTACTGGTGCATCAGATAAAATTCAAGTAAAAAAATATGTATCAGATAAACCATTAGCAAGAAATACGGAATGTACCTCATTAAATATAGATAAAGAAGAAACTATCTCTATAGAAGAGTTACAAGCAGATGATAGTTGGAATATTTCTTTACTATTAGAATCTGATGATGAAGTTGCACAGTATAAAAATACTGGTTTACCAATGGTAAAACTCAAAGATATTGCAGATGTATTTCGAGGAAAAGCAACTTCAAGATTAGATAGTGGCAAAAAAGTAGGAGTTATAAATATTGCCGATATCACAGATAATGAAATTGACTATGATAAAGTTAGTTTTGTTGATGAAGAACAGCAAAAAATCATAAAATATTTGCTAGAAGATGGAGATATATTGATTTCTTCAAGAGGAACAACTATTAAGGTTGCAATGTTCGAGAAACAAAATGAACAATATATTCCAGCTGTTAATTTTAATGTTATTCGTATCCATGAATCAGCTAAGTCAAAAATAAAAAGTGAGTATTTGAAGATTTTCTTTGTTTCATCTATTGGGCAAAAACTTTTAGCAAGTCTTCAACGTGGTGGGGTAGTGATGAATATTAATGCTAAGGATTTATATAGTTTAAATATTCCACTATTATCGTTGCAGGAGCAACAAAAGATAATTGACCAATACAATGAAGAATTTGCTAAATATAAACGTACATTAAAACAGATAACAGATAAATGGAATAATGTGAAAGAAAACATTGACCACATCTTTATAACCAAAAGGGAGTGAAATGAATGGTGAATACTAAAACTTTGAGTATCAATGAATTGCAAGTATTAGAGCAAAATTTAAAAGAAGTGCTACACAATCACTTTAGTGAAATATTGTCCAGAGTAAATTACTCTGGGCAATTAGCTGAATTGCTTAATGTTTTAGGATTAGAAAGCCTGTTGCCATATCAAAAAGTTAATTCCAATAAACAAGGAATAATACTGGTAATCGGTCAATCTGAAGTAAAGCAAAATAAATTATTGGCAGTAGCTAAAGAATTGGGCTTTGATAAAAACAGATTTGAGTTTTGCTTAGACTATAGTAAAGCAAAAACTTTTCAATACAAAAAGATGCAGTATTCACCAAACTATAGTTATGTATTAGTAGGTGCAATGCCTCATAGTGTAAAAGATAAAGGCAATTTTAGCAGTATGATTACTGCCATGGAAGAGCAAGAGGGATATCCTCCTGTTATTCG
>CALWUO010000095.1 GCA_944384745.1 uncultured Butyricicoccus sp.
TGTGACTTCTACGGCGTATTGGACCCGGCCATGGTACCGGGGAAAATGCTGCTGGCTGGAGAGTATGCCAACCTGCTGAAAGAGATCAACGCACTCAGCGGGTTCGGCGATCAGGTGGAGGATGAGGCAAAAAACTGATGGACGGGGGCGACCCGGAAACATTGGCGGCATACTACTGTTTCGTCAATATGGGCTGGCCCCCATCCAAGTATGAATCCCTTCCCTACCGGGAACGGGTGCTGATTACCCGATTTATCCAAAAGGAAATCGCCTCAAGAAAGAAGGAGTGATACCGTGGCAGCCATCCGGGAAACCCTGACGCTGGAGGATGCGTTCTCCGCTAATTTCACACGGTATATCGCCCTGGGGCAGCAGGCGGCGGGGGCCTCTGATCTGGCCTCCACCGCCGCCAGGAACTATCAATCTGTGGCCAATAGTCTGGACAGAAAGCTTATCTCTCTCAATGCGCAGTTCGCCGTATTGGCCCAGGAGCAACAGGCCATGGTGGCCGCAGGCCGGCAAAACACCACCGCCTTTTCCACTCTGGATGCCAAGGTGGAGCGACTGGGCGGAACCATTCGAGAGACCCAAGCGCAGTATGATGCGGTCGTGTCTCAAATGGAACGGGCGCAGGCAGAGGCCAAAAAAGCAGCCTCGGCCACAGAAGAACTAAGCCAAAGTCAGAAGCGGGCCACATCCAGTTCCAATGCCCTTGGTGGCTCTCTCAAAAGCCTGATCGGGACTTATATCAGCCTGCAAACCCTGAAGGGACTGTTCACCATGTCTGACACACTGGCGTTGACCACCGCCAGGCTGAACATGATGAACGATGGGCTTCAGACTACGGCGCAGCTCAACGCCATGCTTTATCAATCCGCAAGAAATACAAATAGTTCCTATGCGGAAACGGCTGATTTTGTAACAAAATTGGGACTGCTAGCCGGGAACGCATTTAACAGTAGCCAAGAGATCATTGCGTTTTCTGAACTAATCAACAAACAAATACAGCTTTCGGGGGCCACAGCCCAAGGCGCTCAAGCGGCCATGTTACAACTATCACAAGGTATGTCATCTGGTATGTTGCGGGGTGAAGAACTCAATTCTGTACTGGAACAGACACCTATGATCGCCCAGACCATAGCGGATTATTTGGGAGTAAGTATAGGCCAATTACGTGAAATGGCAAGCGAGGGATTAGTTACTTCACAAGTAGTTAAAAACGCCATGTTTTGGGCAGCTGATGAAATCAATGAAAAATATGGTGAGCTCCCAGTTACTTGGAGAGGTATCTGGCATCAAATTTATGACCAAGGTACAATGGCCCTTCAGCCGCTCTTTGATGCTCTGAATCAGCTGGCAAACAGTCAGTTTGTCCAGGATGTTGTTAATGGCATCACGGTGGCGCTGGCTATTCTCGGGACTGTGGCGCAAATCGTGGCTGACAACATCGAAGTCATTGGGCCGATCCTTGCAACAGCCGCCGCTGCGTGGCTGGCCTACAAGGTGGCGGTCACGCTGGTAACCATAGCCCAAAACCTTTTGAATGCGGCTATGGCGGCCAACCCAATTGGGCTCATCATTGTGCTTATCGTTGCTCTGGTTGCCGCCTTTGTGTGGCTATGGGACAACGTGGAGGCATTTCGAAATTACTGGATTGAATCCACCAGCGCCTCGGCAGAATCGTGGTTATGGTTCTACAACGATGTGGTGGTCCCGGTCGGAAACGACATTATCACCCTGCTCAACCAGACCGGCGCAGTCATTCAAGATTTTGCCGAGTTGGTTGTCAACGCATTTGCAGATGCCGCACAGTTTTTAGTCAAAAACTTTCAGTTTGTTGCGGACAATGCAAAGGGCTTCATGAATTGGTACAACGCCATAGCTGGGGCATTGGGCTGGAAACAAATCAATGTTGATTTTGCGGTATCCCCTGAAGGAATCGAAGCTGCCCGGCAAAGCGCACTGGCCAGCATTTCCAAATGGGGCATTGAAGGTGGAATTCAAGAACTCAAACCCATTGATGAAGAACAATACTTGAAAAATCTCCAAATGCTCAAAGAAGAAGCTGAGAACTTCCGGATCAGTGACTTCATTTCTCAAAAGCTGGCTGAATTTGCAGAGGCTGTTACCAAGGGTCAAGAAGAACTTGGCGGAGAAGATGATAACGGCGGCACTGATTACAGCAAGTATGTTGACGACTTTGCAAATGCGCTTAGTACATTGAACGATATTTCCGACAGCGTCAACAGCATTGATAAAACGGTCTCCATGTCAGATGAGGACATCAAGTCCCTGGTAGACATGGCCGAGCGGAAGTATGTCACCAATGTGAATCTGACCAGCCGGACCCCCGTAATCAACATCCACGGAGCCAACACCGGGAACACCGAGGCCGACCGGCAGGCTCTGGCCGATGCCATTGACCGGGTGCTCACCGAGCAGATGGCCTATACCGCCTTCCGTGCCACCGCAGTGCCCACATAAGGAGGGAGCCCATGCCCAACAACTTTGGATTGTTTTTC
>CALWUO010000096.1 GCA_944384745.1 uncultured Butyricicoccus sp.
TATTTCACCCCCTGTAACATGATCGGGTCGCCATTGGAAGCGGCCATAATATCATAGACGGTTTTTGCATCGCCCTGCGATACCGGGCCGACACCAACATACTGCGTTTCTTTGGCGTCGTCGGCGTATTCGCTGTAATACGCGTTCTGCAATTCAAGGCCCACGGCCCGGGCGAAGCACATATACGCGCCCGCGTTGTTCATGGGTGCACGGGACAGTACCACATACTGTGTCATGCCGCGTTGTCACCTCCCTGTTGAATCTGGCCGGCCAGCAGCTGCACCAGCTGCGAAAGTTCGGCGGTCGCATGCGTGTTGGCGGTCACGGCGTCGGTCACGGAATTGATAGCTTCGGTGTTGGATTTCAGCGTCGTGTTGCACATCCAGAAGAGCGCGCCACACGCCACGATAGGAAATCCCAGGCTACCAATTAACTGCGAGATTGCGGCAATGTCCATTCGTTTTCACCCCTTTATATTTGAAAAGAGACTGGCAACAAGTTCACGCGGTGGCGCCGCAATACCCGACCCGTTCCCGGGCTGCCTTGTTTCAGGGTAACTTGTTTCAGTCTCTACATTGTGTATTATACAATATGTAATCTGCGCTGTCAACCCATTCCAAGCACGCTGCGAAAATATAATTCACAGGTGTAGGTCTCGAAATACACCTTCCCGGCCATGTAGGGGTCGAGCAAGTTGTACCGGCGTCGCACGCGCTGGAAATTGATTTCGCCTGGTTCGTATACAGGGCACGCGCCGGATTTGTGCATTGTAACGTACAATTCAGGGCGCGTCTTGTGCTGGTAGACTTCAATCTCGCCGGCCACGACAACCGGCTTGTATTGCCGAAGGTCTTTTGATGCGATATTTCCGCGTTCATCTCCTGAAAAGCTGGACAGCAGCGCCATGCGCGCGAATTCAGTATTCTTGGTAAGCCGATACAGCACGGTATCCACCTTCTGGGCCGATACCGGGGAATCGCTGAAATTGCAGTAGTACAAGTCGCGGGTCTTGAAACTGTGCCCGCCGGTCTGCTCTAGCTTGTCGGCCTTTTCGACTATGCCCAGCTCCATCATTAGGGGGTTCGCGATGGTGTTCGAGTTGGCAAGGCAGATCACCTTCACGGGCGGCTTGCCTTGTAATTCTCTGTTTGAGTTCACACTCTCATACAGGTTGAAAAACGCGCTGCCTTCTTTGCGGAAGCGCGGCACATGCGGCTCGGGGATGAATTCATCGTAGAGAATCAATTCAATCTGCCGCGCCGACAGGCCGCGAACCTTGGCGAAGGTTTTCACGCACGCGCACAAGCCCACCTGCTCACCTGCGATTTTCCAATCGCCTTTGTCGTCCAGCTCTGCGGGGAACACCCCCCATACGTGTTTATTCAGCCTGAACATTTTCCAGGGTTTCCACGCGGGGTCGGTGCGCTGCCTGTCCTCATTCGGTGCCCGGAACGGGTCGAGTTCGGGGTCTTGAATCGCCAGTAGTTCATCCTCTGTCCGGCGCAGGAAAAGGAAGAAAAGCGGCTGCCTGTCCATGAGCTGCATAAGAGCGCCATAGGTTTTACCTATCTGCCGGCCTCCAATCAAGATATTCCACGGCACGCCGTTGTCAAAAATCCGGGCCATGTCCACCCATCCATCCTTGGTGTATCGTTTGCTTGCCATTATACTTCACCCTCCATATAAATACCGAGAAGTTTCGCGTATTCCGCTGTGATGCCCACAGTGTATGTATTATCACAGATACATAGATTGCGCGTCACCTCCACCACCTGCCCGTCAGGGCCGATAATCGGCGGGACGTCCGGCACATCGTTGTATACGATCAACTTGCCGGCTGCCTCTGTGAAAGTGAAACCCGGCTTGAATGCCTCAAAGCCCCCGCGTTTCTCAAGTTCTGCGCCGCCGATTTTCTTGTTTACACCGGCAATCGTCGTTGTAATGGGGCCGCCTTTTTCATACGTTGTCGCGTACTTTTTCGCGCCCCAGGTCATGAATTCGGCGTAGCTCTTTTCCTGCTCATACACGCCCATATAATGGCGCTTGCCTTTTGGGTCTTTGGCGAAACAGCCGGAAAACTCGGCGCTTTCCTCCACTTCACGGTTGTACTCGTCCAGGTCGCAGGTGCCCAGATATTTTACACTGTCAGTATCACAGTACACGCACCCCGGGCCGGCTGCGTGCTGCGCAATCTTGAGACGCCGGCGCGTGTGGGCTGTCGTCCATACGCCCCATTGGTACGGCAGGAACAGATGCTTTTTATTCTCTTCATAGGTGGCCTCTGGGTTCGGGTCATCGTTGATGAAATCCCTGCCATCCCATTTCCACCCGGAGGGAAGCGGGTCTTGCGCGGTCATGCCGTATACGCTGTTCAGCTTGTTTTTGCTTTTCATATAGAAATACTCTTGGCCCTCCACGCCTTTTAGCTCGGTTTTCGCGGTGAAGTATTCCTTCACCACGTCTTGCAGTTTCCGGGGAAGTTCGCCGTAACTGGCCTGCCATAGATCAATGACTTTCAAGCCGTCGAAGTCGTATTCCTGCATGATAGTGTCAAAGTCAATGTCGGTGATCGTGATTTCCAGGTATGCGGCCGAAAGCAACCGTCCGTTGTCGTTCACATACTCGCAGGCCGCGCGGGTTTTTGCCAGAGGGATATAGGGCATTCCCCATTTCATATCGCGCTGGCGCAGACCCCATATAGCAATGCGGGCAAGTACGGCTTTCCGATATTTCAACGCTTTTTGCAAGTTTTCAACAGTCGCGTCTTTACGTTGGAATGGCGAAGTGGGAAACAAGCACTCGCACTGCACTGCCGGGTATGCGCTCGACATATCCACCGATTTCACGTCGTGCAGCAATACCCCTACATAGTACCGGTTCGCGTGCGTGTCACCGCCCCGGAAAGCCTCGCGCAGCGCCTTGTATGTCTCGAAATCAGGTAGCAGGCGGCGTATGTATTTGATGCCGTACTCATACATTGCTTTGCGGGCGTCCCGGCGAACGTAGCCGGTAGAAGTGGCCGGGATGGTATACAGGTCGTCACCGTCGTTCTGCATCTCAATCATCAGGGCTTCCACCAGTCCGCGCACGTCGTTCACACAATAGTGCATTTCCTGTTTGGTAAGGGGCGTCCATGGATAGCGGGTCACGCTGTAGTCCAGATCGCCAACGGCCTTTGCGTGTGGCGCGCCCATTTTCGATGTGAAAGCCGCCAGGCTCATGTTGGTTTGAAGCATTGAGCAGCGCAGTTCAATTTTGCCCATATCGGCCTTTAGAACTTTCCGCGACTTTACGACAAATACATCGGTTTCCTCAAAATTCCACACGCCGGCAAGGTACTGGAATTCATGGCTCAAGTTGTGCACATAGCATACAAGCCGCCAGTCGTCCCCGGTTTCCTTGTCAAGCGAGTACAGCACTGTTTCCACCTGCCGGGCAATGTCCAGGAATTCTGCCCAGTACCTTCCATAGATTGTTATATCCAGGCCCAGCTGCATTTGCCAGATATACATGATGGTCTGGGGGTTGCCGTTGGCGTCGGTGCACACCCGTGATGTTTCGATGTCAAAAGCCGTGACAGCGGGGATATACCGACGACGCCGAGTTTTCCGTTTCCGCCCGCTTGTGTGCTTTTTCTCGCCGTCGGCGTATTTTAGCAGCCAGGCGGACATGTCAAAAGCGTTGGCGGCCTCCAAACGCTCTGCGCAGATCGTCGCTACTGCTGTTCGGCTCTGCGGGGTTTGCCTGCATTCGGGTTTCTTGCCAGGTATCATGTTCATCACGCCACCGCTCAAAATCTGGGATATCCAGGTTAATGCCGCCCGCTTCATAGTAGTATGCGCGGGCCTCGTCACTGCCGTAAAGGTCTAGCACGCCCTGCATACGCAAGTAGCTCATCCATTCATCAATGGACATATAGGTTCGGGCGCTTTGTTCTTCGTCCATGCCGATCATACGCGCCCGGGCGCGGTTTGCAGCATGCACGCCGGAAACGGTAGATTCCGGGTTGCGGATGAAAAGGGCCAGGTCGGCCATTGCGCTTTCAAGCTGCGCGCGGCTGCCGTGCATATCGCTGATGCGAGGGATGCCTTCCGGGAATATCTGCAAGACTTTGCTTTGCGCGCCTTCTGGGTCTGCGCGTAGGCGCTTGATGCGTTTCTGCGCAATGTCGCGAAGGCGGGTGTATTCCCGGCGCAGGTCGCGAAGCGGCCAATCATGCAGCATGTATGGGGTATAGTTCTCGGGGTCGTAGCGCAGTGACGCGCGGGCGGTTGCGTTGCCGGATGCGGGCATGGTCTCACCTCCATAATAAGTAACGGCCGGCCATCGGGCCGGCCGTGCAGGCGATTGTTATACCAGTTGCAGGCTCAAGACCTGGCCTTTGGCGGTGCTGGTCAGAACGGGTTTGATTTTCAGTGGTTCGGCCCAGGTTTCCGGGGTGCCGAACAGGGCGAAAATGCGTTTCAGGCTCTGATATACGCCGATGCTCACACACTGGTAACTGTTGCCGTCCGCGGTCACGATGATAATCCGCGGGGCCAGCTCGCCGGTTTTCAGTTCGGCAACCTCAATGGAGACATGGGCCATGTCGAGAACCTCATTCACATGTTCCTTGAGTTTGCCGGTGGGGTTCGAAACGGCGTTGTAGAAGTCCACCGCGGCTTTGCGGTCGGACGTGTTGTAGTCGGTATAGCTCATGCCGGTCTGCATCACTTCAGCGGCAAGCTGCACGGTGTTCTGGGCGGGGGTGGTCATTGCGGTGGTGGTCTGGTCGGTCATTGTAGGTATCTCCTTTCATATAGGGCCTGTCATCATCAGTGCCGGGAGGC
>CALWUO010000097.1 GCA_944384745.1 uncultured Butyricicoccus sp.
CTAAATCCCCCTTATGTAGTTATTATCCTACATTTGGGGGATTTTCTCTACTGTCCGTTTTTACTGGACTTGTTCAGAGAGTTCCACAAGGGGTTTTTGCGTATGCAGAACAGGTATATTGAGAAACTCGCTTGCCATTGTTTACTCGGTGAACATACATCTTTGCTCCGCAGTCTGCACAGTACATCAAGCCAGTAAAAGGAGCTGTTTCACCCCATCCATCTGGGTATCGTCTGGAATTACCACGGATTTTCTGCACAAGGTCAAAGGTCTGCTGGTCAATGATGGCTTCATGTGTGTTTTCAAAGATTGTCCACTCATTTTCTGGAACATAATGACTTTTCTTATCCTTGAAGTGTTTTCTGGTCTTAAAATTGACCGTATGACCGAGATATTCTCTTTTTTCCAAGATATTGACAATGGTAGAAGAACCCCAGCCATAAATATCCTTGAAAGTCTTGTTCTTGTTCACACCCTCGCCATGCTGGGCAAGATAGGCGGAGGGGATAAGGACTTGCTCCTCAGACAGCTTCTTGGCAATCTGATACGGTCCCATACCTGCAATGGTCATCTGATAAATACGCTTCACGATTTCAGCAGCTTCTTCATCTACAATCCATTGGTCTCTGGCTTCATTCCAGAGGTAGCCGTAAATGACCAAACCTGTCAGGTGCTTGCCGGTTTTTCCCTTTGCCTGAAAGGTAGAGCGTATTTTTCGGCTGGTATCTCTGGCGTAATACTCATTCATGATGTTCCGAAACGGCGTGAAATCATCGTCCCCTCTGGCACTATCCACACCATCATTGACGGCAATCAGACGGACACCTTTCTGGCGAAGAATCTCCATAATTTGCCCGACTTTGAGATAGTCACGCCCAAGACGGCTCATATCCTTGATGCAGAGGTACTCCACATTCCCAGCTTCAACTTCCTTCATCAGAGCCATAAAGCCGGGACGGTCAAAACGGGTTCCGCTGATACCATCATCAGTGAAATGGACAGGGTTAGGGAATCCTTGCTGGGCAGCATAACTTTCGAGCTGTGCTTTTTGATTGGCTATGCTGTTGCTCTCGCCCTGCTGGTCATCATCTCGGCTAAGACGCTCATACAGAGCTGTAATCTTTTTCTTGTTCATGGTTTTTCACTCCCTTCTCAAGCTGTATGTTTTAGAGGGCTTCCTAATCGACTGATTAAGAAGTCTTCTAAAGCATACAACTCCGGCTGCTAGTTTGTATTTTTTATATTGTCTAACAGCAAAATGATTTGGCTTTTTTGCTTCAAGTTCATCAAACATCATATCAACAGGATTTTTAAATCCCTCATCGTCCTCACGCACTTCCATAGCATTTATAAATTCAATTAAAGTAGAAAAATTTTGTTCTTCTATTGGTGCTTCATAATGTATATATCCAATTAAAGCACAATAAAGTAAAATCTCTGCTTTAACCCAAAAATCATCACCAGCTTTGCCTTCACCTTTGGTGTTAGCAATTAACGTTGTGACAAGTTTTAAAATATCTTTTTCGCTATGAATATATGCAAAAGGATTATAATGCATAGATTTCTTAAAATTTATGGTGTTAAGTATTTTAATACGGTATGGTTCATAAACAACTTTACCGTTTTTATCTTTAACAGTTTCATAGATTGTATTTCCATGTTTATCTTTCATAGGCTGCTTATTATTATCTAACTTTGGACGCTTTTTAGGTGTTCCACGTTGTAACATCTTCCCACATTCCACTAAAATAGTGCCTTTGGGGAGTGTTTTGTCAAGATAAAAATAAAACAGTTTGTTTCACCCCCTCTATTCTCAAAAATTACTTGCCTTTACATCTTCATTGATGAGCCGTTTCACCTTGTCATCCATAGTCTCCTTGCTGGTTTTGCTAAAGTACATCCCTACAACAAATGTGGTACGGTCAATCTTCATACTGAAGCTGCTATCAGGCTGGATGGTGGTCTGGGTTTCAGTGTTTGTCATACTCGCATACCTCCATAAAAAATAGGGAGCTATCCTCTGGCTGGATAACTCCCCTGTGAAGTTTGTTTTGTTTTATCAGAAATGCCTGAAAAAGAGTGTTGGCAACGAAGTTGGGCAACGGACTTATAAAAACCTTAAAACTCTGCTTTGTTTGGCTCTCACCTTCTTTTCTTTTTTCTTATATATATTGGTTGCTTTGGTTTGCAGACAAGAAAACACTGGGGATTTCGGGGGTTTTTACAGCAACCGGCTTGGCAACGGAGCGGAAACAAAACTGCAACCAACTGCCTATTTGCAAAATGGCAGCTCGGTTTGCTCAGTCAGCTCCACAAATCCATCTGCCAAATTGCTCTGTGTGTTGCTGATCTGGTTGCTCCGTTCCCATCCCCTTTGTTTCCCATAGCCTTGAAATAGCCGTGGATTGCTGAAATGCTGCCAGCCTATAATACTATTGTTCATGATGTCGTTAATCTCTCTGATTTCCCGTTGTGTTGGTTCATCAAAACGCCTTCCCAATGCTTCCTTGAACAGCTGCTTAGAACAAACCATATTGCCTTCATACCTATCCAGATAGGCTTGTATCATACCTGCTTTGGTGTCCTCTGGCATGAAGTTTTGCTGATGCTCCAGCAGGTACTTCTGCATGGCAGGAGTGAATTTCAGCTTGTACTGACCACTGCGGTAAAGCTCCATAGCTTCCGCCCACATTTGAATGATATAATTTCTGGAAGCAGCTTCATTGTCCGGAATGTGAACTTCCGCCTGCTCAGGTATCACCATGATCGGGATAAATCGTCTGTTACCTGTGCGGTCAAGGGGAAGAAAGTCCATTGTGTTGGATGTTCCTCCAAAAACACACTGCCTGAGCCTATCTCCTGGGTGGGTTTCATATGGGATTTTATAAACCTCTTTTTGTCGGCTCAAAAAGGACTTGATTTCCTCTATGCTCTTGGCATTGGCAGTGGCAATCATTTCTGACATTTCAATAATCCAGTGTCCCTGCAATTTACGGTATACATTGTCATCGTCCAGCTTACGAAGGTCATCGGTAAACCACTCGTCCTTGATGGCAAGCAAGCGGAAGAATGTGGACTTTCCAGCCCCCTGACCACCTACCAGACACAGCATAAACTCAAATTTACAGCCTGGATGAAACACTCGATGAATCGCACCCATCATAAACAGTCGCATTGCCTCATAACTGTAATCGTTGACCTCAGCCCCCAGAAAATGATGAAGTGCATAGCGGATACGTTCTGTGCCATCCCATTCCAAAGCACTCAGGTATTGCTGTATTGGATGGTAGCCGTTTTCGTTGGCAATGATGGACACGGCGTTCTCAATTTTGCTTTCACTGGTCAGCCCATAGTGCTCCTCCAGATACAGGAGCAGATAATTCATATCTATATCGGTAAGATTGCTACTGCTTCGTTTCCAGCCCATTGGCTTCACAATGTCTACTCTGTCAGTCATATGGTTGAAGCAAATGGAGCCAGCCAACAGAGGGTCATGCTCAAAGACAATGAGACAGTTGCGGATGCTGTTCTTGGTTGTACCCTTGTCGGTAAGTTCCAGCATTTCTTTGATGGCTTCTATGGTTATAGGTGTCGCTTCTTGTGCTGGTGGCTGGGATTCATTCATACTCAATGTTTTCACCTCCCAAAATGAAAAATGACACCTGACTTATCAAAATCAGATGCCTGTCAGCGTTCCATATTCGGTTGTTTTCTTGATTGCTGCTCTTTCTTTTTGGTTTCCTCCTGATAATCCTTAATCTGCTCTGTAACAGAGTGCTTCGGCTCTGGTTTCTTTTCTGCTTCTGCCTGTTCTGGTGTAAGCACCTTACCCACCCAATAACGGATCTCCTTGAGGGGTTTTAATTCCTCCTGAACTTCTGCCAGCTGTCTGGTATACTCTGCATGGGAAGTTTGCAATTCCCTGTATTCTGCTTTTAGGGCTTCCAAATCAACATTTAGATCAACTCCCTGCTTTTTCAGAAAACGGTATGCCTTGTTGTAGATGTTCAGCTCATCTTTTTGTTTTTCAGCATAAGCAAACTGCACTGTTTTCCAGCCAATTCTCACATACTTATCGTGAATGGCTTTATGCTCTTGACAATCTGCAACAGCACTCTGGATGCCAGTAATCACCTTCATACGCTTTTCGGCTTTCCTCATGCTGGCACTGATACCACGGGCTTTTTGCTGAGTTTCATCAAGGGTACTGTCTAAGGCTTCCAAAGTATAAATCTTATTTTCCGTCAAATAGGTGGTGGCTCTGGAAAATGCCTGCAAATCTTTTGTAGCACCTTTTCGCTGACCATAGCGTGACCACTCGCTTCGCTCTGCTTTTCGCAAATTGAGGTAATCTCTGAGCAGATTGGCAAGGTCAGGAGAAGTGTCCTCCTGTTTTGTCTCTGACAGCATTTCTTTTCTGACTTCCATGATGGCACTTAACCAGTCACGCAGATTTTGAATGGTGCTGCGGATAGCAGTCATCATGCGGTTAGCTGCTTTGATGTCACGGTTCAGGTTGCCGATGTTGGTCTGGATGCCACGGCGTTCCATTTGAGTGACAGCGGCTCCCATATGAACAGTAGGGATGATGTCCAGTCCCTGTTTTTCATAAGAGCGAAGGTCAACCCTGACAGGACTGTTCACCATTTCCAGATAGTGGTTTTGAATCTGTTCCCAACCGTCACGCCACTCCTGCCCATGAAACTGCTCATTCCAGTCAACGGTGTTTTCCTTATGGCTTTTCCATCTGCCGGATGGTAAGCGGATGCGTTCTCCGTTTTCGTCCAGATCATAAACCTTTCTGGATTTGGGTAGCCACTTCCCATGCTCATCCATAGCTCTGAGTGTCAACATAACATGGCAATGAGGATTGTACCCTGGTGGATCAGGGTCATGGATGGCAAAGTCTACAATCATGCCGTTGGAAACAAAATGCTGCTCACAATACTCCTTCACCATTTGCGGATACAGCTCGTCCGGCACTTCTCTTGGCAATGCCAACACAAATCGTCTGGCAAGCTGAGAGTTCCATTGAGTTTCAACGGCTTCTACTGAATTCCAGAGCGTTTCACGGTCTGCATATTCAGGTGGAGCGTTGGACGGGAGCATGATTTCTGTGTAGGTGATACCATGCTTGTTGCGGTAGTCTTTCACTTTTTGGTCGTACTCCGAAAACAGCTTATCTCCACTTTGGTAGGCAGCTCCGGCAACAGCGGACTGCCCTTTGCTTCGCTGAGTAATCTTGATTTCAAAGTGTGGGGTTGGCATCTGCATCAGCTCCTTTCTGTTTTGGGGTAAAAGAAAAGACTGCTTACAAATGGCAAGCAGTCAGTTCATAATCTTCTAAACTTGGTGACTGGGAATGATTGCTGGGCAATCGTTTCCAGGCATCAAGTCGGCAAAGGGGTAGCTGGCTTTAGCCAGTGCAGGGGAAGTGCAGCTTCCCCTAGATGATTGAAACAGAGGGCTTGCTCTGTGCGAAAATCATCTGCTCCCTGCAAGGGGCTTTCGGCAGAACGCAATGCACCACCTTTGTGTGGTGTATAATTGCGCCCTTGTTCTCACAAGGGTTCTTCCACGCTGTCCCTTGCCAGCGTTTTTCTTCGCTTCTCAATCAGCGTGTTCAGCTTCCTTTTGGCATCATCACTCTGAAAGAGATAGGTCAGCAGTTCCATCACATCATCATCTGTGAGCAGGGTCGGCTCTTGTAAGAATGTTTCCAACATTCCGGCACGAGTACAAAGGCGGTGGGTTCTCTCGCTTCGGGTCAGGCGTTTCAGTTCATGCTCTAACTGCTTTTCTTTGTGCTTGGCTGCGGTCAACTTTTTCTCGGCTGTGGCTTTCTGATGGGTCAGTTTTTCCAGTTTTTCATTCATTGGGATCAACTCCTTTCTGGTAATGAGTAAAACAAAAGCACCCAACTTTTTACAGTTGAGTGCCTTTGGCTTGGTCATTTATTCAATTCTCTCAAACCATTTTTTTAATACTTTTCCCAAACATTCGTAGCTCGACGATGTAGAGACAGTATCCTTGCTTCCTGGAGCAGTTATACCAAGCCCTCGAGATATTCCGTGTTGATTATAGTAATCCAATAATACTTGCTCGTAAGTTCCTATTGGCTGTGATGAGGATTCTCCGTTATTCAACCATCTCCAATTTCCAATTGCTTCGTAGACAAAACTATCTATTACGATACCAGACAAATGATAACTTGAAAAACTGCTGTCACGAATATTACGAATGTGTCTGCAAGTATCATATAACAGACCATTACTGCTTTTGTTTTTCTGAGCCATAGCCTCTTGCTCCGCTTTTGGATTTGTAGACTTCCAGGTACCACCAGTATTAGAATCTGGATATTTAAAACTTCCATCCCCACTTTTGAAAGCAGGTACAATCTCAAAATCCATTTCGTCTGAAAAAGCAATTTTTACAACTTGTCCATCAGCACGAACATCACTTCTCGGATAAGCATTCAGAATAGCATTTCGTGCCGCTTGCAATAATCTCGACTGACTGTTGCCGCTTAGATTGTTATAGTGGTCAAATAGGCTACTTGGAAGCTCAACAAGAATATCAATGTCACTTGTGTCAATAGCAGTGTTTCTTCCATAGCTACCTACATAAAGGCTATGTAGTGTGTTACTTGTAGAATTCCAGAATTCGTTGTTAATAGCCTTGGTAACTGTGTGGTACCTAAGGGAAACAAGTTTTCTAATATCATAAACAATTTTCTCTCCGTGTTTTTGGACTCTATCACTCAATTGTTTCCCTCCTTAGTGATTCTGGAAGAAATGAATTGATTTCTTCATTTGTAAATGTGTTGTCCTTTTTCACTTTCAACGCATCGCTTGCTTTCTCAACTGCTTTATCAGTCGTATTTGGTGCTTCAAGATAAATGTTATCAGTTTCACGTATCAACTCATTATATTTAACAAGAAGATTCTGGACAGAGTCGCTCTGAAGATTAATTTCCGTTAAAAGAACTTTGTACTTATCTCTTACAGTAATCAATTTATTTGCAGTCGCTTTGTGCGAAACAACAAGCTTCTGCAAATCAAATGATTTATAATATGCTGTGATATAAACTGTAGCAAATGAAATCAAGGTAGAGATTAGTTTCAGCCAAAGCGGATCAGTAAATATTATGGCTATAATTCCAACTGATGTAAGAGAAGCCGCACCAATATTGACTGTCTCCATCATTTTGAACTTCTCCGCATAAATATCCGCTTGTTTTTCTTGTATCTTATGTGACCATACAACGCCACAATACGAGTCTCTTACAACATCTTCCAGTAGTTTGTAACTATCCGCTATTTATTTTCACCTTCTCCCTACCTCAGCTCCAATAATTCATGTTTGCTTAAACACTAGGTAATGTTGATTGGCTTAATTCTGGTAGAAGCTTAAACTCATGCAACATATTCTCATTTAAATATTTAAGCAAACCCAACCGAGCTTCAGTTACAGTCAATTCATCAAAACTAACTGATTTCAATATTTTTCTAAAATCTATTCTTCCCAAAACCTTTTTTGTAAAAGGTCGTTTGGCATCTAAAAACGCAATTGTCATAAGGAAATTTTGAACACGTTCAGAATTTAATATTACCATTGCCGTATAAGCCATGTCATATGACGGAAAACAAATAAAATAACTTGTATCATCCGTCATAACAGGTTTTCTACTTTCTGACACTAAAACTGAAAAAAGAGGTCTTTTATAGAATCCACTTACACCGACTTTATATGAAGCATACGAATAATCGCCTACACCAAACATGGAGAAATTCGGTGCCCCTTTATAGATTGAACTCTTTCTTTTGGAAAATGTTTCTTCATGTGATTTCAAATAGTTCCATGTCTTCGGTGCATCTACTTCTATGTGAGAAGTGTCTTCTCTTACCTTTTTTTGTGTAACAATAACAAATTTATTGAAGCTGTTTATAACTGGCGATTTAAACATACTGCTTTTAACCAGAGGAAAAATATAGTTGCTCTCAATGTCAACAATTTCCTCCATTCCGTTAGTTAACACAGATCCATTTACAGTCAATTCCATCACTTTTGAACAATCATGCTTTACACCCTGTCTCCATTCAAAACAGCATTCTCCTGAAAAATCATCTGCTTTCTGCATTGTATTGCTATAAAAATTTCCATCTACATAACCAAATGATGACTTTTTCTCTTGCGGTTTGTCAAATGAATAAACATTACAGACATCCCCTGAAATAGCGTTTCTCCTAAGCTCAATTACCAGTAAGCATGCATTTGCATTTATTCCAAACACTTTATTTGCATTAAACTCATAGATATCACAAGAACTAAAGTCAATATGTGTTCTTTTCATTTCTAAAAATACATTCCTTGCAACAGAAGTTTTACACAGCATAGCAATTGTTGTGTTTGTATCATACATCGAAGTGATTAACTGTAAAATAATGTATTCGCATATATCAAAATTACTTGCTCCAGTAATCGCATCCATACCTTTTAGGCATTTAAAATTAACCTTTAATGGAAGATTATCAGAATTCAGGATTGATAATGTGCTATTATTGACCCAAGGCGGATTGCCAATAATTAGTACATGTTCTTTATCTTTCAATAATGTACCTAAATCAAAAGAAAAAATATCTGCATTTATAATATGCACACGTGAATCAAAAATCGTTTCCTTACAAATTTCACAGTATTCTGGATTAACTTCTATTCCAATAATTTCCGATGCACCAAAAATCTTACTGCTTTTAAGAAAGCTTCCCACTCCACATGTTGGTTCGACAACAATCGTAGGATGAATATTCCTCACATTTTTAAGATATTGGCAGATGGTCAACGAAAAGTGTTCTGGCGTTTGATAATCGCCAAATTCTCGCTTACCATTCATAGTTAATTACTCCATCAACGCTATTATCTAACGCTATAACTCGTGCATACTGTAATCTCCATTGAAGTGCATTACTTATAGTTAAATACCCTTGCAATGGAGGATTGTAGAGAATTTCTTCAGCTAAATCATTATATACAATTTCATCTCCTGGAACATTTCTGTCTTCCAAAAAACCAATGATATCTTCTTTGCATGCTCCATCTGCAACCATTTGACGCAGGCGTTTTGTAATTGTGAAATCAGCTGTTCTTGATTTGTCAATAAATGTACAGTGTGTAAAACATAAATAACATTTATTATCGATATCTTTTTTATCATATACAAAAACCAACAAATTATATCCCAAACCAAATATTTTTTGACGAGCATTTCTAAAAGGACAGCTTGATTGAGGCTGTGTAATAGATGTGACCTTAATGTCAGTCTGAATATTTTTACCAGGCAAATCAATGCCTTTGGCACTACTTCCAACAGTCACAATATAGCGTTCAGCAAGATACCTTTGGAACTTATGCTCCACATATGTTCCAACTGCTTTTCCATCAGTTACCCCTAGCAATTCTTGATGATTTTCTTGTGACATAAATTCACAAAATACTTCTGCTTCACGAATTAATGCATCTATAGTTAATTTAGGTTTCATAATCTTTATGCTCCTTTTATTTTCTTTATTTTGAGTAAATACCAGTATATCATCTACCTCACACTTGAGAACAATACAGATTTTTTAAATGCTATCCAAGGATACATACTGGTCACGCCGTAATCTTGTGAGGATATTTGCACTGAATCTTACTTGCTCAGTCAGTTCAGAAGTAGAAATTCTACGGTCAATAAGCGGATGAAACATCTTTTTGCTGTGACAGCCATGTTTTCCTCTATATTTCGACACCTTATTTGTAGAATTATATCATGAATATGTGATTTTTTCAACTGTGCATTACTTAGAATTGATATGTACCCAGCCAGAACACTGAGACTACACCCAGTGTTCTGACTGTTTCCTGTCACCCCTTACTTCTCCTTGCTTCTAAAGCCATTCTGCTTGCCGTTCTCCCTTACAACTGCCAAACGCTTCTCATTGTAAGGCTCCGTCATACGGAAAGACAGCCTGCTCTTATCCATAGAGAAGGTCATGCCACCATTGATATGGACACACTCCAGACGGCACAGGTCAGGGTGACGGGCTGAAAATCTCGACAGTCGGCGTTTCAGGCTGGCATTGTGGGTGTAGATGCTGGCAAACTGCTCCTCCTCGTTAAAGTTGATGATGGTTTCCTTCTCATACTTGGTCAGCTTCATGGCATTGTCCTCCTTCATGGTTGTGTGGTTTGTAGACTTGCTCTGCTCCAGCAGGGTCATATATCCCTCCAGCTCCAGACGAAGCTGGTAGAAACACATCTGATAGCCTTCCTGTGCGTTTGGCTCTGTCATCTTGCTGCACAGCTGTCCTATTTGCTCCCTGATACTGGGGTCAGTGGTCAACTCCTTAACTGTTTGAAGCCGTTTTACCGTGTTGTGCCAATCAGGACAGCCAAAGGTGTAAAGGATTTGCTTTTCTGCCATACTCAATGTCATTGGAATCCCTCCATTCAAAAAAATAAGACCGCTTGGTGTAGCAGTCTATTTTGAGCAATCTGATTTGATTTTAATAGATGAAGAGCCGTCCTTTTGCTATCAAAGAACGGCTCCCCCTGTATTGCTATGTCTATTGGATTTGTTGCATTATCATGGGTCAAGAGCTGATGTATTGGCTATTCCTGCTTCTTGACCTGCTCCAGAAAGTCCTGTGCTTCCTTCATCATCATTAACCCCAGAGAGAGTCCATACTGGAACTGAGCTTTTACTTCCATACAATGAACATCTATCACATGGGAATGAAACTGATTGACCAGCTCCATGTGTTCCTTGGAGAGTTTTTCTTCCAGTTGGGTAAGTAGCACCCCAGTGTGTTTATGGAGTTTTTGGTACTCTTTGTCATGAATCAGAATTTGCTCAGAGGGATATATATTCCCGTAGTACAGTTCGTCCAACACCATGTTACATTCCTCCTTCGGCTGGGCTGTAAATCAGCTCATAGCGTACAATTTCTTCAGCTCGGTTGCGAATGTTGTTCATTGCTCGAACCCATGTCATCTGGTCACGGGCTTTCAGCTCCTCGGTGATATTCTCAGCTTCCATCATCTGACGGATGATAAGGTTGCATCTGTCTGTTGCCTGCTCATTCAGATCAGCCAGATAAGTCCAGAGCTTGCCCGTCAAAATCAGGTCATTCAGCAGCCCCATATTGGTAATCCGCAGATACTCTCGATGCATTCGCCCCCATTTTCCAATGGGGCGTTTTTCTTCCGGCAATTTCAGCGTTGGTACATAGTAGTCACCCACAAGGGTGTACTGGATGCCATTTCCCTCAATGGTGGGTTTGAAATTGCTCATATTGCCACTCCTTCCTGTGTTTCCTTGGTCTTATGATAGTAATTTCTCCTGTTTTCTAAATATCGCTCATAACGAACCTTGGCTTCTTCATCACCAGCCTTGGCAAGCTCCACCATCTTCTGACGGCTTTTCTTGGTAGCTTCACACTGATACGCCCGCTGTGCTGACAATTCCGCTGCTGCTTCAGGGTCAGTTTTCGCTCTCTCTATCAATTCCTCCCTGGCTGCTGCCCGTTTTGCAGTGTGTCGGCGGTTATATTCCTGCCTTTGCAGACGAACCTGCTCTGCATATGCTGGATCAGCTGCCATACGCTCCTCCTGTTGCTGCTTTTTACGCTTTCTGACTTCTGCTTCCTTAGCTCGAAGTTCTGCCAGCTCAGCTGCTGCTTGTGGGTCGGTCTTGGCTCGCTCCACCAGTTCAGAACGAGTTTCCTTTTTCTTACGATTCAGTCGCTCCAGCCGTTTTTGCTCTTTTTCCAGCTGTTTTTCCAGTTTTATGCGTTCTTTTTCTTCCATCTTTGCTTTGTATTCAGGAGATGCTTCTCGAATTGCCTTTATCTTGTCACGGTAGACCTTTCCTCGCTCTCTATTCTTTTGCAGATGTGCTTCATATTCAGCAGCAGCCTGTGGGTCGGTTTTTGCAGCCTCTTTTAGTGCTGCCAGTTTCTCTTTTTGCCTTTCGGCTGACCGCTGGGTTTGTTGCTGTTTTTTGGCTTGTTGCTGGGCATCTATCATTGCTCTGCGTTCTTCTTCACTGATTTCCTGCCCTGGCATCATATATTGACCGATAAAGTTGAAGAAAATGTCCAGCTTCTGCTGACGGTATGCTGTTCTTCCGCCTGTTGGTGCATGAACTACAATTTTTTCAATAAAAGCATAGAGCATATTGTCCGTAATTTCAGTGCAGTCCTTATACTTGCGAACAAGAGCCAGAAAACGGTCTGTATTGTGCTTCTTTTCTGGTACATCTTCTAAGTTTGCCTTTAGCTCACAGATACGCTGTTCCAAAGCTAACTGCTCCTCGTCATACTGGGTCATCAAACGCTGAAATTGGCGGTCTGGAAGTTTGCCTGTTAAATTGCTCTCATACAATCCTTTGATGAGTAAATCCAGTTCTTCCACTCGTCTTTGTGCGGTGGTCAGCTCCTTTTTCTCACTGGTCAACGTCTGGCTCTGCTGGTTTTCCCAGTTCTGATTCAGACTCTCCAGAAATTCAGCTTCATTTTCCAACACATACTTTGACAATGACTGAATGGCGGTCAGTATCACCTGCTCCAGAGCAGATGCCTTGATATAGTGGGAGGTACATCCATCATACATATTGCGGTAATGGCTGCATTGGAAGCTGGGGGCAGTAGGCTTTGACCAACTCTCATCTGAACAGGAATAGCTGAGTCTTGACCCACAATCCGCACAAAAGAGCAAACCTGAAAGCCTATGGGTGCGTTTCCCGTTTGTCAATCTCTTAGGGCTTCGCTTTCTCATCTGTTGAGCGGTGTCCCATGTATGCTGGTCAATAATGGCTTCATGGGTATCTTGGAAGATTAACAGCTCATCAGGGGTAGCTGCTCTGCGTTTCTTTGTCTTGAAGTTTTCACAGATACTTTTGCCAAGAACGGTATGCCCCAAATACTCCTGACGGTTCAAGATATAGTGCACCACAGTATTGCTCCATCGGTAAGGGTCGTGGTAATTGTTTTTACGGCAATTCTCAGGGTGATGCTTCTGGTTGTAGGCTGAGGGTATCAGAACCTTTTCGGCATAAAGGGTATCTGCAATCTCGGTGGCTCCGATACCCTCACAGGTCATTTGGAAGATTCGCCGTACTACTTTTGCAGCTTCCTCGTCCACAATTAAAGTTTGTTTATCATCTGGGGAACGGGTATAACCGTAAGGGATGCTTCCACTGCAACGCTTTCCATCACGCATTCTGGCTCGAAATACAGCCTTGATTTTATTGCTTGTATCACGGCTATAAAACTCGTTCATGATGTTCAGAAATGGTGTAAAGTCGTTGTCAGTAGGAGATGCACTGTCTACATTGTTGTTGACAGCAATAAATCGCACCCCTTTGTCGGGGAACATGATTTCCGTGTAGAAGCCTACTTGCAAGTAGTTTCTTCCAAAACGGCTCATGTCTTTGACAATCACTGTATCCACCTGACCTGCTTCAATCTGCTGTATCATGCTCTTGAAGCCTGGGCGGTTGAAGTTGGTACCACTGTACCCATCGTCGGTAAAGTGTTGGATATTGCGAAAGCCTTGTTGTAGGGCATAGTCCTCAAGATACTTCTTTTGGTTGGAAATACTGTTGGATTCGCCCTGCAACTCGTCATCTCTGGACAGTCGTTCATACAAAGCAGTAATTTTCACTTGGTTGTTTTTTGCCACTTACGATACCTCCCTTCCTCTTTGTATGTAAAACTGTATTTGTGCAAACGCTGTTTTTTCTATCCTCCTACATTTTAGCCCTTTGGGTCAGTAACAACATATGAACTGTGCATCTGAAGTAAGTTAGGCTTGAGCCAAAATCGTGTTTTACCAGAACCAGAACCACCGATAATGAGCACATTTTT
>CALWUO010000098.1 GCA_944384745.1 uncultured Butyricicoccus sp.
TCCCGGTTCTCAAACTGCCGGATTTTCTTCTTGCTTTCCTCAATCTCGGCGGTCAATTCCTCGCGGGTTTTCTCTCTTGACTTTGTCATGGCTGGTCACTCCTTTCTGCCATGGATATAGAAAAGGGGCAGTCGATTTCTCGGCTGCCCCCCTGTGGGGTGAGTTTTAATCTCTTATTCTGTTGCAACATCCTCTACGGAAATGGGATTTGCTGCGTATACAATTTCCAAAGCTCCACCTATGGTATCAAAGGCTTTTAATTTTGCTACATCCTCTTCCGCATTGGAAGAGACCGTGATATGGAGCCGATACGGATTTTCGTACACGGCAGAGGAAGAAACAAATGGCAACTCTCCATTGCTCATAGCTGTGCTGACTTTAGCTTGTAATTCGGTGATATATTCCAATGTAATAGTTCCATTAGAAGTTTCCATATCACCATGCTCTGTTCTATCTTCAGCAGGAGTGTTGGGTCCTACCTCATGGTAGGTATCCTCATCAACTGGAGCATCAGTGAGGTTGTTTGTTCCCTCAATTCCTTTTACCCCTTCTTTTACATAAAACTCATATGTTCCCTTTACTTCTACAATACAAATGGAGTCATCGGTTGCGAATTTGGTGAAATGATAGACCGTTTCGCCTACGATACTTTCCTCTTGACTGTCACCAACAATACCCATAATGTCGCCTAAATCGTCAGCGGTAATTTTATAGGTGTTTTCATCAGTCAATCCTGCTGCGTTTTCATCTACAATTCCGAATGTTTTTCGTTGAGAAAAAGAGATGGGAAAATAGAGAACATCGCTTCCCTCCATTGTAAACCCATAAGCATTTTCCTCTTCCACTACGGGCAGGGTGGTAGGGGGATTGTTGCCAATAAAACGAGGAAGTGTAAATACGCCTGCTGCGATCAAACATAGGCAAGCAGCCATAGCCCCCCATTTCATCCACCGAGGCTTTTTTGCTTTCTTCTTATAGTTAAGGGCTTCATCGACATATTTTGTATCAAGTTCGCTCATAGCGTCGGAAAACTTTTTTGCATTCATATAAATACCTCTCTTTCGATCAAATATTGTTTCATCTTCTCGCGAATACGGGTTAGCCGGACAGAGATGTTTTTCTCCGAAAGCCCTACAAACTCGGCTATGTCCTTGTAGCTGTCGGCAAACCAATAGCGGCGCATGAAAATGACACGGTTTTCGAGGGTCAGCGTATCCATAAATTCTTCGATGATACGGGCTAACTCTCTGGCTTCGATTTCATCTTCCACGGCTTTCTGGTCTGCAATACAGCCCTCAATTTCCTGTAAGGCAACCGTATAATGGCCGCTTCGTTTGGCTGCTTCCTTTCTCCAATAAATTTTGAGGGAAATGTTCCGAACAATTTTCACGATGTAGGACAACAGCGGATTGGGCCTTGTCGGGGGAATGGCGTTCCATGCACCTAAATAAGCGTCGTTGACACATTCCTCTGCGTCCTGTCTGCTTCCTACAATATGGTAAGAAAGGTTGTGGCAGACTTTCCCATACTTTATGTCCAGTTCTCGTATGCCTTGTTCTGAACGCTCCGCAAATAGTTCTATAATTTTTTCATCGTCTATCATCACACCGCCTCCTTTCCGGCTTCACCTATATACTACGGTTTTGGCGGCAAATACTACATCAAATCCAAAACTTTTTCAAAAAATTATACCACACTTTTTGTCAAGTTGCTGGCGGCAGCTTTTGCCGCTACACTGGCGGCTCTCCGGCGTTCCTCGCTGTATGGGGCGGTCAGACGGAAAGAGAACCGGCCTTTCTCAATGTCAAACTCCATGCAGCCCGTTTCCGGGTCTGCGTCGGTCTGCTGGCAGATCGCCGGGTAGCGGCGGCTGTAATCAAGCAGTCGTTTCTTCAAGGCGGTGTTGTGGGTGCGGATATGGATAAGCGGGTCTTTCTCGTCAAACCAAATGTCGGTGGTTTTTTCTCGCTTGGTAAGCCCTGTTTTCATAAACGCTCCTTTCTGCGCCCTCGTTTGGAAAGAGGGGCATATTTGAGGGATTTTTCCCGGCTCTTGACTTGGAGAAAATGGGGATTTTCAAATAGAAACCGCCCCGACAAACCATTCCTCGTCCGGGCGGCTCCTATCGCATGATTTCCGTTTTTCCCGGCTCTTGACCGTCAAACATAAATTAGCTCATGCTATGTGTTCTCCTTTCTGTTCGGCGGCAGGGGGCAGTGGCTTGGCTTGCTCCTGCTCCCGCTGCTCTTTCCATTGTCTGCGTTTCTTTTCCATATAGCGTCGATTGTATTCTGCTTTTTTTGCCCGGCGGCGTTCCTGTTCCGCTAACGCGGCCTTTTCTTCCTCGGTCAGTTCCACTTCCTTGTGAGGGATGTCCACCTTACCAACAAAATTAAAGAAAATTTCAATTTCCTGTGTTCTACTTGCTCCTTTGCCCTGGGCCTGGTGGACGAGGATTTTTTCTACAAACTCATTTATCATGGCAGGGGTCAACTCGGAAAAGTCTGTATATTTTCTGACAAGGGAAAGAAACTTTTCGGCGTTGATGGTTTCCCTGCTTATGCGTTCAAGTTCTTGCTGGTCTTGGGAAATGATTTCTGTCAAATCGCTTAACTCGGCCTCAAAATCGCGGAGCATTTGTTCAAAAAGGGTATCGGAAAGTCGGCCGCTTACATTGTCCTCATAGAGTTTTCGGATTAGGCGGGTCAGTTCATCGGTGCGCTTCTCATTGCGCTGCTTCCGCTGGCGAATGGCTCTTGCTGCTTTTTCCTGCCTGTCCTCGGAAGCGGAGCAGACCTGTGCCATAAACTCGGCTTCATTATTCAACGCATAGTCGCAAACGCCCTTGATAGCTTCCAACAAAAGCTCGTTTACAACAGCAGTACGAATAAGGTGCGTCGTGCAGTATCTATCATAATGCTGGTTGCCCAAATCATAACGGGAACAGTTGTACTCGTCACGATCCGGACGCTTTTTCCCGTTGGGTCTGCCCGCCCAGTCACGCGCGTTTCCGGCCTTGCCCCTGTGGTTATACATCTTTGCACCGCAATCCGCGCAAAACATCAAGCCGGTTAGTGGATTGGCCTTTCCTATGCTGTCTGTCCGGCGAATGGTTTTCCGTAGAGTTTGTACGCGTTCCCATGTTTCCTTGTCGATGATAGCTTCCTGTGTGTTCTCAAAAATGACTAAATCCTCTTTGGGGGTCATTTTGACGCGCTTATCTTTATAGCTCTCCTTGTAAGTCCTAAAGTTTACCGTATGCCCCATATATTCCTGCTTGGAGAGTATGTCGGCAACTGTACCGCCGCGCCATGTGTAGGGGTCTGCGGCGTTGTAGTTTGATTGATGGTTTCCCATGCCGCGTTGTGCAAGATAGTAAGAGGGGCGCTCAACCTTTTCCGTTGCCAATATGCGGGCAATTTCATACGGGCCTTTTCCCTCAATGGCCATGCGATAAATCCGGCGTACTACTTCGGCAGCTTCCTCGTCGATGATCCAATGGTCTTTGTCGTTGGGGTCTTTCTTGTAACCGTAGATACAATGGTTGCTTGTGTGCTTGCCGGACATACCTCTTGCTCGTAAAACAGTGGTTATCTTACGGCTGCAATCACGAATATACCATTCGTTCATAATGTTCAAAAAGGGTGCAAACTCGCTGCTTTCCCGTTTGTCGCTATCTACTCCGTTGGTAATGGCAACAAACCGCACACCTTTCTCTCTGAACATTACTTCGGTGTAAAAGCCCACCTGTAAATAATCCCTACCGACGCGGCTCAAATCTTTAACAAGCACAGCAGCGATTTCGCCTTTTTCAATGCCCTCAATCATGCGCTTCCAGCTTGGGCGGTCAAAACTTCCACCAGACCAACCATCATCTGTGAAGTGGACGCAATTCGTAAAACCGTTGGCTTTCGCATAGTCCTCCAGCATTTTCTTTTGATTGATAATGCTGTTACTATCACCTGTAAGGTCATCGTCACGGCTCAATCTCTCATAAAGGGCGGTGATTTTACCGTTGCCTAATTTCTTGGGTTTCATGGGAACGCTCCTTTCTATGGGTGATTTCTTATCCCCCTTTCACAGCATATATCTTCTGTAAAACGCTTAGGCGGAGTTGTTACACCTTTTTTAATCTTAGCATTAGAAACTGATATAATTTGTCCTTCGGTAAGTTCGGGGAGTATAGGTTCATCATTTTCTTCATCAGGTATATTTTTTAATAAAGCACGATATTTATTATCTAAGGCTTTCCAACCAAGTGAAACAATAGTTTTTCCTTTAGCTTTAAAAAGGTTACCATTACAATCAATATTAACTATCTTTTCATCATAACAGTATGGTGATGATACAGCACATAACAATCTAAGGCAAATAAGTTCTAATAACTGTTTTTCATAAGTTGGCAATTCATCAATAATAGATTTATTTATGTTTTTGGTTGGAATTATAGCATGATGGTCAGATACTTTGCTATCATCTATAACCTGACCAATATTACATTGTAAAGCTGTTTCATCAGCAAATACCATAGATGTTGCTGTAATTCTTAAAAGTTCAGATAAACCACTAGCCATATCTGCTGTTAAATATTTGCTATCAGTACGAGGATAGGTGCAAAATTTCTTTTCATATAAACTTTGCAGATAATCTAATGTTTGCTGTGCTGTGTATCCTAAAATACGGTTTGCATCACGTTGTAAGCTAGTTAAATCATAAAGTGTAGGTGCATTTTTTGTTTTTTCTTTGTTATCAACTCTGATAACGGTAGCATTTGAATTTGTACAAGTTTGTTTTAAATTTTTGGCTTGTGATTGTTCTTTTATTCGTTCACTGGTTGCAAAAAAGTCTGGAAATTCTAACAGCACATTATAAAAATTTTCAGGTTTAAAATTTGAAATTTCCGTTTCACGCTGTACAACAAGTCCAAGTGTTGGCGACATAACTCGTCCTATACTCAATTTACGATTATATAAAACCGAAAATAATCTTGTTGCATTTATGCCTACAAGCCAATCAGCCTTGGCACGACAAAGAGCAGATTTATATAAATTGTCATAATCTGAGCCAGAACGCAAATTTGCAAAACCATTTCTTATTGCTGAGTCTTCCATAGAAGAAATCCAAAGGCGTTTTATTGGCTTTTTGCAGCCTGTTAAATGATATACAATACGGAAAATAAGTTCACCTTCACGTCCAGCATCACAAGCATTGATAACTTCCGTAATGTTATTATCATTCATAAGTTTTTTAAGAATATCAAATTGCTTTTTCTTATCTTTATTTACTATCATATGCCACTCATTAGGCAAAATAGGCAAATCATCATAACGCCATTTTATATATT
>CALWUO010000099.1 GCA_944384745.1 uncultured Butyricicoccus sp.
ATATTTTGGAAATCGCCTGTAAGTACAAATCTTTTACCTTTGAAATCAAGTGAAGTTATTTCTTCTGTTGGATAGTCTGGCATCTCGTCAAGCTCATTTTCACCATTACACAAAACATCATACCACTCATCAAATTCTTCATCGGTTCCCAAGCAAGTAACTTCAACTTTTTCATCAAAATTATCCCAACCATAGAAACTGCTTGCAAAATCCTCTACGCTTGACCAATAACTGTCAGTGTCGATTTGAAATCTGCACTTAAAATCACGCATAGAACTGCAATCGTACACAGGAGAAAATTCCTCAAAATTATCCACTAAGAAATCAAAAATTTCTTCCCCTATTTCCACATAGTTATAACAATCATTAGGCATAACATGTTCCTTGACCCATTTTTGCAGTTCTTTTTTATCAGGGTTTACCACAAACTGTGCGAAAAAGTCAACGGCTGCATCAAAACTTTCACAGCCTAATGACTCCCAAGTGTCTTCCACGTCCTCACAGCTTATGGTTTCATAATACAGGCTTTCACCATCACTTGTGAAAACACCTGTTTCATTGACTCTAAATCCAACGCCTTCTTCTTCATCTGTAAATGTTATTTCAATTTTCAATTTTTTATCAAACATAATTTTGAGAAATTCATCATACTGCTCGGCTGTTAAAGGGTGATTTGAGTCGGGATTTGTTTTAATCCAGTCCCTAGTCCAATCGTCAAAAGAATCCAGTGTGCCGGAAAAATCCCAGCGTCCACAACCGAAAAATCCTGTTGTCTTATTTTTTAGTGATAGCTCATTGTGATAATCATAAATGCCATACTGACCATAAAATGCCCAGCTATCCAAAACAGGCTTAAATGCATCAATAGCTTTTTGTGTCCAATTTCCTTTTAGTGTAATTGTTCCCTCTGCACTTGAAATGTTTGCCATATTAAACACCCTTTCTTATAAGTTTCTAAGTTCTTCATACCATTTGTCAAATTCTTCATCGCTTTCCAAATCAAATTTAACATTTTTATTTTCTGCGTCAAAATACCAACCATAGAAACTGCTTGCAAAATTCTCTATGCTTGACCAATCACTATCAGGATTGATTTCAAATCTGTTCTCAAAATCATATATTGCGTCACTACATTTTACAAAAGGAAAATCCATAAAATTATCTTCTAAAAACTCACAAAAATCTGCTCTATAACAATTATTAGGCAGAGTAAATTCTTTTACCCATTTTTGCAGTTCTTTTTTATCAGGATTGACTGCAAACTGTGCAAAAAAGTTAACCGCTGCATCGAAATTTTCACAGCCCAATGACTCCCAAGTGTCTTTTGTACTTTCACAGCTTATGGTTTCATAAGATAGGCTTTCACCATCACTTGTGAAAACGCCTGTTTCCTTGATATTAAAGAAATTGCCATCTTCTTTATCATCTGTAAATGTTATTTCGATTTTCAGATTTTTATCGCACATAATTTGAAGAAATTCATCATACTGCTCGGCTGTCAAAGGGTGCTTTGAAGCGGGATTTGTTTTAATCCAGTCCCTAGTCCAATCGTCAAAAGAATCCAGTGTGCCGGAAAAATCCCAGCGTCCACAACCGTAAAATCCTGTTGTCTTATTTTCTAATGATAGCTCATTGTGATAATCCTGAATACCATACTGACCATAAAATGCCCAACTCTTCAAAACAGGCTTAAATGCGTCAATAGCTTGTTGTGTCCAATTTCCTTTTAATGTAATTGTTCCGTTTGCACTTGAAATGTTTGCCATATTAAAAATCCTTTCTCACTGGTTTTGAAGTTCTTGATACCACTCATCAAATTCTTCATCACTTCGCAAATCAAACTTAAAATATTCGTTGATATTATCCAAATCCCAACCATAAATATTTGTTACAAAATCTTTTAGAGCAGACCACTTATCATTTTCATTGATTTTAAATCTGTACATAAAATCATATAAAACATTAAAATATTCTATAAATTCAAATTCTGTAAAATTATCTTCTAAAAACTCATAAATATTGGTTTCTTCATCTGTGTATAAATAACATTTATCAGGTAAAACAAATGCTTTCACCCATTTTTGCAGTTCTTTTTTATCAGGGTCAACTACAAATTGTGCGAAAAAGTCAACAGCTGCATCGAAACTTTTACAGCCCAATGACTCCCAAGAGCCTTCCTCATAATCTTCTTCTTCACAGCGTATTGTTTCATAACATAGGCTTTCACCATCACTTGTGAAAACACCTGTTTCATTGACCCTAAAGCCAACGCCTTCTTCTTCATCTGTAAATGTTATTTCAATTTTCAATTTTTTATCATACATAATTTTGAGAAATTCGTTATACTGCTCGGCTGTTAAAGGGTGACTTTTATCAGGATTTGTTTTAATCCAATCTCTGGTCCAATCGTCAAAAGAGTCCAGTGTGCCAGAAAATGACCAACGTCCACAGCCATGAAAATCTGTTGTTTTATTTTTCAGCGATAGTTTACTATAATAACTTTGAATACCATACTGACCATAAAACTCCCAGCTATTCAAAACAGGTATAAATGCGTCAATAGCTTTTTGTGTCCAACGTCCTTTTAATGTAATTGTTCCGTTTGCACTTGAAATGTTTGCCATATAAAACACCCTCTTTTAATATTCTTGATATTCTTTAAACCACTGGTCAAATTCTTCATCACTTTCCAAACTTATAGGTACATAGTCTTCTAAATCATTTTCTGAATATGAACAATAATATTCATTTACAAAATCCACTAAATTTGACCATTCGCTAACTGGATTTATTTTAAATCTTTTCATAAAATCATATATTCTATCAGCATCAACAACAAAACAATAATCTGTAAAATTATCCGCTAAAAACTCATAAACATCGGTTTCTTCGTCTGTATATAAATAACATTCATCAGCCAAAACACATGCTTTTACCCATTTTTGCAGTTCTTTTTTATCAGGGTTAATTAAAAACTGTGCGAAAAAGTCAACAGCTGCATTAAAATTTTCACGGCTTAATGACTCCCAAGTTTCTTCCTCAAAATCATAATCTTCCTGCTCACAGCTTATTGTTTTATAACACAGGCTTTCACCATCGCTTGTGAAAACACCTGTTTCATTGACCCTAAACCCAAAGCCTTCTTCTTCGTCTTCAAAGGTCATTTCAATTTTAAGGTCATTATCACACATAATTCTGAGAAATTCGTTATACTGCTCGGCTGTTAAAGGGTGATTTTCATCAGGATTTGTTTTAATCCAGTCCCTAGTCCAATCGTCAAAAGAGTCCAGTGTGCCAGAAAATGACCAACGCCCACAGCCGTAAAATTCTGTTGTTTTATTTTCTAATGATAGTTCATTGCGACAATCCTGAATACCATATTCACCATAAAATTCCCAACTCTTCAAAACAGGTTTAAATGCATCAATAGCTTGTTGTGTCCAATTTCCCTTTAGTGCAATTTTTCCTTCTGCACTTGAAATGTTTGCCATATTAAACACCCTCTCTTATTGGTTTTGAAGTTTTTGATACCACTTGTCAAATTTTTTATCGTTTTCTAAATTGAATATAACATGTTCATCAACATCGTCTAAATACCAGTCGTAATAGTTGCTTACAAAATCTTCGAAAACAGACCATATATCATCTTCATTGACTTCAAATCTATTCATAAAATCATATAACACATCAAAAAATATTACAAATGGAGTATCTGGAAAATTTTTTTGTAAGAATGGGCAAAGCTCTTCTATATTCTGCTCTACTTGAAAATCTTTGTAGCAATCATTAGGCAAAACAAATGCTTTCACCCATTTTTGCAGTTCTTTTTTATCAGGGTTAATTAAAAACTGTGCGAAAAATTGGGTCGCTGCATCAAAACTTTCACAGCCCAATGACTCCCAAGTGTCTTTTTCTTCCTCACGGCTTACAGTTTTATAACATAGCTTTTCGCCATCACTTGTGAAAACACCTGTTTCCTTGAGACTACAGTCAATGCCTTCTTCTTCATATGTAAATGTTATTTCAATTTTCAATTTTTTATCAGACATAATTTTGAGAAATTCGTCATACTGCTCGGCTGTTAAAGGGTGATTTTCATCAGGATTTTTTTTAATCAAATCTCTAGTCCAATCGTCAAAAGAATTCAATGTGTCAGAAAATGAAGAGCGTCCAAAGCCATTAAAATCTGTTGTTTTATTTTCTAGCGATAGCTCACTATAATAACTTTGAATACCATACTGACCATAAAATGACCAACTATCCAAAACAGGCTTAAATGCATCAATAGCTTGTTGTGTCCAATTTCCTTTTAGTGTAATTTTTCCTTCTGCACTTGAAATGTTTGCCATAACATGCTACCTCCTACAAAAATTAGTTATTATATACAGTATACACCCATTTATAACATAATTCAATTAGCGAATATGCACACCATATTTGCTCTTTATTTAGATATTCTACCTTTTGAATTTATCAGAATTTAAATATGTTAACCCGTTGTGCTAGATAAAAAATAAAAAAGAACCTCAACAATATGCTATGCTATTTGTAGGGAATACAAATGAA
>CALWUO010000100.1 GCA_944384745.1 uncultured Butyricicoccus sp.
TTCTGTTTCTCATGCTTAATACCTCCATGTCTTATTATGGGTATTATTGCCATTTACACGGTTAGTTATTCAGACCCGAAAAAACTTTGATAGATATGGTATTTATTTTGTAATTCCATTTTTTGTGGCTTTTGCTGTTTTTTCATTATTTCCAATATTATATACTTTGTATTTAAGCTTTACAAATACAAAGGGTTTTAGTGGAAATATGGGCGATTTTATAGCTTTTGGAAACTATATTAAAGTTATAAAAGATATGGCATTTTGGCAAGCTCTTTGGAATACAGTTAAAATTTGGGTTGTAAACTTCGTATTACAGATGATTTTAGCTTTGTTTTTTGCAATTTTATTTACAAATGTAAAATACAAACTAAGAGGAGTTAAATTCTTCCGTGCGGCTATGTATATGCCTAATTTGCTAACTGCTGCATCTATTTCCATTTTAGGTGCTACACTTTTCGCATATCCTACAGGTCCAGTAAACCAACTTTTAGTGCAAAGCGGTTTAGTTAGTGAGGCTGTAAACTTTTTTAGAGATGAAACCGCTTCATCACTTATTGTATCTGGTATTCAAACTTGGATGTGGTATGGTAACTCTATTCTTGTATTAATGGCTGGTATTGCTGGTATAGATATCTCTGTTTATGAAGCCGCAATGGTTGATGGTTCTTCAACTTGGAATACATTCACTAAAATTACACTTCCACTTTTAAAGCCAATTATGCTCTATATGATGGTAACTTCACTTGTTGGTGGCTTACAGATGTTTGATATTCCTTATATGATTACAGATGGACGTGGTTCACCTAATGAAAGCATCAATACCGTTAGTATGCTTTTATATAATCACGCTTTCACAGGTAAAAACTACTATGGTTATTCTGCTGCAATATCATTTGTACTATTTATAATAATAGCTATTTGTAGTGTATTTATCTATCGTTCAATGAAAGATAAGGAGTGAAAGAATTATGACAAAAAATAAGCTTAGTAAAATTTTACTTTATGCTATAACAATTTTTATCACTGTTTTAACTTTAATACCTATTTGGATTACATTTGTTAATGCAAGCCGTTCTACAAATGAGATTTTACAAGGTGTTAGCTTTATACCTTCTAGCCATTTTATTGAAAATTATAATAACCTTGTTGAAAAAGGCTTTAACCTTGGTAGAGGTCTTTTAAACTCATTTACTATTGCTGGTCTTGCAACACTTTTAAATGTTTATTTTTCTGCATTGACTGCATACGGTATAAAAGCTTATAATTTTAAATATAAAAAGCAAGTATATGCACTTATTTTATTACTAATTATGCTGCCTGCACAACTAGGCTTTATAGGATTTTATAAATATATGGTAGCACTGGGACTTATAAATACATATGTGCCTTTAATTCTTCCAGCTATGGCTGCTCCTGCAACTGTATTTTTTATAAAACAATATATGGACAGTGTATTTTCTCCAAGTCTGGTAGAAGCGGCAAGAATTGATGGTGCGGGCGAATTTGCAATTTTTAATAAAATAATTTTCCCTATTATGAAACCTGCTATTGCAACTACTGGTATAATGGGATTTGTAGGTACTTGGAATAACTTTATGACACCTTATATCATGCTTACTGAACAAGAAAAATACACACTTCCTATGTTAGTGCAGTTATTAAAATCAGATATTTATAAAACTGATTACGGTGCTATTTATCTTGGTATTTTCCTTTCCATTCTGCCTGTAATTATTGTATTTATACTATTCTCTAAACATATTGTAAGCGGTGTTGTAGCAGGTGGTGTAAAAGAATAATTTAAAGAGGTATAATAATGGGAACTATTTATGATATAGCTAAATTATCTGGTTGCTCTCCGTCTACTGTATCTAAGGTTTTTAGGGGATATGATGAAATAAGTGATAAAACACGAACAAAAGTTTTAAATGCCGCTAATGAATTGGGATATAAAGTCAAAAAGAGTTCTTCTTTAAAATCAAAATCCAATTTAATAGCTGTTATATATGATGATTGGAAAGGTTTTTCACACCCATTTTTTTCTAAAGTTTTAGATAGTGCAAGAAAAACACTGGAAAAATATAATTATGACCTTTTATTTCTTCGCACAACCCCATCAGATAATATCAAAGAAATATGTATAGAAAAAAATATAGATGGTATTTTGATAATATCAACTGAACCACGTTTTTTTAATGATTATAAAAAGCTATTTAAACAGTTCCCAATAGTTTCTTTAAATGAGATTTTTACAGATGAATATTCTGTTATAAGTAATAATGCTCAAGGTATACATAAGGCTATGGAATACCTAATAAGATTAGGTCATAAAAATATAGGGCTTATAACTGGTGAACAAGAACAAGTGCCTGGCAAGGAACGTTTTAAAGAATATAGAGAGTGTTTAAATGAAAATGGTATAAGATTTTCAAAAAATTTAGTTCAAACCTGCAAATTTTATAACTATGAAGAAGGCTATTCAATAATGGCTAAGTTATTGCAAAAGTCAAAACCAACCGCTGTTTTAGTAACTGGTGATTATCTTTGTATGGGTGCTATTGATTATGCAATAAAAGCTGGTTATAAAGTTCCAGAAGATATATCTTTTGTTGGATTTGATGATATTGAATATGCCAATTTATTTAAACCTGCTATTACAACTATAAAGCAAGATAAAGAAGCCTTAGGCGAGCAAGCTGTAAACTTACTTATGCAGCTGATAAATGGTAAACGACCTAGTAAAAAACGATATTTAATTGATACTGAGCTAATTCTTAGAGAAAGCAGTGCAATATGTAAACATTCAAAGTAAATATTAAAGAGGCTATTTGCATTTTGTAAATAGCCTCTTTTATGTCTTGTATTAAATTTAATCTATATGTGATTAATATTAAAACTTAAATTTTAACTTATAATGTAATGATAAAATATAAATATTAAATTTAACGGTCATTTATTTTATTATATTAAATATATATTTTAAATATAACTATTGAATATATAATATTACTAAAGTATAATTAAGTAAATTATATTTTAGTATAGAGGTGTTTATATGTTTATAGGAAGAACTAGAGAGCTTAATGAGTTAACTAGAATTTATAATTCTAATAAGTTTGAATTTGCTGTTATTTATGGCAGACGTAGAGTAGGAAAAACAGCAATTATAAGTGAATTTATCAAAGATAAAGAAAACATTTTCTTTACAGGTGTAGAAAGTAATGAAAAACAGAACTTGGAGAATTTCAGTAAAGCTATATTTGAAAGCACATCAAACACTCCAGCCGATACAATTTTTTCATCTTTTCAATCAGCTTTAGATTATACTTTTAAAATATCTGAAAATAAAAGATTAATACTTGTAATTGATGAGTACCCTTATGTTGCACGTTCTTCAAAAAGCCTTGCATCTACTTTACAACTTTTAATTGATAAATATAAAGACAATTCAAAACTATTTATTATACTTTGTGGTTCATCTATGTCATATATGGAAGACAATGTGCTTTCATATAAAGCACCGCTATATGGTCGAAGAACTGCACAATTTAAAATAGAACCTTTTGAATTTTTAGAAGCTTGCAAATATTTTAGTAATTTCTCTGATGAAGATAAAGCTATTGCTTATGGTATTGTTGGTGGAACACCACAATATCTTTTACAAATTAATGATAAAATTTCAATAGAGCAAAATATAAAAAATATTTATCTAAATACAACCTCTGCTATTTATGAAGAACCTACCAATTTATTAAAACAAGAAGTTAGAGAACCTGCAATTTATAATGCAGTGATAAGTGCTATTGCAACAGGATATTCAAAATTAAGCGAAATTTCAAGTAAAATAGGAGAAAATACCAGTGTTTGTTCTATTTATATAAAGAATTTAATTTCACTTGGTATCATAAAAAAGGAAAATCCTTATGGTGAAACATCTTCAAGAAAAACTATTTATTCTATTTCGGATAATATGTTCAGATTTTGGTATAGATTTATTCCAGAAAATATTTCTATTATCTCTCGTGGAGCATCAGATTTAGCATATAATCGTATTAAGCCTTGTATTTCAGATTATATGGGAGAAGTATTTGAAGAAATTTGCAAACAATATTTATGGTCACTGCTTTTAAAAGGTGAAGAAAATTTCATTGATTTAGGCAGATGGTGGGGAACAAATCCTAAGAAAAAAACACAAGAAGAAATTGATATTATGGGTATAACTGATAAAAATACAGCTCTTTTTTGTGAATGTAAGTGGAAAAATCAAGATATAGATACCTCAGTTTTAGAAAAACTTATTGAACGAGGTGAAATTTTTAGTTATCCAAATAAACGTTATTATCTATTTTCTAAAACAGGTTTTACATCTGGTTGTGTTGATATGGCTAATAATTTAGGTAATATTAAATTGGTATCATATAAAGATATGATTAAAATATAATAAATTACTTTAATATTATAGTCTAAAAAGATTATATACCTCTATTCTTATTTAACTTAACAATACACTTATTATAAGGAGTGTTATTTTTATGAAACAAGTTATTGCACTGTTAGGTAGCAAGCGAAAAAAGAATACTTATAGAATATTAATAGAAATTCAACGTATATTAGAAAATCATAATATAAAAATGAGTATTATCGAACTTTATAGTGAACACATCGAATCTTGTTTGGGCTGTGAACATTTTATCCTTGAGGGAAGCTGTGTACTTAACGATGATACTACACAAATTATAAATAAACTTATAAATGCAGATGGGATTATTTTGGCATCACCAGTATATCTTCAGCAAGTTTCAGGACAATTAAAAACATTTTTTGACCGCACTTGTATGTGGTATCACCGTCCTATGCTAACCGAAAAACCTATTTTATCAGTAGCCACAACAAAAGGCTCAGGTCTGAAAAAAACACTATCATATTTGGAAAGCATTACTATACAATGGGGAGCTATTCCAGCTGGAAAGGTTGGACGAACTATTTTCACACAGGATAGGCATATTTCAGAAGAAGAAATATCAAAATTTGTCAAATTGATATACGAGCCTCAAAAACACATTCCTAATCTAAATCAGCTAATAAATTTTGAGATTCAAAAGGCTATGGCATTGTATTTGAATAATTTGGATAGGGAATACTGGGAAGAAAAGAAGTGGCACGAGCAACAATATTATTATGCAGCAAAAATCAACCCTATATCTAAATATATAAGCCATAGAATTTGTAAATTTATTCAAGATAAGATGAAAACAAAATAAAAATAGCCCTGAATTTTTGGTACAGGGCTACTATGTAAAAATACAAATATAATGATAATTAAAAAGTGTGACATATGATTTTAATAGTTTATATAGCGTAGATTTTAAATATAAATCTTAAACTATCTTATCATATAAAAGAATAAATTTATCATCTATAATAGCATTATCATGATAATGACCGAAAAACCAATATTTAAACTCACACTTATTTTTTATTATTTCAAAAAAATCTGTTAGTTCATCTGTTTCGTAAAAACCATCACCTATTTTTTGTACAATGCTAGACGGGGCACAATGCGAAATTATCATATCAACTTTCCAGTTGACTTTTTCAAGGTTTGCAAGTGCCAATTTATATTCTGCTTTGTTGGGCATTTCTTCTTCCCACCATGAAACATGATTTATTCTATACATTGCATTTCTTTTATTTAAAATGCGTATTTTTCGTTTTAAATTTTTGTCATCAGGCTCTAAAATACCGTCATTAATATCATGTGATTTTGCACCACCCATAGTAAATACTGTTTTGTTATGAAAATTATAAACTTGTCCTCTCATCAAATGAATAACAGATGGTCTAATTTTCTGAACCAGACCGCCATTCCAATTTTCAATAGGATATTCTTTTAATAAATCATAATTTTCATGATTTCCATCTACAAAAAGTGTTGTAAAGGGCTTACTTTCTAGCCAGTCTAAAGAATGTTTATCTTTTTTGCTCCATATTCCAAAATCACCACATACGATAACAAAATCACTTTTAGTCATTTTGGTTTGTTTTTTTAATCTTTTAGTAGCAAATCGGGAAAAATCTCCATGTGTATCGCCAGTAAGACAAATCATATTATTACCTACAATAAATATTTATTACTTTTATATAGTATCATATTCTGTATGCTATGTAAATTAGAAACAACATATATAATTTTAAAGCAAATTTTTAATTTTAGTGTATATTGTAAGTCCTTTTTCTTGACCATATTTATAAATAATGTTTCTGTAAATATCCTGTTTTTTATTTTTACTGTTTATATATAAATTACAAACATTCGTAATATATTCAATATCTTCATTTATAGTTTGAATATCTTCTAAAGCTTTTTGTATATTTGTAGTCAAATCATTATCAAGCAGTAGTTGAAAAGTTTCTGCCGTTGGGTCTATACTTTCATATCTTAGAATTTTAATATTCTTTTCTCTTTCCCAAAAGCTAATAATATTGTCATAGTCTGTATCTTTGCTTATTATTATACAATTAAACTCTTTTTTTGAGTTTAAACCAACTAAATAACCAATAAAAGAACTTATATGTAAATCTAAAGACTGTTTACCTGATGGTACTTTGTGTACAATTATATTAGCCTGTCCATGATTATAAAAAATATCTAAATCAATTTTTTTGGAGTTATTAGTATAAAAAATATGTATTTCAGTTTGTTTATTTAGATTTTCGCAACCTAAAAATCCATTACTTCCCACATTTTCATAATCAATTAAGTAGTATGACTTCATTTTATATCACTTCCATATTTAAAGCTGATTAAATAAAAGCGTATCTGGGACTAAACTTATTTTTTTATTATATACCTGTAAAAATGTGCAATCAATATTATATAAAACTTTGCACATTTATGTTTTACAATGCACATGGTAAAATATAGAGATTATGTTTTAAATGATGTATAATGAAGAAAATATAAATTTTTAGGTGAGAACTATGTTAAATTTATTTGATATCTTGCCATCTGGCTTTTTTAACTGCCTTGCAAGTGTTAGTAATAATAGAATTTACTCAGACTGTTTAAAAATAATCTATGAACAGTATGATAAAGAAATTTCTTACAGAATATCAAGGGATAAAATAAAAGATGCATTAGCTAATTATTTGCTTAAAAACAATATAAATCAAATTGATGAAAATACAGATGTAAATTATAGTGAGCTTGCAAGTGCAATTATTAGGAAATTTTGCTCTAGTGAAATCGGTTGGCTTGAAGAAGATAGCGACAATGAAACATACGAAAAACATATTATTATGTCAGAGCAGGGTATTTTATTAGCTGAATTTTTAAATTCTCTTAGAAAGCCTGAACGTGAAGAATTTTCAAGCTATATTCTTAATATCTATAATATACTTACAAATGAAAAACAATGGTCAGATAACCCTTATGTAAACGGTATTAAAAATGTATATAGGAATGTAAAAGCACTTTCTAAAGCATTAAAAAGACTGTCAACTTCTATTAAAAAGATTATAGAACAAATGATGAATGAAACAAGTCTTGAAAGCCTGACAGAAAATATGATTGCATATTTTGACGGTGATTTTATAAAAGAATACTCAAGACTTGCAAAACAACAAAATATACATCTTTATCGCTCACATATAAAAAATAAACTTGATATAATGGAAAATAACATTGATTTATTTGATTTAATAATAGAAAAGTGTATGGAAGAAGAAAAATTATCTAAAAATAGTGCAAATGAACTTGTTTTAGATATGCTTTACTCAACAAAGGAGTTTATAAACAATGATTATGATAGAATAATGAGAGATATAAAACAAAAAATAAATCTTTATATAAATATCGCTATTGGACGAGCTAGATTTTTAAGAAATAGAGATGCAGACGATAGGGGAAGTATAGAAACTGTAATTAGATATTTAACCAATAATATAGCAGATTTAAAAACTGATGCACCAAATCTATTTTTATTAGAACAAAATCAGTTTATTGATGTTAATTCTCTGCGTTTTCCACACAAACAAAAGGCTATAAAAACAGAAACCTATGCCGAACTTGAGGAAATAACCGAGGAAGATATAAAAAATGCACAATTTGCATATAAAAAAGAGGCTTATAACCCATATTCTAAGGATAAAATGAAACTTTATCTTGAAAATATAATGGGAAATAGTAAAATTATTGATAGTGATGATTTACCGTTTGCTAGTAAAGAAGATATGCTTTGTGCATTATCTGTTGCAGCTTATGGCGGTGAAAATGGCTATGAAATAACATTATTAGATGATTATACATCAAATGATGATTTAAAACTTCATAAATTCCAGATAAAAAGGATTGAAAAGTAATGGGAATAGAAAGTTATTGGCAGGATTATACATCATCTGAAAAAGAAATGTTTGCAAAAGCATGTAGAAAACTGCTTAAACATACTTTTATTGTGCGTGAAAAAGATGATGAAAATAAAAAAATGTACTACTTTATAGCAAAAAAACAAGAGCCTTTTTCTGAATATTTTGGATTTATTGGCTTTGATATAGTGGTTGACCGTGAAAACGGTGTTATAATGCTTAGAAATTTAGGCGATTTAATAAAATCAAACCATATAACACTTAAAAAAGTAGAAAGTATAATTTTATGCTGTCTTTGGACACTTTACACAGATAAAATACATAGTCTTAAAAAATATATAACAATTTCTGTTTCAGATTTACGTTTTGAACTGGAAAAATACAATGTCAATGATAAAATAGATAAAACTACACTGTCAAATGCTTTAAATTTGCTATCTAAATTTAATCTATTAGATGTTAATGGCAAGATTGGAGATATCGACTGTACAATATATTTATATCCATCTTTGCAATTTGCAATAGATTTAGATGAATTTAAAAACTTTGCAAAACAATCAAAAGATAAAATGAAACAAATAGATAATATTGGTGATGATGATGAAAATAAATAGAAACTCAGCAACAAAACTTTTACTTGTTCAGTGGGCTAGATTTCAAAATACACTTATAAATTTACAAGGCTCAACACTAATTACTGGCGTAAATGGTAGTGGTAAATCAACTATTTTAGATGCTATGACATATTTACTTACTGGCAATACTCAATTTAATAAAGCGGCAAAAGATAGAGATAGAACTGTAACAGCCTATGTCAGAGGTGATACAAAAAGCAATGGTTCATCACGTTATTTAAGAAGTGGCGATGTTGTTAGCTATATTGCCATGGAGTTTTTCTCTCCTACTGATAACAATAATTTTGTTGTTTTTGTATGTATAGAGTCTGCAAATGAAACTGCTTCTCATAAAAGCGATTGGTTTATAGTTGATAAAGCCAAAATTGAGCAAATAAACTTTATAAAAATAAATGATAAAACACTTGTAGTAACCCCTAAAAATGGGCTTAGAGTTAATGGAAAGCCAATAGATAATAAAATTAAGTCAAAAGACAGTGCATTAGCTCAGATTTTTAGAAAACTAGGACTTAGAGGCGATTATTTAAAATACCGCAATAGACTTATGAAAATGATGGCTTTTAACCCTGAAAACAATATAGATAAATTTATCCAAGAATGTGTTTTAGATGCGGGCAAAGTTGACTCCCTTGCACAGCTTAGAGAGCAAAAACAGCTATTTGAGCGTATAAAAGCAGAATATCAAAATATGAAAGATAGCAAAATACAGCTTGAAATCATAGAAAAGAAAACATCAGAGTATGAAAATAAGCTGAAAAACTTTAATATCAAAAAGTTGATGTTTGATTATCAATATATTATGCAAAAACAGGCATATAAACAGGATTTACTTGTTAAGCTTGAAAAGCTAAAACATGAACGCCAAACGCTAGATAATCAAAAACTAGAATTAAACTCACGATATGATGCAGCAAATGAGCGTTTTATAAACTCTCAAACCAATGATATTTACAAGGGCATACAAGATAGTATAAAAGACCTAGAACAGCAAATTAAGGATATTGACCGTGAGCTAATAACTTATAAATCACAGCTTGAAAAGTTAAAGAATTTGCAAGATAAAATAAATAATATATTGTCTTGGGCTGATAGCTTTTTAAATCTTAATGAAAAAACATGTCTTTCCAATTTGCTAGATAAAAATAATACGCAAAAAACAGATATTTTCCTGAAATTTTCGGCTCAGATTGCAAATCAAGATAAAATCTTTCAAACTGAAGAAGTGCATTTAAAAGATGATATGACAAACATTGAAAATGAGCTTTCACAGCTTGAAACAGATATTAAAACACTGGAGGCAAACAAAAGAGTTTTCCCTAAACATATAGAAAAAGCAAAGCTTATTTTAAGCAAAGAACTTGAAAAGCAGGGTATAAATACAGATGTTAGATTGCTCTCTGAACTTGTAAGCGAAGTTAAAAACCCTGATTGGCGTAATGCTATTGAAACCTTTTTAGGAAAAAAGCGTTTTTATATTATTGTAGATGGTAAATACTGCTTTAAAGCAATGGAGATTATAAAACAGCAAAAACTAACTGATATACAGTTAATTATAACTGATAAATTGCCAGATACTGATATAACAAGCGGTTCTGCGGCTCAAATGCTTGTCACACACAACCCTTTTGCAAGAAGATATCTAAACTATCTATTAAACGGAATACACCTTTGTAACAGCATTGAGGAGCTACATCAGCACCCTAAAGGTGGTCTTATGAAAAATGGCATGCTCTCAAAAAGTTATTCTATGTCAATGATGGATATTAAAAATGTTAAATTATATCTTGGTGAGGACTCAATAAAATATCAGCTTGAAAATGCTAAAATAAAAAAACAAGAGCTTAAAAACACTCTTACTATAATAAAATCCAATTTAAATAGTATTAAAAAATACAGAAATGATATACAAAACATTGATTTTAATATAAATAATTATAATTTTAATGTTTTAAATGATATTGAAAGAAAAAATATAGAAAAAAACAATGTTTTACAAAGTCTTGATAATTTAAAGAATAACCCTGAATTTTTAGCTATTACAGAAGAACGTGAACAAGCTAAAAAACAAATTGATAAAATCACAAATGAGCGTGATAATCTTTCAAAAAACATAGGCGTATGCGAAAAAGATTATGAATACACTAAAAATCTTATAAATAATATCTCTGATGAGCTTGAAGTTTTGAAAAGCAGATTTAATTCTAATGAAAATTTAGAATTAAAAAACTCTATGCTTGAAGAATACTCAAAACTTAGCAAACAAAAAGAAAGCGTAATAGTTATAACCGAAAGTGCATTAAAAGCTCTTGAGTATTCAGTTAGTGATGCAATTAAACAGCTAGAGAACAGTCAACTCGATTATTGTAGATTAAGAGGTATTGATGTAAATAAACGTGGTGTAGGCATGATTGCTTTCTATCGTGAAAGATATCGAGATTTAGCCAATGTTAAAATAGAGCAAGCCTCAGAGCGTTTAAATGAGCAATCTAAAAAACTGCAAAGTGTTTTTATGAATGATTTTGTATCAGAGATAAATGAAACAATTAAACAGGCTCAAGATGAAATAAATGCTATAAATAGAGAGCTTAGAAATATACCTTTTGGAAATGATACTTATAAATTTGTTATGAGTGAAAAGCCTGATAGGGCAGTTTTCTTTAGAATTTGCAAAGAACTTAATAAGCCAGAATATTATATGAACTTTGCAAGCATTGATGAACAAATAGAAAATGATATAAATGAATTTATGGAGATAATTTTAAATGAAAGTGATGAAACAGAATATACAGATTATAGAAAATACTTCACTTATGATATGAAAATTATAAGCAAACAGGGAAATGATGAAGTTATTGCTGATTTATCAAAAAAACAAGGCTCTGCAAGCAATGGCGAAAAACAAACACCATATTTTATAATTTTAGCCGCTGCATTAAACCAATTTTACCCTAAAAATTTTTGCTGTGCTAGACTTGCTTTTATTGACGAGGCTTTTTCTGCTCTCTCAAGAGAACGTATAGAACAAATGGTTAAGTATTTTGAGGAAAATGATTTTCAAGTGTTTTATGCTGCACCACCTGAGAAAATAAACAGCATAGGTGCTTTTATAGGCTCTACTGTAAGCCTTATAACCAAAGGCAGATATACCAATGCTATTGAGGGTTTAACAAATGATTAAAAACAAGATTTTAAATGCACTCTTAGATATATATGAAAGCAGTAAAACTTATACAGGTGAAAATAAAGTAAATCAAGTTTTTAGCATTAAACCTAGCAAAATTTTTAAGGACTATGAAAGCGATAATGCAAATGTAGACGATATAGAGCGTTTTGAATATGAAGTAAATAAACTTGCCTGTGAAAATTTGATTGATATTCAAAAAAATAACCGTGGCATACAAAAAATCATTGCAAAACATGAAAAAATAGCTGATTATTATACCATTTTAAACCGCACAGAAAAAAGAGTTTTGCGTGAAACAAAACTAAATGAATATAAAAGCTATTTAGGTATAAACGCTATATTAGATAAAATTTGCTATGATTTTATTAAAAACTTAACTGATAACCAGTGCAAAAATGATAAAACAGTTAAAATATTAGAACTTTGTAAGTTCATTTTAACAAATAAGCATGATTTATTAGAGCGTGAACTTTCAATTTTAGTTTTAGGTGATAGCAAGCTATGGGAAAACAAATATAGACAGGTTGTTTGTTCTACAATAAATAAATATGTTGATTTTTCTAAGCTTTTAGACGGTTTAAATATAAATGATGACACTGATAAACGTGAAATTCAAAAAATAATCTTAGCTGAATATCAAATATATTCAAACCCATCATATATTTATTTTAAAGGCAATGCTGAATTTATATTTTCTAACGGTGATATAATAAATATAAATTTACCTGTGGCTTTTTCCACTGAAACACTGAAAAATATAGCCCATATTAAAATAAAAAGTGATAATATAATAACCGTTGAAAATCTAACATCATTTAACAGAATACAAATGAATAATACATTTTTTATCTTTTTAAGCGGTTATCATAACCATGCAAAGCAACAATTTATTAAACAAATAGCAAGCTCAAACAGCGGTTTAAACTGGTATCACTTTGGCGATATAGACCCAGACGGCTTTTATATAATAGAGCATTTAAAGCAGGGTACAGGTATACAATTTAGGCCGCTTTATATGGATATCGTGACTTTACAAAAGTATAGACAATATACCAAGAGCTTGACAAGCAATGATGTTACAAAAGCTCAAAATATGCTGAGCAACAGTTTATATATTGATGTGTTAAAATATATGTTAGATAATAATATAAAACTTGAACAGGAGATTATAAGTTTAAAAGACCTCTGCTGATGTAGCAGAGGTCTTAAATTCTATTTGTCGTTGAAGAAGATTGATTACTATATGTAAAACAATCATATTCAGTATAATATTTAAATGGAATACTAAATTGTGTACCATATCTATTTTTTAAGCAACATAGCTCAACTTCTCTAACTTTTTTCGCATCTTCATTTCTGATAAGCATTTGTTTTTCAGCTAACTTACCTTCAGTTAAAAATATTTTATTTTTAGATACAATTTGATACTGAATACCTAACATTACGTCAGCCGCATATTCCAAGTTTCCAGTTTCTCTAAAACTATCCATTGATAATGGAGAATAATAACCAAAACGATTAAATGATGAAACAAGTATAACCGTTCTATGGTTCTCATGTGTAAACTTTTCTAAAGTTGACACTACATAATCTATAGAATCTTTTGTTGTTATTTTATTTAAAACTGGTATCTTTTGAATAAAATCTATAATAATAACAGGAGATACGTTATATCTATCTTCAAACTTTTCAATTTTTTTCATAAGAGTTTCTACATCGTATTGCTCAGAATAAATATAAATTTTACGTTTTTCAGATAAATAATGCTCTATCATATCAACAGCTTGTTTTGTAACATTACCAGACAACAAATCCCTAAATTGAAAAGGGTTATTTGTTAATTGATAAGATAATCTACTAATTTGTTTTGCTGCGAAATTCAATTTTTTCTGTTCATAAGAAAATACAATACTGGTACTTTTTCAGCAAGATTATAAGCTATTTGGTCTAAAAAAGTCGTTTTTCCTACTCCTAGTCTACCACTAAAAATATATAAACCTTCTCCAATACCATTTAAATTTTTATCAAGTATAGGAAAACCAGATGAACGTTCTATTACCCGTTCTTTTTTTCTTTTTAGTTCATCCAAAAAAGAATAAGCCATATAATCTAAAAGTAAATTAGAATCTGATACTTCTGCTACATTTTTGTTATTGACAGCTTTTATAGTTTTTTCGAGTTCAGATTTTAGCTTTTCTTCATCTTGGAGATAAAGCTCATTTGGGTCTTTAGCTTGTGCTGAAAGTGGATAATTGACCACTTTATGTTCATTAGCTGTAAGTTCATCATAGAGCTGTTCAGCTGCTCATTGACCTGCTGCGTCGTTGTCCAATGAAAGAATTATAGGTAGCGGATTTTTTTTGTATTTAAAGATGATAAAAGCTTTTTCCACCCTGTTCCGTTAAGTGCTACAGCGTGTCCACCAATTTGGTGAATATCATAGCACGAAATACAGATTCAACCACTACAATAGATTCACTTTGCTCTGATTCATCAGCAAAAAATAATGACTCAGTTGAATCTGATGGTTTATAAAATCTTTTCTTTGATATAGAACGAATAAGATAAGATTTACCATCTTTATCTGATGGAATTTTTACAACAGAACCCATAGAAAGATATTTTGTCTTTCTGTCTTTTGTTGTATAAATCGCTTGGAAATCATTTTCAAATTCAAAAAGAGATGTTTAAAATAAGTTATCGTTTTATTTGCTAAACCTCTTTTGCGTAAATACTCTAAAGGTGATTGACTGTTTTCTTCAAATTGTCGACGATAAGAAGGATTATATATGTCAATCAAATTTTTCATAGCATCAGATTTGGAAATTGGGAAATTCCCCAATATTCTGAAGCTACAGATAAAATATCACCAGTGTAATCACATCACATGAAAAGCATTTTACATAATGTTCTTTTTCATTGTAGCTCATTGATGGGTGTTTGTCATCGTGCGTATATGAAATATATCAAAGTTACGTTTCGTGTTAGAGACGTTGTATATATATGTGTAAGAAATTAGATAAATAAGGTTTTAATAAATTTAGCTCATTCACGAACGTTTATCTCCTTTATTCACTTGCCTTGACGTTATTATATCAAAAGGCTGTAATTCATGTCAATAGGATAAAAACAAACGTAAGCTTGCCTTATTACATATATTTATATATATATTTACACGGTAAAATTTAAAAGGCAAGATTTAAAAAAATTAGAATTTTTTTGCCGCAAAATATCGTTTTTTTAGCTAAAAATAGCAAAAAATTAAATAAAAATGCAAAAATAAAAAATAAGCTGGAGTACTCACTTTTACGGGGGTAAGTACTCACTTTTACGGGGATACTGCTTGAAAAATAGAATTTGTATAGTTCAAATTTTTACTAAATAAATTAATAATAAATTTAATTAAATTTTCCATATAAAAACATATATAACATAAAAAGTTATCAGAAATAGTCACTTTTATGTGTTAAGTACTCACTTTTACGGGGGTAAAAAAATCGTAGTAGTTTTAAAAACCACTACGATTAAATAACTTATTCTTCATAGAGTTCTATACAAATGCTATGATATTTAACAGAACCCTCAGATAGTATTTTAAAATTTTTGATAAATTTAATCTGTTTCCAATATTCTAAAAAACTACAAATTGCTTTTCTTAAACGTGTAACAAAAGTTTTATATGAATATTGATTATCTTTTTTTCCCTCAAAATCAGGACAAACAGAATAAATTTTTTCAAATAAAATTGTTCTGGAAACTATATGAGAACTTTTCATAGTACAAATTCTTTGGATTAAAAAATACTGGCATAACATATAGTTTCTATTTTTATTTCCAGGAGTAGATAAAACAGATGCATCAAAGCTGTTTATTTGTTGTCTAATTGATGCGTATTGAAGTAATGATGGTACAGTTACAGGTTGATAGGCTTCAATATCAGCACCATTTATACGAGCTGAAACATATCTTACATTTAACAATCTATCTTTTATTATAAGCTTGTTATTTTTCTTTTTAGTCCTGTCTTGGACACGTTTAAAGTTATCAAATTCTTCACTATAATCAATGCAAATTTCTGTCCACATCATTTTTTTTATAGATTGGTGTATATTATCAGCAGTAGTTTTTGATGGATTATAATTACCACTCTTACCAGACATACACCGTGCTATCATTGCAAGTGTAATATACCTATTTCCAGCACATAGTAAGGAACAAAAAGCATCAAATACAGCTTTATCAAAATAGTCGAATTCAAACCCTTTAATTATGGATACACTTGGATCATATTCAATTAAAGAATCTATATCAAGAGAAACATTCATTGTGGTTGTAACAGGTTGAGGACTGCCACGCTTTTCCATTTTTAAAAGTTGTTCACCTTGATTGACTACATCTTTATTAACAAGAGAGAGTGAAACCTTATCTCTTGTTTGTATATTCATTTTTGCAGGCACACTCTGTACATCAATGGCAGGTATATTAGGCTTTAATGTAATATCAGTATCTAAAGAATCAACAAACTGTGAAATTTGTTCTAACCCATGCTCTATAAGGTTATAAGAATTTTGCTGACTATATCCCTTGTTATTTATAGTTTTTTTATTCATTAGTTTGTTCCTTTATTTTCAAGCAAAAACTCTGGATGTGTTTGGAAATAAAGATCTAATGCTTCTTTTACAATGTCATCTACTTTATCATAATATTTAGGATTTACTCTTTTTGTAATATCTTGCTTAATATTTTTTATTCCTTTTCGTAAACGACTATCATGGTTGGATTTACGCTCTTTTCTTTGGAAGATAAAATCCTCAATTAACTGTTGATTTAACTCTAGACCTTGTTCATTTATTGCTTTAAAAAGCTCTTGTAACTTTGCTTCAGATAAAGCAGGTAAATAAGGCATAAATAACATTTGCTCTGTTTTATTAAGGCGTGCAAGTTCACAGCCAACTCTGATAGAAATCTTATTATTATCAAGAGCAGAAATAAGTTCTTTTGTTAAATTTGACATTTTAACATAACGATAGTATTGAGTTAATGTGACAGGCATTTTTTCACTATTAATTAAATCTGTAACGCCCATTGTAATTTCCTCTAATGCTTTGGCTGAACGAACAACAGGATGTGCAGCCGCAAACATTGACCAACCATAAATAGAATCTGAAATTTTAGTTTTTCTACGTTGTAAGTTTGTAAGCAGAAATATATCCATTGCTTTTTCGTCAGAGCATGCTCTAAAAACAATTGCTTTAATTTCTTTTAAACCTTTAAGTTTAGAAGCTTTAACTCTGTGTTCTCCAGCTAGAATTTCAAATTTATTTCCTGGACTTTGACGAACAAGAATTGGCTCATATGAGCCTTCACTATCCATGGTATTTGCAAGTTCTTTTAAATCTTCTTCTTCCCATGGTGAAAAATCACCGTCACCCTTATTTTTGAAAGGGACTAAATTTTCTATTGGTATCATATAAAGTCCATCGGTTTTTTTTGCTACTGTTTCGGTTACAAAAGAAGGATTAAATTGTTTTGGTCTGTGAGAATCTCTTTTAATTTCAGAGGGATTATTATTTTGACCTATTTCATCATTTAAAATATCAAAATCACTTATTTTTGACATAATTATCACTCCATATTATTAATTTAGTTCTTCAATTCTTTGTAAAAATTCCTTACAAAATTCTTCGTATCTATCAATAATAGGGGCATTATTTCTTCGGTCAAAAATGCTTTGTTTGAGTGCAATGGATTCTGGAACTAAAACACTTTTTGGAATCATTGTTTTAAACATGATTGTACCCATATTTTCAGCAAGTTGCGAAAAGAATTCAAGATATTTTTTTGAAATATTATTTTTTTCATATCTAGATATTAAAATACCAAGAATATTTATTTGTTGGTCAAAATCATTTGCTAATAAAGTTTCGATGGTATCAGCCAAAGCAAATACAGATTGACGAGAGCTTTCTTCTGGAAAAGCAGGAATTAATACATTAGTTACAGGTGCTGCAAGTAAACCTAAAACTGTTAATGGTCCTAAATTTGGGTTTACATCAATAAGAATAAAATCATAATAATCAGTAATTCTTGCAATTTCACGACTTAGCCTATGCCTGTCATCAGTTTCAGGATTGCTTTTTTGCTCCAAAGCATGAACTATATGTTTATACATAGCCTCTGGATTGCCAAGAAGTTCTCTAGCCTCATTTTCGGTGATTAAAGGAGTTCCATTATAACTGTAAAGTCTATAATCTGAACGTACTAGGTCAAATTCGTCCATGTTGATTATTGCATCATCAATATGTATTTGACCACTAAGCACATGATACATTGATGGTGTATCCTCATCAAATCGTTTTTTTACAGCACCTGTGTATAAACTTAGAGACTCTTGAGGGTCAAAATCAATAAGTAAGATTTTCTTTCCATGTTTTGATAATAAACTAGCTAAATTGCGACACACAGTGGTTTTTCCTACACCACCTTTTTGATTTACTACTGAAACAACATATGCCATAGTAAACCCTCCTAAATAAATAGTTTTTATCATTATATCATTTTTAATATGATAAACAAATAGTTTTGAATATAAAAATCAAGAGTTAATTTCCCGTATGGGAAAATAGTATATTAGGGAGCTAATTTCCCACATGGGAAAACAACATTGTAGGAAATTAATTTTTCACATGGAAAATGACGTTGCAGAAAGTTAATTTCCCGTATGGGAAAATAGAAAAAATTATTATTATCTCTGAAAAAATACTTTTTGCTTACGAATAATAATTATAAGTAAATTTTTAAAAGATATATTTTATGTTATAATATGGATATGATATATATTTTGGGAGGTGCTTTAGATTGAAAAAAATTTTAGTCATTCTAGAAGTTTCAAAGAAACAAGAATATATATTTTCTGAAAAAGGGTTAAAAGAAAATATAAACCGTTCTAATGAGATTAACTATGTTACAAGTTCAAGATTTTTTGAGTATGCATCAAAAGTATATAATAAAAATGATAATTTTGTGTATTCTGGTGGTGGGCATACAATTTTGCAGTTTGACGATGATAAAACAGCTTATAAATTTATAAATGATGTGACAAAAACTGTTTTAAAAGAATTTCCCAAAATGGAGCTTTTTGCGAAGAAAATGTTTTTTAATGATAAGCTCTCTGCTGGAGAAAATCTTAAAGAGCTTTCAAAAGCACTTGAAGAAAAGAAATCTATAAGAGAAACAGCTTTTAGACAAATCAGCATAGGTGTTGAAAAACTAGATATAAAAACATATATAGATAAAAAATGTTTTAATGATATAATAGCACCTCCAAACGGATATGAATTTGCTAAAGAATTTGATGATATTGTTATTGATAATGATAACTTTATAGCGATTGTTCATATAGATGGTAATGCAATGGGCAAACGTGTAGATAATATTTATCAAAAGGCAAAAAAAAGATTGGAATGAGTGTAGAACTTTACTTGATAAATTTAGTAGAACAATACAATCAGATTTTGAAACAGCATTTAATAAAACAGTTGAAAAGATTATACTATCTGATAAAATCACCTATAATAAATTGCCAATAAGACCCATTATATTAGCAGGTGATGATGTGTGTTTTGTAACATCAGGTAAAATTGGTCTTGAATGTGCCCGAATTTTTATAGAGAACTTAACTACTATGAAAAATGAAGTTGATAATATGTTTTATTCAGCGTGTGCAGGTGTGGTTTTAGTACATAAGAAATTTCCATTTTATAAAGCATATGAGCTTTCAGAACAACTGTGTAGTAATGCTAAAAAATTCGGTGTTAGTATTGATGAAAATGGTTCGATTTCGGCAATAGATTGGCATATTGAATTTGGTCAGCTAAAAAATGAACTCTCAGAAATTCGTAAAGATTATATAACAGAAGATAATAATAATTTGAGCTTACGACCAGTTATTGTAAATTGCCATGAAGATATAGAACATGAAAAAACTATAAATATTAGAAATTATGATTTCTTTTCTACACTTTGTACAGCTATACAATCTGAAACGATTGCAAGAAGTAAAATAAAAGAGTTTAGACAAGCTCTGAAACAGGGTGAAATTGAAACAAAGTTTTATATGCATGATAAACAAATTGCAGATTTAATTTATAATGCTACAAATGCAATTTATAGAGATAAAACAAAGCGTTGGGAGAAATTTACACGAATGCTTTCTCAAAATGAACCACTTGAAAAAACACCATTTATGCAAATAGATAATGAAAAATATTGTTTGTTCCTTGATGCAATAGAAATGATGGATAATTTTCAAAGTTTGAAAGAGGTACAAGAATGAGTAAGCGTATAAAACTCAATATATATATGACTTTAAAGTCTGATACTATTTTTGGTTGTGGTTATAGTGTACCTGCAGGAGATGATATTTCAGTAAAAGCTGATGAAAATGGTTATCCATATTTAAGTGGCTCAACTTTTAAAGGAATTTTAAGAGAAAATCTTGCAAACTTACTTGTATGGAATGGCATGAATGATAACACTTTGACCGAGCTTTTAGGTGATATTGGTTGGAATGGATTATTAAGCGAAAGACGAATAAATTTAACCAATTTTACATTAAAGGATAAAACTAAGAGTCCAGAAAGTTGTTATCTATCAAAAGTGTTTACACAGCTACAAGATGGCATTATAAAAGATGGTTCTTTGCGTTCTGCAAGTTGTATAAAAAAAGGCTTATGTTTTAAAGGTTATATTGAATGTTTAGATACTGATAAAAAACTTTTAATAGATGCTATAAAGTCAATTAAATGGCTTGGAACAATGAGAAAGAGAGGCTTTGGAAGTGTAAAACTAGAAGTGTCTGAGGGTTATATATGTGATAATATACCATCTATTCAAATAGCAAGTTGTATTAGATATAATTTACATACCGATTTACCTGTTTTAATGACTGATATTTCTAAAAGTTATGATAATTTATATCAAACAAATGATTATATCTCTGGTTCGGCAATTCGTGGCATGGTTCTTAGTGAGCTTGCGAGTAAATATACAGATATTTTTGAACAGTATAAAGATATTTTACTGTCTGATAATATTAAATTTTTAAACGCTCTTCCTAGTATTGAAAATGAAAGTGAATTGCCTCCTATTATGGGTTTTTACGGTGATAAAATCGGGGATAGTGTAGTAAATGTTTTAAATAATGATGTTTCTGGTAAAAAAAGAGTTAAACTGGGAACTTGTTGTTCGATAGATGGTCAAAATATAAAATTTTGGTCTAGCAAAACAAGTGGTCATACTCGTATAATGCAACAGGATAAAAATATATATCAAACACATCATATAAATGAAAATCAAGATTTTACAGGATATATTTTATTAGATAATCCTGAAATAGCCAGTGTCATATGTAAAGTGTTAACATCAGAAATATGGATTGGTGCAGATAGATTTTCTGGTTTTGGAAAATGTACACTTTCAAATATTCAGAGTGTAAATGCTCCAAAATGGCTAGATTATAGTTATAATTCAGCTGATATTATATCAAATGAATTATATTTATTGTGTATTTCGCCTACTTGCATGTTAAATGATAACGGTGAGCCTTGTGGAATTGATTTACAAGAAGTTGCAAAAATACTTGAAATCGAAAATGTAAAAATTGTTTCTTGCAGTACATCAACGAGAGATTTTCAAGGTTATAATCGTAAATATGGTTGTCGTTTACCTTCATATTCTATGTATGATAGAGGAAGTATTTTTAAACTTAGATGTTCATCAAAACCAAGTTTATTAGCAATACAAAAAATTAATAAAAATGGCTTGGGGATTAGATTATCTGAAGGGTTTGGACAAGTACTATTTATTAAAAATAAATATATTGAAGATATAACCACAAAGCAAGCAATGGAAAATCAAGAAAAACAATTGATTAAAACAGATGCAAAGATAAGACGTGCAAAATATACTTGGATTATGGAGAATGAAAGCGTTTTATATAAAGATAATCTGTCTAAAAGCCAACTCGGTGAAATACAGGCAATATGTGAGCATAGTATTATAAATAATGGTCTTTTGAAAAACTATAACATTAACCCGTTGTGCTAGATAAAAAAGAACCTCAACAATATGCTATGCTATTTGTAGGGAATAAAAATGAAAAGAGTGCATAGAAAATGTTGAAG
>CALWUO010000101.1 GCA_944384745.1 uncultured Butyricicoccus sp.
AGGGGATTGGGGACATTGTCATCAACAAGCTAGTTTTGTATCTGGACGTCCAGATGCATTGCTTGCTACAATAATTTGTAATTTGAGGAGAGTACCATTTTGACGCATAATTAATATTAAGTATAAAAATAGACGTATTATGACGCCTTGATTATATTTATCAAGAGGAAAAAGTGTAATAACGGTTTTACCCGCTCATAATCTATAAACATGTAAATCATTAATCTTATTACAATGAAAGCATGACGTATATAGTCATGCTTTCATTTAAAAAACTAAATCTATTTTTTTTCAACCACTTCTAAAGTAAATCTTACAGAGGTTTCAGGTATCTGATTAAGGTTGCTATTTATATCAAGAAAAGGATCGTATACAACAAAACCTATTACATCATATAATCCTGGTTCTTTAGGCGTTAAAAATGTTAACTTATCATTTGCCATAAGTTCATTATTTAAATCTATATAAATATATTCTTGGTCGTTAATTCTTACATGTTCATTGCCTATTTCAAGAAAAAGAATTGCTGTTTGAGAGTTGCCCTCAGGGTTAGATAATATATAGTTCATTTCGAATAAACTATCAGTGTTGACACGATAACATTTATCTGGTAGAAACACCTCTTCACTAGCATCTATCTCATTAGTGATATTAGTATTTAGAATTAACGGATTACTTTCATATGGATAGTATTTATATGGTGTATTAATAGTATAGTTGCTATTTACAAATTTTTTACTTTCATCATAGTTATTAAAATATAAATTATAATTATATACTTGGGCTGAATTATATGTAACATTTTTTTTATCTTTTGCATATTCATTTGGACTTGGAGTGAATATAAATGTTAAAAAGTGACATAAATCATCAGGGATAACTTCACTATCATTCAAATAAAGAGACATATTAATTTTTTCAGAATCTTTTATAGAAAATTTAAATCTATCTATATAATTTTCTTCTCTACCTATTTTAAATTGAATTGGTCTATAATCATAATATATTGTAAGTCCGAATTCTCGATCCCGCCCTGTTTGTCCAAATGATATATCTATTGGTTCATTAATATTTTGTAATACAAGACTACTCCCTATTCTTCCCGCATTCTTTGTTGAGTCTGTTCCTATAACAGTAGAAAATACACTACCTTTATAATTTTCTATTGCTGGTGTAAACTTTGAGCTTGTTGGAGAATTTGTTTCACTATTAACTCTACAAGCAACAAGGAAAACAGATAACAATAAGAAAATAATTATTATTTTTCTTTTCATATTTTCACCTTTTATTTAAGAAAAATCTATCATTACAAGCAAGAAAATTTGCTTGTAATGATAGATTGATGATTTAGAACTCCCATTCCACAGAATAAGACTCATTTCTATAATTATCACTGCTAGTAGAACTTCCCCAATATCCACGAACAGTATGATATGTAGTTAATGTGCGTCCATCTTTTTTAGTTTGATAAATTTTATCTGTCTTTATCACATCACTTGAATTTGTTGAGCTTTTGGTTTTAGTTTGTGATTTTTGTCCGTCAGCCGTTACAGTAGCTTTAGCATAAAGATAAGTAGCCTCTCCCCAAGACCAAACACCAGAATAAGCACGCCCCCAGTTGAAGAAACTATTCCATTCTCCACCACATTCACCAATGTTGTTAGTAATGCGTGTCTGTTCGGTTGTAGTTCCAATAAAATTAGCTTTGCCACTTCCAGTAATTGAGTCAGGGTTTACATTGCTAGCTGATGCACTAGGAAGTATAGATGTAGCTACCATACACATAGCAATTAGTCCAGAAGTGATTTTTGATTGTTTTTTCATAATTTTTACCTCATTTTTTTTCTATTTTATTAAAATTAAAGATTATAATCTTTAATCTAATAATTTATGTAACCGGATACATTAATCATCTTAGAAGAATTGTTTCTTATTGCAAAAGTATAATTGCCTCTTTGACTCACTTTTATACTTTTATCAATACTTCCATCTTTAACATTTATCGAATAAAACAAACCATCAGGAGCAATCAAACCAAAATCCACACTTGCTGAGAAAGGAGAGTATGATGCCTTAATTGTAACTATTTCTCCAATTTCTAATGGGAAATTTGTACTTGCCTTTAAGATAGTATTTCTTGGAATATCCGTATTGAATCTTCCTGTTGCCCTTGTAACAGTTATATAAGAAGCCTGTTCGAAATCCTTAATTGCTCTAGCGGTCATACAATGAAAACTTATTATTGTAATACAACTCAATAGCACACACAATATTCTTCTAGCTCTCAATATTTCCACCCCCTTTCTAAAATTACCATTCTAAATCGAAGTCATTTTGTACAATAATTTCTACATCTTCCCCTTCCAAATCTTCCATTGGAAGATTTTGGTCTTTTTCTTTAAAAGCCTGAGAAAATATAATGAAAATTATTGTAAAAAAACACAAAAATACAATTATTCCACTAACTATAATTTTTGATTTTAATAATCTTTCTTTCCAATTCTTTGTTTTAATAATAATTTCTTCTTTTTTTTCTAATTCGCATTGATTATCATTTAATAAATATTCTAGTGTTACACCATATAATCTACTTAAACAAGTTAAGTTATCTGTAGAAGGTTTTGCTATTCCAACTTCCCATCTTGATATTGCCTGTCGAGAGATCTCTAGTTTGTCAGCTAATTCCATCTGAGATAACCCACTTTTCTTTCTTAACTCAACTAATTTTGTTTTCAATTCCATTCAACTTCACCTCTAATTTTATTTAAAATATTTATAATGTAAACCACATATGATTTACATTTAGGCAATTTTTGATTTCTTTTCATATTTTTTTATTTTTTTCAAATATCATCAGCTATATATTACCTATATACAAAAATATATTACACAAAATCTGCATTAAATCTAATACTCTAAACTACATATATTATCAAAATAGTAGAATATAGTTTTCATACTTTAATGAGTTTAATCAAATTTAATACTTTATAAAAGATTAAGCGTAACAGCTATTAAAGTTGTTACGCTTAATCTTTACTCATTTTCTTAATTTTTTATAATCACAGAAACTAAAATAAGTCACTATGTGTACCAGTTCTAATTAGTTTTAGTATTAACCTTTCTTTTTCTATACTATAAACTAATAACCAATCTGGTTGTACATGACATTCTCTAACAGACTTATAGTTTCTTGAATTTGTTAAAGCGTGATCTCTATATGATTCTGGCAAAGGCTGTTCATTAGATAGTAAAGTGATAACTTTTTCTAATTTTTTAGGGTCACAGCCTCGTTTTATTGCTAATTTATAATCTTTTTTAAACTGACCTGTAAATTCTAATTTAAGCATTTAAAGCCTCCATTAAGTCTTTTACAGTGTCAAATGGACCATATATATCATTTTCTTCTGCATCTTGTATAGCTGAATAAGTGATTTCATTAGGTTCATCGAGCTTAACTTCAAAAGGCAATCCATGACATCTAAGGGCTTGACGATAAAAAATACCTGTTGCTGTGCTTAAATCCATACCAAGAGCTTTAAAAAGTTCTGATGCTTGTGCTTTCAATTCTGGTTCCATACGAAGCGTGAGATTAGCTTTATTTGCCATACTATTCTCTCCTTTCAATTATATTATTCACTTATTATTATAATATTATTTATGTGCTTTGCAAGTGCATTAAACATAAAATTTAAAAATATTTTATTATTCATATCAGTAAAATCTAAAGTTATAAATATTTAAATTTATATTTCGCTGATAAAGTTTTATTCAAATATATCTTTATACATATAAACTGAACCAATTTACATAATGCTCTAATTTTAAAATATTTATTTTTATAAATTTCGTATTATATTTTATTATAAATTGTTATAAAGCATTATAATATGTAATATTTCTAAAACAATAAAAAGATTTCTTCTGTAATATATTGATTTATTTGTATTACATAATTATAATTATTATTATTATTAAAGATTTAATAGGAGGTAAAATGAATGAAGAATAACGGAATGTTGACAGTGCGAATACCTAATAAACATAAACAACGATTAAAAGAAATAGCTGACAATTATAATTGTACAGTAAGTGATATCGTCAACATAGCTATACGCAGATATTTGAAAAATGAAACTCGACGAGAACGTATTCAGAGAGAACGTCAATACCATTTATATCATGAAGAAAACAATCAAATTTAAGGAGATATTAAAAATGAAATCACAAAATTACATAAATATTACTCTAAGTGATTAGAAAGGAATTAAAATTATGAAAATTGGGTCTGAATAACTAACCGTGTAAATGGCAATAATACCCATAATAAGACATGGAGGTATTAAGCATGAGAAACAG
>CALWUO010000102.1 GCA_944384745.1 uncultured Butyricicoccus sp.
ATTAGTTTTTTACATCTTTTATGTTTTTCTTCTTTTGTTACTTGATTAGCCATTTTTGAAGCGGGCGTTTTGTTTCTTGATGAAAATGGAAATACGTGTCCACCGGCAAAAGATACCGTTTTAACAAAATTTATTGTTTCGTTAAATAACTTTTCATCTTCTGATGGAAAACCTACGATAACGTCCGTTGTAACAGCCATATCAGGTCTTATTTTTCTTATTTTATTTATTTTATCTAAGAAATACTTAGTATCATATTTTCTATTCATCTTTTTTAAAATCTCATCACTTCCAGCTTGAAGTGGTATATGTATATGATTAACTATTTTTTTAGAATTTTTTAAAACGCTTAAGAATTTATCATTTAACTCGGTTATTTCAATTGATGATATCCTAATTCTATCTAAACCATCTATTTTTTCTAACTCACCTAATAAATCACTAAAGTCATAATCTTTTAAGTCAGAGCCATAATGACCAGTATGAATTCCCGTTAATACTACTTCTTTATATCCATTTGATACTAACTTTTTTACCTCATCTATTACTTTTTTTGGATCTTTACTTCTTACCTTTCCTCTAACATATGGAATTATACAGTAAGAACAAAAGTTTTCACAACCATCTTCTATCTTAACTAAAGCCCTTGTTCTTGTTTTAAATGAATCTAATTCCATATCATCAAATGATGAATTACTAATATCTTTTATATTAAGTATTTTCTTTTTGTTTTTCTTATATTCTTCTATTAAATCTACTATTTTACTTTTATCATTGTTGCCAATTACAACGTCTACATAATCTAAAATAGCATTATCATTATCTCTTATTTGAGAAAAACATCCCATTACCGCAACTATTGCATGATCATTTTTCTTCCTTGCTTGCCTAATCATCTTTCTTGATTTTTGATCGCTGGTATTAGTTACCGTGCAAGTATTAATTAAGTATACATCAGCATCATCATTTGAAAAATCAGTTACTTCATAACCTTTTTTTACAAATTCATTTAGTGCATACTCGCTTTCATAAGTATTTACCTTGCATCCTAACGTATATATTGCAACTTTCATAATTATCACATCCTAAAATAAAAAGCTTAAAATATTAAGCTTATTTGTTATTATTATCATTTATTACTTCTTTTTTTACACCATATATCGGTGATATAACCTGTGATACTTTAAATGCTTTAACCTCTGCTTTTTTATCTTCATGCATGGTATTTGCAGTAGTAACTTCCGCAGGTTCTAAATTATATTTTTCTAAATAGTTAACATTACCATTATCATCATCAATGATTTCTAATTCTTTTGCTTTTTCATATAATTCATCAATTGAGATAATAGCAGTTTTTTCTTGATCTTCTTCAAAGTTAGTTAAGTTAATTGGTTTTTCTTCCTCTTTTAAAGCACTATTTATTTTATCTGCAATTTCTTCTATTTCGTTTTTGCTTTCTTTTTCTAAAGGTTTAGAACTTGCACTTTCAAAAGAAAGCATTTCTGTTTTATCTTCTGGGTTATATTCTTTTTTTACATCTGTTTTTTGTTTTTCTATTTTACTTACTTGTTTTACATTTCTTTTACTTTCTTCTTTTACTTTTCTTATTTTAGCTTTTATCTTTATTTCTTGAATGATGTATGTAACAAGCAAAATAGCACAAAGTAAAACGATAAGAAATATAATAGTAGTAAAAACCATTTGCCCTTGCGTATTTAAATTATTATAAAAATTATTAAAAGAATAAGACGCAGCCGCAAATAAGTTTTTCATACTACTCACCTCATAAATTCATACTTTATCATACTAAGCGCAACAACTGGCGCCGTTTCTGCTCTTAAAACGTTTTTTCCTAAAGATATAGACGTAAAATCATTATTTAAAAGATAATCTTCTTCCTCTTTTTCAAATCCACCCTCAGGACCAATTACTAATAATATTTTAGCACACTTATTATTTTTTTCCAGTACTTTTTTAATATTTTTTGTATTTTTATTTAGTGAACATAAAAGTTTTAAATCATAATCTAAATTAGTTAGTTCATTTATGTTTTTAACACCCAAAATATTTGGAACATCTACTCTGTTAGATTGCTCTGATGCTTCTTTTAGAATTTTCTTCCATCTTTTTAATTTTGATTCTTCTTTTGTTTTATCAAGTTTAACAACACATCTTTTGGTATTAATAGGAATTAAATTACTTACTCCTACCTCAGTTGTTTTTTGAAGTAAATAATTTAGTTTTTGCTCTTTTATAAGTGCGAAAGCAACGTCAATTATTAGTTTATTATTTTCATTTTTCTCTTTTGACATAATACTGAACTTTACATTATTTGACACATCAGTTAATTTGCAAATATTTACAGTATTATTATAAACAACTTTAATAGTGTCCCCAACTTTCATTCGCATTACGTTTTTTATATGATGATAATCACCATCTTCTAATTCTAAATGCTCGTTTTTAGCAAAATACTGCTGCATTACTTCTCCATTTTTTTAGAATAATCATTAAGAATTTCATTAATATTAGCATCCCTAAAAGCCTTATTTACAATAGTAGAATCATTAATATTAGATTTGATAAACTCAGACATTGCTAAATATGAGCCATAATTTAAAACACTCTCAAATACCTTATTTAAATCACCTTTAAAAAACCTTATGATTTCATCTTCTGCTTCCTTAGCA
>CALWUO010000103.1 GCA_944384745.1 uncultured Butyricicoccus sp.
ATATGTTGATAAAGGACATTGCGACGGCTTGCGGTATTTCGAATTCGTCTGTGTTTAGAATTGTGCGAGAAGCACGGACGAAAGGAAAGTGAAAAATATGCCGAGAAAAAAGAAAAAGCTGGTTGAGGTGGCACCCTCAACCAGCATGGAACGTCCCGAAGAAAACGGAAACGTAAACGTATCTTCTAGTGATAATTATACCACAGATGCACGTAAAAAGCAAGCAATTTTAAATTCCGCGAATAGTCGCACGAGGGTTTGGGCGACTATTGTTTACCCTGATTCAGCGCCAGAAGATTGGCGGGATCAGCTGATCGAGGCCCATGTGCAGGCGTTCGTCTCACCGTTGCATGACAAGGACATAAACCCAGACGGAAGCGCGAAGAAAGCACATTGGCACGTGCTGATTATGTACGATAGCGTTAAAAGCCAGGCTCAAGCGCAGGTTTTGCGGGACGCTATCGGCGGGGTTGGCTGGGAACAGGTGGCCAGCACGAGAGGCTATGCGCGGTATTTGTGCCATTTGGATAATCCCGAAAAGGCGCAGTACAGCCCGGAAGATGTGGTGGAGTACGGCGGCGCAGATTATCGGGCGGCGATTGTACGTTCGACTGATTCGGTGGTTTTATTCCGGCAAATGCGGGAGTTTATTTACGAGCATAATATCTTGTACTATTCCGATTTCGTGGACGTTTGCGCGGCCGAGCGGCCGGAGTGGTTGGAAGCTATCGTAAACGGGCAGACGTATGCCGTAAGTACGTATATCAGAGAGCGTATGCGTAAGAACATGGACGAAAGGGGAATTGTACTGTGAAAGCGATTATTCAGAACGCCCTGATTCGAGGGCATGAGATAAAGACAAACCAGAAGGGCGACCAGTACGTTCTGGTGAGGTATGAAGAAGCTGAAACCGGGAAGCCGGAAACCATCGTGGACAAGGCTCTGGAACGAGCGGATTATTACACGAGGGACAAGGTCATGGATTTGTACATAGACATTGACCAGGGCAGGAAGTTCACGACGATTCGTGTGATCGACGCGAAGGAATGTCCGAAGAGCTGAACGGTTGAGACCGAAAAAGGGAGTCTGGAAACAGGCTCCTTTTTTTCGGTCGAGAGGGGGGAAGGCTGACCGCCGGGGGGACGAAGTTCCCCCATGAGGTCGGGGCCCCGTGTTTAGCGCTTGCGCAAAACAGTACGGGGTACTTGTGTGCGCGGGTTCTGGGTGATATAATGAGCTGGGAGGCGATAACGATGAGCGAGAAAAGGCGGTTGACGGCCCACAACGCACGGGCCGGAAAGCACGGTGTTTTTAACCCGAAACACAATGACCGGAACTTTGATACGGAGAAGGCGCCCCACATCGACAAGAGCCGGACGGCGTTGAACCGTTACTGGGTGTGTGACGATTTGGGGAGACTGACCCCGCACACGAGCGGGGAGACGTTCGATGAATTGGAACGCGATTTTTATGAGACCCATTTTGCCGCTGGCGTAGAGGCTGCAAATGAGCGGGCATTGAAAGCACGGCACAAAGAGAGGGTCACAACGCCCGATGAATACCGGAAGGCGCTTCGGACGGCTCCGGAAGAGATGATATGGCAGATCGGAGACAAGGACAATGTGTTGGACGTGGACAAGCAAGCGCAGATTCTGGCGGATTATCTCCGGTGGGAACGGCAGGCGTTCCCGCAGGTGAGAACGCTTGACGTTGCCTTGCATTGTGACGAAGAGGGAGCGCCCCACTTTCACGTCCGGCGGGTGTGGCTGGCCCATGACGATGAAGGAAACGAAATCGTTCACCAGGGCCGGGCGCTGGCCGAAATGGGCGTGACTTGCCCGAAAGCAGGGAAAAGGACGCGAAATAATAACCCCAAAATGGCGTACACCATGCGGTCACGGGCAGAAATGGAGAAAATAGCCGGTGATCATGGCGTTGAGCTGGAATTGACCAGGAAGGAGCCGGGAAAAACTGGGCTGGATTTGGTCGGCTTCCAGGCACAACAGGAACAGCTAAAAGCCGAAAAGGCGAAGCAGGAGCAGAAAGAGGCCCAGAAACAGGCCCAGAAGGCGCTACAAGAGGCCAAACGCAAAGCGGACGAAATTCTACACGAAGCAAATAAAAAAGCCGCTGAGGGCCTTCTGAGGGCAAAGGAAGAGGCAAAGGAAGCGTTTGACGTAAAGCACAGCCTAGAGGACATGGAGAAACAGAAAACGGCTTTACGTGAAGAGATACGTATACTCGCAGACCAGAAAAAGACGCTAGGGGACGAAGTGCGCGACCTTTCGGAAGCCTTGGAGCTGGGAAAGAACGTCAAGGGGATTGGTCATCTGCTGGCGCGAGTAGACCGGGGAGCCGTAAGCGAAGCCGCCGAAGCGGTAGGCGAGAAGGTGGAAGGCGTTTTGAAGAGGTCGAGGGAGTATCACGAGGACGTGGAAAAGCTAACGTACAGGGTTTCGAGTTACCAGGTGAAGATGGAACAGGAAAGCGTAGACCTAGCACGAAAGGCCCGTGAAGAGTACGACCGGATAAGCGGCCCGAAGGAACAGCGCATGGCGAATTACATGAAGTCGTTAAAGATGAACCGCAAAGACGGGACGAAATGGACGGTTTGGGACGCTTTCAAAGAGCACGAGAGGAAACGCGTGGAAATGGAAATGGCGAAAGAGCAGGAAAGGAAGGCCCAAGAGGCACGAGAAATCGAGCGCTTGACTTTGGAAGCCCTGGAGCCGCAGAAAGACGATTTTGAAATGGACTTTTGAAGGGTTGCCCTTGTGCTGGGGCTGGAGAGGAAGTCAAGGGGGTCGCCTTTAGGCGGCCCGCCTTTAGGCGCTTGCCCTTGACTTCCTCGGAGGCCCCCAAAGATGGGAAAAAGGGTTGTGGCACACTTGTGCTACAACCCTGTGATTGCAAAAAAAATATTTTTTCTCGGTGCCCTTTGGGCACGGTATCACAAGGGGGGGGTATTGAATTTTTAATTTTTCACTTTTTCGCCTCCCTCTCCCGGTTTACAACGTTTTATAGTAATTATAACGTTTTACAACGCATAAAACGCGATGCTATAAAACGCGGTAAAACGCTACAAAGGGGGAGGCGAGCTACGGCCCATCGCCTCCCCCTGCCTCCCACCTCCCGGTATATAGCGTTTTACAACGGAAAAAGCATAGTGAGAGGACATAAGAAAAGAATGCGCAAAAACTGTTGCAAACTGTTGTAAACCGTGGTATGATAAGCAGGAAAGGGAGTGATAAACATGGCAATCACGATGGAGTATAAAAAGGGTGGGAGACCGTCGAAGCGTCCGAAAAGTGAGGCTGAAACTCGTGAGTTGATAGACCTCTACAAAAAGCATACAGCTACAGAGCTGGCCCAGATTTACGGGGTGAAGCCGGGGACGATTCGTGCGTGGATTTCCGACCTGAGAAAGGGCGGTGTATAGATGAATGGCTGAAATAAAAAACGACGCACCTGCCGTTGCGGGGCAGAGTGCGCCGTATCCTGAGACTTCTGTGGACAGTATACCACAAAATCAAACTGTAAATCAAGGCGGGGGTACGAATAAACGCTTTAAACGGGACAAAACGAAGATTCTCGGAATTCATCAAAAGGTTTATGCAGTCGCTTTCAAGTTTTATGATGAACAGCTTCCGTGGGGGGAACAGGCTTTTATTGATGCTATCCGTAACAGTGATCCAAGAATAGCGCAAGTGCTGGCAATCAAGCATTATAGGGACACGGTGACCGATGGTATTTGGGCGGTTTCTATCGTAAAACCGCATTGGCATACCATTGTTCGAATGACAAGCCGGAACCGTTCAATGCGCGTCGGGACGATACTTGACGCTTTGCGGATTAGGTACAGACAGGGGGTTGATGATCGTCTTTGGCAGGAACATGGCGTGGAGACTATCGGTGACTTTGCGGGTTATGCTGTTTATTTGACGCATGAGACCGAAGAGGCGATACGTGATGCTAAAGAACGATACGAGGTATCGGAGTTTATAAGCAATCTGTCAATAGAAGAGATTGAACAGGTACGTGCAGGCTATACGAGGGTTTCCGAAAAGCGGAAGTTGTCACAGGACGAGCTTGTGGCTTTGGATAAAGAAGCTTTCGATATGGGTTATGCCATGAAAAATTTTGATTGCTGGTATAATGAACAGCCCTTTGTTGTTCGCAGTAACGCGAAAATGAAGGTTATTAAGGAAAGCTATGACAGGGGCGTAAAGGTGCGTGTTGATGAGCACCAAGAGATAAACCGCCTTTGCGTATTTATCCAGGGGGACACAAACACGGGTAAGACATATGCCGCAAAGAAGGCACTTGAAGGAAAGCGCGTTTTGTCAGTTGGTGGAGGCGGTACGGGTAAGTTTGATCTGCTCCGGGCTGACCATGAGGCAATCGTGATTGACGATGACGTATGCCCGAACCTGTTGAATATGACGGACAACTACATATGCCGGGCATACAAGAGAAATAGCAACAACCCCGTATGGTCTGGGCGTTACTTCGTGGTTACAAGCAATCTTACATTTGAGGAATGGCTTGGGGCCAGCGGAATAGGCACAAAGGATTTTTATGGGGGGCCATCGACTCACTATAAGGCCATGCTGTCGAGGTTCTTTGTATGCCGACTGAAAGCCGATGCGAATGGGGTGAATCATTTAGCGCTTATTTCTCCATCAACAAGAGGGTCGGCAGATGAACAGATAAAACGGGCTGATATGTTTATGGATTTCAAGCGTAAATTTGATGCGACGATATCCGGGTATTCTCCGAGGTCGAACAAGGTCGATTTTTCGGCGATTATTGAGCCGTAAAAAACGACCTTGGCGACAGCGAGACCTGGAAAAAAGGAGTCTGGAAACAGGCTCCTTTTTTTCGGTCGAGAGGGGGGGGAAGGCTGACCGCCGGGGGGACGAAGTTCCCCCATGAGGTCGGGGCCCCGTGTTTAGCGCTTGCGCAAAACA
>CALWUO010000104.1 GCA_944384745.1 uncultured Butyricicoccus sp.
CTAACATGAATGCAAAATTATATAAAAACCTTTTGTTTTGTTCAGAATTGAATAAGAAATATAATGGAAATAGATTTATACTTAAATTTAACAAAAAATGCTGTTTCATTGCAGTTTTGCACCCCAAAGCCAGTGGCTGCATGACAACAGGAGCATGAGGTGACTTATGGGCAAGCCCCGCAAAAAGAAAAAAACAGCACATTCCCATCAGCACCCATACCCAAAACGCAACCCCCGCGCAGCCATGCGATGGGGGCTTATTGGTGTGGTTGGGCTGACAATTTGTGCGATTGCGTTTCTATTTCTGTTCAAAAAAACGGTTCCATCCGCTGTTTCACTGAAAATCGGCGGACAAACCGTCCCCACAGATGTGTTTTGCCTGGTGATGCAGCAAAACCGCTCCGATGTTGTCTCCATGTACACAAGCCAGGGGCTTTCTACCGCCCAGGCCTCATTCTGGCGTACAGAAGTGGACGGAAAAACCCCTGCCCGGGCGCTTTTGGAACAGACGATGCAGGAGTTGCAGGAATTGGCCGCCGCCTACCAACTGGCCCAATCGTGCGGCTTTGGCCTGGATGGCGGCCTGGGCGGCGTGACGGAGCGCATGGAAGCGGAGAATGCCCAGCGCAGCGCCAAACTGGAGGCAGGAGAGCATATCTATGGGCTGCAATCATATACTCTGCAGACCTATCTCTCCTATGAAACGGATTGGATCGCTTCACAATACTGCTCCGATGCAGCCTGTCCCGGCATGGATATCGATCAATCCCAATTGTATGAGTATTATCAGGCGCATCTCGACCAGTATCAGAAATACGACGACGTATCGTTTACTTATCTGAAAGTGGATCTGAACCAGGTGGACGACAGCCAGAAGCAGACGATTCAGACACAGGCGGACCAGCTGGCCCAGGAAATTGGTCAAGGAGAGGATTTGCAGCAGCAGGCGGCGGCCTACAGCGCCCTCGCCCCCTATCTGACCCATGTGGATATCCTCTCAGATCAGGTGGCTTCCTATAGCCAGGCGATTGGGGATGTAATGGAGTTGGGATGGGATCTTCAGCCAGGAGAAGACACCGGTTTGATCGAACTCAATGGTTATTTGTTTCTCATCCAGTGTACCGACCGTGTGGAATATGACTATCAGTCCTTTGAACAGGTCCAGAGCGTGATATTGAGTCAGATGCGGAAAGAAAGCTATGAAACTTTGCTTCAACAGACCGCCGGCTCGCTTACCGTAGAGGCGGATCTGTCCGAACTTGAAACATTTATTGCGCAAGAGATGGAGGGGATGCATGAAAAATAACGGATCAACCACTTTACGAATGAAACGGGGGAAAGAAGCAATGAAAAAACGATGGTTAACTGTATGGATCCTTCTGATTGGGATGGCAGTCACGGTAGGCGCGCTGTCTTGGCTTCCCATTCAGGCCAGCGCCGCGGGCGGCGGGGAAACCGCCTATTACTTCAGTACGCTCCATGGCGATAACAACAACAGCGGAACAAGCCAGGAGCAGGCGTGGGCATCGCTGAATATGCTGGAAGAAAAGAATATTACGCTTCAAGCAGGCGATAAAGTGTATCTGGAGCGGGGATCTATTTTCAACAATGAATTTCTGCACCTGCGCCAGGTCAAGGGTACCCTGGATGCGCCGATCGTAATCGACGCTTACGGCGATACCAGCGCGGGCCTGCCTGTAATCAACACCAACGGGCAGGGTATCTGGTATCAGAACTACGGTACAGCGCTGGACAATGCCCAGCATGTCTATCGGGGCTATGTGTCCTCGTCCATTTTGCTGTACGACTGCGAGTACATCGAGATCAACAACATCGCCATGACCAACCGCAATCTGGATATCGATGTTTCGTACAACAGCCGCAGTATGATGAACCGAACCGGCGTGGCGGTGGTGGCCCAGAACGGCGGCACGCTGGACCACATCTACCTGAAGGGCCTGGATATCCAGGACGTAGAGGGCAACGTACAGGACAAGCACATGAACAACGGCGGCATCTACTTTACCGTCTTTAAGCCCCAAAGCGAGTCGTCCACCGGCATTGCCCGTTACAACGATGTTCTCATTGAAGACTGCTACCTGAAAAGCGTCAACCGCTGGGGCATTGCCATGGCCTATACGGCGTACCATGCGAAATTTCCCGACTCCACCATCTCCAATGAAGCAGCCCAGACCTACGGCATGACCAACGTGGTCATTCGCAACAACTACCTGGAGGATGTGGGCGGAGATGCCATCACCACGATGTACTGCTACCGGCCCATTGTGGAGTATAACGTGGCAAACGGCGCGGCCAGCCAGATCAATGCCCGCGACTACAAGGGCGAGGGCACCAGTGGAGACAAGCCTTTCGGATGTGTGGCGGCCAGTGTGTGGCCCTGGAAGTGCAAAGACGCGGTGTTCCAGTACAACGAGGTCTATAATACTCACAATGACGGCGGCTGGAACGGCGACGGACAGGCCTGGGATGCCGACTGGGGCGACGGGACTGTCTATCAGTACAACTACAGCCACGATAACGAGGGCGGCTGCTTCATGATCTGCCTCCAGCACGCCTATAACAGCGTCTTCCGCTACAATATCAGCCAGAACGACAGCACCGGCATTATCGTAGCGGCCACCAGCCCCAACGCCAATATCTACAACAACACCTTCTACATCAAGGAGAACGTACCCTTTGTGTACACCAACTCCGGCAGATACGGCGCGCTGGATGTGAAGAACAACATCATCTATTATGCCGGCAGCACGCCCCGGAATGAAGACTGGCGCACCGGGACCTGCGGCTATGCAAACAACATCTTTGTAAACTACAACAATGTGCCCGCCGGTACAAATAACATCCAGATGGATGCGGCAGAGGGAGCATCCCTGATGGTCGATCCCGGAAAGGGTAGGACCGGCAACGCCCAGGGGAACGCGCTGAATACGCTGGACGGGTACAAGCTGCGAGACGGCTCCCGTGCCATCAATGCAGGCACAATGGTTCAAACGCCTGCGTTCCTCTTTGAGATGACCAGTCAGGGCGTACATGCAGACCAGGATTTCTTTGGCAATCCCATTGGTCTAAAGCCGGACATTGGCGCCTTTGAAAGCGCCCTTGCCAACGAGGGCAGCGAGCTGCTTTTGGTCTCCAGCGTGTATCAGATCGTGGAGCAGGATAGCGGCAATTCTGTAAACGGGATTCCAAAGAATACTACGGTAAAGCAGTTTTTGACAAAGGTTCAGTATACCAGCACAGCCACCGTACAGGTAACGCGCCAGGGCGCACCGGTGGAAAACGCACAAATCATTCAAAGCGGCGATGTTTTGACCCTGTCGCTTGCAGATACCCAGAAGCAGTATACCCTTTATCTGGAGCCGGAGT
>CALWUO010000105.1 GCA_944384745.1 uncultured Butyricicoccus sp.
ATGATGAGACAATCCCAGCTCTGAGAATCATTTCGGAGCTGGGATTGTCTATGCGCCGTTACGTTTGACGCTTACATCTCTTTTGCAATTGCTGTTTATTTTTCTGCCGTAAATTGTGGAATGTTCCAAATTGCTGCGGAACCAATTTGACTATATCGCTTGTATTATGGTTATCTAGCAATTTATGTTGTGATTAATTAAATATATAGCTAATTAATTCACCGCTATACGGGTCGAGCAAAAGTTCTACGCTAATTGTTCCATCTGGGTCGCCGCCTCGAAACCAGTAGTTGATTTCACCTCGAAGCAAAGCAGCTTCTTCTGATCGATTAACTACTGTAATGAAAACATTTGGAGCTGCCATGAAGATAGTATTTCCGGAACTTTTCTGCTCACTTTCTAAATTAGAAGCAATTGCACTGAGATAAATACCAGCGTTATACTCCAACGCACTATCACTTAGTGCGTTGGTGGAATATCCAGGGTCGCTTATTGTATTATCTATGTAACCCTCATCATTTTCAAACGTTGCCTCGAATGGTGTTGGTGAGAAGTAACAGCCGTCATGAAATGAAAGTGTTGACAAAATATCTGGAACCTCTTCCAGACATTGGCAATATTCTTCACTACATTCAGGCGAATATTGAACATCAGAAGGACCGGTATGCCACACATTGTATTCTCCTAAATCAGGAATTTCAACGCCACCCAAAATCCAAGCTTCTGGAATCTCGTATGGCTCTGGATCATCCACGCTGAAAAGCTGGATGCCAAACAAATATCCACCGTAACCATCATCATGACTTTTTTGGTGCATAAAGTAGATACTCATGTCATCCTGTTTACAATAAAATATCTCTTTCCAGTTTTTAGGGGCATTGACGGAAAAATATTTTGTTTGAATGGTCCAAACGTTGTCCTCTTCTTCATGATCCGGAACGCTTTCCACAGACTCAGTTTCCAAATTACCGTTATTGGATAGTTTGTTCTCTTCAACAAATATCGTTTTTGTATCTGCATCCGCGTTGAAAGTCGTATCCTCATTTTCAGATTTATCAGCATTCTTTTTTTCGGTAATTGCTACATCGACATCGTCAGACTGCTCCAGCACTGCAACATTAGTACTGCCATTGATATTGGATTGGTAGCTGGAAAACATGCCAATTATTAGAAGCAGCATAAGTAAAATTGCGAAATTCTTTTTTATGATGGTTCACCTCTAGTCAAATGGTATCTCTAATTCTTGTATAAGTTTGTCAAACCTTAATACGCCGCACGACCTGATGAGTCAAATCCGCAAAGATAATATTGCCGGAATCGTCAAATAAAAACTGCCCGATCTCTCCAATGCTCTTTCCATCCTGTATATTCAAGTCCTCCCAAGACAAAAACACCTCACCTTTCAGACGGTTGGTTCCGGCTTCGCCCAGACGATATATACCGTCCGTGGCTGCATAGAAGATCTGATTCTGATCTGTGCAAAAAATCGTATCATCGTTTAGATTATCTGCAACAATGTTAATTGTTTCCCATGATCCACTGGAGAGAACAAATCTCTGGGCCGAACCACGCAAAACATAGCTCCTCCACCAGCGGATGATCTCACCGTTCACCTGCAAGTGAGTGCATGTCTCTTCAAAATTATCACAGAAATAAGAGAGTCCCCCAGTGGAAACATTTACGATTTTTGCAATGTTATCCTCATAGTGATTATAACCAGTGTCCGGATAGGTCGTATAGAGCAGAGTGTCCCCAGCACACTGGATCCATGGTATCCAGCCTACGCCAGTGGTGTATGTTCCATACGGTATCTCTGCAACAGGGGCATTCATATCCTCCGCTTGATAAATCTGCACTGTATAAAAATCCAACAATGCCATAGATTGCTGATTTGTCATTCCCACAACATAAACACGGTCGTTCACCGCATCATAGGTCAGCTGTAACAGATGCATCCTATCAAAATAGAGGAGATCCGATTCATCAAGGAACTCAAAATTTCCGTTCCCATAGTTCTCTTCCGGTCCTTCGAGCAACCGTTTAACAAAGTCCAATGCCGTAACTTCTTTGTAGTAATCCGTATTTCCGTCAAAAAGCTGTTCTGTCTTGCCGTCTGCAATGTGATACAACCGATTCTCCTGCAGATAATAAACCTGTCCGGTCTTGGTAATGATATAGTCGTCCATACGGTTGGGAAGGCTCTCTAACGTCTCCACGGTGTATTGGTCAGCCGGTGGTGTTACGGGATTCTGACTGTCTCCCGGCTTGACAGTGCTGCTTTCCTCCTCTCCGGGGATTACCTTATTGTCATCACCATATTGAAAAGCCCGCCACAGCATAGCAGCAGCTTCGCCACGGGTGATAGTACGCTGTCCCCCAAAGGTGCCTTTTTCTCCGTTCGTTCCAGGATAGCCGCTAATGATGCCATTTTCGACTGCTAGTGCAACATAGGGTTTTGCAGCAGCAGAAATAGAGTATGCATCACTGAACATCACGTCCAAAAGACTTATATCTGCCAGCCGTGTATCATAGCCTTTCAACATTACCACTGCCACCGCAATATCTTCCCGTACTGCAGCTTCGTCTGGCTTGAACAGCATCTGTCCTGCACTATTTTGATAGGCTGTCATGTAAGACTTTGCCGTTTCAACAAAAGGACTAGCCCAGTGCGTCAATGGTACATCGGCAAAGCTGCTGCGGCTGGCCGGAGCAGCCGTCAGTCCTGCCGCGGTCACCATAATCTTTGCAAATTGACCGCGTGAGACCGTCTCGTTGGGATAAAAATTCCCATCAGGAAAGCCGTTGATTGCGCCACGCTCCACCAACTCTTCAATGTACAAAAATGCCCAATGATTGACGGGTACATCATCAAATGTCTGCTCATACACTTTCTCTCCAGAAACGTTTTCCACGCCGTAATCTACCGCAAAGGCAGTTGGAAGTATGGTAAAATAAAAACAACAACCCCGGAAAAGCCCGTAATATCAAGGCTTCCGGGGTTGTCTGTTACTAATGTGCTACTGTTCAGCGTTCTTTGAACATGGTTTGTTCAATCCTCTGAACCCCTATTCCACCAGTTCCACGGCGGCTTTCAATTCGTCCAAAGTCTTATGATTATAGA